>CAJJAH010000002.1 GCA_905182255.1 Cryomorphaceae bacterium BACL11 MAG-121001-bin54
GCTTTTTTTTATAAAATAAATTCTTCTAATTAGAATTAATAAAACCCACTCAAATGAGTGGGTTTCTTTTTGGTGGGCCTTACGGTCCTAAGTTCGAACTTTTTTATTTCTTAGTAGCTTTTAGATTAAATACATAAGGAGTACTATTCTTTTCTCTTTTTTCTAAAACATATTTCCCTTTTTCCTTTTTAATCATTCCATCCAATAAGAATGGACTATAATCAAATTCTTCAAAATGTGTTAGTTTTAATCCGTTAGATTCTAATGCGGAAAATATATTTGTTAGTGAATGGTTCCACCAACATGTTTTGGTTACTAATTCTGAACCACCATCAGTATAAGTACCGTTTTCAATTTCAATGTCAGGTTTAGGATCGTAGAAATAGTCGTATCCATTATCTTTTATGAGATCTAAAAAAGGGTGAAATTCAGTTAATAGAAACAGTCCTCCTTTTTTTAGGTGAGTAGCAATGGTTGCAGCCCATTTATCTAAATCAGGAAGCCATCCAATTACTCCATAAGAGCTAAAAATTATATCAAACTCTTTGTTAAGTTTTAAATCTAAAACATTGCTTTCTATAAAGTTAACATGCATATTCATTTCTGCTGCTATTCTTTTAGCTTCATTTATTGCTGCATCTGAAAAATCTACACCAGTTACTTTAGCTCCCATTCTGGCAAAAGAAATACTATCTTGACCAAAGTGACATTGTAGATGAAGTAATGACTTTCCTTTTACATCTCCGATAGCATTAAGTTCAATAGGTTTTAATGAAGTCTTACCTTTCTTAAATTCTTCATTATTATAAAAGTTAGATTTTATATGAATAGGAGTTCTTTTATTCCAGGCTTTTTTATTGGTTTCTATATGTTTTTTAAATTCTGTCATATTTAAATGTTCTTGGCTTTAAATTATGCTAAAATAATAAAACCCACTCAATTGAGTGGGTTTCTTTTTGGTGGGCCTCTCGGTCCTAAGTTCGAACTATTTTAAAGTATTATGCTTAGCATAATACTTTATTTAAAATCCTTTATTTTTGTGAAATATTAACTAAATAAAAAGAAAAATGAAAAAATTACTTTACACATTATTAGCAGTATCCATAATATTTTCTGCTTGCAAGAAAGAAGATGAAGAAACTAATTCAAGCAACAACAACAATAATAATAACTCTACCTCAATTGTAGGTGTGTGGACACCTACTTCTGTTACTATAGACACATCAATGACAACTATTATAGATGGAGAAACAGTAAATGATTTGGATGGTGAGATAATGACATACTCTGGAACTGAAACAACGACGCCAGCAGAAGCTGGGATAGACGGAAATTTGGAGTTTACTGATAATGGACTAGCAATTTTTGATGCTGATGATGATACAAGTATATATTCCTACTCAAATAATGTAGTGACAATAATAAATGACGATGGAGAATTAACTGAGTTTACCTGTACATTCACAGGGTCTGACATTCTTGCATTAACAATGTCATACGGTATGGATACATCTTACAATGAACCAATGTTAATATTTCTTGGTTACCCTGAAGGGAATATTTCTATATCTGCAAATCAATCATTGACAATAAATGCCTCAAGAAGTACAGTTATAAACACTAATGTAAATCAAAGAATTGGAAATACAAATCATAATTGGTTTGTAAAACCGAGATTTGATAATATTTTGAAAAGAGTATTAAATAAACTAAAAAAATAAAAATAAATTATTTTTCATAAATTCTAAAATAATTAAACCCACTCATTTGAGTGGGTTTTATTTTTTGTGGGCCTTACGGTCCTAAGTTCGAATTTTTTCCATAGATATATTAATCTGAATATGTAAGGCTATTACTAGATATGAAAATTGTTATAAGTTTTTTGAATTCGTAAGATGTTATTTAAAAAGATATTGTAAGTTGCAAGAAACTACATAATTTTGCATTGTTAAAATCGATTTAAGCATCTAAAATAAATTATTAAATTTAAAACAAAATTATGAAAAAATTATTATTAACAACAATGGCAGCTTTGACAATCTTATTTGCTCAAGCACAAACCTTATGTGATCCAAACATGACTTACACAACAGGTTCACAATATCAATTAGAAATAGCAATACCAGTAACTGGAAATAGTTTACCTACTATGGCACCTTTGTATGCTGTAACTTATGGTGATGGAAATATGTTAGCTGAAGATAGCTGTTTTAGTGGTCCTTGTACACATATGGTATACAACTATAACCCAAATGGAACGTATTATGATACACTTACAACTTGTATATCCTACACACTTACCGATACAGTAGGTTATGTTGACACTTTAATGTGTTGTTTTTTTCAATATTGGGATGGAAGTGTTTGGTCAGTTCCAGGAGGAACTCCTACACCTTCTTGGGATTGTGCGCCAAATACAATATTAGGCTGTGTTGACTCAGGAACTGGATTAGGACAATATACTTCATTGTTATCTTGTCAATTAGGATGTGGAGCGCCATGTCCTGGTGTAGCTTCTATCGCTCAGAACACAAACATTTTTACTGCAAATATTACTGGAGGAATAGCGCCATATACTTATTTATGGAGTACTGGTGAAACTACACAAGCTATTACTGTTTCATTAAGTATGTCAGGAAATTGTGATGTTACTGATGCTAATGGGTGTGTCTATTCTGCTAATTATTCTTATTCAGCAGGACAATTTGTTGCTTGTGATTCCATGACTCTTTTTAGTACAGGTGGTTCACCACAAACAATTTTAATGGCGGAAGTACCGTTTAGCATCATGGATATTGCTTCTTGGATTACTACTGCTCCAGATGGAACAGTTTTAGGAGTAGATAGTATGTCTAATTCACATCAGATTTTTAATAATATGAATAATGGTCAGCCCTATGACACTATTAATGTTTGTATTTCTTACTTTGATGTTAATGGTTATTTTACATGTTGTGTAACCTGGATATGGGATACAAATTCAGGCGTTTGGGCTAAGATGGGTAGTGTTACTTCATTAGATGAAATGAACTTAGATACCAAGAAATTGATTAAAATAGTAGATGTTTTAGGAAGAGAAACATTTCCAAAAAATAAACAAATCTTATTTTATATCTATGAGGATGGTACAATAGATAAGAAATATATAATAGAATAGTTTAAGTGGTTAATCTATAAGTAATAATATTAGGGGCTTTAAGCCCCTACTTTATATAATAAAAATTAAAAATATGAAAAAAGGGCTACTATTATTACTTTGCTTACCAATGATTGGGTTTGGGCAAAATTGTCCTACTATAGGCTTTCCAAGTTACTATAATTGTTCTGATATTGCTCAATTTGTTGTTGATTATCCAAACTGCAATAACCTACCTAGTACACTCAGACTACCTTTTGATGGAGGAGATCTAACTAATTATCCTGGCTTAACTCAATTAGATTCTATAAGTGGTAGTGTAGTGTGTAATGAATGTGAGATCACTTCATTTGCTGGGCTTTCTGCTTTAAAATATGTTGGTGGAAATGTTTATATTGATGAGCCTCATGATATAATTACAGATTTATATGGTTTAACAAATTTGAGTCACATTGGAGGGAGTCTATCTTTATTGGAATGTGGAGATCTTATTTCTACAAATGGGATTGCAAATTTAAATAGTGTAAATGAAGTTAGAATTGTGGAATGTGATAATATTGTTAATATTGTTGGCTTTGATGATATAGATTCTTTAATAGGGGGCTTATATATAGAAGAAACATCTTTGACAAACCTTAATGGATTTAACAATTTGAAATTTATTGGAAACCTAGAAATTTCTGAAAATCCTATGCTTAATAATCTTATTGGCTTATCATCTGTTTTAACAGTAGATGGTTATATAGAAATTGTTGAAAATATATCATTACAAAGTTTATTTGGATTAGACAGTATTATTCCAAATCAAATATCTAATCTTATTTTAACAGACAATGATTCTTTAAGTTACTGTAATCTTGATAATATTTGTGAATATATTGACCAGGGGTATGGGCCATCTACTATTTATGCTAACAAAACAAATTGTAATTCAATTTTAGATGTTCAGAATCAGTGCCTCTCTCTCCCTCAGTATATTAGTGTAAATGGAGTCTATCATGCTGATACAGTTCAGTATGCAACCCCTTTAGATTTAGACTTTTGGTTTGTAAATAATAGTATCACAACATACTTCATTAGTTCTATTACTGCTAACATAGCGATTATTCCAGTGAACGCATCTATAATTAATCTACAACCATTTTCATTTACACAAACTATACCTCAAGCTGCTTTTTATCCAGGAGATAGTATTTATATTTCACCTCCTGTTGGGGTTCAATTATATCAACAAGCAGGAGATAATTTAGTTGTTATCTGGCCTTCTATGGCTGTCCCATTCATTTCAGATACCAGTGTTACTCCATTATATGTAATTCCACCTGTAACATCTGTTAATGAGATGATTTATCCTATTTATGAAGAATTTGATAATTCTTTATACGATTTGATGGGTAGAAGGTATGATAATATTATTGATATTCCTTCAGGGGTTATGTACATAAGAGATGGTAAGAAATACATTAAAAAATAATCATTCTAATGAATAATGCTTTAGACACTATAGTTGCAACACTTTCAAAGGAGGAGGTTAGATTCTTTAAATTATTTCTAAACAGAACAGATAATAAGAATCGAAAAGATGTAGATCTTTTTGATTATATGAAGAAGAAAAAAGGTGATTTCACTACTAAAGATGTCTTAAAGAAACTAGAAACAAATCCAAATAATTATTATCAAATTAAAAACCGACTTTATCATGAATTGAATAATTCTATGGTATGGCAGCATATTTGGAAAGATAACCAATCTAAATCCTTTAGTTATATATTGCTTTCAAGAGTATATAAAAATAAAGGTGAATTAGAGCTAGCTTTTCATTACTTACAGCATGCTGAGAAGGAAGCAATAGATTCAGAATTACATGAGGTTTTGTCTATCATTTATTCAGAGATAATTAAGATTTCTCATGAAATACTTTCTATTGATGTAGATTATTATATTGAGCTAAAAATAAATAATATTAAGATATTGTCTGAGATTGATGAGATGGATTTATTATTAGCTAAAATAATGTATGATATAAGAACAAAACAGAATTTTGGCAAATCAGATATTAGCTTAGTTCAACTGATTAAAACAAAATACGGAAAGATTTCAAAAGAAAAGAATTTAGTAAATAGTGCTAGATTTAGAATAAGATTATTTAAAATGTATAGTCGTTTATTGCTGCAGGAACGCGATTATCAATCATTAGAGAAGTTTCTAATTGAAAGTAATAATGAGTTTAAAAAGGATATGTTATTTGATAGGTCAAATCATAATGAAAAGTTAACTCTATTAACTTATTTAACAAATTGTTTGTATAAAACTAAGAAGCATAAGGAATCATTAAAATATGCTGAACTATTACTAATTAGCATGAAAGAGTATGATTCTTTTTTGCATGATAAGTATCTGTTTTTCTATTATAATAGTTTGGTGTTAAATTATGCTAAGACTGATAAAGATAAAGCACTAGATTATTTAAATAAAGCAAGTAAAAATGAAGTCATTAAAAAATTACCATCTTACACTAGTTTCATTTATTTAAATAAATCATTAATTTATTTTCATCAGGATAATTTTATTGATGCTCAAAAGAATATGTCTAGATTAATTCTACAAGAAGATTTTCTTTTATTAGATAAAGCTTTTCAATTAAAGATTTTGATTGCTGATGTAATAATTAGGTTTAAAAATGGACAACACGATATTGTACAGAAGATTGAAGATATTAGAAAAAACCATAAGCAATTATTATTGGATGAAGAGTGTGTTCGAGATAGAGAAATGATAAATATAATATCTAAAGAAGATCTATGATGAGGATATCGCAGATGATAAAAAAAGAATATTGTCTTATATGTCAGATTCTGATTCAGATGATTTAGATATTATTAGTTATAATCTTTGGTTAAGAAATAATCTATAAATACTAAAATATCATTTTGGAAGTATATAATGGCCCTCATTTAATCATAGAATATGAAAAAGAAAATTCAAGGCTAATTAATACTTGGAAATCTAACCCGCATAATGATGTGGTGTACAGAGAAGAGTTGATAGAATATCTAGACATATCTAAGAAAATTAAGCCTAGTCAAATGATTTGGATTCTAGATAAAAAAACTTTTAAACCAAATCTTGCTACAAAAAAATGGGTTGATGAAGTTATTTTAAATCCAATATTTAAATCTGGATTTGTAAAGAGAAGGGCTGATGGTTATGATCAATTGGCATTTGTTTTTGGACAAGATGTTTCGGTTTTGATGCAAGGAGTAGAGAAGCCCATATACTGGATTTAACCCAAAGTATTTTACAAATGAAATAGAAGCTATTAATTGGTTAAGTAAAGAATCAAAAGCTATAGATTATAAGACTATTAATCAGAATTTAGATATCACTTTTAAAGGAATAGATGATAATGAAAAAATAGTATTTGAGTTTAAAGAAGATGCATCAAAATTTGATGGTATTATCAATTTATTTAAAACTATTATTGAACAACATCACTTCATGAAGAATAATACTGATAAATATTCTAGCTTAACTAAAAGAGAAAGGGAAACACTCAAATTCATCATTAATGGATATGACAATAAACAGATAGCTGAAAAAATGCATATTTCTCCCAATACCATCCGAACTCATAGAAATAGAATTTGGCATAAACTTGAAATTAAGCATTTTAGTAATTGCTTGAAATATAAATGTTTTTTCAACTAAACCGCTTGACTTAAATTACGCTTTATAGCGTATTGTGGTAACTAAAGATAAAATCTATTTTTGTTTTGTAAAACTTATTATTAAATACAAATTAATTTTTCAATAGATTACTTAAATACACCTAACTTTCTCTAAATAAACTTAGTTTTCATAATACATGCTTTAATAGGTATAGAGAAGTTAGGTGTATGGCGGTATAAATCCTCTCACTTTTAATAGAATGCTTAAAATATGCATGGTTTTTTAATTAAACTCCTTTATTAAATTACGCTTTATAGCGTATTGTGGTACTCTAACTCTATTACCTAATTTTGTTGTCTAAATTAACAATACGATTATGAAAAAAAACAAGATCTTATCACTCGCATTTTTACTCTTTTTACAGTTAATAGCTTCAGGGCAATCTATAACTCTCACTCTTGACAGTATTTCTTCAAACACGAATTGTAATGATATTTGGACAGAACAAAATTTAGATCTTAGCTTTGTCATTGGAACTAGTGATGATTGTGGGGCAGGAGCTTGTTATTTTGATGTAGAGCCAACATATGTATGGCTTTACCCATCAAGACTATCTGTTGATTTATCAGGTTTACAAAACATCCAAAAAGTAGAGATTGACGTTATAAGTTATTGCAGTTATTTTAGTCCACAATGTACCTTCTCTCATTTAATGGATAGTACTGGGATGATCATAAATACTGTGGGAAACACAATCAATAATCCAGGAAACTCTATTAATGGTACGCTTGAAACCATAATAATTGAAAACCCTACTGAAGGCTTTTTAAGCGAACTAGCTATTAGTTCTTGTGAGGGCAACGTACATGAGATACGAATCTATCAAAACATATTGAGTACTAATCAAATAGAGTTAGATGATAGAGCATTCGCTATTTATCCAAATCCGGTAATAGATATGATCAATATTGATGTTTCGGGCAACCTAAAATATGAGGCAACTATTTATGATTTACAAGGAAGAATAATGATCAGTACAACAAACCAATCTACAATTGATATTCAAACCTTAACTCAAGGAACTTATTTAATTAAAATCACAGACTTAGACTCTGGTCAAAATGTAAGTGAAAAAATAATTATAGAATAAACGCTTAACAAACAACTAAGATTATGAAAAAATTACTACTAGTATTAATTTGCTTACCCTCTATTGGGTTTGGGCAATGTGATAGACAACAAATAGTTGACAATTACAATAATATATATTTAGGCAGTGAGGTTTCAACACCTCAATTAGGATGGACGGGAAATATAAACACTTGTGATCCCGGTACAATCTCAACTCTCTCAATAAACAATACACTAGATAGAATAAACTATTTTAGAGATTTAGTAGGATTGCCTTCAGACATTATCTTTGACCCAATTTTAAATCAAAAATGCCAAGAATCAGCATTAATGATGGAGGCAAATGGAACAGTAGATCATTACCCTCCAGCAAGTTGGAATTGTTATACCACAGATGGAGCATCTGCTGCTGCAAATTCCAATTTAGTTATTGGTAGACATTCCTCAGGAGCTATAACTGGAATGATAGAGGATCCTGGAAGTCACAATTACTTTGTTGGACATAGAAGATGGCTCTTATACACAAGAGCAAATACTTTTGGAACAGGTTCTACTGATAATACAAATGTAACCTGGGTGGCGGATATCCCGAGTTTTAACGCGCCATTCTATGAATTTGTAGCTTATCCATCTGAAGGTTTTTTCCCTGCTCCCTTAGTATTTGAGAGATGGTCTTTGTCTATGCCAGATGCAGACTTTAGTAATACTACAATATCTATGACTGATGAGCAAGGAATAAATATTCCTCTAACAATTGAACCGGCGTATCCTGGAGGTGCAATAATAGGTGATAATACAATAGTTTGGGTGCCTGATCAGGCTTATTTAAACCTAAATAGCTCTGAGGATGAAAAATATACTATAAACATATCAAGTTTTTCTATAGTACTACCCATTGCAAACCAACCGCCCATTATTGTACCTCCTTACAGCTATGAAGTTATTATAATGACTAAAATGAATGGTTCTAATCTAGTTCACCCACCAAATTGCCCTAACTTGACTGTATGGGATGAAGACTCCTGCTCCTGTATCAATCAAAGTACTTCTACAATTGAACTTTATCCAAACAAAAGAGAACTATTAAAAATTACAAACATATTTGGTCAATCAACAAATGAGAAAAAGAATACACCACTCTTTTACATCTATGATGATGGAACAGTTGAGAAAAAAATAATTCTTGAATAAAAGATTAACAAACAACTAAGATCATGAAAAAATTACTACTAATATTAATTTGCTTACTTTTATTGGTTTTGGGCAGCCTTCTAATGTAAATATACCTGACGCTAACTTTAAGGATATTTAGTTGGGAATACGGTGGGGCTTTTATTTAAAAGTATTTTTTTCATAATTAATTATAAAATAAAACCCACTCAAATGAGTGGGTTTATTTTTGGTGGGCCTCTCGGTCCTTATTTCGAACTTTTTTAAGAATAGTTAGAGTTAATTTACCATAAAAAGCTATGCACGCATAGTTTTTATATTATATTTGCTATAATAAAACAGATATGAAGAAAAAAGAAAAAATAGCATTAGTAATTGAAGGAGGGGGATTTAAATCTGTTTTTTCAGCGGGGGTTTTAGATGCATTTTTAATGAATAAATTTAATCCTTTTGATATTTATATAGGTGTTTCAAGTGGGGCAATGTCTTTAACTTATTATATAACTGGTCAATACAAATCATATTTTTCGCTTTCAAAAGAAGTATCTGTTAATGAGGAATTCTTAAGCTATAAACATGCCTTTTCAGAACAAGGATATATGGATTTAAAGTTTTTAACAGAATATGCTAAAAAAAATAAACCGTTAGAATTACAAAATATTAAGGATTCTACTGAGAATAAACAATTTTATATAGTAGGTACAAATTTAGATAATGGTGAAGCTGTTTATTTAGAGCCAAACAAAAAGACTATTTATAGATGTCTACGAGCAACTTCTTCATTGCCATTTTTTACTAAAGGTAAATGTAAGGTTAATGGGGTAAATTTAATGGATGGAGCATGGTCTGATGCAATACCAGCAAAATCAGCATCTGATTTTGGTGCAAATAAAATAATTGTTATTAGACCACACCCTTTAGGTTATAAATTAGATGGATTAAGTTATTTGTCCTTGCTTGCTGGATATTGGTGGAAGAGTAAGCCGCATGTAAGTGATAATTTCTTTAAAGAAAAGAATAATTATAATGAAGCTGTAGATTTTTTAACGAAAAAACATAAAAACATAAAGATTCTACAGATCTGTCCTGACAATCTCTTAAAGTCAGGAGTAGTTGGAACTAGCAAAGAAGATTTAATACGAGATTATCATTGTGGTTTTAAAAAGGGTATAGATTTCCTTAATACTAACTTTCTATAAACCCATAATGATCGGGTTTCTTTTTAGTGGGCCTCTCGGTCCTAAGTTCGAACTTTTTTGATCCTAACTTAAAATTTTTGAATAAGTAAATTGTACTAAACCGCTTTCAAACTCATCTGTTTTTTTTAGTTGGAAATTTTGTGGGACTATTCCTTTTTCAAACAATAATGTTCCTTTTTTTAATTCAACAGGAACTACAGAAAGAATGATTTGATCAATTAGATTTTTACTAATTAAGTATTTTGCTAATTCTGCTCCTCCGTCACAATATATATTTTTTGTAGAAGATTTCTTTAACTGAGCAACTAGCTCTGAAATATCATTAGAAAAAAAGGTTAGTTTCTTTTTTCCTAATTTTTTTTTATCTCTTGATATAACATAGACATTTTTGTTTTCATGATAAGGGAAGCCCATGGAAATTACTTTATCATATGTTTTTCTTCCAACTAATATAGGTCCTACAGAATTTATAAATTTCAAATAACCATAATCTTCACCTTCAATTTCTACTAATTTTAAGAAACTTAAGTCATCTGATTCACCTGAAATAAAACCATCTTGAGATGATGCTATATATAGAACTAAGTTATTATTCATTTCGTAAAAATAATAAAACCCACTCAATTGAGTGGGTTTCTTTTTGGTGGGCCTTTCGGATCTCGAATTCAAATTTAATATTTTATAAAATAAGAGATTACTCAGATAATCGAATAAATTTATTAAATTTGATTTAGTAGATTGGTTAGCGGTGCAAAATGTGGTGCAAATTTTAGTTTTAAAGCTTACTGTAATCTAGTGAAAAGGGTAGAGGTTGTAATCCTGCTACCCCGAAATCAAAACAATAAAGTATCTTTTATATTATATACTAAAGAATATAATATGCCATTTAAGAAAGGAATAAGCGGAAACCCTGTAGATAGACCTAAAGGTTCTCTAAGCACTACTACTAAGAACATAAGAGAGCATATAAGCCAAGCTATTGACGGAAACAAGATAATGTAGTAGTTAATAATAATTCTTAAGTTTACAGACTTTAAAACAATAGATTAACAATAAACTAATTAAAACACACTATTATGAGAAAACTACTTTACACATTATTGGCAGTATCACTTATCTTTTCAGCTTGTAAGAAAGAAGAGGAAGATAATATTTTTACTGGAAATTGGACTGGAACTTATTCAGGTGATGATTCTGGAGTTTGGGCTGCTACAATTTCTTCAACTGGGAATATCAACGGAAGTTCAACTAATTCTGCTGGAGATAATCAAAATTTAAGTGGTTCAGTAACATCTAACGGATCTTTTTCAGCAACATCTGGGTCAGGCACACTTGGAAGTAATTTTGTTGGACAACTTAGCGGTAATTATGGAAGCGGAACTTGGAGTAATTCATCAGTTGGTTTTACAGGAACTTGGGAAGGCAATAAACAATGAAAAAGCTATTACTTATGTTAATTGCTTTACCTATGATTGGGTTTGGGCAACAAAACTCAAATCAGATGGGAAGTAGTATGGATGCTGCAATAAATACTGTATTAGAATATACCTTTGAATACCTTAGCAAGGATAATTTTTATACTCCTAATGGGGAATTTAAAATTTCTACTAAAAAATATAGTATTGACTGGAATAACACAAAATTTATAAAATGGAAAATAATTCAACCAAAGGATTCATTACAAGTAATTAAAATAATAGATTAAAAAACAACTAATTAAAAGACACCATTATGAAAAAACTACTACTTATATTACTTTGCTTGCCATTACTTTTTACAACTTGTAAGAAAGAAGACGAAGAGCCAACATCTATATCAATTCTAGGAAGTTGGGAAAGTATTGAATGGAAAGCCTTATATAGTAGTGGATATTGGACTTCTTTCCCTAACGGACAAAAAGTAATAACATATAATAGCAGTGAAACAGAAGACTTTTGGTTAGATTTAATCTTTTTATCAGATGGTGATGTTTTGGGGATTGATGAAGATGGTTTCTCAATGCCTGGATCTTGGGCTAAAAATGGAAACACTTTAATAATAGATGACAATAACTTTACTATTACTAATTTAAGTGCTTCATCTTTAACAGTGTATACAACTGAAGCAGATACAAGTACTCCCTATTGGAATCCAATGAATGATACAATATATTTTACTGAACGAACTGATACAATTAAATGGATAAGAAACAATTAAAACAATAGATTAACAATAAACTAAGATTATGAAAAAACTACTTTACTTAACAATTTTGATATTTAGCCTAACTTCTTGTGTTGATGAAGAAGAGAAGTGCATAGATCAAATAAAATCTTGTATTATTAACAAAGGAGGTGAACTTTGTATTTCTATAGCCATTAATGAATATTGTGGTACAAATTTTGATCCTCATTTTAATGAATGGTGGTATGAAATGCAAGATTGGGCAAAAGAATCTGATTTAAATAAGAAAAAACTAATTAAGCTTGCAAATAAAATAGAGAAAGAAGCAGAAAAACAGTTAGCAAGGAGTTAGATGAAATTGCTCGCATTTGGATAAAAAAAGAGATTTGTAGAGTTAAAAAATAGATTAATAAACAAATGAAAAAACTACTAATTATATTACTTTACTTACCTATGATTGGGTTTGGGCAAAACGTAAACATACCTGACGCTAACTTTAAAGCATATTTAGTTGGAGAGCCTTCTATTAATACTAATGGAGATTCTGAGATACAAGTAAGCGAGGCTGCTGCTTTTAATGACACTATTGATTGCGATAATAAAAATATTTCTGATTTAACAGGAATTGAATCCTTTACTTTACTTAATGCTCTTAGTTGCAATAATAACAACCTCACTAATCTAGACTTATCTAATAATATAGAATTAATTCTTATATATTGCGCGTACAATCAAATTAGCTCTATTAATGTAAGTAATAATGAAGATTTAATTATGTTAGGTGCTGAAAATAATTTACTTAGCTCCATTGATGTCAGTAATAATACCAATCTAGTCAATTTGATATGTTATTCTAATCAATTACTAAGTGCCGATGTGAGGAATGGAAACAATCAGAATGCAGAATGGTATATGTTTAGCGATAATCCAAATTTAGAATGTATTAATGTAGATAATCCAACTTACTCTACTAATAATTGGTTAGTTGCTTTTGGAATGATTGATTCATCAATGTATTTTAGTAGTAACTGTAATAACTCAACATTAATTCAAGAACAAACTAAAAACAAAAAACTACTTAAAATTACAGACCTATTAGGAAGAGAAACAAAACAAATCAACCAACCACTCTTTTACATCTACAATGATAGAACAGTAGAGAAAAGAATAGTTGTAGAATAAATAATTAAATTTACTTACTTTAAAACAATTAGCTAACTTAAATCCCTGTAAATTTTATAAATATATTTAAAGATTTAGAGAGTTATAAAATTGATCTTAAGTGTGAGTGTTTAAGTGTATTGCTTGAAGTAGAAGTTGAGGTGTTGTTTACGATATTTAGTTTTTGAACTCTATAAATCAGGCCTATTATCATTAAGTTTAATATATTTGCAAAGCAGGCTATAAATAACTTTATACTCTTGTTAAAAGATGTCCTAATAGGTGCACCTTTAAGAATGTAAAATATAAGTTACTGATAACAAGCAATATACTGGATAGGTTCATTTCCTGATTCGTATGCTAAAAAATTTAAGTTTTAAAAAACAACTATTATTATGTATAATGAAAAATTTGAAAAATTAATTGAATTAGCCTTAGTTGATGGTGAAGTTACTGATAAAGAGAAAAATATTCTTTTAAGAAAAGCTGAAGAGAATGGAATTGACCTTGATGAATTTGAAATGGTGCTTGATGCAAAATTGTATGAAAAACAGCAAAGTATTAAACAAACAAAACCAGAAGATTCTAATACTGTAAAAACTGATAAATTTGGTGATGTAAAGAAATGTCCTGCATGTGGTTCAATGATTCAATCTTTTCAAATTAAATGTATTGATTGTGATCATGAATTTTCAAATATTGAGGCAAATACTTCTATTCAAAAGCTTTCTAAATTATTATACGAAGCAGAGAGCCAGAGAGATGATAAAGTTACAGCAAGTAGTGTAATTGGTGGGTTATTTAAAAACTCTCTTGGGGGTGGTGCACTATCCAATGCTTTAGGTGGAGAATCCAAGACTGATAAAAGGAAAAAAGAAATTATTTCTACATTTTCTGTTCCTAACACAAAAGCTGATATTCTAGATTTTTTATCTTTAGCTTTTCCAAAATCAAAAAGTAAAGGAAATTTTTTTACAAAAAATAATCCAGAATATATAGAACATAATGAGTTTGTATCAGTATGGAAAACAAAGTCTGAACAAATAATTATGAAAGCAAGATTTTCAATGAAAGATGATAAAAAAACGCTGGATGAAATTAACTATTATGCTAATCAATTAAAAATATCATAAATATGGGGTTATTTGGAAAAAAATCAGAAGGTGGATTAATGGATGTTATACGTTGTGATGAACAAGAATATCTTGTTTGGAAATGGCGACCATCTGGAGAAGCAGATTTTACAAAAAAGGAAAATGCGATTCGTTATGGTAGTAATCTAAGGATCAAAGATGGAGAGCTTGCTGTTTTTGTATATAAGAAGGATGAAGGTGAAAATCAAGATTTTATTATTGGACCTCATGATCAATCATTAAAAACTGCAAACTTCCCTGTTTTAGCAAGTATTGTTGGACTTGCTTTTGGTGGAAAATCCCCTTTTCAAGCAGAAATATATTTTATAAATCTTTCAGGTAATATTCAAATAAGATTCGGTATTCCGTATTTTGATGTTTTTGATCCTCGATTTATGGACTTTGCTGTACCTATGGCTGCTAGAGGAACTCTTACATTTAATATTACAGATTATAAAGGTTTTATTAAATTAAATCGCTTAATAAATTTTGAATTGGATAACTTTAAAAAGCAAATTAAGGATGCTTTAACGAAATATATTAAAGGTGTTGTTACAAATATACCTTCAGATAATGGTATGCCTGTTTTACAGATGGAAAGAAAGATGCTAGAAGTTAATGATTTGGTTTCTAAATATTTAGGTCCTCGTTTAGAAGCAGATTTTGGTATTAATATGAAGGCATTAGATATTTCACATTTAGAATGTGATAAGGATGCAAAGGGATATGCTGAATTAAGAAAAGTTACTTCAGAACAAGTTACTAAAACTATTGCTGGACAGACAGACATTAATATTAAAAATCTTAAGGATACTCAAGAAATTAATGCAAAAAATATGAATGAAACTTTACGAATTCAAAGAGAAGAAGCACAAAGAGCTCAGAAACTACAGACTGAATCTCAAAATATTTCTGTTCATCAGTTGAATCAACAGACAGAAGTAGCAAAAACTGCAGCTGAAAGTATGGGTAAAATGGGTTCTGGTGGCGGAGATGGTTCTGGTGGAGGTGGCGGTGGCGGAATGATGGATCCTGGATCAATGATGGCAAGTATGGCTATGGGTGGAGCAGTTGGCTCTGGAATGGCTGGTGCTGTTGGTGGGATGATGCAAGGCATGAATCAAGATAAACAAACTCCTCCTCCTCCTCCTCAAGTTCAGTATAATATTTCTGTTGGTGGACAAAAGAGTGGCCCTTTTGGTTGGGATATATTAAAGGAAATGGTACAAAGCAGTCAAATCACAAAAGACACATATGTTTGGAAACAAGGAATGGAAAAATGGGAGTTTGCAAAAGATGTTGAGGAATTATCTTCACTATTTGGATCAATAGCACCTCCACCACCACCATTACCTTAAATATTAACTAAAATAAATATATTATGAATGATAGTAATTTTTTTTCAATGGATAGGTTAGTCGAATTTGGTATGGGTTTAACTGTTGCTCAGCAAATGATTAAAACAATGAATGAATCTATGACAACTATGCATATACCTGGTGCAATGAATTCTATGGATAAGCCTCAGCAAATTTTTTTTTATGTAATAATTGAAGATAAGCAAGCAGGTCCTTTTTCTGAAAATGAATTAGCTAGATTAATTTCAGAAAAAAAAGTTGTTAAAGAAACTTATGTTTGGTTGCCTAGTTTACCAAGTTGGAAAATGGCAGAACAGATTCCTGAAGTTTTAAAATTAGTTGCTCTAGCTCCACCTCCTTTTAATTTAAATAAATTATGAAATTAAATTTTGTAAATCTTTTTATAGCTCTTTTAATATCTACCTTATTGTCTTGCGGTTTGTTTAGCTTTAATAAATCAGAAAATGATATGTTATTAACTTTAGGAGGTTTTCTGTGCTTTCTATTAACATTAGTTATTTCAATGGGAGTTGATTTTCAAAGGCTAAGAACTACAACAAATATTCGTGTTGTTTCTATTTTTTTCTTTTTAATTACCTTAGTAAGTAATTTAATTTTTGCAAATTTTATTTTTAATGTTCCTCTTTATATTATTATAAATGGAGTACTTATACTTATTTATATTTTTATTGCAAAATCTATTTACACCTCAAAACAATAAATAATAAAAACAAAACCCAATATTCCATTCATTGAAATCTATGATGATAGAACAGTAGAGAAAAGAATAGTTATTGAATAAAACAAAAGATTAACAATGAAAAAACTACTAATTATATTACTTTGTTTAACTATGATTGGGCTTGAGTTAGAATATTAAGATTATGTATAAAAAAATAATCTCTTTTATTTTAGTAATAATTTTTATTTATCTGTTATTTTATTTTATTCCAATTTATAAAGGCAATTCTAAAGCGATTTTTAATAATTATCAAAAATTATGGGCTCATAGAGTATTGGATGTTAATGATGCTAATAATAAGTTTGTAAATTTTAAAGGAATAGAGATTGATGTTTTTTTTGAAATAGAAAAAAATGTTTTTGATGTAAGACATCATGGTAAATATAGAGGCAATACTCTATTAAATTTTCTAAGGAATATAAATGATAAAGAATTATTTATTTGGATTGATTTAAAAAATCTAAACAATAAAAATGTTCTAGCTATACGTGATAGATTAAGTGTAATAATTGATAGTGGTGTAAATAAAGAACATCTATTAATTGAATCTAAGAATATAGAATTGTTAGAGGTATTACAAAATGAAGGGTTTTATGTAAGTTATTGGTTACCAAATTTTAATCTTATCAAGAGTACCTATGAAGTTTTTCAAGTGAAAAATGATTTAATAAAATATAAACCAAATGCGATATCATGTTCTTATCATAATGTTGATTTTTACTCTAGGAAATTCCCAAAATATAATTTACATTGTTGGACAAACGGCCTAGAAGAAGGAAGAGATAACTTGAAAGTTTTTAAAATTAGCTTAAGGGATAATGTTAAGGTTATCTTAGTAGATTTTGAAAATAATTTTATACAATAAATTATTTAGTCATTATAAAATCTTAGCATAAATTTTTACTGCTTTCTAAACGAATTAGCCAATATTAAAATAATTATAGACTGTAATACTACTAAAAAGTAATGTAAGATATTAATTTGAATCTTGGCATCATTAATGTTAAAACCATATTCAAGTGCTTTGTAAAATAAAAAAGAGAGGCCTAATCCTAATAAATAGCCCAATTGCTTATTTATGTCAATTCTTCCTATAAATACTTTATCTTTTGCAACTAGAGTTTCTGCTCTAACCAAATACCCTCCAAAAATAAAAGTTAACTGATAGCCCATGTATACTAATAGAGCTGAAGTAAACGTGTATTGTAAAATCATAAATAGTATTAAAGTAAACAGCATTATTATTTCAACTCCCAATGAGATTTGAAAAAATTTTCTGATATTTAACAATCTGTCATAAAATTTAGCAATAACTAACATTGCTGCAGCTAGAACAATGCCACCTAAGGAATATATTGAAGGGTCTGAAAGTGGTTGGTAAATAGTAAATAATATACCAATTGATAAACCTGTAAAAGATGAATTTAGTAATTTATACCAAAGAAAATATTTCTCATTTAACTTCAACTTTAGTGCCTATTAATAGTAGGTTAACCTTCTTACTTTAGCAATTTGTTTTGCCAGACGTATAACTTGCTTAGTGTAGCCAAACTCATTATCATACCAAATATAAAGTACAATATCTTCACCATCTTCAGTGACAATAGTCGCTTTACTATCATAAACAGAGCAACAATTATTTCCAATTATATCAGTAGATACTAATTCAGGATCAATTTGATAGTTAATTTGATTTACTAAATTTCCATTTAGAGCTGCCTCTCTCATTGTTTCATTAATGTCAATTAATGATGTAGGCTTATTTAGGTTAAGTTTTAAAATTGCTAGTGAAACATTTGGTGTAGGAACGCGAACGGCATTTGCTGAAAGTTTTCCAGCTAAAGAAGGTATTACTTTAGTAACGGCATTACCTGCTCCTGTAGAAGTGATTACCATGTTAATTGCTGCTGACCTTCCTCTTCTCGGTTTTTTGTGCATATTGTCTAACAAATTTTGATCATTTGTATAAGAATGAACAGTTTCTAAATGTCCTTTGTTTACGCCATATTTGTTTTCTACAACATGCAAAATAGGAGCAATGCAGTTTGTCGTACAAGAAGCTGCTGAAAAAATATCTATTTTATCAACATCAATATCTTTAGAGTTAATTCCGTAAACTATATTTGGAATTCCTTTTCCAGGAGCTGTTAATAATACTTTACTAACTCCTTTTGATTGTAAGTGTCTTGATAGAGCCTCTTTGTCAGTAAAAGCTCCAGTATTGTCAATTAATAATGCATTTTCAATTTCATACTTAGTATAGTCAATATCTTCAGGATTACCTCCATCAATAAATTTTATAACTTGTCCGTTGACAATTATAGCTTGGTTAACTAAATCAACATCAACAACACCTTTAAAAGCTCCATGAACAGAGTCGTTTCTTAATAAATCAGCTCTTTTAATAATTTGAGCATCAGATAGTTTTCTTACAACTATAGCTTTTAGCCTTAATTGCTGACCTTTTCCTGCTTGTTTTATAAGCTCTCTAGCAGCTAATCTTCCAATTCTGCCGAATCCATAAAGTATAACATCTTTTGGTTTAACATTATGCTTGTCTGGGCCAATAAAGTTAGCAAGTTTTATAGATAGGAAAGAATTCATATCTGTGCCTCCTTGCTCAAAATATTCAGCACTCAGCAATCCAATGTCTATTTTTGAAGGAGCCAAGTTAAGTTTTAACATTTCTTCAGCTAATGCAGCGGCTATTTCAATATTTACTGTTCTGTTTACTACGTTGTTAGAATAAGAAATAGAATTCATTAATTCCGAAACCCCAATTTCTAATAGTTGATTTCTAAAAAGAATTAATTCAATTCCTTTATCATACATTAATGTTCCTACAGAGTTTAACAAATTTACTCCTAATTTTTCTTTATTTACCCAATTATTCAATTGTGTTTCATAAGATTCTGACATACGATTTATTTTAGTTATAAAAGAGTTGCAAAAGTAAGTTTTATAAATATATCTACCTAAAGTAACTGAAAAAAATAACTATTTGGGAAATGCTATTTATTGTTGTCCTTTCATGATTATTAAAAACTAACAACTAATAACTTATAACCAGTAAGTATTTTCTATTTTTACAAAATGATTATAGAATTTTACAAATATCAAGGTACAGGAAATGATTTTATCATGATTGATGATAGAGAAAAAGAATTCGACCTTAGCGATAATAATTTGATTGCTGCACTATGTGAGAGAAGAATGGGAATTGGTGCTGATGGTTTAATTTTATTGCGTGAGCATGAAACCCTTGATTTTGAAATGATTTATTTTAATTCTGACGGAAAGCAGTCTAGTATGTGTGGAAATGGAGGTAGATGCATAGTTGCCTTTGCTCAAATGTTAGAAATGATTGAAAATGAAACTACTTTTATGGCAATTGATGGTCAGCATAAAGGTAGATTAATGTATGATGGTATTTATTTACAAATGCAAGACGTTAATCAAATTGAAGGTGTCGGTGATGGCTTAGTATTAAATACCGGATCTCCTCATTATATTGAAATGGTTGATGATTTGATGAGTATTGATATTTCTAAACAAGGTAGAAAGATAAGAAATTCATTGCCTTTTAAAAAGGATGGAATAAATGTTAATTTTGTTTTGGATGCTAATGATTTACAAGTACGTACTTATGAAAGAGGTGTTGAGGAAGAAACATTAAGCTGTGGTACAGGCGTAGTTGCTACAGCTATAGCTATGCACTATGCAAAATGTATTGAAGAAAATCTGGTGAATATTAAAACTAATGGGGGAGAGCTGACTGTGAGCTTTGAAGAGTTTAATGGTGGTTACCGTAATATTTGGTTGAGTGGAGAGGCTAGTATGGTTTTTGCTGGCGAATTTGCATGTTAGAATCTTCTCTAATAAGTCTTAGGACTTTAGAAATTAATGATTTAGATTTTCTATTTTCATTAGAAAATGATAAATCAATTTGGTCCGTTAGTGGTACAACTGAACCTTATTCACTAGAACAACTTGCAAACTACATAACTCATGCAACTGAAGATATTGCTATTTCTGAGCAATTTAGATTTGTGATTGATTGGAATGGAAAAGCAATAGGTTGTATTGATTTGTATGATTATAATTTTAAAAAGAAAAATGCAGCTGTAGGAATAGTTATTCTTAAAGAATATAGAAAAAAAGGTTTTGCTAAGCAGTCACTTACTTTACTTGTTAAGTACGCTTGGGATAAATTAAATTTGAAGCAATTGCGTACAGAAATTTCTTCTTCTAATAAAGAAAGTTTAGCTTTATTTCATTCCGGAGGTTTTGAGATGGTGCGACATAATAATTATATTTTGAATAGATGAAAACTAGTTTTTTACTATTTATTTTTTCTATCCTATTGTTTTCCTGTCAAACTGGAGAGGTAAGTAATTATACTGAATATTTAAATCACAATGATACTGTTAAGTATGTTGGTAAACAGGAGTGCAGGGCTTGTCATGCTGAAATCTATGATTCTTATATGCAAACAGGAATGGGGAAATCTTTTCACTTCGCAACAAAAGAACATTCGGCTTTAACCGGTACTGAAATGCCAATTATTAATGATACTATTAAAAATTTATCTTACAAACCATTCTGGAAAAATGATAGTCTATATTTGAAAGAATTTCGAATAAAAGGCAATGATACTACTCATCAACTCATCAAAAAAGTAAATTATAAAATAGGAAGTGGACAACATACAAATTCTCACTTATTTGAAATTAATGGCTATTTACATCAAATGCCATATACTTATTATACCCAAAATAAAATTGCAGATTTACCTCCAGGATTTGAAAATGGAAATAATACACGTTTTTCACGTGAAATTGGTTTAGAGTGTATAAGTTGCCATAATTCCTACCCTGATCATGTTGATGGCTCACTTAACAAATATGATGCTATACCTAGCGGAATAGATTGTGAAAGATGTCATGGGCCAGGCGAGATACATGTAAAACAAAAGTTGGCGGGTAATATTATTGATACTTCGAAGTACATAGATTATTCAATTGTAAATCCTAAAAGATTACCATTGGATTTACAGTTTGATGTCTGTCAAAGATGTCATTTACAAGGTACTGCAGTATTGGCTAATGGAAAAACATTTACTGATTTTAAACCAGGTAAGCATTTAAATGATGTGATGGATGTCTATCTGCCAAAGTATGAGAATGAAGAGTCATTCATAATGGCTTCTCATGTAGAAAGATTAAAGCAAAGTGCTTGTTTTAAAACAGCTGAAATAACTTGTATTACATGCCATGATCCACATAATAGTATAAATAATGTATCCACAGCCTATTTTGATAACAAATGTATGCAATGTCATAGTGATTGTAAAGACGAGCAAACTCAAAATTGCACTTCTTGCCACATGTCAACGTCAACAACCACTGACATACAGCATGTAAGTATTTCTGACCATAAAATATCAATTCCTTCAACTATTAAAAAGAAAAAAGGAAAATTCTTAGGATTGTTTGCCATTAATAATGATTTTCCAACTAATTTATCTAAAGCAAAAGCTTATTTAAAGCGTTTTGAAAGTTTTGAGCAAAACCCAATCTACTTGGATAGTGCATTAGTTTATCTTAATCTAACAACAATTGACTTCCCTGCTTATATTCAATATTTTTATCTTAAGAATGATGCTAAAGGTCTAGTGAATTTTGTAATGAGTAATACTATTGATAGTCTAATGTATAAAAAGAGTGACTTGGCATTGGCTTATAGTAGAATGGCTGAAATGTTCGCGTTAAAAAATTTGACATTGGATGCTAAAAGTTATTATGATAAGTCAGTTTATCTAATGCCGTTTGTAATAGACTACAAGTTAAAGCTTGGAGCTTTTCTAATTGATAATAATCAAATAATGGCAGCTAAGGTAATTTTTGAAACTGCATTAGCACTTAATCCAACTCATAAAGAAATACACCTTAATCTAGGATATATATATATATTACAGCAAAATTTTATATTAGCAGATTTGTATTTGAAACAGGCTATTGCTTTAGATCCTGATTATATATTAGCATATGAAAATTTAGTTCTTTGTGCGCAAATTCAAAATAATTTGATAAATGTAAAAGCGTATTTAAATAAAATTTTAGAAATTGTCCCAGATTACAATTCTAGTTTAATTTTAGAAAACCTTTAAATTGAAAAGACAAAGAAAATTTAAAAAAAAATCATCATTCCGTAAATTCATAACTGCTTTTTTTGTTCTAGTAATAATTGGTTGTATTGGAATGGTTTATGAATTATATTCAAGAGTATATCAACCCAATATAGTGCTAAATGATAATTCCGAAAAATATATTTATATTCCAAGTAATTCAGAGTTTCCAGATGTTGTAAAAGTACTATTAGAAAATGGATTATTGATAAATGCTAATTCTTTCGAATGGTTAGCAAAACAAAAAAAGTATGATACTAATATTAAATCAGGTAGATATAGAATTAATAGGGCATTAAATAATAATGATTTAATTAATTTATTGCGTTCAGGCAAACAAACACCAATAAAAGTTACTTTTAATAATTTAAGAAATATAGAACAATTGGCGGGTAGGATTGCTAGTCAAATTGAGGCTGACTCTTTATCAATTATTAATTATATTACTGATTCCATATTCTTAGATAAATTAAAACTCAACACTGAAAATGTTGCTTGCTTATTTATTCCAAATACTTATGAGTTTTATTGGAATACATCTGTAGAGGGTTTTGTGAATAGAATGATAAAAGAGTATTCAAATTTCTGGAATTCTTCTCGAAGTAAAAAGGCAACTAAGATTAAACTTAATTATTATCAGGTTGCTGTCTTGGCTTCAATTGTAGAAAAAGAACAAAGTATAAAAAGAGATGAGCGCCCTGAGATAGCAGGATTATACCTCAATAGGTTGAAAAAACAAATGAAGTTAGAATCAGATCCAACTCTTATTTTTGCAATAGGTGATTTTACAATAAAGAGAGTTTTGAATAAAGACAAAAAAGTTAAATCTCCTTATAATACTTATAAAAATAAAGGTTTACCTCCAGGTCCTATCTGTATTCCATCTATTAATGCAATCGACGCTGTTTTAAATGCAAGTGAACATAAGTATATTTTTATGTGTGCCAAAGAAGATTTTACTGGTTACCATAATTTTGCTAAAACCTATTCAAAACATTTAATAAATGCGCGTAAATATCAAAAGGCATTAAATAAGCGTAAAATAATGCGTTAATTATATAAATTTGCATCCCTTTAAAACTTAAAAATCAAAGAAAATGACTAAAATTAGATTTGGAACAGATGGCTGGAGAGCTATTATTGCAAAAGAATATACTACTGATAATGTAGCAAGAGTAAGTATTGCTGTATCTGATTGGTTGAAGGAAAACAGTAAAAATCCATCTGTAGTTATAGGGCATGATTGCCGATTTGCTGGTGAGCTTTTTGCTGAAACAGCTGCAAAAGTGTTGGCAAGTAAAGGTGTTTTAGTAAAATTAGCAAAAGGTTTTGTTTCTACTCCTATGGTTTCGCTAGGCGTTGTTAGTGAAGAAGCATCATTAGGGGTTGTAATTACAGCTTCACATAATCCACCAAGTTATAATGGATATAAACTAAAAGGTGATTTTGGAGGACCTTTACTTCCTCATGATATTACTGCTGTTGAAAATAAAATTCCAGATGAAAATTCAGTTGATTATAATGCAATAAGTATGAAGGATTTAGTAGCTAAAGGAAAAGTGATTTATGTTGATTTAGAAGAGATGTATTGTAAACATGCAAAGGCTAATTTTGATTTGGAGGCTATCCGTAGTTCTGATATGAATTTTGCTTATGATGCAATGTTTGGATCAGGTATGAATGTTGTAAAACGTTTGTTACCAGAAGCTACTTTATTGCATTGTGATGAGAATCCAGGATTTTTAGGAATTGCTCCTGAACCTATTCATAGAAACTTACAAGAGTTTTCTGATTTGATGAAAAATAATTCTTTGGATTGTGGTTTGGCTACTGATGGTGATGCTGATAGAATTGGGCTTTATGATAGCAAAGGAAATTTTGTAGATTCTCATCATATCATCCTTTTATTAATTCACTACATGGTGAAATATAAAGGAATAAAAGGTAAAGTGGTCACTGCATTTTCATGTTCAGTAAAAGTAGAACAAATGTGTAAGTATTACGGTTTAGAGCAAGAAACAGTTCAGATAGGTTTTAAGCATATTGCTGGTAAAATGATAACTGAAGATGTAATGTTAGGAGGGGAGGAATCAGGTGGTATTGCTATTACAGGTCATATTCCTGAGCGTGATGGGATTTGGATGGGATTAATCTTGTTTGAATTTATGGCGAAATCAGGAAAATCACTTGAGGATTTAATAGCAGAGGTATATGATATTGTAGGTGAATTTGCTTTTGAACGTATTGATTTACATATTGATAATGATACTAAATTAAGAATTATTGAAGATTGTAAGGCAGGGAAATTCACTCAGTTTGGAAAATATAAAGTGGATAGAATTGAAACGACTGATGGTTTTAAGTTCTTCTTTGATGAAGATACTTGGCTTATGATTCGCCCTTCGGGTACAGAGCCTGTTTTACGTACTTATGCTGAGGCTTCAGCTCAAGAAAAAGTATTTGATATTTTGGCTGATGCCAAAGCGACTATCTTGTAAATGAATCATCTGTTTCTAATATTATTTTGTTTCATTTTTATTACTCTTTCAGCTCAGGATTTGAAAACACCTACTTATCAGTATAACGATTTGAATTTAGACTTACCAAGTAGGGTCGACAAGAAAAAGAGAAACATCTTGCTAATTTCAGAAGCATCTGTTTACACAGGAGCTTTATTAGGTTTAAATAAGCTTTGGTATTTTGAATATCCTAAAAGTAGTTTTCATTTTATTAATGATAATGGAGAATGGCTACAAATGGATAAATTAGGTCATATGACGACCTCTTACCATAGTGGTGTTGCTGGTATCAAGGCTTATAAATGGACAGGTATGAAGCGAATAAATGCGATTTGGTATGGTGGTTTGACTGGTACATTTTTTTTAACAATTATAGAAATTTTGGATGGACATTCTAAACAATGGGGTGCGTCTTCAGGAGATCTAATAGCTAATACTACAGGTTCTTTATTAGCAATTGGTCAAGCTCTAAAGTGGAATGAGCAAAGGATACAAATAAAATACTCTTACTCTCCATCTGAGTGGGCAAGTGAAAATAGTAAGCAGCTTGGAGAAAACCACTTGCAAAGGGCTTTAAAAGATTATAACGGACAAACGTACTGGTTATCGCTTAACCTAAAGTCCTTATTTGACATTCAAACTACCAATTTCCCTAAGTGGTTAAATGTTGCATTAGGACATGGTGCTGATGGAATGGTTACTGCTTATCAAAAAGAAAATGATTCTCAAAGAAATAGACAGTTTCTGCTTTCATTAGATGTTGATTTAACAAAGGTAAAAACCAAAAGCAAAATATTGAATACAGTTTTACATTCTTTTGGTTTCATAAAATTCCCTATGCCAACTTTAGAGCTTAGTAATGGAAAATTACATGCACATTCAATATATTTCTAATGCAGTTTAAACTTGGCGATAAAATTCTTTTCAAAACTGAAAATCATAAAGGAAAAATAGTTAAAATTAATTCTGCCTACAAAGTGACTGTACAGACTGAAGATGGTTTTGAGATTTTAGCTTTTGTAAAAGATTTAGTGAAAGTTGAAGTAAATACTGATAAGGCCTTGGCTTATGGCAATTACTTTCATATGAAGGATAAGAATAATAAGTCAAGTAATTCCTTTAAACGAGATAAAAGTTCTACCATTTTAAAGATCGATTTACATATTGAACTTTTAATTGGTAGTTATCAGTATTTAGATAATTTTGAAATTGTTCAGATTCAATTAAATGAGTGTCATTTAAAAATTGAAAAGGCATTAAATAGCAATTATCAAAAACTAATTATTGTACACGGAATAGGTGCTGGCAGCCTTAAAACTGAAGTGCATAAATTATTACGTAATTATAATTTACGCTTTTATCTGTCTAAGGATGCTGGTGCTACAGAAGTAATGCTTTAGTGCTATTTATTATTACCTAATCTTCCAATTATTTCAACAATTTGAGAGTGCGAAATTCTTTTAGCAATTATCTTTTTATCTGCATCTAATAAATAAATAACAGGAGTAGAGTAGATATCATATTTATCTCTCCAATCACTACTTGCTACAGGATTTCCTTCTTCATCATGATTGATATCTGAAACATTAATCCAATCACCAGTTTGTTGATTATTGATGAATTCCTTCCATTCTTTTTTATCAAATTCCGTTGCAACTGCAAAGGTTTCTATATTATAGCCAGAAGAGATTAATGAATCTACATCATGCTTTATTTTAGGTATTTCTTCTTTACAATGACCACATGTAGGACCATAAAATACTAGAACTGTATAATCAGAATCAATTTCTGAAAGAGTATGAGGAATTCCTAATGTATCCTTCATAAATGCAGTTCCGTAAGCTATAAACTCAGTAGCCTTTCTCCCTATTAGATTAGGTGCAATTTTTTGTGCTCTATCTTGTAATTTAACTAACTGGGTTGAATCCACCCAATCACATTGATTAGTAATATAGTATTTTTCTACCATGTGAACAAAAACTGCATCCATACCCATTATTTTTGAACGTTCATAAGTTGATGTAATGTAGGAGACAACATATTGAAAAATGTCCTTATTTTCTTTTGAAAGTTCAATGAGAATATCTGCAGAAACATTGATTGAGTCAGGTTGTTTAGCAGTCATTTTATCAAGATATTGATCCATTTTATTAAAAAATATTGGAGTTCTTAGAATTCTCGAATCTGTAAAATCAATATTATCCCAGAAATGTTTTTTTGAATAACGATAAGGAAAACTTTTGTCCGGATTTCCATCACTATCTAAAGGAGATTCTGGTATTTCTATTTGTTGATTAGCTTTTAGAAATTTACTAAAAAATGTTTTTGAATGTTTAGTAATAAAATCGTTAGTATACTCCTTAACAGAAGTGTTTATATTAGAAATTTTACTTTCTATTATTTTTCTATCATTATTGTCTAATGAATCAAGTTTATCAGAAAGTTTATTTCTAATCTGTAATTTAGCTTGAATAAATGATTGATATTCTGTAGCAATTGTATTGTCAATTGAATTTTCAAAATTTATTGTATTATCAAAATCTTTTATATCAAAAGAGAATGTAAAATTTTGATTCGTAATAAAAAGTGGAAGAAGCATTCCACCTGTTTGAGGATCAAATATGAAATACATACCCTCATCTAAAGTTGAAATTTTTTTAAATAATATTTTATTATTTATAACTAAGGAGGTGTCAATTGCAAAGCTTTGAGTACCCTCAAATGTGGCTCGATAAGATGCTAATATAAGTGTATCTTGAGTGCTTTCCAGATTTTTTATATGACCACTTATAGAATAACCTATTGGTTCAGTAACAACTTTATTTTTACCAAATTTACTTTGAGAAAAAGAAAGTGATGTTATAGTCAAACTAAAGATTAATAATAAATTTATTTTTTTCATTTTTTTTTTTAAGATTACAAAATTAAGAATTGAAACGAATTTCACAAATAACTATTGCCTATTTTTTATGTAGCCATCTAAAAAAACTATTCCAATAATAACACAACTACCAAAATAGAAAGAGCTGCTCATTAATTCATTATCACCAAAAATTATTAATGCAAAAATGATACTATATACTGGTTCAAGATTTATTGCCATTATTAATGAATAAGGAGTTATGTGTCTCATAATTTCTGTTAACCAAACAAAAACCATTGCAGTGCAAAGTGTTCCCAAAATAACAAGATATGATAGATCAGTAACAGATATTTTAGTTGTAAATACTGTATAGTCTTGTTGGAAAAATAAAATGCAACTAATAATTATTACACCTGAAAGCATCTCAATCATTGTAATTTTGGCAGCTTCAACCTTATTAATATACTTTGCGTTAAATAAAGTAAATAGAGTAGCTAGTAAGGCTGCAATAATACCATAAAAATATCCCCAAAAATATTTAGTTTCAGTGCCCATAATAAATGCTAATGCTAGGACAACTAATACACTCATTATTACTTCATAAAAAAGAAATTTTTTTTTGAAAAAAAAGGGCTCAATCAATGCTGAAAATAAAGAGGAGGTAGCTAAACAAACTACAGCTACTGATACAGTGGATACTTTTATTGATTCAAAAAAGCATAACCAATGAAAGGTAACTAAAGCACCAACTCCTAGAATGCCAAAAAAATCTTTCTTACTAATACTAAATAATTGTTTTTTAAAAGCTAAAAAAATAGCAATACTTACAAAAGCAATTCCCATTCTGTACCAAACTAAATGAATTGCACTTAATGAAATTAATTTCCCAAATACTCCAGTTAAACCGAGTATAATTACCATTAAGTGTAATGAAGTTAGTTTATATTTTTTTAATATGTTATACATGAATTAAATTGATAATTTTGTGCAATAATACAATATAACAATGAAGATAATTATTTCTCCAGCTAAAAAACTTGCTAATGATAATTTTATAAATACTGGAACATCTAATCAGTTCTTAAAAGAGACTAATTATTTAATAAAGGAATTAAAAACCTACTCAGTAAATGATATAAAAATATTAATGAAATTAAGTTACAAACTAGCTCAATTAAATTGGCAGAGGTTTCAAGATTGGAATTCTGAAGGTATTGGACAAGCTTTGTTTATGTTTAAAGGAGATGTTTACAAAGCTTTGAAAGCTGAAACACTTAATGAAAGTGAACTAGATTTTTCACAAGAAAATCTAAGAATTTTATCTGGATTATATGGTTTATTAAAGCCAAAAGATTTGATTTATCCTTATCGTTTAGAAATGGGTACAAAGTTGAAAACAAAATCGGGAAATAATTTATATAAATTTTGGGAAAATAGATTGCATAATGCTTTATTATTAGAATTAGAAAATGGAGAAGAAATTATTAATTTAGCTTCAGAAGAATATAGTAAGGCATTACAAATTAGCAAGTTTAAAAATCCTGTTATCACTCCTGTATTTAAGGATTTTAAAAATGGAAAATTGAAGGTAATTTCCTTTTTTGCTAAAAAAGCTAGAGGGGAGATGGTAAATTTTATTATTAAAAATAAAATAAACAAATCAGAGAATTTAAAATCTTTTTCAAATTTGGGTTATCAATTTAGCGAAGAAACTGAAAAAGGTGAATTATTATTTACTAGGTAAATTTTATTAACTTTATAATAAATATAAAACAATGGTATTTAATAAAAAGTATTTTTTTAAAGTATTAGCAATTATTAATAAAGTAATTCTACCTTCTTTAATTACTAAAGATTTATCTAAACTTGTTTGGTACGAAAAATTAATTTTAGGATATAGGTATTGGATTACAAAAAATTGCTTGTAATTTTATTTTTTGTTAAAATCATAGTTATAATCAATTATCTCCCATATATTTTTATCATTCTGTTTTAAAAGAATATGTTCATTATGATTTGATGTATTTGTGTAATCAGTTTCATAATCTATGAAAACATAGAATCCATTCTCCATTCCATCTATTTCAGTTTGGAATCTTTTTTCTATACTATTTCTGCTTACTAATCCTCCAAATTCAAATATTAACTCATTCATGAGGTTGCACCAGGCTTCTTTCTTGTAAGTGGCTTTAATTTCACTTGAAAGACTCATATAGGCATCCTCATATTGTTTATTGTTAATGTTCATTAACCATTCATCAGCAATTTTACTTGCATCTAAAAGATATTGATCAGTATATTTTTGTGCACTTACTGAACACATACATAATACTGAAAAAAGTACTAAGGCTATTTTTTTCATGCTATGTTTTAATCTGTAAAAATAGTAATTTCCAAATTGAATCTTTAACAAAACACATTTTTATAGGTTTCAGTAATATCATATTGTTTAGAATTTCTATATTAATTGACTAAATTCATAAAATTACAACATAAGTTATTAACTACTATACCTAGGGAATAATGTGCTCTTATCTAGCAATTAATATATTATTTTGTAATATGATAGTTTTATTATAAGTTACTGTTATTTAAGTGTTTATGTAGTATATTATTTTTATTGTTATTTTGATTTCCAAAGTTATTTTCAAAAGTTATTTTTGTTTTATATTTTATAGTTATTAACAATAATTTTTGCTCTTATCTAGTAATAAATAATTTACGTGATATTTTTTTCTATATTAGTGCCATTAATAATTTATTAACCAAAAATAAAAAATATGGCTTATAAGCACACAAACGAAAGAGGAACAACTTACTACTTACACAAGCAAGAAGTTACTTTAAAATCAACAGGAAATGTACAAACTATATATTTCTTTGCTAAAGAAGAATTAACTGTTTCTAAAAAAGGAAATCCAGTAACTTGTTTAGACGCTTTACCTGATGGTAAAATGGTTAAGGAAAATAGTAGAACAGGTTTGCCATTTGTTAAAAAGAAATAATTTTTTTATAAAAAGAAAAGCCCTAACATTTGTTAGGGCTTTTTTTTGCTTTTTATTTTATTGTTTAGTCTCTTAACATTGATACATAGTAAAGTAGATATGTTGCTGCTGCTAATGCTGCAACTACGTAAGTGCTAGCAGCCCATTTTAATGCATCATCTGCGTAATTTAATTCTTGATCGCTTGTTATTCCTGATGAACGTAGCCAAATTAAAGCTCTTCTACTCGCATCAAATTCAACTGGTAATGTAATTAAAGTAAAAGATGTAACTATAGCTTGTAAAACAATAAATACCATCAGAAGATTAGTAAATCCTAAACCTATATAGCTACCACCTATTAGACCAAAAATAAAGACAGTACTCATCATTTTATTACTCATGTTAACTACAGGAACCATCATTGAACGCATTTGTAACCATGAATAAGCAGTAGCATGTTGAACAGCATGTCCACATTCATGCGCTGCTATAGCAGCCGCGGAAACATGTCTGCCTTGGTAAACATCTGGACTTAGATTAACTGTTCTATCAACTGGGTTGTAATGGTCAGTCAGTTTTCCAGGAACTGAAATTACTTTTACGTCATATATATTGTTGTCAGCTAACATTTTTTCAGCTATTTCCTTACCACTCTTACCAGAAATGGTTGGGATTCTACTATATTTTTTTATTTTAGATTTAAGTCTTGAACTTACAATACCACCAGCAATCATAAAGCCTATCATTATTATCCAAATCATAATTATATTTTTTAATATTTATTATTATGCAAAATTAGGAAAATTCCTTCGTAGTATACAAAAATAATATAGTAATTTTGCTAAATAAAACCTAAACAAATGAAAAGACCATTAATTTTAGTAACAAATGATGATGGTATATCTGCTTCAGGAATACGAAATTTAATTCGAATTATGAATGATTTCGGTAATGTTGTTGTTGTAGCCCCAGATGGACCACAATCAGCAATGGGGCATGCTATTACAATTGATTCGGTTTTAAGATGTGATGAAATTATAGTAAATAAAGGGTCTCAAAAGGAATATTCGTGCAGTGGTACTCCTGTTGATTGTGTGAAATTAGCAATTAATCAGTTGTTAGAGACTAAACCTGATTTATGTGTTTCAGGTATTAATCATGGTTCTAATTCTTCTATTAATGTTATATATTCTGGTACTATGTCAGCTGCAGTAGAAGGAGCTTTGGAAGGAATTCCTTCAATTGGATTTTCATTGTTAGATTATTCTCATGATGCTGATTTTTCTGAAGCAGAACTTTACATAAGAAAAGTAACACAAACAGTTTTGGAACATGGAATGGATAAAGGTGTTTGTTTAAACGTTAATATACCTAAAGTAATAGAAAATAAAAAAATACAAGGAATCAAGATCTGTAGGCAAGCTAGAGCTAATTGGGAAGAACAGTTTGAAAAAAGGGTTGACCCTAAAGGCAGAGCATATTATTGGCTTACAGGTAAATTTGTTAATTATGATGAAGGAAAAGATACTGACGAGTGGGCATTAGCAAATCATTATGTTTCGATTGTTCCTGTTCACTTTGATATTACTGCTTACCCCTCGATATCATCATTAGCTAAAATTTTCTAAAATGATGAATAAAGATGTTGCTAAGGGTTTTTCTATAGGAGTATTTGCACCAATTATTGCATTTGTTATTTATGTTGGTTTTTATTTAGAGGTTGAATTTGATTCAGCAATTTACATGATTAATAAAATGGGAACTATTACACATCACATTAGTTTAAGTGTATTTTTAACAAATACACTCTTATTTTTTATGCAAATAAAACTATCTAAAGATGAGGCTGCCAGAGGAATACTTGGTGCTACCATAGTATATGCAATCTTAGTACTTATCTTAATTTTATTTTAATGAAGTTCTACATTATTACTGGTGAACCTTCTGGAGATTTACATGCTGCTAATTTGGTAGAGGAACTTAAAAAATGTAATAATGAATTAGAGTTTAGAGCTTGGGGAGGAGAACGCTTATTAGCACAAGGAGTTAAGTTAGCTAAGCACATAAAAGAAACTGCTTTCATGGGGTTTTTGGATGTTTTGAAAAATTTAGGGGCTATAAAGAAAAATTTAAATTATTGTAAGCAAGATATTTTAAAATATAAACCTGACGCACTTATTTTAGTTGATTATCCTGGTTTTAATTTAAAGATTGCAAAGTTTGCAAAACAGCAAGGGATAAAGGTATTGTATTATATTTCTCCAAAAGTTTGGGCTTGGAATAAAAGCAGAGTAACTAAAATAAAAAGATATGTTGATGAACTTTTAGTAATTTTCCCTTTTGAAGTTGATTTCTATCAAAAATATGGAATGAAAGTAACCTATGTTGGGAATCCTCTGTTGGATGAAATTGGCAAGGGAAACTTTAGTTTTTCTTATAGCACTGAAAAACCAATAATTGCTTTGTTACCTGGAAGTAGAAAGCAGGAAATAGAAGGTATACTTCCTGAAATGTTAAGGATAGTTAGCCATTACCCGAATCATCAGTTTGTTATTGCAGCAACTAATAATTTTAGCAAGCAATATTATCACTCTTTCATTAAGGAAAATAATATAAAATTAGTATTTGATGAAACTTATGGTTTACTTTCTAATGCTACTGCTGCTTTAGTTACTTCTGGTACTGCAACTTTAGAGACTGCATTGTTTAAGGTGCCACAAGTAGTATGTTATAAAACCAATTGGCTTACTTATTTTTTAGCAAAAAACCTGATTAAAATTAAGTATTTATCATTAGTAAACATCTTAATGGATAAGTTGGTAGTAATGGAACTTATTCAGAAAGAATTGAATAAATATAGGATAAAAGTTGAATTAGATATCCTGTTGAATAATAATAAGAAAATCTTAACTGATTATGAAAAAATTATTGATTTGCTAAACAAAAAAGGGGCTTCAAAAAATGCTGCTCAATTTATTATTTCTTTTTTTAGATAGAAATCTAATTGGTATGCAGCATATTCATTTGCACCTAAATTTAGTAAATATAAATCAACTTCATTTTTTTTTGATTAATAATGCGGCAAAAATAACTTTATTAAATTAAAGTGTTATGCTTAGCATAGTACTTGAGGTTTTACATGAGAAGGGATGTGAATGAAAAAATGCTACAGCAAGCCAAATTGACTCAAATGATGAATATAATGCTTTCTTTGAAATATTGACCATTGTGCAGCTGTTAATTCCCCAAAAAAAGGATGGATAGCTTTAAATTCTGTGTTTTCAATTAGAAAGACAAGCATATTATTGCTTGAATTTATTAATTCTGCTTTTAATTCTTCAATGTCCTCATTATTATTCGTAAAATTAAACCCTATATCATTTGGAACAACTAACCCTTTTTTTATTGCTTTGTCAGAATATAAAAAGGCAATTGCTTTTTCAACATACTCTTCTTTAATTAGTAGAGTGTTATTTCCAAAATGCATCATTTTACTGCTTTGTGTTAAATGGATTAGCATTTGTTTGGCAGTCATAGTTCCCCATTTGGCTTTACTATCTTCTTTTAGGTTTCTTAAAGCATTAGTCAGAGAAGTATCAAAAAAAAGAATTAGTTCTTTTTCCATTCATTTTGTTCTTTTTTAGTTAGGAAAGTCCAAGCTACAATTCTGCTAATTTTATTACCAGTACCCATATTAATTGTCTTAACTTCAGATGCTTCTATCTTTTCTAACGAGCTATAAATTCTATTCAGGTTTTTCTCATTAGAAACTAATGTTGTAAACCATAAGCAGTTTTCAGTATAGTTTACGCTTTCGTTTATCATGTTCTGAATGAATTGCTTTTCTCCACCCTCACATATCAGTTCATTTACCATTCCTGAAAAGTTGAGTTGTATTTTTTTTGATCTTTTTCCGGTAAGGTTTCTAACTTTTCGCATGCTACCTTTAAGGGCTTCTTTTTTTGAAGCATGAAATGGAGGATTACAAATACTAACATCAATTTTATCCTTAGGCTTAATTATTCCTTTAAAGATTTTATTTTCATCTTTTTGCAATCTGAATTTTACTTTTCCTTTAAGTGTTGGGTTTGCTTTTATGATTTCTTTTGCACAAATAATAGCATCAGCATTTACATCAGAAGCAATAAAATTCCATTGGTATTCACTAATCCCCAATATTGGGTAGATGCAGTTTGAACCTACACCAATATCCAAGCAAGTAATATCATTATTTTCCTCTAATAAATCAGACATATAATGAATGTAATCTGCTCTACCAGGAATAGGAGGGCATAAATTAGTATCAGGAAAATCCCAATTTTTTATTCCGTAATAATTACTTAAAAGTGCTTTGTTAAGTAGTTTTACAGCTGCAGGATCAGAAAATCGAATTGAATCCTCTCCATATTTATTTGGTTTTATGTGTTTCTTTAATTTAGGAATTTCCTTTAGTAGTTCCGCTAAATCATATTGCTCTCTGTTCTTATTTCTTGGGTGCAGATTAGTTTTGATTTTACTTCTTTCGGGTGTTTCCTTTTGTTCTTTCATTTCTTTCTGATTAACCCTTTTTTACAAATTCTGATTTTAGCTGCATAGAACCAAATCCATCAATTTTACAGTTGATATTATGCTCTCCTTCAGTTAAGCGAATGTTCTTTACTTTGGTGCCTGATTTTACTGGTTTTGGAGCCCCTTTAACAGGGAGGTTTTTAATAACGATAACGCTATCTCCTGTTTGTAAGCGAGTTCCATTACTGTCCAAAACTACAAATCCTCCTTCCATTTCTAATTCTTTAGGGCTCCATTCATTTGCACATTCAGGGCAAGTATAGGAATCATTTCCTGTTGAATATCCATAAGGAGATTCGCAAACAGGACAGGCTTTCATTTCTTCTGACATAATTTCTAATTTATTTTTGAATTCGTAATTTTCATAATCTCATCTTCCAAGGTACAAGCGTCATCAACTAATTGTTGTCCTCTTTCCAAAATATCTGCAACAAAGTCTTTTTCCTCACAATCTCCACAATTAATTTTAACATTCAAGAAAGCACTAATTACAGCAGTACGAGCACAAAGTGCACCAACTCCAGCATCTGTTACTGAGTTAGGGTTTCCAAACTCAGCCATAGCTTTCATTACTTCCATAGATGCAAAAGCTATTTCCATAACCTTGAAAGGAGTAAGGATAGCATATTTTGTTGCTGCTTGTATTGCTTCTTCTCTTTTAGATTTATCAGCCTCAGTATCTTTTGGCAATCGGAAAGCATCCATGATTTTATTAAAAGCATTGGTGTCTTCATCTACTAAATCCAATAATGTATTTTGATAAGCCATCCCTTTTTCTGCCCAATTAGAAAACTCTTCCCATCTATCGTCCCAACCTCTTTTATGTGCCGAAAGGTTAGCAACCATTGTGCCTAAGGAAATTCCCATAACTCCACAATAAGCTGCAATAGAACCACCTCCAGGAGCTGGGCTTTCACTTGCCGTTTCATTAGCAAAGTCAGTAAGTGTCATATTTACTAATGGTTTGTTGGTATCATTCTCCAACATGTATTCAATTATTCTTTCCTGCTGATTAAAAGGAGCTAACTCATCTAATCCTAAGCTTTTGATAGCAATTTTTATGATTTCACTTTCATTTATTCCTGTTGAGCGTTCTTGTTTTTTAAGGAAGTGTTTTCCGGCATCAATCAATACTTTTTTTGGTACCAGTCCTATTAATTCCGAACCAGTAACTCGCATTCCTCTTGCAATAGAACGCTCACAAGTTTTGTCGAACACTTCATGTAAAGGTGAAATATTAATATTGGTAAGGTTGTATGAGATTTGAGCAACCCCATATTCTTCAATATACCAGCCAATTCCTTTTACTGCTTTGAATAGTCCTGGTTCTTTTAGAGGATTTCCATTTTCATCTTTCATTATCTTTCCTGATAATGAATCTCCTTCTCTTTTTATTCTTCCTGCTTCACGGATGTCAAAAGCTACTGCATTTGCTCTTCTTGTAGATGTAGTATTTAAGTTGATGTTATAGGCTACTAAAAAGTCACGAGCTGAAATAGCTGTTGCTCCTGATTTTTCTACTGATTTATTAAATTCAGCTGGACCGAAATCTGGTTTCCAATCCGCATCTACTAATTTTTTGGATAAACCTTCATATTCACCTTGTCGGCAGTTTGCCAAATTTTCACGCTTTTTTTCTTTTGCTGCTGCTTCATAATGATAAACAGGAATTCCTAGTTCTGTTCCAACTCTTTTTCCTAATTTATGTGCCCACTGTGCACACTGTTCCATACTAATATTAGATATGGGTACAAGCGGACAAACATCAGTAGCTCCCATTCGGGGATGCTCTCCAGAATGCTTGCTCATATCAATTAATTCTTGTGCTTTTTGTATAAGTAAGAATGCAGCATCAATTACGGATTGTGGTTCGCCAACAAAAGTAATTACTGTACGGTTAGTTGCTTTTCCTGGGTCTACATTTAATAGCTTGACACCATCAATTTCTTCAACTATTTGTGAGATAATTCTAATTTTATCAGCATCTCTACCTTCTGATATATTTGGTACGCACTCTATAATTTGCTTGCTCATTTTTCTGTTTTTATTATTGCAAACTTAAAGAAATAAATTGCTAAAAACTACAAACTAAAAACCAAAAACTATCTTACTTTTGTCAATATGGATAAACAAACTAAATCAGCAGTGGAAAGTGGAGAGATGCTACCTTTAATGGAAGCATTTTATACGATTCAAGGTGAAGGTTATTACTCAGGTAAAGCTGCTTATTTTTTACGCATTGGTGGTTGTGATGTTGGCTGCCATTGGTGTGATGTTAAGGAAAGTTGGAATGCTGACTTGCATCCACCAACTAGTATTACTGATATTCTAATAGGCATTGCTCAATTTCCTGTGGATACAGTTGTAATAACTGGGGGAGAACCCTTAATGTGGAATTTGGATAAATTGACTGCAGCCTTAAAATTGGAGGGTTTAAAAGTACATTTGGAAACTTCAGGAGCCTACCCATATAGTGGTGATTTTGATTGGGTGTGTATGTCTCCAAAAAAAATGCAAGCGCCCTTGCCAGCAATAAAACCCATAACAAGTGAGTTAAAGGTTATTGTGAATAATAAACATGATTTTGTTTGGGCTGAACAGCAAAGGGAAGGATTGACTAATGATTGTAAACTCTACTTACAAGCTGAATGGAGTAAGCGTGAAAAAATAATTCCAATGATTATTGATTTTGTAAAAGAAAATAAGGATTGGACCATTTCTTTGCAAAGCCATAAATACATGAATATTCCTTAATGAGATTTTTTCTTGTTATACTATTCTTGTTTCCTGCAACTTCCTTTGCACAAAAAAAGGATTATAAAACTTATGATAAGGCAGTAAAATATAATAATGAAGGTAATATTAAAAAAGCCATAAAATATGCAAATAAAGTCCTTGAGAAATCATCAGATTGGAGTAAACCAAACTTGCTTCTAGCTTCAATTTATGCTAATAATAATCAGATTGAGCTTGCTGCTGATTATTTATTAAAGGTTTATGATGAAAATACTCTTAATGATGTAAAAGGAATTGAACAAGTTACTGAACTTTTTTATAATAATGGTTTTTATGAGAAAGCTCTTTATTACGCTGAAAAAACAATTTCAAATAATATTGAAGAGTACAGGCTAACATCTAAAATTGATAGATATATTGAAAACTGCCAATTTGCAATTAAGGCATTAAAAAATCCTATTTATTTTGATGCAACAAATATTGGTGAGCTTGTAAACTCTTCTATGACTGAGTATGTAAATGCAATAACTGTTGATGCAAAAAAAATACTTTTTACAAGAAGAATGGAATCGAATCAAAATCGTGATCAAGAGGATCTTTTTGTGTATGATATTCCAAGTAATACAGTAAGTCCTTTACCGTTCAATACATTACAAAATGAGGGTGCAATTACGGTTTCTGCTGATGGAACTATGTATGTATATACTGCTTGTGATAGGGCGAACAGTATTGGTGGTTGCGATTTGTATATCAGACAATATTCCAAGGAGAATGGATGGTCTAAAGAATATAATTTAGGTGAAAATGTTAACACTAATAAATGGGAATCTCAAGCCTGTTTTTCTCCTGATGAAAAGTATTTGTATTTTATAAGTAATCGTTCTGGTGGTTATGGAAAAGAAGATGTTTGGAGGTCAGAAATTACTAAAAAAGGTTTTATGCCAGCTAAAAATTTAGGTAGTAGTATTAATACTAATCAAGTTGAAATGTCTCCTTTTTTGCATCCTGATAATTTAACGCTTTATTTTGCCTCAGATGGCCATATTGGTATGGGTGATGATGATCTATTCGTAAGTAGAAGAGTTAATGCCCAAGAGGATTGGGATATTCCTGAAAATATGGGTTATCCAATAAATACGCACAATTCAGAAAATTCTTTAATTGTATCAAGTGATGGGAAAACTGCTTATTACACGTCTGATATTAGTGGTTTTGGAAAGGAGGATATCTTTCAGTTTGAATTGCCTGAAAATTTGCAAGCCGAGCCATTAGCGGATTTAGAATTGGATATCATTACCAACAAAGCAGGAGAGGAGGTAATACTTAAAAATGTAACTTTTGAAAGTAATTCCTATTCCTTGAAGGAAAGCTCTTTTGATGAATTGAATAAATTAATTATTTATCTTCAAAAGAGCCCGAACTTACAAATTGAAATTCAAGGTCATACGGACAATGTGGGTAATGAAACAGATAATAAATTACTATCCAAACAAAGAGCCAAAGTTGTATTTGAATACTTAAGTGCCAAGCTTGAAAATAAATTGACCTATAAAGGATTTGGAGAAAGCCAACTTCTAGGAGAGAATAACGATAAGAATAGAAGGACTTCTTTTGTTATTAAAGAGTAAAACTAAAACTAGGTTTTATTATAAATATATTTCTATCGTACTGCTTGTAGTAATCACTTTCCAAGCTAAATAGATTCAACAAAATCTAAAAATACTTTTTTATGGTGATCTAAGTCCATGTTAGGAGAAAGTGCAACACGAGCAATATAATCTTTATCAACTTCTTTAGTGGTTCCTTGTGTAGATGTAGCGGGAATAGTCCAATAACAGCCGTTTAACTGCCCATAACTTACGCAATACTTACTTTCATTAGGAATTTCGGTAATCATCAAATTAATTAATACATGATTTAACTTTCTTTTATATTCTTCTTTTTCTGTATCAGTAGTTCCTTTAGTAGGTAGGTCTAATGAAAATACTGATGGAGTAAATCCTTGTTGGGCCAATTCTTCTGAGACAAAATTGATTTTTGCTTCTGGTAGAGTTTTATTAATGAAATTTACAAATTCACGTGTATTCAGGTATGCATCACTAATTCTTTTATTCATAGATGGCATTTGCTTTGCCAAAAGCTCATATTGTAGATTTGTTGCCTCATTATCGCAAAGTGTTAAGTGAAATTCTATTTTATCCATTAAGGATTCTGTTCTAGTATTTCCAACACAGTATCCAGCAGTACATTTTCCACCACTAGGAAACTTAGATCCACTCACATACGAAATGGTTCTAACTTTTGACAATATTTCATCTTTACCTAAAAAGTGAACATTAGGACAAAAAGTTTGATCTAATATAAAAACAGGTTCTATAGCCAACTGTCCAGTTACTGTTCTGCGTTCTTGACTTAGCACTTTCTCTAATTGTATTAATTCAGGTACTTCAACTCTTGGGTTGGTTGGAATTTCAGCAATGATATAAGGGACGCCATCTTCTTTAGCAATTTCATCTAAAACTACATTAATACTATTTACCATATCATTACCACTATCTACTTGTAAATCTACAACTTCAACATTATCAATACAAGCAGCAACTCGTCTTGCTTGATCATTTGTTCCGCCATAACAATTTGGAGGTACAATAAATCGGATAGCTCTCCCTTTATGATTTTCTAGAGCATGATGAATAAGTCCCATCATAATTGCATACTGAATAGATAGACCACTAGAACCTACTACTGACTTTGTATTTGTTCCGGTAATATCTGCAATTGATTCTAAAACAAGATTTTTATTTGATTCATAATTACTTCTATTATTTTCAAAATTAGATTTATTTATAATTGAATTTAAATTAGCAAGACAATTCACTGGTGTCATTGCAATAGTTTCTCTTCTGCGTACATGTTGAATTTCCGAAATATAATTTTTATTTTTATCACCATTAATTAATAAAATACTTCCAAATTTTGACTGTATGTTAATAAAGAAGTCAATCTCAGGTTTAAGATAAATATTACTAATTTCATCTTGTTGTGAAATGAAAACGGTACTTCCATTAAACGCAGAAATATCTTCTACTTTCTCAACTTTTTTTAAATCAAATTTATATCCATAGATATTCTTTAGTACTTTAAAATCAATAAACTTTGGCAACTCATCTGTAAAAACAATTTGGGTACTTTTATTAGCTAACAAATTTTTTCTTAGAATTGCCAAAATAGGAATTGTCTTTGATGAAAAACTTATTACATTTTTTGGTTTTATATTATTTATCTTAGCAATCACCCATTCTAATAAACAAGATAAAGGATGGCCTAATCGTATATAGTCGTAAGCAGTAGGCAGTTCATTTATTGCTAATGATTCAGAATTATTATTGTTAAATAAGATTTCAAACTTATCTAAGAATTGTGTTTTGGCTAATTTTTCATCAAAAATATCTAGTCGATGGGTTGTCAGATTTAGCCAGCTTGATGGCATATTTTCTAATGTATCTTTAATAAAATTTAGCATTTTAATGTCTTTCATAATATCCTATATAGGCTGGCAAAGTATATTAATTAAAAATATCTTCTTTGCTTTTTGGTTGCTCAGCACCTCTCCATAAAAAACCTTTCAAGTAACGGTTTTTTTCATCAATATCTTTATAAGGCGTAGTAGTAGATTTAGGTTTAACTTCATAGTTAACCTCTTTTAGTTTATTTTCATTAAAGTAGAGAATCAAGTCTGAGCTTTCGGAGTAATTAAGACCTATTTTATCTTCAGTTTTTTCATCTCTAATTAAAAATGTACTCTGCCCATTCCCATTTACATCAATACGACTCATAATATTATTTGAAAAATAAGCAGTCATTTCTTTACCTTTTATTTGGTTATAATCTAAAGAATCCTCTTTTAAAACAATCATAGGGTTAGGTTTTAAAAAGATACATGATATTTCCCCCTTGTTTATCAAGAATTGTAAGCTATCAGCAGTTATTTGAAAGCCATCTGACCATAAAATAGGTTTGTTAAACATTTCAACTACAGAATCTTTAGAACTATAGCTTAAAGAATCGCATTTTCCTTGAAAGTCTGTTTTAAAGAATTTTACTTTATCGTATGCAAGTATTTTTTTTTCATCATCATTTTGATTATAAACAAATTGCTTGGCATGCATAAATAAACTATCATCTTCAAAAATTAATTTCAGTATAGGAATTCCGCTAATAAGTATTTTTTCTTCTGCTTCAAAATACTCAGCAATTTCTCCATAGACAGTTATATTTTCTATTGTATCAATAAGTTGAACATTACTTAAAGCCTTGCCATATTGTAAATTCTTATTATAATATAGACTATCTCCTTTCAATAAGTAATTTTTAGTTTTGATATAGGAGTTTTCTCTAAATTGGGCTATGTCAGTTTTTGTATTATACCAACCATTTTCACAATAAATAGTTTTTTTATTAGAAATAATTAAAGATGGACCAAAAAAATAAGTTACCTCATTGTAAGTATTATAGTGCATATTATCAGTAAGTATCTTGTAATCCTCATTAGTAACAACAACTGAATCTTCAAAAATAAAACTGTGAATATTTGAATTATAAGCACCTTTTTTAGAATTAATTATTTTATCATTATCAGTAATATTTCCTTGTTTTGGGTAAGAGGCTATATTTGTACTTAAATTATAGAATACTTGTTTAGTTCTTAAGGTCATTTGCTTGTCAATTAGGATTACATCTCCCAAAATATCTGCTTTGTTATCTAAACCAAAATAGGTAAGTGTTTTACCTGTAAGAGTAATGCTATCACCTTGGTTAATTTTAATATTACCAAAGGCTTCCATTTTATTTTCAGTAGTATAATGATAAGCAGAATCACAAGTCATTATAGCATTATTGTGTAAAAAGGAAACATTTCCAATTAATCTCCAATAATCTGGGTGAATATTAGAATTTGCATATGTTTTATCAGCATTTAAAATTTCTATTTTTTTATTTTCCTGAGCAATTAGGTTTGTACTCAATAATAATAGTAAAATATTAAATATAACTTTCAAAGTTATCTGTAAAGAGTTTGATTTCTATCAGGACCAACTGATACAATTGTAATAGGAGTTTCTAACACTTCTTCTAACCATGATATATATTCATGTACTTCTTTTGGAGCAAGCGATAAATTTTTTAATTGCATTAAGTCCATTTTCCATCCTTTAAGGTCTTTGTAAATGGGAATAAGATCTTCATTATCCTCAAAAGGCAAATAGTCAATTTTTACACCATTTAATTCATAATGTGTACAGGCTTTAATAGTATCAATTCCAGATAATACATCAGCTTTCATCATCATTAATTGAGTAACACCGTTAATGTTAATTGCATATTTTAAAGCAGGAATATCAATCCAACCACATCTTCTTGCACGACCTGTAGTTGACCCAAATTCATTTCCAACTTTTGCTAATTGATCTCCGACTTTATCAAATAGCTCTGAAGGAAAAGGTCCACTACCAACTCTTGTACAGTAAGCTTTAAAAATTCCAAATACTTCTCCAATTTTATTTGGAGCAATTCCTAAACCCGTACAAGCTCCTGCAGTGATTGTGTTAGAAGAGGTAACAAAAGGATATGAACCAAAATCTATATCTAATAATGCACCTTGAGCTCCTTCTGCTAATATCTTTTTATTATTTTTTAAAGCATTATGTATATAATGTTCACTTTCAATATGAGCAAAACTTTTTAAAGTTTCTAATGAGTCAAACCAAGCTTTTTCTAGTTTTTCTAATTCATATTCAAAATCGAAGAAATTAAGCAACTGAATATGCTTTTGTTTTAGTTTTTCATATCTTTTTTTAAAATCAATAGCAGAAATATCACCAACTCTAAGTCCGTTACGTCCCGTCTTATCCATGTAAGTTGGGCCAATTCCTTTTAAAGTAGAACCAATTTTTTCTTTTCCTTTTGCCTTTTCACTTGCAGCATCTAATAATTTGTGTGTAGGAAGTATAAGATGTGCCTTTTTAGAAATTAACAACTCAGACATTGGAATATTAAGGGCTTTAATATCAATTATTTCTCTTTCAAAAATAACAGGATCAATTACAACACCATTTCCAATTAAGTTGATAACACCAGGGTGAAAAATACCTGAAGGAATAGTGTGTAATACATGTTTTATTCCATTAAACTCAAGAGTGTGACCAGCATTTGGCCCACCTTGAAAGCGTGCAATTATATCATATTTTGATGTTAATACATCAACAATTTTTCCTTTTCCCTCATCCCCCCACTGGAGTCCTAATAAAACATCTGCTTTCATCAATTATTTTGAAATTACTAGTTATTTAACTTAATTTGACAATCTTGACACAGGCCATATAAATTCAGAGCATGTCTACTTATTTTAAAACTCATGACTTCTTCAATTACATTTTTAATTCCTTGTATTCTTGGATCACAAAACTCAATTACCTTATCGCAGCTTGTACATATTAAGTGATCGTGCTGACGGTTAGAATATGATTTTTCGTATTGCGCTTGTGCCTTGCCAAACTGGTGCTTTCTAATCAAATGACAATCTAGTAAAATTACTACTGTGTTATAAAGAGTGGCTCGACTAACACGGTATTTTTTGTTTTTCATTTGAATATACATTGATTCAATATCAAAATGACCTTCAAAATCGTAAATTTCTTTTAAAATTGCATAGCGCTCAGGAGTTTTCCTTTGCTTATTAACATTTAGATATTCTGTAAATATCTCAGAAACAGTTTCAATTATTTTTTTGTCTGACACAATATTTATATTAAAAAACAAAAATATAAAAAATTGGTATTTAGTAAAGGTAAATACTTAATAATGATTAATAAATTTAGCTGTGTTTATAAGTTCGAGTAATTGAAGTGATCGCTTCAACTTTTTGAAGTTTTGTTGTAAGTTCTTTTAAGAACGCTACATTATGTACTTTTAAGGTTATAATTCCTTCAAATACGCCATCATCACTTGTTATATTTATTGATTTTATATTTACATTCATTTGATTAGATATGATCTGAGTGACTTTGTTCATAAGGCCTAAACTGTCTATTCCTTTTATGCTTATTGTAGCAATGAAGTCAATCTCATCTTTATTAACCCAATTGGACTTTAAAATTCGGTAAGCGTAGTTTGCCCTTAACTGAATTGCATTTGGACAATCAGACCTATGAATTTTTATGCCATCAACAACTGTTAGAAAGCCAAATATAGTATCCCCAGGAATTGGATTGCAGCACTTAGCCATACCATAGTCTAATACTTGATCATTATCATTAAAAACAATCAGTTTTCTATCATCTTTAACTTTCGTTAGAAAAACTGGAGGACCGTAGATCTTGTTTTTAATTGTTTGATACCATCCTCTATTTTTAAGTTTAGAAAATTGTTTTATTTCAGTATTAGAGATTGCTCCAGTACCAAACCTAAAGTATAATTCTAAAGATGTGCCAGCATTAAAGTGTTTTATAAGCTCAGTTTCTGTTTGCTTAGAAAATTTAATTTTTAAGTGTCTTAATTTGCGCTCTGCTATTTCTTTTCCAATTTTAGAAATTCTTTTTTTATCTTCTTTTAAGGCTGATTTTATTTTTGACTTTGCTCTAGATGTGATGACAAATCTAAGCCAATCTTTTCGTGGTCTTTGTTTAACTGATGTGATTACTTCTACTTGATTTCCACTATTTAATTGATGACTTAACGAAACTAGTTTACTATTTACTTTTACACCCATACATTTTAAACCTACATCTGTATGTATTGAAAAAGCAAAATCAAGAGCTGTAGCTCCTTTGGGTAAAGTTTTTAAGTCACCTCCAGGAGTAAATACATATATCTCACCAGAATATAAATTTAATTTAAAATCATCAATAAAATCAATAGCATTAGTTTCAGGATTTTCTAAAAGTTCACGTATGTTATCAATCCATACGTCTAAAGAATTCTCCTTACTTCCCTCTTGTTTGTATTTCCAATGTGCAGCATATCCTTTTTCTGCAATCTCATCCATTCTTCTACTTCTTATTTGTACCTCAACCCATTTTCCATCATCTCCCATTACAGTAGTATGTAAAGATTCGTATCCATTGGCTTTAGAAGTAGAGATCCAATCTCTTAATCGATCAGGATTTGGCTTATAAAAATCAGTAACAATGGAATAGACTTTCCAGCAATCCGATTTTTCATTTTCGTTAGTCGAATCTACTATAACTCGAATTGCAAATTTGTCAAATACATTATCAAAATTAACACCTTTACTTACTATTTTATTTCGTATTGAAAAAATAGACTTAGGCCTTCCTTTAATTGAAAAATCTAAGTTATTCTCTTTTAATTTATTTCTAATAGGTCGGCAGAATTTTCCAATATACTTTGTTCTTTCTTCTTTTGATTCATTTAAGCTTACAGCAATTGCCTTATAAACTTCTGGTTTAGTAAATTTTAGTCCTAAATCCTCCATTTCAGTTTTAATAGAATATAGTCCTAATCTGTGAGCTAATGGTGCATAAAGATAAAGAGTTTCAGATGCTATTTTTAGCTGCTTTGCTTTAGTCATAGCATCTAAAGTCCTCATATTGTGTAGCCTATCAGCTAGCTTTATCAATATGACTCTAACATCATCTGACAGTGTAAGAAGCATCTTTCTAAAATTTTCAGCTTGCATTGATACATTTTTATCAAATACGTCCTGAATTTTAGTTAATCCATCAATTATTTTAGAAACTTTTTTGCCAAATAATTTTTCTATATCATTTAAAGTATAATTAGTATCTTCTACAACATCATGTAAAAGTGCACATATAATTGAAGTAGTTCCAAGACCAATTTCTTTTGCTGCAATATGTGCAACAGCAATAGGGTGATAAATATAAGGTTCTCCAGATTTTCTGCGCATATTTTTGTGCGCTTCAACCGCCAGATTAAATGCTGCTCTTATTTCTTTCTTATCTTGCTTGTTTGTCTTGTCTGCACATGCACGCAAAAGTGATTTATACTTATTAAGTATTTCCTTTTTTTCCTTTTCAAAATCAATTGGATGCATGATATAATTAAGCGAAAATAGGGTATTTATTCATTAGCTCATTTACTGATTTTTTAACTTCAGTAATTACAATATTATCTTCATAGTTCATAATTACTTTGTCAATTAGCTCTACTATGTAAGGAATTGTTTCTTCATTCACTCCTCTAGTAGTTATTGCAGGAGTTCCTACTCTAATTCCTGAAGTTATAAATGGAGATTGAGTGTCAAAAGGAACCATATTTTTATTTGCAGTAATGTCAGCAAGAACTAAAGCATTTTCCGCATCTTTTCCTGTTATATTTTTATTTCTTAAATCAATAAGCATACAATGATTTTCAGTTCCTCCTGAAATAATTTTATAATCTCTTTTTATAAATTCCTCAGCCATTAGTTTAGCATTCTTTAAAACTTGTTTGCTATAAATTTTAAACTCTGGTTTTAAAGCTTCACCAAAAGCAATAGCTTTAGCAGCAATTACATGTTCTAACGGACCACCTTGTGATCCTGGAAATACTCCTGAATTTAGAATTGCAGACATCATTCTAGTCTTTCCTTTAGGTGTTTTTAATCCCCACGGGTTTTCAAAATCTTTACCCATCATTATCATTCCTCCTCTTGGACCTCTTAAGGTTTTATGAGTTGTTGTAGTTAAAATATGACAATGTGGTGCAGGGTTATTAAGTAATTTAGCAGCAATTAGTCCAGAAGGATGTGCAATATCACCCATTAATATAGCTCCTACTTTATCAGCAATATCTCTAAAACGAGCATAATCCCAATCTTGAGAATAAGCTGAACCTCCACAAATAATTAACTTGGGTTTTTCAATAATAGCAATTTCTTCTAATTTGTTATAATCTACCTTACCAGTTGACTTCTCAACATTATAAAAAGAAGTAGTGTAAAGTTTACCTGAAAAATTAACAGGTGATCCATGAGTTAAATGTCCTCCATGAGAGAGGTTAAATCCTAATATTTTATCGCCGGCATTTAAACAAGCTAAAAATACAGCAGAATTAGCTTGAGATCCTGAATGAGGTTGCACATTTGCATACTCAACTCCAAATAATTCCTTAGCTCTATCAATAGCTAATTGCTCAACTTTATCTACCACTTCACATCCTCCATAATACCTTTTACCTGGATATCCTTCAGCATATTTATTGGTTAAACATGAGCCGAGAGCTTGCATTACCTCATCACTAACAAAGTTTTCTGAAGCAATTAATTCAATACCATTTCTTTGCCTTTTATCTTCTTTTTTAATTAAATCAAAAATTATTTGATCATTTTTCATCTGATAATTTATTTAAATTTATATTTTCGTGAACGCAACAAATGTATATATTTTATGAATAGAATAAACGAACTTTTCGGAATAAAATACCCAATCATTCAAGGTGGAATGATATGGTGTAGTGGTTGGGAATTGGCCTCTGCTGTAAGTAATGCAGGGGGATTAGGTATAATTGGTTCAGGATCAATGTATCCAGATGTATTAAGGTTGCAGATTAGAAAATGCAAACAAATGACAGATAAACCTTTTGGTGTAAACATTCCACTTTTATATCCTGATATTGAAGAGCATGTAAAAATAATAATAGAAGAAGGAGTTAAATTCATATTTACTTCAGCAGGTAATCCAAAGAAATATACTTCAAGATTGCAAAAACATGGAATTAAAGTTGTGCATGTTATTGCAAATAAGAAATTTGCATTAAAATCTATTGAAGCTGGGGTAGATGCAATTGTTGCTGAAGGATTTGAAGCTGGAGGACATAATGGAGTTGAAGAAATTACCACAATGTGTCTGATACCTATGATTAAAGATATAGTTAATATACCAATAATAGCAGCTGGAGGAATATCTAGTGGTAGAGCTATGTTAGCTGCAATTGCACTTGGAGCTGATGCCGTGCAGATAGGAAGTAGATTTATAGCATCTAATGAGTGTTCTGCTCATATTAATTTTAAAAATAAAGTTGTTAATTCTGATGAAGGGGAGACAGATTTAACCTTAAAAGAACTAACAGCAGTTCGATTAATGAAAAATAAATTTTATTATCAAATACAAGACGCATATGCTAAAAATGCAAGTAAAGATGATTTGAGGTTATTGTTAGGAAGAGGAAGAGCTAAAAAAGGTATGTTTGAGGGAGATTTGGAAGAAGGTGAATTAGAAGTTGGGCAAGTTTCAGCAATGATAAATAAAATTATTTCTGTTGAAGAGATTATAAAAGAAATTACTGAAGAATATGAGTTAGAGAGAAAAAATATAGTTTCTTTAAAAGATTTAGGTCTATAAGATATTAATATTTAAAAATCATTTCCAAAATTTATTTTTTGTAAATTTGTAGATAAATATTTAACTTTATGAAACGTATATTACTTTTTTTATTATTATCAATTTTTTCATTCAACTTATCTGCTTCGCATTTTGTAGGAGGTGAAATCACATGGGAATGTAATACTGACCCTTTAAGTGTTGATTACGGAAAGTATACATTCTTTTTAACGATTTATCAAGATTGTGACGGAATAGACTTCAGTTCTTCTTATGATATTACTGTTCATAATCATCCTTCTTTATCTTCAATTAATTTACCTTTAATATCTACATCTGATATCTCGCCAACTGGTATAGCTAGTTCTGTGCCTTGTTATAATTGTGATAATCAGCCTTTTGGTGGATTTGGAGCTGTTAAGCAATGGAGCTATGTTTCTTCGCCGATTACTATTATAGGAACTCCTCCTGCAAATGGATGGCATTTTACCTGGGGTTCATGTTGTAGAAGTGGAGCAATAGTGAACATACCAACTCCAGATAGCGAAGATTGGACTGTAAGATCAGTTATGTATCCTTATACTGACCCTAATGGAAACGTTTTTCCTAATGGAAATTTGTGTCATGATAACTCTCCAATCTTTAAGGAAGAGCCTAAATCAATTTTATGTACAGGTTATCCATTTTCGTATAGTCATCTAGCTTTTGATGTTGAACTTGATTCATTAAGCTACAGCTGGGCAGAACCTTTGGACGATAATTTTAATTATAATCCAGCTAACCCAAGTGCAAGTGCATTAACATATTCTCCTCCTTACACAGTCAATTCGCCAATTCCAGGTAATCCAACTTTGAATAATGAAAATGGTGAAATCTCATTTCTTTCATTTACATCAGGAGTTTTTGTTACAGTGATAAAAGTTGAAGCTTTTAAATGCGGACAACTAGTTGCAGAAGTATTTAGAGACGTTAATGTTGCACTTTTAGGCTGTGGAACGTTACCAAATGGTGCACAAAATTTACCACCTGTAATTACAGCTCCATTAGGACCCCAAGATTGGATTACAAATTTAAATATTTCAACCGGATTACCTTCTTACGAAACTACAATTATGGCTGGTGAATTAGTAAGTTTCTCAGTAGTTGCTACAGATAATGATATAAATACAACAGGTAATTTGCAAGGATTATCTTTAGAAGTTGAGGGTGGACAATTGGATCCTGCTTACGCTTTAAGTAATCCAGCAACATTTACTGTTATATCTTCAACTCCAGGAAATATATCTGGAGATTTTTTATGGCAGTCAAACTGTGATCATATGCAAGACTATGGGTGTGGTAGACAAGGAGGAGCCTTTACTTTTAATATGAAAGCTTACGATGATTTTTGCCCAGCAAATGGAATTGTAATAGCAACTATTACAATTAATGTAATTCCACCTAGACCTGATTTGAGATGTCTTGCAGTCGATTCTATTGGAGGAGTAGAATTATCTTTTGTTTTCCCTGAAGGTGTCGTAGATACAAATATTAAATATGATATTTATCATTCAAAACAATTTGCAGGAAATTATATTTTACTTGACAGTGTCTATTATCCAGAAACTAATTATTTACATATTAATTCTAATGCTAATACTTCTCAAAGTTTTTATTATTTATTAGGCACAGTAAATTGTGGAACAGGAATTTCAGGAGGAAATGATTCTCTTTTGTTTTCCGATACTTTAAGTACGATTTTAATGAATTCAACTGCTGTTAATATGGGCGTTACAGCTGACCTGAACTGGAACTCGATGCATGATCCATTAATAACTTCATCATCAACAGATTACTTCTTGCATTATGTTAATAATGATGATATTGATATTGTTTTTTCAATACTAACAGATACTTTTTCTCAATTTGATGGAGATCACTGCGATTACATTCCTGGTTTTTATGTAGAGATTTCTGATGCTAGTGGATGTACTTCAAAATCATCTGTCTCTTCGCTAAATTTATTAGATACTATATCTCCTCAAAAAGTAGTTATTAAAGATGTATCTGTTAATCCATTAGGTAAGTCAGTCATTAGTTGGCTTCCATCTACAGGGACAGATTATTATATTGTTTACATGGAGGATGATAATGGGGCTTGGATAACTATTGATACTGTTCCTTTATCTATTAATTCTTATGAAATTACTAGTTCTTCAGCTTTTCAAAAAATAGAAAAATTTAGTGTCAGGGCAGTTGATAGCTGTGGAAACACAAGAGAAAGATCCTTAGGTCATAATTCTATTTTCTTGCAAAATAGTTCTGATGTATGTGACTATTCAATTTCATTAAATTGGAATAATTATATAAATTGGATAAATGGCGTTAGTCATTATAAAGTTTTTTTGTTAGAAATAGATCAAAATAATGTTTCTATTGATTCTGAAATAAGAGTTTCAACAGATACAGAATTACTACTAAATAATATTAATTCACAATCTAATTATTCTGTTTATATTCAAGCATACAATATTGACTCAACTTTCATTGCAAAATCAAATGTTTTAAATCTTGATATTGACATTCCAAATAGGCCAATATTTAATTATTTAGAATTTGCTACAGTTAATCTTGATAATGGATTAATTGAAATAAATTGTATGGTTGATAATAATGCAGTTATTGATCATTACGACATTTATAGAACTGAAGAATTTGATATTAATGGTGTGGGCTTAAATTTCTCTAAAATTGATGAAGTTACTTTCGAAGGAAATTCAAATTTTATTTATATTGATAATTCAGCAAATTCAAATATAAAATCATATAGATATAAAGTTTATCCAGTAGATACCTGTGGAGTTAGTTTAACTCCTCCGACTGTAAATAGTCCTTCTTACTTAAATGATATTTCATATGCTCAAACAATTCTACTTAATTTAGAAAAGAATATTGATTATTCAGATATTTCAACTTTATCAAGTGAGTATACAAATACTTTATTTTTTAATGAATATGAAAAATGGCTAGGAGAGGTTTCTAAATATGAATTATACCGATCAGTAAATAATGAACCGTTTAATCTATTACCAATACACACATGGAATAGAAATACTAATTCAGATGAAGAGTTAAATTACATTGATATTGTAACAAATGAAGGGAAAGGAAATGGTAAATTCTGTTACTATATTAAGGCTAGTGAAGGAAATAACACACCATATGGATCTACTCTCTTAGGTAGTTATTCTAATATTACATGCATATCACAAACTCCGGTTATTTATGTACCTAATACATTCACACCTAATAGTGATGACCACAATGAAATTTTCAAACCATTTACGTATTTTGTTTCTGAAAAGGGTTATTTATTTTCAATTTACAATAAGCAAGGAATAAAATTATTTGAAACAAATAACCCACTAAAAGGGTGGGATGGAACATTTAAGAATTATCCAGTTCAAAATGATAATTATGTTTATTATTTAAAATACATAAATGGTGTTAGTGAACTAACTGAAAATACTGGAGTTATTACTCTAGTAAGATAAATCAAGTTAAGCTTTGTAAAATAGTCTCTTTTAAAGAGACTATTTTATTATATAATATGTTAATTTTGCAAACTTATTTAAATACTGCAACTATGAATAATAAAATAATGAAAGAGGGACTAACCTACGATGATGTTTTAGTAATCCCTGCATATTCTGAAGTATTACCTAGCATGGTGAGTACAAATACTCAATTTACAAAAAATATTAATTTAAAAATTCCAATTGTTTCTGCAGCAATGGACACTGTTACAGAATCTAGAATGGCAATTGCAATAGCACAAGAAGGAGGAATTGGAGTTTTACATAAAAATATGAGTATTGAACATCAAGCTCTAGAAGTTAGAAAAGTAAAACGTTCAGAGAGCGGAATGATTCTTGATCCAATCACATTAACTTTATCTGCAACTGTGGGAGATGCATTTGCTTTAATGCGCGAAAATAAAATTGGAGGCATTCCTATTGTTGATAAAGATTTAAAGCTTTTAGGAATTATAACTAATAGAGATTTAAGATTTGAAAAAGATATGAATCTTTCTATTTCTGCTGTAATGACAACATCAAAATTAGTTACTACAGAATTAAAAGATTTAAAAAATGCAGAAAGCATTTTAAAAGAAAATAAAATTGAAAAACTACCTATTGTTAATTCTGAAAATAAACTTGTAGGGTTAATTACATTTAAAGATATAATAAAAAACAGAATGCGTCCTAATGCTTGTAAGGATCAATATGGTAGATTAAGAGTTTCAGCTGCTGTAGGTGTAACAGATGATGTATTAGAAAGAGTTAAAGCTCTTTATAATGTTTCTATAGATGCTATTATTATTGATACTGCTCACGGACACACCAAAGGAGTTGTTGATGTTCTTAAAAAAATTAAATTAAATTTTCCTAAATTAGATGTTGTAGTAGGTAATATTGCTACTGGATCTGCTGCTAAAGCATTAATTGAAGCTGGAGCGGATGCAGTAAAAGTTGGTATAGGTCCAGGATCAATTTGTACAACTAGAGTTGTAGCAGGAATTGGTGTTCCGCAATTAACAGCTATTATGGATGTTGCTGAAGTTACAAATAAATATAATATTCCATTAATAGCTGATGGTGGTATAAGATATTCAGGAGATATAGTGAAAGCTTTTGCAGGAGGAGCTAATACAGTAATGCTAGGATCTATAATTGCTGGAGTTGAAGAGGCTCCAGGAGAAACAATTATTTTTGAAGGTAGAAAATTTAAAACCTACAGAGGTATGGGATCAATTGATGCCATGCAAGATGGTTCTAAAGATAGGTATTTCCAAAGTGGTGAAGTAGATGTTAAAAAATTGGTGCCTGAAGGAATTGTTGGAAGGGTAGCTTATAAAGGAACCTTGAGAGAAGTGATTCATCAAATGATGGGTGGCTTAAGAGCGGGTATGGGTTATACTGGTTCTGCAACAATAAAGGATTTAAGTAAAGCTGAGTTCTTAAAAATCACGTCAGCTGGGGTAACAGAAAGTCATCCTCATGATGTGACAATTACTAAGGAAGCTCCAAATTATAGTAGAAAATAAAATTTAAATTAAAAAAAATGAAAAAAATTATACTAAGTTTTTTATTCAGTGCTAGTGCACTGGTAATTATTGCTCAGAATGTGTTAACAATCGATGATCAAAATATATCGTTAGATGAATTTAAAAATATTTTTTATAAGAACAATAATAATATAGAATTCACAAAAGAATATTTAGATGAGTACATGAATTTATTTGTTAATTTTAAATTAAAAGTCAAGGAAGCATATGATTTAAATTTAGATACTATTCTTGCATTTAAAACTGAGTTAGATGGATATAAAAAACAATTAGCAAAACCATATTTGAAAAATAAGAAGTTTGATAATAATATGCTATCTGAAGCTTATGAGAGAATGAAACAAGACATTAAAGTTAGTCACATTTTAATTGCACTTGATGAAACTTCTTCTATTCAAAAAGAGAAACTGGCTTATGATAAAATTCTATCAATTCGATCATCAATTTTAGATAGTTCCATTTCTTTCGAAACTGCTGCAAAAAATAATTCAGATGATAAATCAGCTTTAGCTAATGGAGGTGATTTAAGTTACTTTACTGCGTTTATGATGGTGTATAATTTTGAGTCTGCAGCTTACTCCACAAAAATTGGTGAAATCTCAATGCCTATTAGAACTAAATATGGCTATCACATCATTTCAGTTACTGACAAACGTAAGGCTTCAGGAGAAGTTAAAGTTGCACATATTATGTTTAAATCAGGTGAAGGATCAGATAATAATAAAATAAATGAAGCGAAAGATAATATTTATAAAATAGCTGAACTGCTTAAAAATGGTGAAGTATTTTCTGATGTTGCTGAGCGTTTTTCAGAAGATCGATCAACTGCTGTGAAAGGTGGTAATCTTCCAGCATTTGGTGTTGGAAAAATGGTGCCAGAATTTGAATTAGCTGCATTTGGATTAAAGGAAATAGGTGAAGTTTCTTCTCCTTTTCGCACTCAATATGGATGGCATATAATAACTTTATTAGAAAGAAAAGGAATTCCTTCTTTTGAAGAGATAAAATCAGAGCTAAAAAGGAAAATTGAAAGTGATTCTAGAGGTGAGTTAAGTAAAGTGGCTTTATATGCTAAACTTCGTAAAACTTATAAAGTTAAAAACAATCCACAAGTTTATACAGCTTTTCGTAAAAATTCTGCAAATGCAATAGCTTTAGGAAAATTTAAATCTTTTTCTAAAGGTAATTCTAAACTAGTTACTATTAATGGAAAATCAATTTATGTCAGTTCATTTATAAATTTTATTTTAATTAATCAAAAGTTAGGAAGTAATATTGATAATATGTATTTAGATTTTGTTAATGAGGAATTATTAATATATGAGGAAAGTCAATTGGAGATAAAATATCCTGAATACAAAGCACTATTACAAGAATATCGCGAAGGCATTTTGCTTTTTGATTTAACAAATGCTAAAGTATGGAATAAGGCAGTTGAAGATACTGTTGGATTACAAAGTTTCTATAATTCAAATATAAACAATTACAAATGGGAAGAAAGAGTTGATGCTTCAATATACAGATGTATTGATTTAGTGACTGCTAAGACAGTAAAAAGAGCAATACACAAAAAACATAGAGGTAATATTAACAATGCTGAAATATTAATCAAAGCAAATGAAGGAGCACCTTTAAGTTTACAAATAAATTCCAAGAAATTTGTTAAAGGAGAAAATAAGTATATTGATTCTATAAATTGGAAAGTAGGTATATCTAAAGACATAAAGACGAGTGATGGTAGTTATATAATTATTGATATTAACGAAGTACTTGAACCTAGATCAAAAACCTTAAATGAAAACAGAGGAAAAGTTATTTCTGATTATCAGAATATTCTTGAGAAAGAGTGGATTGTTTTATTGAAAGAAAAATACAAAGTTAAAGTAAATAAAGATGTATTATATAAACTTATTAAACAATAGATGAGTAAACAACAAATTTTTTTAATATTAGTATTTCTTACTTTTAGTGTTTCATGTTATAATAATAATGATAAACTAATCATTGCTAGTGTTAATGAAAAAAAATTACTTTTATCAGAAGTAACAAAAGAAATGCCTAAAGAAATTGAAGATAGCACTTTTTTTATTGACCAATACATGAACCTTTGGATAAGAAAACAATTAATGATTTATCACGCCGAAATAAATTTAAATAGTGATTTATTAGACTATGAGACACAGATTTCAGAGTATCGTTCTTCTCTTTTAATTTATGCGTATCAACAAGAACTGATCAATCAGAATTTTGATACAAGTATTTCATTAAAAGAAGTGTCACACTATTATAATATATACAAAGAGGATTTTAAACTATTTAAAAATATATTTAAGGGAAGGTATATTGTACTAGATAAATCTGCTCCAAAATTAAAAAGTTTTGAAAAATGGTATAAATCAGAAGACCCCAAAGATTTAGAAAGATTAGCAGATTATTGTAATCAATTTGCAAAAGAATACTATTTATCAGATACGAGTTGGCAATATTTTTCCAGAATTAACAACAAATTACCAAAACTTATAAATGAAGAAGAATATTTTTTAAAGAATACTAAAAGTATTTGGTTTGAAGACATTCAATATCGTCATTATATTTACATTAAAAATTATCAAATAAAAGGAAGTGTTAGTCCGTTAACACTGGAAAGTGAAAAAATTCGTAACGTTTTACTAAATAAAAACAAAATACAATATTTAAAGCAACTTGAGGATGAATTATATCAGAATGCTTTAGATTTGAAAAAAATTAAAATATACTAATGAATAAATTATCTTTCTTTCTATTTTTACTCCTAACCAGTTTTGGTTTATCAGCTCAATCAATTGATAAAATAGAAGCAGTAATTGGTGAAGAAATCATTCTTACATCAGAAATTGAGTCACAATATCTACAGTTCCTATCTCAAGGAAACACAAGTTCAAATAATATTAGATGTCAAATTGTAGAGGATTTATTATTTCAAAAGCTTTTAGTAAACCAAGCAAAGTTTGATAGTTTAATTGTCTCTAATGATGAAGTTGAAGATGAAGTTAGTAAACGACTAACTTATTTTGAAAATCAATTAGGCTCTTTACAAAAAGTAGAGAATTATTTTGGGAAATCTAAAACAAAAATAAAAATTGAACTTTCAAAAGTTATAAAAGATCAATTTATGGCACAAAAGATGCAGACTAAATTAACTTCATCAATAAAGGTAACCCCGTCAGAAGTAAAAGAATCCTATGAATTACTTTCTGATACTGATATCCCAATTATGCCAACTCAAGTAGAAGTTGCTCAAATCGTTATTAAGCCAGAAATTACAGATAATCAAAAAGATAACATCAGAAAAAAACTAAATAGCTTTAGAGATAGAGTCTATAAAGGAGAAGATTTTAAAATGTTAGCTACATTATATTCAGATGACCCTGGATCAGCAACAAAAGGGGGAGAACTTGGCTTTGTAAATAGAGGGGATTTAGTTCCTGAATTTGAAAGAGCTGCTTTTCGTTTAAAAGAGGGTGAAATTTCAGAAATTGTAGAATCAAAATTTGGATATCATATTGTACAGTTAATTGAAAGAAGAGGAGAGCAAATTAATGTAAGACATATTCTTATTAAAACAAAAGTAACAGCTACAGCTTTATATGCTGCAAAAACTAAAATGGATAGTATTGCAAAAGAAATAAATGAAGAAAAAATTACTTTTGACAACGCTGTAATTAAATATTCTGATGATGAAAATAAGAACAATGGAGGATTGCTATTAAATCCAAATACTATGTCTAATTCTCATACGCTTGAAGATATGGCTCCAGCTTTAAGATTAGTAGTTAATAAATTAATTGAAAATCAAGTTTCTTCTCCTACTGTTATACAAATGGAAGACGAAAATAAAGCTTATCGTATTTTAAGGCTTAACAGTAGATCCGAAGAGCATAAAGCAAACTTAGTTGATGATTTTGCAAAAATTAAAGAATATTCAATAAATACTAAGAAACAATTGATACTTGAAAAATGGTCAAATAAAGCAATTGCAAATACCTATATAAGATTATCTTATGATTTATCAAACTGTGAGTTAGCAAAAAAATGGAGTAAATAATATGAATAATGAAGTTAATGAAATAGATAAATTTGTTGTTAAATACAATGAATTTAAGAATGAAATAGCAAAGATTATAGTTGGACAGGATGCTGTTATTCAACAAGTATTGATATCTATTTTCTGTAATGGACATTGTCTTTTAGTAGGTGTTCCTGGTTTAGCAAAAACCTTACTGGTACAAACTATTTCTGATTCTTTAGGTCTTAATTTTAACCGTATTCAGTTTACACCCGACTTAATGCCTTCAGATATTGTTGGCGCTGAAATACTAGACGAAAACAGAAATTTTAAATTTGTAAAAGGACCATTATTTGCTAATATTATTCTTGCAGATGAGATAAATCGTACACCTCCTAAAACTCAATCAGCTTTGCTGGAAGCTATGCAGGAAAGATCTGTAACCAACTCAGGAAATAAATATGAACTGGATAAACCTTTCTTTGTTTTAGCAACTCAAAACCCTATTGAACAAGAAGGAACTTATCCATTACCTGAAGCACAACTTGATAGATTTATGTTTAATGTAATTTTAGATTACCCTTCATTCGAAGAAGAACTTCAGATTGTTAAACAAACTACTGTTAAGAATAATGTTCATTTAAATACCATTATGACTGCAAATGAAATTTTGGAATGTCAGGAAGTTATTACAAAATTACCCGTAACTAACAATGTATTAGAATACAGTGTTAATTTAGTTGCTAAAACTAGACCAAAATCAGAAAAAGCTGCTGAATTAGTGAAACAATATATTGAATGGGGTGCTGGACCTAGAGCATCTCAGTTTATGCTTATGGCCGCTAAGTGTCATGCAGCAATAAATGGAAAGTATGCTCCTGACATTGAAGATGTAAAAGCTGTTGCTAAGCCAATTTTACGACATAGAATTGTTATGAATTATAAAGCAGAAGCAGAAGGAATGAGTGTAGATAAAATTATCGAATCAATACTCTAATGATATTACCAATAGTAGCTTTCGGATCAGCAGTTTTAAGAAAAAAATGTTCTAATATTTCCTCAGACTACCCTGAAATTGATACAATTCTTGCAAATATGTGGGAAACAATGTATGAAGCTAATGGTGTAGGTTTAGCGGCTCCTCAAATTAATAAAGGGATACGCCTTTTTTTAATTGATACAACACCTTTTTTTGAAGAAGAAAATGAAGAAAATGAGGTAATTGTTAAGCAAGCATTTATAAATGCTAGAATTATTGAAGAATCGGGTGATGAATGGGAATTTAACGAGGGCTGTTTGTCTATTCCTGATTTAAGAGAAGATGTTATTAGAAAGTCAATAATTAAGATTGAATATCTTGATGAAAACTTTAAGAAACATATTAAAACTTATGATGGTTTAACTGCTAGGGTTATACAACATGAATATGACCATATTAATGGAATTCTTTTTACAGATAAATTAACAGCATTACGTAAAAGAATGATTAAAGGAAAACTAATAGATATAAGTAAAGGTAGAGTTAGTGCTAAATATAAAATGCGATTTCCTAGGTGAATTATTTTACTAAAACCGTAAGCATCTCTTGTTTACTAATAAATCCCTTTAATTTATCTCCAGATTTCACAGATCCAACTCCTTCAGGAGTTCCAGTATAAATTAAATCTCCAATTTTTAAAGTGTAAAATTTTGATATATAAGAAATAATAAAATCAAAGTTAAAACACATATCTTTACTGTTTCCTATTTGTACTTGTTTTGAATTCTTATGTAAACTAAAAGAAATGTTATTTAAATCCAAATTTGATTTATCTATAAATACTCTACTAATTTGAGCTGAACCATCAAATCCTTTCGCTTTTTCCCAAGGAAGACCTTTTTTCTTACATTCTTTCTGAATATCTCTTGCAGTAAAATCAATTCCTAACCCAATCTCGGAATAATAGTTGTGTGCAAAACGTTCTTCAATGTGTTTTCCTGCTTTATTTATTCTAATTACTAATTCGACTTCATAGTGAATGTCATTCGAGAAAAAAGGAATGAAAAATGGGTGCCCCTTGGGCTGTATTGCAGTATTAGGTTTTAGAAAGAATAAAGGCTCAATAGGTAAAGAATTACCTAATTCCTTAGCATGATTTATGTAATTACGACCAATGCAAATTATTTTCATGTGTTAATTTTTTAATCTGTTTCCTTCTTTATCAAAGACCTTATTTATTTCAATTTCAGTTTTCCATATACTTAATCCAAGAGAAATAATAAGAAAACCATAACTGAGTGGAAGAAAATCTTCACTAGTGTAGTTTAAAATAATGCCTAAAAGTTGAAATATAATTGTAGCTAAAGAAGCTATAATCATATACTTTGCACTTTCTTTATTTGCAAATTCCCAGATATCATTATTACACATACTTGTTGTTGTTCTGTACCCGTAAATAGTGCTGATTTCTTTAGGTTGGTATTTTAAGTAAATAAAACTAAAAAATAACATCAAGGGACCGCATGCGAGCTGTCCTGCAATTAAATCAGATGACATTAGTTTTTAAACTTTTTTTCTAACTTCATTTTTGTTGCAAAATTACGCATTACATTTTTTGTGTACAAAGGGAAATCTGCTTGGTTAATCCATGAAAAATATCCAGGATTATCTTTCCATATTTGAGCTAAAGTTACATCACGGTATTTTCCAAAACTTAGTACTTCTTCTCCTTTATCATTAAAACGAACAAAACCTGCCATATCTGCAAACTTTCCTCCTCTTTGAGAAAATTCTGAAAGAAAGTTAACATCATTTTCTAGTTCATCATATTTATCCAATTGAGCCAATAACACCTCAAATGTTGCTGTTGTATCAGCTTCAGCTGAATGGGCATTGGTTAAGTCTTTATCACAGTAAAACTTATAGGCAGCAACTAATGTTCTTTGTTCTAGTTTATGGAATATATTTTGAATGTCTACCGCTTTTCTGTTTTCCATACTAAAATCAATTCCTACTCTTAAAAATTCTTCAGCTAGTAAAGGAATATCAAATTTATTAGAATTGAATCCTGCTAAATCACAATTATGAATAAGTTCAAATATTTCTACAGCCAATTGATCAAAAGTAGGTTCGTTTGCTATTTTTTCATTAGTTATTCCGTGTATAGCTGTTGTTACTTCAGGAATAGGGATAGTAGGATTTACCAACCAAGTTTTACTTTCTTTATTTCCATTTGGGAAAACTTTTAAGATAGATATCTCTACAATTCTATCTTTAGCAACTTGAACTCCAGTTGTCTCCAAATCAAAGAATACTATAGGTTTTTCTAGTTTTAAATTCATAATATAAATGTAAAAAAGCCTCAAGAAAACTTGAGGCTTTTGATATTGTTAGTTATATTTAAACAATTGTATTTGTATCGAACTGTTCTAAGTAATCAGCAACTCTTCTCACAAACTGACCTCCTAAAGCTCCATCGACAACTCTATGATCATATGACAATGATAAGAACATCATGTGTCTAATTGCAATAACATCTCCTTCAGTAGTTTCTAATACAACTGGTTTCTTTTTGATGATACCACAAGCTAAAATAGCTACTTGAGGTTGGTTAATAATAGGAGTCCCCATTAAATTTCCAAAAGTACCCACATTAGTCATGGTGATAGTACCACCTTGAATATCGTCTGGTTTTAACTTTCCGCTTCTAGCTCTTACAGCTAAATCATTTACTGCTTTAGTAATTCCTACTAAGTTTTTATTTTGCGTTTCTTTAATAACAGGAACAATAAGGTTTCCATCAGGTAGGGCAGCTGCCATACCGATATTTACATTTTTATGAATATGAATGTTTGTTCCATCTACTGAAACATTAATCATTGGGAAATCCTTAACCGCTCTTGCCATTGCTTCAATTATAATAGGAGTAAAGGTGATGTTTTGTCCTTCTCTCTTTTTAAAATCAGATTTTACTGAATTTCTCCAGTTTACAATGTTTGTCATATCTGCTTCAACAAAAGAAGTTATATGTGCTGAAGTTTGTTTTGACATAGTCATGTGAGCAGAAATTAACTTTCTCATTCTGTCCATTTCAACAATCTCAGTACCACCCGTATTAGGAATATTTACTGGAGTTGGTGTTGGTGCAGTAGGCGTAGTTTTTTTAGCTTCTACTTTAGCAGGAGTTATTGTTGGAGCTGCTGTTCCTCTAGTTTTTAAATAAGTAATCATATCTGATTTTGTAACTCTACCATCTTTACCATTTCCAGGAATAGTTTCTAATTCAACCATTTCAATTCCCTCTTCAGAAGCCATACTTCTTACTAATGGAGAGTAGAATCTATCTCCTTCATTAGTTATAGTTAGTTGGATTATTTTGGCGCTAATTATAGTTGCTGCCTTCTCAACTACTGCAGTTGCAGTAGGTGTTGCAGTTTCTACTGATACAGGAGTACTCATCTCCACCTTCAGTTTCTAATATAGCAAATGGTTCACCAACTTGTACAACATCATCCGCTTCAAATAATTTTTCTACTAATTTTCCTTCATGAGTAGATGGTACTTCAGAATCTACTTTATCAGTAGCTATCTCAACAATAGTTTCGTCTAACTCTATCATTTCACCAACCTCCTTAGCCCATGTAATTATAGTTGCTTCCGAAACACTTTCTCCCATTTTGGGCATAATCAATTCTACTCTAGCCATAGTCTTATTTATTTTTGGCAAAATTAAGAAAAGTAAATAAATTGCAACTATTTTGCTAAAGAGTTTTCATAAGGCATTCTACTAGATAGAGCAGTGCCTAAAGTAAGTTCATCTGTATATTCTAATTCATCACCAATAGCAATTCCTCTTGCAATTGATGATATTCTAACTCCACTATCTTTCAAACGCCTAAAAAGATAATAATTGGTAGTATCTCCTTCCATTGTGGTGCTTAGTGCAAATATTACTTCATTAATATTTCCATTCTCTACCTTTTTTATTAATTCCTCAATACGTAAATCGTTAGGACCAATGCCATCCATTGGTGAAATAAGCCCTCCTAAAACATGATAGATTCCTTTGAATTGCATAGTACTTTCTATAGCCATCATTACTCTAACATCTTCAACAACACATACAGTTTTTTGCTCTCTTTTTTTATCAGCACAAACTTCACATAAATGGCTGTCAGCAATGCTATAACAAGATGAGCAATATCTTATTTTTTGGATTAGTTGAATAAAAGAATCTCCAAATTGTTCTACTGATTTTTCTTCTTGTTTTAAAAGATGTAAAACAAGACGTAAGGCTGAACGCTTTCCAATACCCGGAAGACGCGAAAGCTGTTCAACTGCATTTTCTACTAGTTTGGATGGAAAATTCATAGTTGCAAAGTTAACATTATTCAATAATACTTATAGATTTGTAAAAAACAAATTTTTATGTCATCAACATTAATTGTAATTGTAATAATTATCTATTTTTTAGTATTAGTAGGAATTTCTTTTATCACAGGAAAATCAGATAGTAATGCATCTTTTTTTAGTGGTGACAAACAATCTCCATGGTATATAGTTGCTTTTGGAATGATAGGTGCATCATTATCAGGTGTAACATTTATATCTGTTCCAGGATGGGTAGCTGTTAGTGAGTTTTCATATATGCAAATGGTATTTGGTTATCTTTTAGGATACTTGGTAATTGCTACTGTACTTATGCCAATGTATTATCGAATGAATTTAACATCTATATATGGATATTTAGAAAGTAGGTTTGGAAATTCATCTTATAAAACTGGGGCAATTTTTTTTATAATTAGTAGAGTAATAGGTGCATCTTTTAGACTATATTTGGTAGCCAACGTTCTTCAAATGGCAATTTTTGATTCTTGGGGTGTTCCTTTTGAAATGACTGTAGTTGTTACCATTTTACTTATATGGGTTTACACTTTTAGGAGTGGAATTAAAACTATTATCTGGACAGATACATTACAAACATTATTTATGTTAGTTGCAGTTGGTTTAAGTGTATACTTGATATCAGTTGATATGAATTTGAACTTTACATCTTTACTAAGTACAATTAGAGGAAGTGATTATTCACAAATATTTTTTTGGGATGGGAAACAGCACTTTATAAGACAGTTTCTTTCAGGTGCATTTATGGCAATTGTAATGACAGGCCTAGATCAAGATATGATGCAAAAGAATTTAAGTTGCAAAAGCTTAGCTGATGCAAAAAAAAATATGTTTTGGTTTAGTATTGTCTTGGTATTTGTGAATTTATTATTTTTATCTTTAGGAGCATTGCTTTACATGTATGCGGAAACTCATGGAATATCATTTAATAAGGCAGACGATTTGTTTCCTGCAGTAGCACTAAATGGTGGGCTTGGTATTGGAGTAGGGGTGTTGTTCATTTTGGGACTAATTGCTGCGGCATACTCTAGTGCAGATTCAGCACTAACATCATTAACTACTTCTTTTTGTATAGATTTATTAGGTTTTAATATAGATTCAGGTTTAAAAGAAATTAAACAAAGAAAATTAGTTCATTTAGGATTTTCAATATTATTAGTATTAGTAATTTTAGTATTCAAATCAATTAATGATGAAAGTGTAATTTCTTCATTATTTAAAGTAGCAGGTTACACATACGGTCCATTATTAGGAATGTATGCTTTTGGATTGTTTACTAAGCTAAGTGTAAAAGATAATTGGGTGCCCTTAGTAGCTATTTTATCTCCTGTAGCTTGCTATTTAATTCAGATATATATTCCTTTTGGTTTTGAATTATTAATATTAAATGGTCTAATTACCTTTGTGGGATTATATTTTCTTAGAATCTCTAAGTAAATACATACTTGAAATTATACCAATAAATACTAGGCAAGCTGATATAATTTCAGCTTGTGTAATACCTCCTAAAATATTGTATTCTGTATTGACTCTTATTTTTTCAATTAAAAAACGCTCAATACCATTTAGAATCCAAGATAAATACAAAATAGTAATCCCGGGACTCTGTTATAGTTTTACGAATAGCCCACATAAAAATAAAAATTAAGTAGAGCACATAATTACTTCATAAAAGGCAGTTGGCCAAACAGGATTAGATAATTCACTGCAAAAATTACCAACACAACCTTTAATAAGCACATCCTGAATTAATAACATTATTTGGAAATGTATAACTCCACATCCAGTCAGGTAGAATTGTTAGCCATCCTCTGGCTTGGGGGATAAGTTATCAACTCCCCAATCACCATCTCCTGACATTTGACAGCCAATACGACCAATCCCATATGCTAGAATTAATGCTGGAGCAGCAGCATCAATCAATTGTAATGTATTTATTTTATATTTTTTAGTATACCAAATTACAGAAAATGCACCTGCAATTAGATCCACCATAAAAAGTAAGTCCACTAAAAGATATAAGCTGACTAATAGGATCAGCTAAAAATGCATCAAAGTTTTCTAAATTATGAAAAAATTTAGCTCCTATAATTCCTGAAATAGCAGCAATCATTGTTATATTTCCCACTAGTTCATGAGGGTGAACAGTTTTTTTAATTTCCTTTGGTGTAACTAATCTTGTTTTTTTATTTTCATTCCATTTAAAATAAACAGATAAAATTGAAATAAAGATACCACCAATAAGACTACCTCGTGTTGAAAGGATGAATTCTTGAGGATTAGCAACTAAATCTGTATAGTGAAAGACAGCCTCAATTAATTTAAAACCAATCAAGAAACCTGAAAAAAGGCTGCTTAATAATTCATAAGTACTTAATGATTTACCAATCGTTATCTTTACAATGCTTGAATTAAGAAAACCTTCCTCTTCTTTTCTTTTTAATTCTTTAGTAATTACATATGAGGCTGCTAAGAAAGCAATAGCAACCCAGAATCCAAAGGTTTGAATAGGAAGAGGAATATTAATTCCAAATAGATCAAAAAGTAAATGGCTTATTGTTGGATACATATAATTATAGTTTATTTATGCAATTTCTGCTTTCATTATTCCATCATCATCTATTGCAATTAATTTAACTTGCTTTTTTGCTCTGCAATAATTATCATTAAATGGAGTTTTTATTTTAATGTAGTTATCTGTAAATCCAAATAAATATCCCATGCTTATCTTCTTGTTCAAAGAGAGCTGTATGTTCTGTATCAAGATATTTTTCATAAAATGCTCGTTGCAATTTATTTGAAAGAATTCTTAATTGTTTACTTCTATCTGCCCTATCTGTTTTTGAAACTACTCCATCCATATTTATTGCTGTAGTGTTTTCTCTTTCAGAATAAGTAAATACATGCAAATATGATAGTGGTAAATCTTTGATAAAATGAAGTGTTTTCTGAAATTCTTCATTAGTTTCTCCTGGAAAACCAACAATTACATCAGCTCCTATACAGACATCTTTTACCTCACTAACAATTTTTTCAATCTTAGATCTATACAATTTTGTTTGATACCGTCTTTTCATCTTTCCTAATACTAAATCAGATCCTGATTGCATTGGTATATGAAAATGAGGCATAAACTTTTTAGAATTTCTTACTAATTTTATTACTTCATCACTAATTAAATTTGGTTCAATAGATGAAATTCTATAACGTTCAATTCTTTCAACTTTATCTAACTCTTTTACTAAATCAGAAAAATTTCTATTGTCATTCTTATCTTTAAACTCGCCAATATTAACTCCAGTAATAACAATTTCTTTTATCCCTTTATCTGCAATGTCATTTGAATTTTTTATAATGTTTTCTATGCTATCACATCTACTTTTACCTCTAGCTAGAGGTATGGTGCAGTAAGTACATGGGTAGTCACAACCATCTTGTATCTTCATGAATGAACGTGTACGATCAGTAAGTGAATAGGATGAAAAATAGTCTAATTTATTGATTTCACATCCATGAACTTGAGTAGTTTCAACAGTATTTAAATCAGTAAGTAACTGTGGTAAATTAAATTTTTCGTTAGCACCAACTACCATATCAACTCCTTTAATATCACTTATTTCTTTTGGCTTTAATTGAGCAAAACAGCCTGTTACTACTATAAACGATTCTGGTGAATTCTTTTTTGCTTTCCTAATTATTCTTCTACACTCTCTATTTGCATTCTCAGTAACAGAGCAGGTATTAATTATATATAAATCTGCTTTATTATCAAAATCAGTTTTAATAAAACCAATATCAGCTAATTGTCTTCCAATAGTCGAAGTTTCTGAAAAGTTAAGCTTACAGCCCAAAGTATAGAAGGCAACTTTCTTATTATTAAACATTATGCAAAAGTAGAAAATCAAAAGGGGATATAGAAATTGTAACTTAATATTTTTTCATCCGTTAATCTAAGTAGTTTAATAACGCTAATTAACATTTTAATTTATGACATTCATTATAATTAGTTTTCTATCAAAATATAGATTAAATTTATTTAAAAATAAATTTATAAACCTTTTCTTAATCCTTGTAGCCATGCTCATTTCCGTTAGTGCATACCCTCAATCAATTACTGACTTTACGACATTTTCAGTTAATACAAGCTATGGATCATTAATACTTAATTTTCATTATTAATCACTATGAATTTTAAATACATGGCTCTTGGATTTTGGAAACGTTAATCTTTATAACTTATAATGAATAAATTAAGCTTAAGAGCTAATATTAAATCCTTAAATTAGCCAACTTAAAACTTAATTATGAAGTTGAAAGTCTGCTTTTTTATTTTCACATTTTTTTTAACTGCTTGCTCAAAAAATTACGATAATAATGCATTATCTATTTTTAAGTATAATGAATCAGCAGGAATATCAACTCTAGATCCTATCTTTGCTAGAGACCAAGCTACAATTTGGGTAACTAATCAGTTGTTTAATGGTTTAGTTCAACTTGATAATGATTTAAATGTTAAAGCTTCAATTGCAAAAAACTGGCACGTTTCAGATAATGCTTTAATGTATACTTTCTTTATGAGAGATGATGTCTTTTTTCATGAAGATAAATTATTTAATAATGGTATGTGTAGAAAAGTGATTGCTCAAGATTTTGAGTATTCATTCAATAGATTGCTAGACAAAAATTTAGCTGCTCCTGGTGCTTGGGTATTGTCAAATGTAAGAAGTTTTAAGGCCGAAAATGATTCTACATTTATAGTTAATTTAAAAAAACCCTTTCCTGCATTTTTATCATTATTAAGTATGCAGTACTGCTCAGTCGTTCCAAGAGAAATTGTAGAGGCAAGAGATTTTAACAGATATCCTGTTGGAACAGGACCCTTTCAATTCCAATTATGGAAAGATGGTGTTAAATTAGTACTTAGAAAAAACCATAACTATTTTGAAAAGGAAAAAGGAAAACCATTGCCTTTTTTGGATGCAATAGCCATAACATTCATAAAAGATAAGCAATCAGCTTTTTTACAATTTATTCAAGGAAAGTTGGATTTTATTTCAGGAATTGATGCAAGTTACAAAGATGAAATTTTGACTAATAAAGGAGAGTTGCAAGAAAAATATAAGGATAAAATAATCTTACAATCTGAGCCTTTTTTAAATACAGAATACCTAGGTTTTTTAATGGAAACACCTTTACCTTTAAAGATTAGGCAGGCAATTAATTATGGTTTTGACAGAGTGAAAATGCTTAAATATCTAAGAAATAATATAGGCACACCAGCTAATCAGGGATTTATTCCTTTGGGATTGCCTTCTTTTTCTAAAAAATTAAATGGTTACAGCTATAATCTAAAAAGGGCAAGGCAGTTAGTTATAGAAGCTAAAAGTGAGAATGCTTTTGATACTGATAAAGAAATTATATTATCTACCACATCTTCTTACTTAGACTTGTGTGAGTATATTCAAAATCAATTACAAGATATCGGCTTAAAAGTTAGAGTAGAAGTAAGCCCTGCATCTACACATAGGCAAATGGTTGCAACATCTAAGCTTAATTTCTTTAGAGGAAGTTGGATAGCTGACTATCCTGATGCAGAAAACTATCTTTCTCTTTTTTATAGCAAGAACTTTTGTCCAAATGGACCAAATTACACGCACTTTAAGAATGAAGGATTTGATCTTTTATATGAAAAATCTTTATCGGAAAATAATATATTGACTAGATATTCATATTATCAACAAATGGACGAAATAATTATTAAAAATGCAGTTATAGTTCCATTGTACTATGATAGGGTTTTACGTTTTACAAATAAAAATATTTCAGGTTTTGAAAGTAATGCAATGAATTTACTTGATTTAAAAAGAGTTAGTAAGTAATCTATAAATATTAATACTATTACTATTTTTGCAAAAATTCAATTTACACTATGAACATATCATACAACTGGCTTAAAAACTATTTAGACCTTAATCTTTCTACAGAAGAAATTTCTCAACTACTAACTGATATAGGATTGGAAGTAGAGGGAGTAAAGTTAATAGAGAGCGTAAAGGGAGGCTTAAGAGGAGTCATAATTGGTGAAGTAATTACAAAAACTCAACATCCAAATGCTGATAGATTAAGTCTTACTACGATTGATGTGGGGGAGGACCATCTAATACAAATAGTTTGCGGGGCACCCAATATTAATGTTGGTCAAAAAGTGCCAATAGCGACAGTTGGAACTTGGCTTTATGATGGTGATAATAAATTTAAAATTAAAAAAGGTAAAATAAGAGGAGAGGAATCAATAGGAATGGTTTGTGGAGAAGATGAATTAGGTCTTGGAGAAGATACTGATGGAATTATGGTTTTAGACTCTACTGCAAAAGTGGGTATTCCTGCTAGTGAATATTTTAAGTTAGAATCTGATATAGTATTTGAGATTGGCTTAACACCAAACCGATCGGATGCTATGGGGCATATAGGTGTTGCTCGTGATTTATTGACTATACTTAATCACAAAGGAAGTAAATTGCAAATGTGCAAACCTTCTACTAAAGATTTTAAGTTAGATAACAGAGATAAAAATATTGAAGTTGAAGTTGAAGACCATAAAATATGCCCAAGGTATTCAGGTTTAAGTATTAGTGGAATTAAGGTTGCTACATCTCCTAATTGGTTACAGAATAAACTAAAAGCAATTGGGATAACTCCTACAAATAATGTTGTAGATATCACAAATTATGTGTTACATGAAATTGGACAACCATTACATGCTTTTGATTCTAATAAAATTGAAGGAAACAAAATAGTTGTTTCTTGTGTAAAAGAAAAAACAAAGTTTACTACTTTGGACGAAATTGAAAGAGAACTTTCTAGCGATGATTTAATGATTTCTGATGCTAAAAAACCACTTTGTATTGCTGGAGTTTTTGGTGGATTAGATTCGTCAGTAACCGATAGTACAACAGAAATATTTTTAGAATCAGCTTATTTTAATTCAGTAAGCATACGTAAATCAGCCAAGCGACATAATTTAAATACTGATGCATCATTCCGTTTTGAAAGAGGTTGTGACCCTAATAGTACTGTTTATGCTTTAAAACGAGCAGCTTTATTAATTACAGAAATTTGTGGAGGAAAAATTTCATCAGAAGTTATTGATATTTATCCAAATCCTATTGCTAATTTTCCTGTGGAACTTACCTATACAAAAATGGACAGTTTAATTGGAGAAAAAATTGATAGACAAGTAGTAAAAAATATTCTTAATGATTTAGAAATTGAAATTTCAAAAGAAAAAATTGAAGGTTTAAGTTTATTGGTACCTCCATTTCGAGCTGATGTAAAAAGAGAAGTAGATGTAATTGAGGAGATACTAAGAATTTATGGGTATAATACAATTTCAATACCTTTAAAAATTAATACTAATATTTCCCATAATAATGATGTTAACAATGAACAAATTAGAAATGTAATTTCTGATTTACTTTCCAGTACAGGTTTTAATGAGGCAATGAATAATTCTCTGACAAAACAGGCATTTACTGATTTGATTCCTGATTTAAGCAAAGAACAGAATATAACTCTATTAAACCCCTTGTCACAAGACTTGAATGTAATGCGTCAATCTCTCTTGTTTAGTGGTTTGGAAAACATTGCTTATAATCAGAATAGAAAAAATACTGATATTAAATTTTATGAATTTGGCAAAACATATCATAAGACTGAAAAAGGAAATATTGAAAATCAACATTTACAGATTTTAGTCAGTGGAAGAATTCAGGCCGAGAATTGGAATACAAATGATGATAAAGCAGATTTTTATTTTATAAAAGAAAGAGTAGAGCACATCTTAAATAGATTAGGAATAAAGAAAGTAAACTCAGAAACATTAAATACTTATGGTTTTGAAGAAGGATTAATATATACTTTTAAAAAGAAAAGATTGGTTAGCTTTGGAAGATTGAATGCTAAATTAGTTAAATCATTTGATGTAAAGTCAACTGTATATGCAGCTGATTTTAATTGGGATTTAATGTTGGAAATAGCTGGATATACAAAAATTAAATATAGAGAATTCTCAAAGTTTCCTGAAGTGCGTAGAGATTTATCTCTTTTAGTTAATAAATCAGTATCGTTTGATGAGTTAAAGAAAATAGCTGTTGAAAGTGATAATAAAATATTAAAATTAGTAAATCTTTTTGATGTTTATCAAGGAGATAAATTACCTGAGGGCAAAAAATCTTATGCTTTATCTTTTATTATGGCAGATGATACTAAGACCTTAACTGACACATATGTTGATAAGGTAATGGAAAAATTGATGAAATCATTTACTGATAAAGCAGGAGCAGAGATTAGATAACAAGAAATAAGAAGCTAATTTTACAATAAATATTATTAGAAATTATTCATTAATCTACCATTTAGACGAGGGTTTAACATTTATCTGCACATTTCTCTCCATCAATTGCTGCAGATATAATTCCTCCTGCAAATCCAGCACCTTCTCCGCAAGGATATAAGCCTTTTATTTGTGGATGCTCAAAAGTTTCTCTATCTCTTGGAATACGAACTGGGGAAGAGCTTCTACTTTCAGGAGCATGAACAACAGCTTCATTTGTAAAGTACCCTTTCATTTGCTCTCCCATTTGCCTTAATCCTTCTTGTATATTCTCTCCAACAAAATCAGGGAGTATAGTATTTATTACTGCAGATGTTGTACCAGGAATATAAGAGGTTTTAGGAATGTCGGCAGATAAAATATTATTTGTATAATCAACAAGCCTTTGTGCTGGAACTTTTTGAGTCTCACCACCTAGTTTCCAAGCACTTTGTTCAATTTCTTTTTGAAATTGTAAACCTGCTAAAGGTCCATATTTTTCATATTTAACAAAATCTTCTAACTTTAGTTCCATTACTATTCCTGAATTAGAAGTTGGATAATCTCTTTTTGAAGGCGACCAGCCATTAGTTACAACTTCTCCAGGCTTAGTGGCACAAGGAGCTATAATTCCACCAGGACACATACAAAAGGAATAAACACCTCTACCTTTAACTTGCTTTACAATTGAGTAGGGAGCAGGTGGTAGAAATTCACCTCTATTTTTACATCGATATTGTATTTGATCAATTAATTTTTGAGTATGTTCAACTCTTACGCCAATAGCAAATGCTTTAGCTTCAATAGCTACTTCTTTTTTATGTAATAATTCAAATATATCACGAGCTGAATGTCCAGTTGCTAATATGATTTTTTTAGTTTCAAAGCGGGAACCATCTTGTAATTCCACTCCATTAACGACATTATTTTTGATAAGAATATCAGTAACTCTACTGTCAAAAATTACTTGCCCTCCATACTGAATAATAGTTTCACGAATTGCTTGAATAATTTTTGGAAGCTTATTAGTTCCAATATGAGGGTGTGCATTTATTCTTATTTCTTCTGTTGCTCCATGTTGGACTAATATGTCTAGTATTTTATTAACATCTCCTCTTTTTTTACTCCTTGTATATAGCTTACCGTCAGAATAAGTGCCAGCACCACCTTCACCAAAACAATAATTTGAATCCTCATTTACTATGTGGTTTTTTGTAAGGTTAGCTAAATCTCTTCTTCTTGATCTTACATCTTTTCCTCTCTCTAGTATAATAGGTCTTAAACCTTTTTCTATTAGCTTTAAAGCGGCAAATAGTCCAGCTGGACCTGCTCCAATTATAATTACTTCTTCCTTTCCCGTTACATCATTATATTCAGGAATATCCTCTTCCTTTTTAACAAAACCTTCTCTAATGTATACCTCAACCTTAAGATTAATTTTGATTTCTCTTTGCCTGGCATCAATTGATCGTTTTAAAATCTCAATATGATTGATATCTTTCTCAGGTATATTTAATTTTTTGGCAATTGAACTTTTTAGTAATTTATCCGTAGAAGCTACTTCAGGAATTACTTGAATCTGCAAATTGTTTATCATGCCTCAAAAATACAGATTGAAATTGAACGAATAAGTTTTTTAAAATTTAATTCTGATATAATAATAATACGTATTATCAATTGTATCTTTGTAAAAACAAAATTATAAATGAAAAATATATTTTTATTTACTCTCTCTTTATCTTTTTCTTTATTTGGATTTGCTCAGGATAATATAATAAAATTAAAGTCAGGAGAATTAAATTTATCTACTGATAAACAATTAGAAAGAGTTGATAATATAAAGTATTACTTTATGTTATTTAGTGATATCCCATCAATTTACAAAAGGAATAAAATAGCTGATTTAGGAGTTAAATTTTTAGAGTATATTCCAAGTAAAACCTATATAGTAAACCTTGATAAAGAATGTAAATTATCGGATTTAGTAAATTATGGTATTATTGCTTTATCACCAATTGAAGGAAAACATAAATTAGACCCTAAAATTCAAAATAATAATTATCCACAGTGGGCAATTAAGCATGGGCAATTATCTATAAAAGTTCTGCTCTATAAAGATGTAAACACTTCTGTTACCCATGAGATATTTAAAAGTAAGGGATATAAGATTGATGATATTTCACTACTTAGTAATAGAATCACGATTACGATTAAACCTTCTGACTTAGGCACAATAGCAAATATGAGTTCGGTTTGGTTTATTGAACCAATTGATCCTCCTTCAAAAAAAGAAAATAAAACAGCTAGAACATTACATAGATCAAATACAATAAATACAGAATATGCTAGTGGTAGACATTATAATGGTCAGGGAATAAATATCATGATGCAAGATGATGGAATCATAGGACCTCATATTGATTATCAGGGTAGAATTGATCAGTCAAATTGTGGTGGCTGTAGTATTAGTTTATCAGATACACATGGTGATCATGTTGCAGGTACAATAATGGGTTCAGGAAATTTAGATCCTATTGCTGCAGGAATGGCAAATGCATCTTTTTTATATGTTTACAGTTCATCTAACAATAATTATTCAAATGCTTTTCCATCATTGTATCTTAATGATGATGTAGTTATTACTTCAAAATCATATGGAAACGGATGTAATGCAGGTTATACCTCCTTATCTCAAGAATTGGATCAACAGATAAATTTATATCCTGCATTAATTCACGTTTTTTCAGCTGGTAATAGTGGATCTGATGACTGTGGTTATGGAGCAGGTAATAATTGGGGAAATGTAACTGGTGGTCACAAGCAAGGGAAAAATGTTATTGCAGTAGCAAGCTTAAATTCTTCAGGAGATTTGGCTAGCTACTCTAGCAGAGGACCTGCAGCTGACGGAAGAATTAAGCCTGATATTGGAGCCAAGGGAAGTAATGTGAATTCAACTGTACCAACTAATGACTATGATTCTTTTAGTGGAACTTCAATGGCCTGCCCAGGAATTGCTGGTATAATGGGTCAATTATATCAAGGTTATAAAGAGCTAAATGGAGGAGTTAATCCAAATTCTGCTTTGATGAAAAGCGTTTTATTAAATTCAGCAGATGATTTAGGAAACCCTGGACCTGATTTTAAACATGGATGGGGAGAGGTCAATGCTTTCCAAGCAATAAAAATTATAGAAAATAATCAGTATATTAATTCAAGTATATCGCAGGGAGGAAATAATACACATGATATTATAGTTCCGTCAGATGTAATACAGATAAATCTTATGGTTTATTGGCATGATATTGAAGGTAGTGTTAATGCAGCTTCAGCATTAGTAAATGATATTGACATTAATTTAACAAATTTTAATGGGATAACATCTCTTCCGTGGCTATTAGATACTTCAGCTAATGCTAGTGCACTAAACTCTAATGCTACCTACGGCAATGATCATATTAATAACATGGAGCAGATTACGATAGATGATCCAATATCTGGAAATTATGTTTTATCAGTAGACGGATTAACTATTCCTTTTGGCGCACAAGAATATTGGATAAGTTATCAATTTATTAAAGAAGATGTTGAACTAACATATCCAATTGGTGGAGAGGGATTTGTCCCTGGAGAAACAGAAATAATTAGATGGGATGCTTCAAAAGGTAATACTCCATTTTCGCTAGAATACACAATTGATGGGGTAACTTGGATCATAATTACAAATAATGCTAATGGGAATTTACGTCAATATAATTGGAATGTACCTAGCACAATAACAAATCAAGCTAAAATAAGAATTAGTCGTAACGGCTTCATTGATGAGAGTAGTTCAGATTTTACTATAATTGATATACCTCAAAATGTAACTATAAATTGGATATGTCCTGATTCTATTTATGTATCATGGGATGCTGTAAGTGGCGCAATTGATTATGAAGTAAGTATGTTAGGTGCTATATATATGGATTCAATGACTACAACAGGATCTAATACTGCATTAATTGTTAATCCTAATCCTTCAGTTGTAGATTCATGGTTTTCGGTTTGTGCTAAAATAAATGGAAATAAGGGAAGAAGAGCAGTAGCTGTTAATGCACAACCAATAAATAATGGATGCGTTGCGCCACCATTAGCTAATTTTTCAACTAATGGTTCATTAAGCTGTACAGGAAATGTAAGCTTTATTGATGGTAGTTTTAATCAACCTAGTTATTGGTTATGGAGTTTTGGTGATGGATCAATTTCTAATCAACAAAATCCAGTACATACATATTTACAATCAGGTACATATGATGTAAGTCTTTTTGTTTCAAATGGTTTAGGTCAAGATTCTATTACACAAACTTCGTTAGTCAACATTAATTTTCTGCCAGCTCCAATTTCTTACAATGACACTTCTAATGTTACTCCTGCAAATTTTCAGCTCACTACAGCCACTAACTCAGTAAAATGGTATACAGATACACTTGGAAGCAATTCTATTCATTCAGGATCTCCATTTAACACTCCCTTACTTAACACTAACACAACTTTTTACGTTAGAGAAATAGGTGGACCAACTATATTTGGTGGTCCTAATGACAATACAATAGGTAGCGGTGGGTATTATAATAATGATAGGCATATGTTTTTAGATTGTTATACGCAATCAACATTAATTTCAACAGATGTCTATGCAGGGACAGCACAAGCTATTACTTTTGAGTTAAGAGATAATAATAGTCAAGTTTTAGCTGACACTACATTGACTGTACAACTTGGGTTAAATACTTTATATCTTAATTTTGATGTTCCAGTAATGAATGATTTAGAATTAGGTATGAGCACAGGGAATTCTGATTTATACAGAAACAGTACAGGTTCTGCATATCCATACTCTATTGGAAATATAGCAAGTTTAACAGGACATAATTCACCTAATAGTGCAACATATCATTATTTCTTTTATAATATTAAAATGAGAGAAAATTGTATATCTGATTTTGCAGAAGCTAAGGCTGTGTTTATGCTTCCTTCAACAATTAAGGAAGTTATGGACAATAATTTTTCAATCTATCCTAACCCTACAAAAAATACAATTAATATAGTATCAAATGAAAATATAAATCTAATTAATGTTTTAGATAACAAGGGAAGCTTAATATTTAGTCAATCCTTCAATGAAAATAATATTTCAATAAACGTAAGTGATTTTTCAAAAGGAATTTATCTGGTAAATATTATAAGTTTAGAAAATTCAAGTTCGCATAAGATTATTATTGAATAGTGCGATTCAAACTGACAGTAGTATTTCTGAGTATTTTTAGTTTTACTATTTCTGGTCAAGATAAGTTGATAATTGCTGAATTTACTATTGTAGATGGAGATACTTTATATATATCTAAAGTTCCTGAAGTAGAAGTATTGGCATTTAAAAACAATATAGAGCGAAGAAGGTATTACATTCTTAAAAGACGAGTTTTAAAAGTATATCCTTATGCTTTGGCCGCTAAGGAAAAATTAATGAGTATACAAAAAGTACTCGATTCAATTCCTAAAAGACGACAAAAGAAAAAACACACAAAAGAAATTGTTAAATGGGTTAAGCAAGAGTACGCTGATAGTCTAAAAAATCTTACTATGAGTGAAGGAAAGATTTTGGTTAAGCTAATTTACAGAGAAACCAAAACATCATCTTATGAAATTGTAAAGTCTTACAGGGGAAGATTTAATGCATTTTTCTGGCAAACTATGGCTAAATTTTGGGATAATAATTTAAAAACAGAATACGATCCTCTAAATATTAGAGAGGATATGCTAATTGAACACATCCTTATACAAGCTACGCTAGAAGGAAAGTTTGAATAAAAAAAAACGGGCGCTAAGCCAATTTTATTTTTTCATTATATTGTTATAATTCATTTTACGAATTGAGCAGATACCTTTTTATTTCTTGGTCCTTCAGAATAATCATAAAAACCTTCCCCTGATTTAATTCCTAATTTTCCAGCCATAACCATGTTTACTAAGAGTGGATTTGGAGCATATTTAGGATTGCCAAATCCATCCTGCATTACTTCTAAAATAGATAAGCAAACATCTAAACCAATAAAATCAGCTAGTTGTAAAGGTCCCATTGGATGTGCCATTCCCAGTATCATTACTGTATCAATTTCTTCAACTCCTGCTACCCCTTGGAATAAGGTTTCGATTGATTCATTAATCATGGGCATAAGTATTCTATTTGCTACAAAACCTGGGTAATCATTTACTTCTACAGGAAATTTTCCAAGGTTTCTACTCATTTCCATTACTCTATTAGTGACTTCATTAGATGTTGCGTACCCTCTAATTACTTCTACTAATTTCATTAAAGGAACTGGATTCATAAAATGCATTCCAATAATTTTGGTAGGGCGATTTGTTACTGCAGCTATCTTAGTTATAGATATAGAAGATGTATTTGTTGCTAATATAGTTATAGAGTCACATATTTCATCTAGTTGCCTAAATATTTTTAGTTTTAAATCAATATTTTCTGTTGCTGCTTCAACTACTAGATCGGCTCCTTCTACTGCTGAATTTATATCAGTATATGTAGTGATATTTGCTAAAGTAGATATTTTATCAGCTTCAGTAATTTTCTCTTTTTTAATTAATCGGTCTAAATTTTTACTAATAGTAGAGACTGCTCTAGTAAGAGAATCAGCTGAAATGTCAACTAAGCTAACTTTAAAGTTTTTTTGAGCAAATGTATGTGCAATTCCATTTCCCATTGTTCCAGCACCAATTACAGTAATATTCTTCATTTTTTATGTTTTAAATTATTTGTCAAAAATATAAATAGACTTTGAATATACGTATAGTGAAACTAGATTTTATTAAACAACTAAGTCTTAATACAAAAACATAATAATATTTTAATAAACTATTTTAAGGTTATCAAAAGAAAGTATGTTTTCTTCCAATTCAAAATCTCTTTTCATTCCGATAAATACTTTAAAAGAAGTAGCATTAACTCCCTCTGAAATTGTATTTGTTAGATTTATATATATTTTATTCCATTCTTCTTTAGGGTTAATCCATAGTAAATCTTTTTGAATTACAGATTGTGGATAGTTAACATAAACACCTACTAAAAATTGAGTATTAGATTTATAATCAAGTTCCAAAAACACTGGAGAACCTGATTGAGGTAAATCCATTAATTCATCGGTTGCAATTTCAAAAGTAAACAATGAATCATTTAAAATTCCAGAACCATAATTATTATCTCCATCATATATCATTAGTAGAGAAGTATCGGAAATTGCTGATATTTCTATATTAACACCAGCTCCTTCAAAATCTTCCAGAAAATAATCAATACTATCTAAATAATTAACTATTGGAGTAATAGTTTTTGTTTCGTTTTGAGTAAATGTAGTCTCTTGATAGTAAGAATTATAAAAAGGATATGCAATTCGACTACTAGCAATTCCATTAACTTTTATGCCAGCTTTTATTCTTACCATTTGAATTTCTTCTTCCAATACAGGAAATTTTGCAGGTAATTCATAGACTCCTTGAAGTTGGTCGTTTATATAAACCCAAGCATCTGTTATGTTAGAACTGGTATTCTCTTCTCCCAAAAAAATATTATCAATCTTTAGATAAGATGGTATACCATTATCATCTTCTTTCTGACAAGAAAAAATAACAAGGAGTATCAGTAAATAAGAAATTTTTTTCATATATTATTCTATTAACAATTTGCTGTGGATTTATTATTAATGTAAATGCTAATAAAGCATTTTATTATATTTATTTTGTTTAAAATAAACTGATTCAAAAATACAGTTTAAACATTGATAAAGAAAAGGAATGGAAGATAGTTTTAGACATCAAGGTTTGCGAAAAATATTAATTGATCACTTATCTGCTAAAGGAATTACTAGCAAAAAGGTATTAGAAGCTATGAATAAAATTCCTAGGCACCTTTTTATGGATAATGCTTTTGTTAATTTCTCCTATCAAGATAAAGCATTTCCTATAGGTGCAGGACAAACTATTTCTCAGCCCTATACAGTTGCTTTTCAAAGTCAGTTACTAGATATAAAACCTTACGAAAAGGTTTTAGAAGTGGGGACAGGTTCTGGCTATCAAGCGGCTGTATTATCATTACTAAACACTGAGGTTTTTACAATTGAACGTCAAAGAGATTTATTTCTTAAAACAAAAAAATTCTTACCTACTTTAGGCTATAATTGTATGTTTGTATACGGAGATGGGTATAAAGGAATGCCAAATTTTGCTCCATTTGATAAAATAATAATAACTTGTGGTGCACCTTTTATTCCTGAAGATTTAGTATCTCAACTTAAAGTAGGAGGCAGAATGGTTGCTCCAATTGGTGAGGGAGACGTTCAAGTAATGCACCTAATTGAAAAAATTTCAGAAAAAGAAACTAAAGTTACGACTCATGGAGAGTTTTCATTTGTACCAATGTTAAATAATAAGAATAATGGAAACTTATGATTAAATACGAAAAATTGATTCTATCTTAAATCAAATAAAACCCAACTATTTTTCTAATGTTTCTAATATAATTTTGCAACCTTTAATTATTTCTTCTTCAGAAATAGTTAGAGGAGGACTAATACGTAAAGCTGTTTTAGTAAATAAGAAATAGAATAAAATTAATCCGCTTTCAAGGGATTGTTCTACTACTTTTTTAACCAACTCTTCATCTTCAAATTCTATAGCCAGCATAAGCCCACTACCTCTTATTGTTTTAATTTTTGGATGTTTTAAGTGCGATCTAAATAACTGTTCTTTTCTTACTACTTCTTTCATAATATCAGATGAGAGTAAAAATTTTAAAGTTGCAAGAGAAGCAGCACAATTTACAGGATGACCACCAAAAGTTGTTATATGTCCTAATTTAGGCTCAAAAGTAAGCAGATTCATTAGATCCCAAGAAGAAATAAATGCACCAATTGGCATTCCCCCTCCCATAGCTTTTGCAATACAAAGAATATCAGGAATAACATTAAATTTTTCGAAACCAAAAAGAGTTCCTAATCTTCCAAAACAAGTTTGTATTTCATCAAAAATTAATAAGGATCCAGTCTCATTACATTTATCTCTTACTTTTTGTAAAAAATTATTGCTTGGTGATATAAATCCAGTAGCCCCTTGAATTGGCTCAATTACTACTGCAGCAGTTTTATTTGTTATGTTTACTAAGGAATCAACGCTATTATATATTATTTTATTACATGATGGTAATAAAGGTCTATACATTGCTTTATACTCTTCATTTCCCATTATACTTAATGCTCCTTGGGTAGATCCGTGATATGATCCCTTGCAAGAAATAATTTCTGATTTACCTGTAGCTCGTTTAGCTAATTTCATAGCACCCTCAATAGCTTCAGTTCCTGTACTAGTGAAATAAGTTGTACTTAAATTTTGGGGTAAATTATCAGCAAGTAATTTTGCTAATTTATATTGAGGAGATTGCACATACTCTCCATATACCATAACATGAGAATATTTATCTAACTGCTCCTTAATTGCATCATTAATATGAGGATTACAATGCCCTAGCGGACAAGCAGAAACTCCAGCAATAAAATCCAAATATTCCTTACCATTAATGTCATAAATATAACTGCCTTTAGCCGAAGAAATTTCTAAGCACGAAGGAAATGGAAAGGTTTGAGCTTGGTGGTTCTTAAAAATATCTCTTGCATTAAACATTATTTTCTTTCTACTGCTTTTTTAGCTGCTGAAACTATTGACTTAGCGTCTAAACCATACTTTTCTAATAGTTCCATTGGAGTTCCACTTTCACCAAAAGTATCATTAACGCCAACCATTTCAATTGGTGTTGGAAGTTCTCTACTTAACAATTGAGCAATGCTATCACCTAAGCCACCGTTTAACATATGTTCTTCTGCCGTAACAACACATTTAGTTTGTTTTACAGCATCTATAATAGCTTTATTATCAAGAGGTTTAATTGTGTGTATATTTATTACTTCAGCAGAAATACCTAAATCTGACAATGTTTTAGCGGCTTCTAAAGATTCCCAAACCAAATGCCCTGTAGCAAATATAGTTAAATCAGTTCCTTTTTTTAGATGCAAGGCTTTTCCAATCACAAAATTTTGATCAGCGGGAGTAAAGTTAGGCACCGCTGGTCTCCCAAAACGTAAGTAAACAGGTCCTTCATGTTCAGCAATTGCAATTGTTGCTGCCTTAGTTTGATTAAAATCACAAGGATTAATAACTACCATGTGAGGGAGCATTTTCATCATACCAATATCTTCCAATACTTGGTGAGTAGCACCATCTTCACCTAAAGTAACACCAGCATGAGAAGCACAAATCTTTACATTTTTTCCTGAATAGGCAATTGACTGACGAATTTGATCGTAAACACGAGAAGTAGAAAAGTTAGCAAATGTTCCAGTAAAAGGAATTTTACCTCCAATAGTCATACCAGCTGCAATACCAATCATATTTGCTTCAGCAATCCCAACTTGAAAAAAACGTTCTGGGTTTTCATTCTCAAAATCATTCATCTTAAGTGATCCGGTGAGATCTGCACAAAGTGCAACTACATTAGGGTTTGTTCTACCTAATTCAGTTAATCCTGCACCAAAACCTGATCGTGTATCTTTCTTTTCCATAATATTAAATTTTTATGAGTTTAGTTTCTCCTGATTTAAGTTTGAAACTTTTTTCGTTAGTATAAATATACTGCTTAGCTGACTTAGATCTAAAAACCACCTTATATTTTCCTGGCAAAAGAGTTAGCTTATGCTGTAATTTATTAGCATTAAAATAATAAATTTGCTCAACTATATCCTTGTTTTGAAGAAATACACCACCATAACCTCTTGAAGGGAGAATAATATTCACTATTGCGGGAGTAGGAATAACATAAGTAGTTTTAGCACTTTGGCTTACGACAACATCAAAAAACTTTTTTCTTGGTAATGTAAGTAGCTCAATATCATAATTACCGATAAGATATTTTTCTATAGAATTAATATCTTGTACATGTAAAGTAGTGTCAATTCCCGCGGGACGAACGATATATTGATAATTGATTTTAGAATTCATTTTTATTTCTAATTCTCCTTGTGGAGTAGATATTGGAATAGTTGTATGTTTTCCTGGTGTAAGCATTATACTATCAACAGAAACAGAAGGAATAGTATGTGCTACTACTTTATAAGAAATTACAGGATCAATAATCATCGTGTCAGGAATACCATAAGCATTCATAGTATGAATATAGTTATATTTAGCTAATCCAGTAAAATCATTATAAAATGTAAGGTTAACATTTGTTTCGGTTGACTCACCATTTACATCTAAAAGATTAACTTGTGCTGTTGTATTATCTATAACATGAGAGATTACTAAATTAAGAATATTAGTAAAATCTGATTCCTTACTAGCATCAAAATAACGCCCAACACAATCAAATGTTTTTTTCCAGCTAACATCTAAACCAACTCCTATAACAAAAGGTTTAAGAATTATTCCCTTTCGCTGATATAAACGAGAAACTGCACAAGGATCCATTCCACATTCTTCCTTTCCATCAGTAATTAAGATAACTATATTACGAGCAATCCCAGAAGGAAAATCCTTTGCACCTTCTTCTAATGAGTTAGCAATAGGGGTTGTACCTCTTGCACGAATCATACTAAGTTTAGCCTTCATCCTATCAGCAGCTAAATGAGCGGGGAGAAAGTTTATTTCCAGCTTAGTATCATCACAATCTTGAGGAGGGTATCCCTTTTGATGTCCGTATACTCTAAGACCAATTTCTAAATTTTCCATATACTTAAGAGAGTCAACCATATTGCTTAATAATTTTTTAGCAATATCAATTTTACGTCCTGATTGCCATCTACCCAACATAGATTGAGAAGCATCAAAAATAAAAAGTATACGATTTACAGGCTCCTGCTTTTTTTGAGCTACAGCTAAATAATCTCCGATAAAGAGGAGGAAAATAATTAATAATATTTTATATTTTTTAGTAATCACCTAAAGTTTCATGGTTCTGTGATAAAGCACTTGCTAGTTGCTCATCATTAGGAGCAGAACCGTGCCATTTATGAGTTCCCATCATATAATCTACTCCATTACCCATTTCGGTATGCATAATAATAACCACAGGCTTTCCATGACCAGAAAGTTCTTTGGCTCTTTCCAAAGTATTAATTACTGATTCAATATCATTACCTTGGTATTCTTCTAAAACAATCCAATCGAAAGCTTCTAACTTAGCTGTAAGATTGCCCATAGGCAAGACGTCATTAATAGAACCATCAATTTGCTTTTTATTATAATCAATCGTAGCTATAAGGTTATCAACCTTTTTACCAGCGGCATACATAAAAGCTTCCCAACATTGCCCCTCCTGAAGCTCTCCATCACCATGAAGACTGTATACAATACTATCATCTTTATTAAGTTTTTTTGTAAGTGCAGCACCAATAGCATTTGACAAACCTTGACCTAAAGAACCTGACGCCATACGTATCCCCTCTAAACCTTCATGAGTAGTTGGGTGACCCTGCAAACGGCTATTTAATTTACGGAAAGTAGCAAGTTCAGAAACATCAAAATAGCCAGAACGAGCCAATACTGAATAGAAAACGGGAGAAATATGACCATTGGATAAAAAGAAAACATCTTCACCTTTAGCATCCATGCTAAAATTAGTATTGTGGTTCATGACATTAAAGTAAAGAGCAATAAGGAATTCTGTACACCCCAAAGAACCACCAGGATGACCAGAACTATTAGCATGAACCATTCTCACTATGTCTCTTCTTACTTGAGAAATAATATTATTTAATTTTAAAATATTTGGCATTATATTAATTGTGTTTTTTTATGCAAATATAACAATCAGAATAGCTGATAGTTAATTGTTACAGATTTTTTATTGTAGGTATTATGATGATTTATTAACATCATTAAATTATTTTTAATAAGTATCAATAATGTATCAAGAATGATAAAATTAACATCTAGTTTGCCAAATTATTAATTTATTGAAGATTAAAATTATGAATTTTATTATATTTGTAAAACAAAGAAAGTAAATAATGAATAAAAGTTTAAAAATCAAAATTGAGAGAAAGATTGGGCGTAAAATTTTAAAAAGAGGAGATTGCCAATATTTATCTGAAAGAATATTTAATGAAATTAACAAAACTCTTAGCTATAACACTATAAGGAGAACATTTAATCTAGACCCTAAATCAAATATAATACCTAGTAGATCAACACTAAATATTTTAGCAAATTTTATTGGATCCAGTTCTTATGATGTTTTTAATAGAGATTCATTTCATGATGAAGATTGGCACTTAAAGAATAAAATTTGCGGATGGATTAATCACATGAGTGATAATGACTTAAGTAATGAACTAAATTTATCATGGAAGAATAATGACAACTTTTCTTTAACTTTTGTTAGTGTCATAAGGGAGTTACTGTTGCTAGGAAAAATTAAGCTAGTAAATGATCTAATTTTAAAATCTAAAATTGATTTAGAAAATCTAAATTATTCTGAATTGGTTTTTATTGGTAATGGAATTGGTTCAGTTTTTCGAAAAATAGAAGTTGACGAAGATGATTTGTTATTACTCTTAAAAAATGATTTTTTTGTTGAATACATATTTTTATTATTTGTTGACTACTCTTCACTAACTGGTTATTACGGGCAACTCTATAATATCATAGAAAAAGAAAGATTGGAAATACGTTTAGATTATCAATTATTTTTCAAATCAGTTAACAATTTTAGAAATATTCTTTTACAAAAAGAAATTAAATTAATAAAATTTCAAGAATTAGTTAATAAATCGTTACACCCAATTTTAATTGGGCGTTTAGCATCTATTGAGATTGCAGCTTGTATACAAATGAATATTAGTTATGATTACGTTTTAAATGATATTTCCGATCGAATTAATACTTCAAAAGAACAGGCTATAGATTATTTATACGAAATTAAATCTGTAGCACTATTATTAAAGGACTTTTCTCTAATGACATGGATTTTTACTATTGAGAGTAATTATTGTAAAGAAAAGATCTTAAAAAATAATATTACTAAAAATGATATTGATCATACTTATTTTTGGTATGATGATTTTCTTATTCAAGAAGAATATCATCTTGCACACCAGCAATATTCATACATTGTACAATTAATTTTAGCGATTAAAAATAATAAGCTTAAACAAACTACATCAATCTTAAAAAAGATCAATAAAGAAAAATGGGTATTAAGCTATTATAGTTATTTAAGTCTATTTTTTACTATCATCAATTATCATTTAGCTAAAGATAAATTCGAAAAAAATGATTCATTTAATCGATACAAGATAATCTGTGAAAATCTTAATTACCCTATATTTGATGAAAAGTATTTGAAAAATTATTTTATATAGTAATTGGGATAGCCCCAAGCCCCATTTAAAAGCTAATTAGAAATGTAACAAGAATGTAACACTTTTAAGTATCGTTGGCACTATCTTTGAAAAATAAAGATTTATGTATACCAATGAGAAAAATCAAAAAGCATAAAAAATTTACATTAAACAAAATAATCCCTGAGCTAAAAGGGTTTAAAATTCAAAGTATTAGTGAAAGTAAAATTATAAGAGAAAATTTAGAATTAACAAATAGAAAAAATTTAACAATAATTTTTCTATTCATAATTATTTTAATAATTTTTAATGCTCTAGGTTTTATTACAGAATATAATTCCCAAAATTTTAATTTTAGAATGTATTTTTTTAATAACATTTATTATATTTTAATCTCACTAGTTTTTTTAATATATTTTTTAATTAAACCTATTAATTATTATAATATTAAAATTGATAAACATTCAATTAACATTAAAATTTATCGAATTTTTATTGATCTGTTAACACCTAAATCTCACATCAATCTCTCTAGCGAACTGCTTAAGCATTATTATTTTTATAATAGATCCTTTTCATTTAATAAATCATTAATATTGACAATAAAAACTAATGAAGAAGAGATAGTGAAAAAGAATTTAAACCTTTCATTTCTATCTAAAGTGGATGAACAAAAGATAAAAAGATTATTAGAGAAAATAATTAAACAAAACAATTTAAAATAATAATATTATTTTTGAGAAAATTATTATAATGTTTACACCATATTTAAATATTTTATATTCTTTCATGTCTGCATTGTTGATTAGCTATATTGCTATTCCTAAGCTTATACATTTCGCAAAAAAATTAAATTTATTAGATACTGCAGGAGAAAGATCATCTCATAAAGTTAGTACACCTTTTTTTGGCGGTATTGCTATTTTTACTGGTTTTATTTGCTCATTATTATTTTGGACAGATAATTTCGAGAATATTCAGTTCATTTTAGTGAGTATTTTAATTGTTTTTATAGTTGGTCTTATTGATGATTTTCGAGTTATTACAGCTTTCAAAAAGTTAATTGGCCAGATCTTAGCTACTCTAATTTTAATTTTTCTTGGCGATCTTCAAATTGATAGTATGCATGGAGTTTTAGGGGATGCTATGATTTGCCAATTTGGGCAAGTGTATCTTTTACTATTTTTGTTGTTATTGTTATTACAAATGCTTTTAATTTAATTGATGGTATTGATGGTTTAGCTGGTGGACTAGGTTTAATTTCATCTCTTTCCTTTGGAGTTATTGCCTTATTGATGGATCAAATAGATATAGCTTTAATTTCCTTTACATTAATGGGTGCATTATTAGGGTTCTTAAAATACAATATTTTTCCTGCCAGAATATTTATGGGTGATACAGGCTCTTTAGTTGTTGGAATGATTTTATCTATTCTAGCAATTAATTGCATTAAATATGGGCTAGTAAGTGAGAACTATTCCTATCCAAATATAGGTCCTTTATTAGCAATTTCATTTTTAGCAGTTCCACTTTTTGATTCTTTAAGGGTGTTTATTGTTAGAGCAATAAACGGCAATGGACCTTTAACTGCAGCGAGAGATCATGTTCATCATTCATTAATAGATTTAGGTGCTGGACATAAATATACTAGTTTAATATTGTATGTGGTTTCAGTAATTGTTATTTTATTTACATATGTTCTTATAATATTTAATATCAACGTAAATTTCAGTATTGCGATATTAACTTTGTTTAGTTTTTTATTGTGGCTTATTCTCTTCTTCATGCTTAAATATAACTATAAAATAAAATTCAATCCATACAAAAAATAAAAAAAATATAACTTTTTTTTTACTATCAAACAAAGTATAAATATCTATTTCTTATAAAATAGGGTTATTCTAATGTTACTAATTTTTTATTAAGCACACATCTATTAACAAGCAACAATTTTTATCTTTGCAAACTTATAAAATAATAGTTATGGCATTAAAATGTGGAATTGTAGGACTACCAAATGTTGGAAAATCAACATTATTCAATTGTTTATCAAAAGCAAAAGCACAGTCAGCAAATTTTCCTTTCTGTACCATTGAGCCTAATATAGGTATTATTTCAGTGCCAGATGAGAGATTAGATGCCTTATCAAGCATAGTAAAGCCTGAAAGAGTTATGCCAACAACAGTTGAAATTGTGGATATTGCTGGACTTGTTAAAGGAGCTAGCAAAGGAGAGGGTTTAGGAAATAAATTTTTAGGAAATATTAGAGAAACCAATGCTATAATTCATGTTTTAAGATGCTTTGATAATGATAATATTATACATGTTGATGGATCAGTTGACCCAGTACGGGACAAAGAAACAATTGATATGGAATTACAATTAAGTGATTTGGAATCTTTGGAAAAATTGCGTGATAAAAATGTACGTACTGCAAAGTCAGGTGATAAAGATGGACAAAAAATATTAGCTACTTGTGAAAAATATATTTCTCATTTAGAAGCAGGCAATTCAGCAAGAAGTTTAGATGCTAATGAAGATGAACTAGATATTATTGAAGCTTTACAACTTCTTACAGCAAAACCGGTTCTGTATATGTGTAATGTTGATGAAGAATCAGTAAAAACAGGTAATAAGCATGTTACTGCAGTAAAAGAAGCTGTTAAAAATGAGGATTCTGAAGTACTAATAATAGCTTCTGAGATTGAGTCTGAAATTGCTGATTTAGATGATGTCGAAGAACAATTAATGTTTTTAGAAGAACTGGGGCTAAAAAAACCTGGAGTTCACTACTTAATACAATCTACTTATAAACTACTCAAATTACAAACGTACTTTACTGCTGGAGTAAAAGAGGTAAGAGCATGGACAATAAAGGAGGGAACTAAAGCTCCTCAGGCTGCAGCTGTAATACATACGGATTTTGAAAAAGGATTCATTAGAGCTGAAGTAATGGCATACGATAATTTTATTTCTTTTGGATCAGAACAAGGTTGTAAGGACAATGGCAAACTATCAGTGGAAGGAAAGGATTATTTAGTTAAAGATGGCGATATCATGCATTTTAGATTTAATGTATAAAACTTATTTTCTCAAATTAAAAAACGTTTTGAATAATTTAATTTTCATTAAAATCAATGATTAAAAAAATATTAAATATTGATTTAGTTATTTCAGAAAGAAACCTTAACAGAATTATTGAAATGGCATGGGAGGATAGAACTCCATTTGAAGCTATAAATTATCAGTTTAATATCTCCGAAAAGGATGTCATAAAAATAATGCGCAAAGAGCTAAAGAGAACTAGTTTTAATTTGTGGAGGAAAAGAGTTAATAGTGGTGTAAGTAGTAAGCATGATAAAAAAAGAAACTCTGAAATTAATAGATTCAAATGTAGTAGGCAGAAAGCTATATCAATAAATAAAATATCTAAAAGATAAATTTATTTTTAAAGCCATATGTTTTATCATATTGGTTTTACAATAGTAATTAGTATCTATATAACTACAAAAAATACTGAACTATTTCGCATAATTTAAAATTATTAAAATAGTGAGCATCATTATATAAGATTACTTATTATTATTTAAGTTGAAAACCCTGTTAATAACGCATCTCTAATTATTGAAAATAAATTAAGTTAGAATTTTATATTTGCGATCTATCAAGATAGTAGTTGTAAACAAGATAAATAATGGCTGAAGAAAAATATAATGAGGATAGTATCCGATCGCTTGATTGGAAGGAACACATTCGTCTACGCCCAGGAATGTACATTGGAAAAATGGGTAATGGTTCATCACCTGACGATGGTGTTTACATACTTTTGAAAGAGGTAATTGACAACTCAGTAGATGAGTTTGTGATGGGGAACGGAAAGACCATTGAAGTTAATGTTAAAAATAATAAGCTCTCAGTTCGTGATTATGGTAGAGGAATTCCGCTGGGAAAGGTAGTGGATTGTGTGTCAAAAATTAATACAGGAGCCAAATACGACTCAAAAGTATTTAAAAAATCAGTTGGCCTAAATGGCGTCGGGACAAAGGCAGCTAATGCGCTTTCTTCTTATTTTCGTATTCGCTCAATACGTGATGGGAAAAGTAAGTTAGTTGAATTCGAGAAAGGCAACATAATAAATGAAGAACCTATACAAGAAAACAGAAGTAGGAAAGGTACTAAAGTAAGCTTTGTTCCTGATGAAGAGTTATTTGGGAAATATAGATTTATTAATGAGTACATAGAAAAAATGATGTGGAATTATTGTTATCTAAATCCAGGATTAACAATAATTTTTAATGGTGAAAGTTTTTATTCTGAAAATGGACTATATGATCTTTTAGAACAACGAACAGATGCTGAAATGCTTTACCCAATTATTCATCTTAAAGGAGCAGATATTGAAGTAGCAATAACACATTGTAAAAATCAATATTCTGAGCAGTACTATTCATTTGTTAACGGACAGCATACTGTTCAAGGTGGTACGCATCAGGTTGCTTTTAGACAAGCATTAGCAAAAACTATAAGAGATTTTTATGGTAAAAATTATGATGCTGCAGACATAAGGCAAGCAGTAAATGCAGCTGTTAGTATAAAAGTAATTGAGCCAATATTCGAATCACAAACCAAAACAAAACTAGGATCAACTGAGATGGAGCCTGGTGGTATAACAGTACTTACATTTATTCAGGATTTTCTAAAGAAAAAATTAGATAATTATTTGCATAAGAACTCTGATGTTGCAGATGCAATTCAGCAAAAAATACAACTTGCTGAACACGAACGTAAAGCCATGGCTGGAATTAAGAAGCTAGCTAGAGAACGTGCAAAGAAATCCAGCTTACATAATAAAAAGCTTAGGGATTGCAGGGTGCATTACAATGACCAAAAGAAGGAAAATAGAGCAGATTCAACTCTTTTTATTACTGAGGGAGATTCAGCTTCAGGATCAATTACAAAAACACGTGACATAAAGACTCAAGCAGTATTTAGCTTAAGAGGTAAGCCTTTAAATTCATTTGGACTAAGCAAAAAAGTTGTTTACGAAAATGAAGAGTTTAATCTGCTGCAAGCCGCCTTAAATATTGAAGCAGGAATAGATGATTTACGATACAATAAAATAGTAATTGCGACTGATGCAGATGTAGACGGAATGCATATTCGTCTTTTATTAATTACTTTCTTCTTACAATTTTTTCCTGAATTAATAAAAGAAGGACATGTTTATATTCTAGAAACACCGCTATTTAGAGTCAGAAATAAAAAGAAAACCTATTACTGCTATAATGAACAAGAGCGAAAAAATGCTATTAGTAAAATTGGTGCAAGCGCAGAGATTACTCGATTTAAGGGTTTAGGAGAAATATCACCAAATGAATTTAAACATTTTATTGGGGAAAAAATGCGTTTAGATCCAGTAATATTAGGTAAAGAAGCTACTATTCAGAATTTATTACAATACTACATGGGTAAAAACACTAAAGAAAGACAAGACTTTATAATTGAAAATTTAAGAGTTGAAGAAGATATAATTGATGCCTAAAATAAATTTAAAATCAAACAATAGATGGTTTTCAATAATCACTTTTATATTAATACTATCATTAATAGCATTTCCTATTTTTTCATATTTAGTAATATATTTTCTTCCTCATTTATCTATCAAAAAATACTTAGTTCATAATATTTACTACATTATTTTTATTATACCTATCGCATTGTACTTTTTAATAACACGTATAAATTACTACACTTTAAAAATAGATTCTTACGTAATAGATATTAAAGTTTATAGAACTGGATTAATTAGTATTTTTAGTTTTTATTACCCCAAGGATTTTATTGATATATCTCATGAAATGTTTAAAGATTTTGCTTTTTACGATCGTCCATATTCATTTAATAAAACTTTAATGATAAATATTAAAAAAGAAAATGGTACATTTAAAAAGAAGCGATTTAATTTATCATTCATAACAAAAAAAGAACAGAGAAGAATAAGTAAAGTGCTAGAGAAAATAATTGCAAAAAATAGCTAATGGAAAAAGATAAAATTGCAAGAAATAATCAAGAGGAACAAGAAATAATTCATGTTTCAGGAATGTACCAAAATTGGTTTTTAGACTATGCATCATATGTAATACTTGAGCGTGCAGTTCCTCATGTTTATGATGGATTAAAGCCTGTACAGCGGCGTATACTTCACTCATTAAAAGAGTTAGATGATGGAAGATATCATAAAGTAGCAAATGTTATAGGGCATACTATGAAATACCACCCACATGGTGATGCCTCAATAGGTGATGCTATGGTACAAGTTGGACAAAAGGAATTGCTACTAGATATGCAAGGAAATTGGGGGAATACAGCTACAGGAGATAGGGCAGCGGCACCTAGATATATTGAGGTTCGTTTAACGCCCTTTGCACTTGATGTAGTTTACAATAAAAAAATAACAAAATGGTCATCATCCTATGATGGTAGAGGAAAGGAGCCACAGACTTTACCTGTTAAATTTCCACTTCTATTAGCACATGGAGTTGAAGGAATTGCAGTTGGACTTTCTACAAAAATACTACCTCATAATTTTAATGAACTAATTGAGGCCTCCATTAAAGTATTAAAGGGTGTGAAACCAAAAATATATCCTGATTTTTTAACAGGAGGTGCAGCTGATTTCAGTAACTATAATGATGGGAAAAGAGGAGGTAAAGTAAGAGTTAGAGCAAAGGTATTTCAAGAAGATAAAAATACGCTTATTATCTCAGAACTACCATTTTCCACTACCACAACAACATTAATTAATTCCATATTGAAAGCTAATGAAAAAGGGAAAATTAAGATAAAAAAAGTTGAAGATAATACTGCAGAACATGTTGAGATAGCAATTACCATTCCTACAGGAATATCTCCTGATAAAACTATAGATGCTTTATATCGTTTTACCGATTGTGAAGTTTCTATTTCTCCACTTTCATGCGTTATAGAAGACGATACACCAAAATTTTTGGGTATTTCTGAAATACTGCAACAGTCAACCAATCATACTCTTAATTTACTAAAACAAGAGTTAGAAGTAAACCTTAATGAATTGCAAGAGAAATGGCACAATTCATCATTAGAGCGTATTTTTATTGAAAATAGGATTTATCATGAAATAGAAGAATTAGATAATTGGAAAGAAATTATTAAAACAATTCAAGATGAACTTAAGCCATTTACAAAATACTTATTACGTTCAGTAACTAATGAGGATATAGAAAGGTTAACTGAAATAAAGATTAAAAAAATAACAAAATTTGATCTTAATAAGGCAAAAGAAGAGTTGTTAAAACTTGAAGGCAGGATAACTGAAATTAAAGGATTTTTAGCAAACATTACTAATTATGCCATTGATTATTTTAAAGGTTTAAAAAAGAAATATGGAATTGGTAAAGAACGAAAAACAGAAATAAAGATTTTTGAAAGTATAGATGCTACAAAAGTAGTAGTAGCAAATAAAAAACTATATATAAACAGAGAAGAAGGCTTTATAGGTACAGCAATGCGTAAAGATGATTTTGTCTGTGAATGTTCTGACATTGATGATATAATAGTATTCAGGGGAAATGGTATAATGCAAGTTGTTAAAGTTGATAATAAGTTATTTGTAGGAAAGGATATTATTCATTGCGCAGTCTTTAAAAAGAAAGATGAACGAACAATTTATAACATGATTTATAAAGATGGCATATCAGGTAATACTATGATGAAGCGTTTTCCAGTAACATCTATTACAAGAGGTAAAGATTATAATTTAACAAAGTCTGCCAAAGGAAGCAAAGTAGTATATTTAACAGCAAATCCTAATGGAGAGGCTGAAACAATAACAGTATATCTTAAAAAGTTAGCCAAACTTAAAACTTTAAAAATTGATATTGATTTTTCAACATTATCAATAAAAGGTAAGGGGGCAGGTGGTAATATTCTTACAAAAAATTCTGTAAGAAAAATTGAACTAAAATCTGAAGGGATATCTACTCTTTCAGCTCGTAAAATATGGTTTGATAACAATGTAAAAAGGCTAAATGTAGAAGGCAGAGGTAAATTATTAGGAGAGTTTAAAGCACAAGATAAAATACTGACTATCAAACAAAATGGGGAAGTGGAATTAAAGTCTTTTGATATCAGTAATCATTTTGATGAAGATATGATTTTAATAGAACAGAATAACTCAAACAAACCTATTACTGCTATTTATTATAATTCAAATAAAAAAGCTTATTACGTAAAAAGATTTTTAGTTGAAAGTACTATGAGTAAATTTAGTTTTGTTAATGAAAATCAGAAAAATGAACTAGAATTAGTTAGTTCAGACTGGAGACCACAAGTAGAAATAATTTTTCAAAAAGAAAAAGGAAAGGAAAGACAAACTGAAATAATAAATCTTGAGGAATTTATTAATATAAAAGGAGAAAAAGCATTGGGAAATAAGCTAACTACTAAAAAAATAAAAGAAATTAATCTACTCAAACCCTTGCCTTACATTGAGGGTAATATTGAAAAAAAAGAAGAGGTTTATGAAATTGATAATGAAGAATTTGAAAGTAAAGTAAAAGAGAAAACAAAAGAAACAAATTCAACTAATATTAAGCTAAATATAACAAATGATACAGATAAGCTAATAAATCCTGAATCTAAAACTGATAACGACACTGAAGGTCAAATAACACTAGAATTGTAACTGAACACATAAGATAAGTAAACACCTATTAATAAGAATTAGGTAAATCATCTATCTTTGTAAAAAAAAGTCATGAAAAGAATTATAATATTACTAATAATGCCAGTAATGGTATTTGGACAAACAAATTTTAATTTAGAGTTATTAGGTAGCTATGAATGGCCAACAACAGAAGGAAGTGATATATGGGGTTGGGTTGACCCTTCAAGTGAAGCGGAATACGCATTAGTTGGCCTAAATAATGGTTTTGCATGCGTTGATGTATCTGACCCTTTAAATCCTATCCAAAAATTTTATATATCAGATATAAATTCTACTTGGAGAGATGTGAAAACTTGGGGTAATTATGCATACGTAACTACTGAGGCGAATGCAGGGTTATTAATTGTTGATTTATCAGATATGACAGGATCTACTTACTGGCATGAAAGTGTTTTTACGAACCCTACAAATGGGAATTCTGTGGAATTTACGGCAGCTCATAATTTATTTATAGATGAGAATGGTATATGTTACATTTTTGGAGCTTCTACCACCACACCTGGGAGTTCTCCATCTGATGGAGCTATCTTTTTGGATGTAGCCGCAAATGCTATTGCACCTGTATATTTGGGTGAATGGGATGATAATTATATTCATGACGGTATGGTTAGAGGTGATACTATGTACGCTGGCTGTATATACGCAGGTGAGTTATTTATTGTAGACGTTAGTGATAAAAATAACCCCAGTACTTTAGGCACAACTAGCACACCAAATGCATTTACACATAATGCATGGGTAAGTAATAACGGTGATTTTGTATTTACTACTGACGAAACTTCTGATGCATACTTAGCTGCTTATGACATTACTAATTGTTCTAACATTCAAGAGGTAGATAGAATTCAATCGAATGCTGGAAGTTTATCTATACCTCACAATACTCATGTAGATGGAAATTTTTTAATTACTTCTTATTATCGTGATGGTACAACTGTGCATGATATTACTTACCCAAATAACATAATTCAAGTTGCATATTATGATTCATATGGTGGTTCTGGAAATGGTTTTCAAGGCTGCTGGGGTACTTATCCTTTTTTACCTTCAGGAAATATAATTTCATCAGAAATTGATGGAAGTGCAAATCAATCAGCAAAATTAATGATTTATGAAAGAAATTTTGATCAAGCTTGCTATATAGAAGGAAATATAACAGATGCATCAAATGGTATTAGCCTAAGTGGTGCAAGTATAGAAATATTAAATACAGTTTTATTAAATAATTCATCTTCTAATTTGTTAGGAGAATATTTTAGTGGAACAGCTTCAGCAGGAACTTATAATATTGTATTTTCAAAACCTGGATACTTAAACGATACTTTATCAGCAATTTTAAATAATGGAATAGTTACAGTTTTAGATATAGCATTACAACCTTTAGTATCTTTTAATGGAGCAGGAATGGTAGTTGATTTCTTAGGAAATGGAATTTCAAGCGTAGAAGTAGTAGTTTTTAATACCGATTTTACTTTTAACACAACAACGGATCTAAATGGTAATTACGCTATCAATAACATGTATGAAGGAAATTATGAGATTATTGCTGGACAGTGGGGGTATGTTACATCATGTGGAAATGAATATATCTCACCTTCAACAATAAATACTATTACATTAGAAGAAGGTTATTATGATGATTTTACTTTTGATTTTGATTGGACTGTAAATGGAGGTGCTTCAGTTGGAACGTGGGAAAGAGGTCTTCCAGAAGGAACAGATAGTCAAGGACAGTATTATAATCCTGATGGGGACGTTAATAATGATTGTATGGACTTTGCTTATGTCACCGGTTTAAGTGCAGGTGGACAAACAGGAAGTAATGATGTTGATGATGCTAATACTCTTTTAATTTCACCAATTTTTGATTTAAGTTCAGGTCAGAATCATTATTTAAGTTACTATTCTTGGTTTAGCAATGGAGGTGGTGGATGGGGAGGTGGTTCTCCTGCTGATGATTCGTTAACTGTTAAAATTAGTAATGGTAACACGACTGTAACGTTAGAAACAATGACTGCGAACTCACCTGATATGGGACAATGGAACTACAGAAGCTTTGATATTGGACAGTTAATAACTCTAACAGCCTCAATGCAAATAATTATTGAAACTGCTGATTGGGATGCATTAGGAGGTCATTGGGTTGAAGGAGCTTTTGACAAATTTTCTGTTACAAATGCACCAAATAATATAACTGATATAACTAACCAAGAAAAAGGAAAATTAATTAAAATTGTTGATATTATAGGCAGGGAAGTCATTAATACTAAAAATTCTCCTTTATTCTATATATATGAAAACGGAAGTGTTAAAAAAGAGTTTATAATTAAGTAATTACTAAGCTAAAATTTGATTTTAATATAATTAGTGTTTAAGAGTAATTTAAGTAAATAGTTAGTAATTTTCATGTTATAACTTGAACAACTTCTTAATGATTAATCGTAAGTCTTAAAACAGAACAAGATGAATTTACAGCAAACTTATCCTTACCAGTACCAAATAACATAGTTTTCCAAGTATCTTTTTTTGGTGTTCCTAATACAAGTAAATCATACTCCGCTGTAAGTTCAGAAACTGATTCAGTAGGGTTTTCTGAATATTCAATTCGAAGGCTAGAAATATCTTTATATTCTGAAAGTAACAAATGTGAATTATTTTTTATTTCCTTAAGGTTATCAGTATTATAATCATCTGATAAAACATGTAATAGGGTAAAAGTAGAATTGTAAAATTTACATATATTAGCAGTAGTCATAATTAGCTTTTTTATATCTTTACTATTTGGACGAACTGCAAGAACAACTTTACTAATATATCGAACTCCGTTATCTTTAAAGAGAGCGAAATTTGAATTAATATTACTAACAATCCAACCTAAAGGATTATTAATTAAAAAACCATTACTTATCCTACCGTCCCATGAAAGTAAAAGCCAATCAGATTTTGAATGGTCAGAAAGGACTTGCATTGTATCAGATACATTATGAGTTACTATTGATTCAAAATCAAGTTCTAAATTATTTATTTCCTGAACGATAGACAATTGCCTCTTTAAAGATTTAATTTTTGGTGTTTCAACAAGGACAGCATCTAAGAATGTTTGATCAGGTACTTCCTTAATATTAACTATTTGAAGACTTTTTCTTTGATTAAGTGAAGCTCCTAACTCGACTAATGATTCTGGTGAGTACTCATTCCCAAAAAGTGGAATAATAACACCAGCATCAGGGTTAATTTGTCCATCAAGCCAATCTTTATGCTTTTCTTCAGAAACACTAAAGTTAGTTCTTTGTTCAGTAATATCATTTTTCTTTTTAAAAAACAAAAATTTGGCAGCTCTCTGACCGTAGTTTCTTAATACTCCTGTTCTAGAAGCTTTTATTCCATATGAATAGTAAATTATACTACCAATTAATGCTATTACTAATAATACAAGAATTGGCATCCATCCTAAATAAAATAGAAGAATAAATCCAGTAATAATACCAAAAATCTGCACATAAGGATATAGTGGAGACTTATAAGTTGGCTTATACCATTGAACTGCAGTTTCTCTAAGTACAATTACACAAATATTAACAGTAATAAACATACTAACCTTAAATGCACTTGCTAACTTAACAATTTTCTCTACATCTAAAAACAAAATAATTAAACCCATCATTAGGCACGTAATTAGAATAGTATTAATAGGAGTAAGGTGCTTATCATGTAATTTAGCAAGATTACTAGGAAGCAGCTTGTCCATTGCCATAGCAAAAGGAAATCTAGATGATGCTAATACTCCAGAATTAGCCATAGAAATAAGAGTTATAACTCCAACAAAAGCTACGCAGTAAGCAAACCATTCCCCACCCAATAATAAGGCTAAAGTGTGTATAGGCTTAATATCAGTTGATAGAATTTCAAGGGGGATGTTACCTACAAGAGTATAAGCAACAAAAACATAAACACTAGAAATAACTAGTAATGAAAGTAGCATTGCTAATGGTATATTTCTACTTGGATTCTTAACTTCCCCAGCAATAGCTGCAATCTTTGTAACTCCAGCATAAGAAATATATACAAAAGCTACAGTACTAATAAGTCCCATAGTTCCATTATTCATAAATGGGTTTAATAGTTGCTCATCAATTGAAGGTAAACCTAATAATAAAATAGATATCAGCGTTAATAAACTTAATATTACAATTACTAGTTGAACTCTACCAACCTTCTTTACCCCAAAAATATTAAGAAACATAATTAGTATCAAAAAACCTACAGAAAAATATTTTATATAAATAGGAGATATATTTGTGAGAACCAAAAGGTAAGCTCCAAATCCAACTAAAGCAAATGAACTCTTAAGCAGCAATGATAACCAAAGACCAATACCAGAAATTGTACCAAACAAAGGCCCTAATGCTCTTTCAATATAAACATAAGCGCCTCCTGATTTAGGCATTGCGGTAGCAAGTTCTGATTTAGAAAGTGCTGCAGGTAGAATACAAATAGCAGCAATTAGATATGCCAACCATATAGAAGACCCTGTTTTTGCAGCTGCTATTCCTGGAAGAACAAAAATACCAGATCCTAACATACCAGCAACACTAATTGCAATAACAGAAGATAAGGAAAGTTTTCTTTCTAATTTTTTCATTAATTTTTCACTTTATGCAAATTAAGAAAAAAAAAATGAAATTCAGTATGAAATTATTTTAAAGAAAGGGGATTTCATACATTTGTAAAAAATTACATTTATGAAGCAATTAGTATTATCAGAGTTACATAAAAATTTGGGAGGGAAAATGGTTGAATTTGCAGGCTATAATATGCCTGTACAATATGAAGGTGTAAAATCTGAACACCATACTGTTAGAAATGAAGTTGGTGTTTTTGATGTTTCCCATATGGGGGAAGTTTTTGTTAGTGGTGAAAAATCTTTAGATTTCTTACAGTATATTACCACTAATGATGTTAGTAATCTCACACCTGGTAAAATACAATATACATGTTTACCTAATACAAAAGGTGGCATTGTAGATGATTTATTATTGTACATGATTTCAAAAAATAATTATTTATTGGTAGTAAATGCCTCAAATATGGAAAAGGATTTAGCATGGATAAATAAGCACAATACATTTGGGTGCTCAATTGATAATCAATCAGATAATTATTCATTATTAGCTATACAAGGCCCTAAAGCAATTAAGTTATTACAAGAACTTACTAATATTAATTTATCTGAAATAAAATACTATAATTTTAAAATAGGAGCTATTGCAGAAATAGAAGATGTTATCATATCAAGAACTGGATATACAGGAGAAATAGGTTTTGAATTATATGTTAAAAATGAATCAACAAAAAAGCTTTGGGATGCTATTTTTAGCACTTCAGTTGAACTAAAACCTATCGGACTAGCTGCTAGAGATACATTGCGGTTAGAGAAAGGATTCTGCTTATATGGTAATGATATAAATGATTCAACATCACCAATTGAAGCAGGCTTAGGCTGGATTACTAAATTTACAAAAGAGTTTATAAATTATGAAGAATTAAAAGCCCAGAAAGAAGGGGGAGTTTCTAGAAAATTAGTAGGACTTGAAATTATCGACAAAGGTATTGCACGTAAAGACTATCCTATTATTGATTCTAAAAGAAATGAGATAGGTATTGTAACTTCTGGAACTATGTCACCAAGCTTAAGTAAAGCAATTGCAATGGCCTATGTATCTAAAGAACTTTCAGGAATCGGAAGTGAGGTTTATATTATGGTGCGTAAAAAACAAATTAAAGCAGTTGTTGTTGCTTTACCATTCTTAAAATAATGTTAGAAACTAAAAATATATCGGTTTGCTTTACTGCTGATCAGTTTGAAAAATATGCTGATGGAAAATCAACAGTAGTAGTAATTGATTTGTTGAGAGCCACATCAGTAATATCTACTGCTTTTAGTGAAGGGGTGAAGGCAATTATTCCTGTTCAAACTTTAGAAGAAGCACTTTCATATAAAGGAAGAGAGGGATATATTGTTGCTGCTGAACGAAACGCTAAGCCAATTAAAGGTTTTAATTATGGAAATTCTCCATTTCATTATATAAATTCTGACGTAAAAGGGAAAATTTTAGTACTCACAACAACTAATGGAACTAAAGCAATTCATAATGCTAGAAAACATAAGGTAATTACAGCTTCTTACATAAATATTGCAGCAGTTGCTAAGCATTTGATTAAAGAACATAAAGATGTAATTATTTTATGTTCAGGTTGGAAAGGGGTATTTAACTTAGAGGATCCAATTTTTGCTGGAAGTTTAGCAAATTTATTAATTGATTCTGATAGATATGAAAGTTCGTGTGATTCTTTATTTACTTCCAGACAATTATTAAAAAATTCAAATGGAGATTTATTTAATTATTTAAGTGATTCTTCACATAGGAAAAGACTTAAAACTTTAAATATGGAAGATGATACTCGCTTTTGTTTATCTCCACCTATCACGTCAGATATAATACCTATACTAAAAGACGATAAATTAGTAATATTAAAAGATTAAATCTAATGCTCTAGTGATTTGAAAGTTAAAATACTAATGAGACCAAAAATGTCTTCCTAAATAGAATGATAATTTTAATTTTAGATATATTCCAATATTACTAATTTTATCTTCTGAAGAAATAACTATAGTATCATCACTAGATTCATCAAAGGTAGTAGTTTCACTTAATCTATTACGTGAGTTAATATTTAATCCAATTTGAGGTTCAATCGAAAATATTTCTCTACTATTAAAAAGAAAAGCTGAATAACCTACTCCAATTCCAATGCTAGAAGAAAATATATTACGTTTACTATTCCAAGTATCCTTCTCATCCGGTTGAGCAAATATCCCTGTTCCAGTTACAGGATCATAAGCTATTATATCATAACCCCAAGGATCAGATCCTAAAGGAATAAGACGTCCTTCTGCAGATGCATTCCTATTATTTATTCCCATTCCAAATGATCCTTCAAAAAACAATGCATTCCCTCTACCTGCTGGAAGATAATATCTAATTTTGGGTATTGCTCCTATTTTAAATTCATTCCATTTAACTTTATCTTCTTCAAATGGATCGTTATTGTAATTATCACTAGTATTTAGTCCATTCAAATCTAATCCCAATCCAATAAGTAAGCCATCAGCTATAAAATAGCCGAAACTTATACCGTCCAAAAACCTACCTTCCCAATCAGAAAAATTAGTAAAATCTAAATCATAATTAAGATTTGATTGCGAATCATATATATCATTCCAATCACCATCATTATCTGAAATTGAACTTCCATTTAATTTTGTTTCTGTTTTCCAATCTCCACCAGTAATCCAATTGTAATTTGCATCAATTCCTGAGCCAATTTCAATTTGCCAAATTCCTTTTTCTATTTTTTGTGCACTTAAGTTGACAGTAAATAAAGCTACTAGTAAAAAAGTAATGATTTTTTTCATTGTAATATTTTAAATGTTTAAGCAAAAATAGTAAATCCAAGCAAATAAATAATTTTTACGTGTAATATATCGAAACTATTAATAATAAATAAACAAAAAACCTGCATAAATACAGGATTATTACGTTAAAAATTGTTTTTTAAAATAAATAACCAATAGAAAATGAAATAATACTGTTCTTTATTTCATATGTGTTATATTCTAAATTATTAATTAGTGATCCATTTACTAAGCCTGTATTAGTAAGCTTAGAAATAGCTCCAGCTTTTATTAAGCTAGTATTTACATTTGAGTTAATTAAAAATTTATCAGATAAATAATAATTAACTCCTAAATTAATACCTACGTCAATAGTTTCTTCTTTGTAAGTTCCATCTGGTAATTCTGGGTGAGAATTTAAATTATCATTTTGACCTTTATCTGAAAGAATGATGTAATCTGGGGAAAGAATAAAGGAAACTGAAGGGCCAAAATTAAGTGAAAGTTTATCAGTTGCTTTATAGCTAATTGTTGGATTTAACTCAATATAAGCTAATTTTAGTTCGTGTGATGTTTTATGCACATCACTTTGATTAACATCATAATCATGAGTATATTCATAAGTAAAAGATGCTCCTTTTTGAGAATAAATAAGCTCAGGATTAACATACCATTTATCATTAATAGCAATTTCCATGTAGAAGCCACCAGAAAGCCCATTAATTGCTGAGCTTTCAATATTCTTAACTCCTTCATTTGGGGTAGAAATAATACTTGAGATATTTGTTCCAAATTTAACTCCAAATTTTATTGGGATTAAACTTTGTGCACTAACTGTTATGGTAATAAATGCAAAAGCTAGAATTGCTGCAATTTTTTTCATAGTTTTATTATTAAGAATTTAACATTACTGGCATAACTAACATAAGAGTGCTTTCTCCTTCAACTAATCCATCAAGAGGTAATATAATACCAGCTCGGTTTGGCGCACTCATTTCAATTGAAATTTTTTCAGCACCAATATTATTTAACATATCAATTACAAATTTAGAATTGAAACCAATTTCCATATCATCTCCTTCATATTTGCATGACAATCTTTCCTCTGCTTTATTTGCAAAATCTAAATCCTCAGATGTAATCTGTAACTCACTACCTGCAACCTTAAATCGAATTTGGTGAGTAGTTTTATTTGCATAAATAGAAACTCTTTTAATAGAACTTAAAAGTGCTGCCGTTTCAATTATTAATTTATTTGGATTCTCTTTAGGAATCACTGCTTCATAGTTTGGATATTTACCATCAATAAGACGACAAATGATAGTAATATTACCAAAAGAAAATAAAGCGTTCGTCTCATTATATTTTAATGTAACATCTGAATCATCATCAATATTGTTCTTGAGAATAGTTAATGGTTTTTTAGGAAGAATAAAAGATGTAGTCTTATCAGACTTAACATCATTTCGCGTATGCCTAACTAATTTATGAGCATCAGTAGCTACAAAAGTTGTCTGCTCGCTTGAAAGCTCACAGAACACTCCTGACATTACAGGACGTAACTCGTCATTTCCGCTAGCAAACAAAGTTTTGTTAATGGCATTAACTAATAAATCTCCTTTTATACTAGTTGAGGATGAAACTTGCAAAATTGGTATTTTAGGAAATTCATCGGCATTTTGACCTGCTAATTTGTAATTTCCAAGTTCAGAACTCATCTCAATTCCAAAAGTAATTGTATCAACAATAAAGGATAAAGGCTGATTGGAAAAAGTTTTTAAGGTATCGATTAAAATTCGAGCAGGGATAGTGATTTTTCCATCTTCATTAGCCTCAACGCTAATAGAGGACATCATAGTTGTCTCAAGATCAGAAGCAACTATTGACATTTTATTGTTGCTAATATTAAATAAGAAATTATCCAATATTGGCAGAGTATTACTAGAACTAATAACCCCATTTAGTTTTTGTAATTCCCTTAACAAAACTGTGCTATTAACTATAAATTTCATTTTTAAAAATTGTATTTTTTTGTAGTTTAAATAAGTGTCAAATATAATTTTTCTGTTTATATTACTGGGGATTTTTTACTGCAATTGGTCAATAGTAATTAACACTTTGTTGAAAACATAATCCTGTATAAGCATAAGATCTCCATTATTAAAAGTAGCATACATACGTTTAACGTTATAGTTATCTTTCTTCTCTTTTAAAATATTACCACCAATGACATAAGTTCGTAAAGTGTCATTATTTACAATTAGCTGATGTAATGGGGAAGAAAATTCTATCTTATCTTTATGTTTCTTGTAACTCTCACAATTTAATTGTTCAAAAGAATCAAGAAATTGAAAAACCATAGCTCGATTAAAATTAACTGCATTTCCAAAATTATTAAACAAAGTTATTGAATCAGTAATTAAAGTGAAAGATTTTTCAGGCTTTTTAAAGTGATTGACTGTAACTCTAGAAATGCTTTTAGTTTTTAAATTAAATATATTAGTTGACCGCCAATCACTTTCACTTATTTTATTTCCTTGAATTCCATATCTAGGTGAAAGAAAGCCATTAAATGAAGGTATATGAACAACAAAAGGAGATTCACTACCAGCAAGATACATATAAGTTCCTAAATGATTTGAAGTAGAACTACCAATAGTATAAGTTTTTATAGGGATTTCTTGATCAGTATAAATTTCAACTTTTACACCAGTTGTAGATAAATTTCTAATAACATTATCAAAAGCATTTTTTGAAACAGGTCTTTTAATTTTTATTTGATTTATAGTAGCAAGTATAGTTTCAATAGCATCTTTTCTTACTTCATATTTATTGTTAACCAACCAGTTATTTTTATTTCTATTCAAAGTAATAGTTATACCGTTTCTATCAGCAATAAAAATCTTTCTTATTGATGCTGTATCGCTTATTGCAAAGTTATTTTCCGAAGTAATAGTTGATTTATTATCATTAGATAAAAACCAAATTAAAGTTGCCATAAATAAAATAATAGCAAAATATATAAAATTTTTTTTAAGCATATTTTCTTTTTTTATAACTAATAAAAAATAAAGCAAGTGTTATTAATAATAATATTGGAAGAGCAATATTTATAAGTTGAATAATAAATCTATTTTCTTGAATCTTTTTTTTATCTAACATTCTCAAACTAAGATCCTTTAACTTTAAATGTGAAAGACTATTATCTCCACATAGATACTGTACTGCGTTAATTAAAAAATGTTTATTTCCATTAAAAGTAAAATTAATATTTTTATCATAACCAAGAGGATAAATAACTCCAGATTTACTTATATCATTTGCTATCAAATCACCATCACTAACAACAATCATTTTATTACTAGCACTCTTTTTAATAAATTTAATTTTATTGTTTTTCTGAACTAATTTATCCTTAAATAGTGATTCAAACTCTCCTTCTAACAAGATAGCAATTGGTAGAAACTTTTTATTATAACTAGTTAATAATGGTGGGTTTTCTAAAATTCCTAAACTAATTTTACTAGGTGAAGGAATTAATCTACTCTTATTAGAACTATGTAAAAGAATAGTTTTATGAATATTATTTTTGATAGTATCTATAGAACTAACAAATTCACATTTAATAGCATCTAAGCCATTCGAAATAACGTGCTTACTGTCAGAAAACAACAGTGGAGAGTAGGGCCAATTAAAATAAGATTGTTGGGGAACATTATTGCTGTATCCTGTAATAACAGGAATTTTATTAGAACGCAAATCTTGAATTAAATTAGAATTAATTCGCAATCCATATCTAAATAATTGATCATCAATATTTAAGAAATTTTTAGTAGCGACAAAAGATCCTAAATTATTTTGCAAACTATCCATACTAGCTTTGATTCCATCAACTAACCAAAGAACTTTACCACCCTGCATAATATATTGATCAATAAGTAGCTTATCTAAGCTGTTAAAAGGGATAGTTGGCTTAGCTATTATTAAAGCTTTATATGAATTTAAAAGGGAATTTTGCATTACAATATCGGGCATATTAGTAGTGCTATCAATGGCAAATTCTTTAATATTAAATCGATCCACTTTATAGTGATATGAAAGATTAAAATTATCATCTAGAACAGACTCTGTAATATCATAAACTTGTTGTTCATTTAACTCTCCATTACCTTCTAAGAAAGCAATTTTAGTTAATCTATTTTTAATTAAATGCTCAATAGCTGAAACAAATTCATATTCAAGTGTCTCAATAGATCTGTTAATATTACTTTTGGTAGATCCGCCAGGTAACTGCTTTAGAAAATTCACGGCTGCTTGTTTTCCCTTGTAATAAATAATTGCTCCAGGAAAAATAATCTGATTAACTTGTTTCCCGTCTCTTTTTATTTCTAAATCAGTTGGAGATAGTTTTTGCTTTACTAACTGTTTAAATAAATTTTCCTTTTCATTCTCATTTACAATATTGTTAGGGTTAATAAACTCAAAATCAACATTATTATTTCCTATAACCTTAAATCGTTTTATGAGATCTTCGGTTGATTTCTGTAATCTTTTAAATTCTGAAGGAAAATCACCATCAAGAAATACTTTAATAAATAACTTATCATCTAAACTAGTGATTATTGAAGTGGACTCATTAGAAAAAGAATATTTTTTATCAGAAGTTAAATCTACATTCCAATTAATAAAGCTACTAATTATATTTATAAATAACACAAATACAACAAGTAAAATGACTGATATATATTTGTTAGTATTCATTATGACTTCCTTTCATAAATAACAATTTCAGTAAGCAAAATAAATAAAATAGTAAATGATATAAAATAGATAACGTCCGAAATATTTATTAGTCCTTTACTAATTATTTCATAATGAAAAGAAATTCCAATTTGTTTAATAATTAAGTCAAAATTTTGAAAAAAGTAAGCTTCACTTAATAGATCAAATCCAAAATAAAATAAAGTATTTAATAAAATAGCAAATACAAATGAAATAATTTGATTATTTGATAAAGAAGAAGCATAAACACAAATAGATGAGAAGAGTCCACATAAAAATATTAATCCAAAATAGGAACCTGTAATGCCAGCTAAATCAAGATTGCCAACACTCTCTCCTAAAAAATATATACTAACAACATAAATTAGTGTAGAAAATATAGTGAATAACACTAAAACAAAAACAGCTAAAAACTTAGCTAAAATAATTTGCAATGAAGTAATTGGTTTAGTAATAAGGTTTTCAATAGTACCTGAAGAATATTCTTCAGAAAAAACTCGCATACTTATAGCCGGAATAAACAATAAAAAGAATAAAGGTGCTGTAGAAAAAAAGATATCCATATCAGCATAGCCATAGCTTAATATATTTCTATCACTGAAATCCGACCATAATAAAATGCTATTAATAAAGAGGAAAACACCAATAATTAAATAACCGGTGAGTGTACTAAAAAAAACACTTATTTCTTTTCTAAAAAGTGCTATCATTTAAATTCTATTCTAATAATTTCATGTAACTTCAATCCTAATAATGTATTTGCAGTACCTTTATTCATGGCAATTTGAAGTTGTTCATTTTCACCAAAAATAGCTAACTTATCTCCAGAAGGAACATCATTATACTTTTTAGATATAGTAGTGATTTTCTCATCCTCTCTTCCATAATAAATAATAAATTCTCTACCTCTCTGAATATCTAAAAACATAGTCTTATCAATATTAGTTATAGCATTTCCATAATTATCATTGTAAATTATAACTCCTTTGATTAAATTTTTTTCTTTTACAGCTTTTAAATCTGTTCTATGCACACAATAGTTATTAACTAATGTTCCAATCATTTCCATAGTACCACCTCTGGCTAAATGACAGGCAGCAGGTACAAAAACATTTTTTGTAGCAAATGTTAAGCAATTTGAGTCTTGAGCAATATTTAATTGTATTATCTTTTCTGCTTTCATTTCAGTTAGTAATAGAGAAAAAAGACCATTGTCAGAACCGATAAAATAATGCCCATTTGCTTTAACAGCTAAATGCTCGTTTTCAATATTTAATTCATCATCAACACTAACAATATGTATGCTTCCAATTGGAAAATCTTTATAACAATTACGTAATACAAAAGCTGCTTGTGGTATATTAAATGCAGTAATATCATTAGTAATATCAACAATCCTAGCATCATTAATCTGAGTATAAATACTTCCTTTTACCGATGCAAGATAGCTGTCATTTGTGCCTAAATCAGTAGTAAGTGTAATTATTGCCATTTATTATGAAAAGCTATTGACGAAGTAGTTAAAATATTGTTATTTTGTAACCCCAAAATTATAATAAATCTATGAACAGTATAATTAATGAGTGAAAAATTAATAACACTTAGTAACATTGAGTTGGTAAAACTATTTGGAACTAATAATAAGAAGTTAGACAAGATAAAAAATTTGTTCCCTCAAATTAAAATTGTATCTAGAGGAGAGAAATTAAAAATCATAGGAAACAGTGATCAGATTAGGTATTTTGAAAAAAAACTAACAGCTTTCATCAAACACATTAATCAATATAATTCACTAACAGTGAGTCAAATTGAACATTTAGTTGAAGGAGATGAGTCAGAAATTCTAAAAACTAAAGAGGATATTATTTTACATGGCCAAAATGGTAAAATAATAAAAGCACGCACTTCTAACCAACGTAAAATGATTTGTGAGATTAAAAAAAATGATATGTTATTTGCTATTGGCCCAGCAGGAACTGGTAAGACATACACAGCAGTAGCCATAGCTGTTAAATCACTTAAAGACAAGGAAGTAAAAAGGATAATATTTACAAGACCAGCTGTTGAAGCTGGAGAGAATTTGGGATTTCTGCCTGGTGATTTAAAAGAAAAATTGGACCCCTACATGCAGCCTATATATGATGCTCTTTTTGACATGATACCTATTGAAAGGTTGAATGACTACTTAGAGCAGGGAACAATACAGATTGCCCCTTTAGCGTTTATGAGAGGACGAACTTTAGACAAAGCATTTGTCATACTAGATGAAGGACAGAATACTACTGAAAAACAAATGAAGATGTTTTTAACAAGAATGGGGAGATCAGCTAAGTTCATTATAACAGGAGATGAAACTCAAATAGATTTACCAAAAAATCAAAAATCAGGATTAATAAACGCAGTTAACACATTAAAAAACATTAAGGATATAAGTTTTATAACCCTTGACGGAAATGACGTAATTAGACATAAATTAGTAAAAGATATTATTAACGCATATAAAAATAAAAAAAATGATTAATACAATTAAAGGAACAAACTTCCAATTACCCGGACAAACAAAATTCTATAAAGGAAAAGTTAGAGATGTATATACTCTAAATAATGAAACTCTAGTAATGGTAGCATCTGATAGAATATCAGCATTTGATCATGTTCTTCCAGAAGGAATTCCATATAAAGGGCAAGTGCTTAGCCAAATTGCAGCAAAATTTTTGGCAGCTACTAGTGATATAGTACCTAATTGGATGGAAGCAACTCCTGACCCGAGTGTAACAATAGGTAAAATGTGTAAACCTTTCATGATAGAAATGGTAATTAGAGGATATTTAACAGGACACGCTTGGAGAGAATATAAATCCGGTAAAAGAATATTATGCGGAGTAGAGATTCCAGATGGTATGGTTGAAAATCAAAAGTTTGAGAATCCACTAATTACACCAACTACTAAGGTTGATATAGGTCATGATGAAGATATTAGTAGAGAAGAAATATTAAAGCAAGGAATTGTTGCTGAATTGGATTACATACAGCTAGAAAAGTATACTAGAGCTATTTTTAAAAGAGGAACTGAAATGGCAGCCGAAAAAGGCTTAATACTTGTAGACACTAAATATGAATTTGGAAAAGATAAGAATGGTGTAATAACACTAATTGATGAAATACACACACCTGATTCATCTCGTTATTTTTATATTAAAGGTTATGAAGAAAATATTAAAAAAGGAGATCAACAAAAACAGCTTTCAAAGGAATTTGTACGCCAATGGTTAATTGAAAATAATTTCCAAGGTAAAGAAGGAGAATCTATACCTCACATGAGTGAAGAATATTGCATTTCTGTTTCAGAAAGATATATAGAATTATTTGAATATATTACTGGAGATAAATTTGTAAAAGAAGATGTAAGTAATGTGATTAACAGAGTTGAGAAAAATATTTTAGATTATTTAGATAAATAATTAAATGTTTATTAATTCTTTATTATTTGCTTCAATAATAAGCATAGTGTTACTATTGTTTTACTACTTATACTTTTTCTTAAAATTAAATACTTTTAAGAAAAATGCTTTAATATTTAATGAGCCTATATCTATTATTATTTGTGCTAAAAATGAGTTTCTAAATTTAAAAAATAAACTACCATTTGTCCTTAAACAAAATTACCCTAAATATGAAGTAATAGTAGTAAATGACCAATCTAATGATGAAACAGCTAATTTACTTAAGGAATTTGAAAAGCAATATCAAAACTTAGTTGTAGTAACTATTGAGAAACATATTAATAATCATAATGGGAAAAAACTTGCTCTAACATTAGGTATTAAATCAGCTAAGCATGAACACTTGCTTTTAACAGATGCAGACTGTATACCTAAATCCAAGAATTGGGCAACAAAAATGTGTAGTAATTTTAATTCAGTTGATATTGTTTTAGGCTATGGAGCTTATGAAAAAAAGAAAGGATTATTAAATCAACTTATAAGATTTGACACTTTTAATGTTGCTCAGCAATATCTTTCATATGCACTAGCAGGGCATACTTACATGGGAGTAGGGCGTAATATGGCGTATAGAAAGTCCTTATTTTTTGAAAATAAAGGTTTTGCCAATCATTTACATATTCCTTCAGGTGATGATGATTTGTTTATACAAGAAATTGCAAATAAATGTAATGTAGGTATTGAAATTTCGGAACAAGCTCACACTACATCATCTGTAACAAAAATATGGAGAGAGTGGGTATATCAGAAAAGAAGACATATTACCACAGCTCCATTATATAAAATAAAATTTAAAATACTTTTAACTATATATCCTTACGCTCAACTAATTTTTTGGTTTACATTTTTAACATTATGTTTAATAGAAGCACCTATAAAATTTGTCATAACTTTATTAACAATAAAAATATTTCTTTCATATCTTATAAATTATAAAACAATGAAGAATTTAAAATTAATGGATTTATATTGGATTCATCCTATTTACGAAGTATTACATTTATGTATACATGCAATTTTTGTATTATTGAACTTTGTAAGTAAACCGAAAAAATGGAGCAGATGAAACATAATTTGACTGTTAAAGGAAAACGAGATTTAAAACTAATCAATAGAGCATTAGAAGATGGTGACCCTAAAGCTTATAATGAGCTAATGAAGCTATACCGTGACCCACTTTACTTCATGCTATACGAAAAAGTAGGGGATCAAGAATTAGCTAAGGACTTAACTATTGAATCCTTAGGTAAAGCCTTTAAGAAACTGCATTTATACACTGCTAATTATGCCTTTAGCACCTGGCTTTACACAGTCGCCCGTAATCATTGTATTGACTATTTTAGAAAAAACAAACTACCTACAATCTCTATAGATAATATGATGGTGTCTGATGATGGAAAAAGAAATACTTTTAATTTAATTTCAAAGGATCTTAATCCTGATCAGTTAATGGAAAAACAACAAAGAATAGCTATACTGCGTCAAATTGTTGATCAATTAAAGCCAAATTATCGTGAGTTAGTAAAACTAAGATATTTTAAAGAATTAAGCTATGGTGAAATTGCAGATAAATTAGATGTTCCTTTAGGAACTGTAAAAGCACAACTACACAGAAGTAGAGAGCAATTATTTAAAATTATGTCTGGTTTAAAAGACACTTATTAAATGCAAATAATCCATAAGTATTTTCCTGATTTAACGGAAAAACAAATTGAACAGTTTACTGATTTACAGCAGCTTTACCAACATTGGAATGCTCAGATAAATGTGATTTCCAGAAAGAATATTGATGCCCTATATACCAACCATATTTTGCACTCTATAGCTATTGCTAAGTTAATTCAGTTTGAAAAAGGAACAAAAATATTAGATATTGGTACAGGAGGTGGTTTTCCGGGCATTCCTTTAGCTATATTATTTCCTGAAGTTGATTTTTTACTAGTGGACAGTATTGGTAAAAAAATAAAAGTAGTAAATGAAGTGAGTAATGCAATTGACTTAACTAATGTTATTGCACTAAATGAAAGAGCTGAAAATATAAAAGATACTTTTGATTTTGTGGTGAGCCGTGCTGTTACCAATATGACAGACTTTAAAAAGTGGGTAAAAGGGAAATTTAATAATACCCATAACAATACTTTAAATAATGGTATTCTTTACCTAAAAGGTGGAGATTTATCAGAAGAATTAAGAGGGATATCCCATACTAAATACGAAATAGCTGATTTATTTGAGGAAGAGTTTTTTAAAACTAAGAAGGTGATTTATATTAGTTATTAGGCTTATTCTATAACTACTTTCCTTTCCACACTAGCATCATCATTTATATAAAATAAGAGAGTGTTCTTTTTAGGTTTTGTTTCTCTTCCTAAAACATCCACTATTTTAATAAGGTTTTTATTTGAGTTTTCTAAATCATTTATAGTGCTAATCAGAGCATCTATTTGCAATTTTAAACCGACAGGCCTATGGTCAGAAATATTATAATCATATGCATTCCAGCTGCTCATATAATCATCAATCCTTATGCAGGAAACTATTGAATTGGGCTTGGAAAAGTCAGCAAATAACTCATCAGTAATTAAGATGTGGTCAAGATGTGAAGGCCAAGTAGGAAAAGAAAAATTAGCAGAACTACCAAGGGCAATTGGGAAATCAACAAACAAATAATCAGAATCGTCTAAAAAGGAGTTGAATACATTATTAGTAGTAAGGTCAGTTAGTATATCGTTACAATCTCCAACCACAATTACTTTGTCATTCGAAAAAACACTATCTATATAAGTTTTTAGTAAATTAACAGCCCTTAACCTTCTATTTTCTTCATCAGAAGTGTCATTAAAATCTAATACTCCATCACCACAACACTTTAGATGATTATCAATAATTACATAGTCTTCATTATTAAAAGTAAGCTCTAATACTTGTGGAGACCTGGGAAAAGCATTCCAATAGGGCTGACTCGTATAGATTTCATATTTAGCATTTACCTGTACTGTATTGGCGTTGTATACATAAGCCAAACCGCCGTAATAACTACTTTTAAAATGACATGCATAGCCAGGAATAGTACTCACCACTTGTTTTAAAAGTGTGGTGTCATCAATCTCTTGTAGGGCATAAACATCAGCAGCTAGGCTTTGGATTATTGTTTTTACTGAGTCGGCAGTTACTTGTCCGTTTTTTGGAAACCATTCAATGTTCCAGCTTACTACTTCAAAAGTAGAATCAGTTCCAAAGTGTAGATCTTTTAAACTTTGTGCATTTAAAAGTTGTAGACTTATCAGTAGTAAAAATATAACTTTTTTCATTAATATAATTTTGTTAATTCTATTTATATTTTTTCACAGAAATAAACGATTTCTCCTTTAGGAAGTGCGTATCGCTCCACTAATTCAGGACTTAATTCGTTAATAAAGTCGCTCTCAGTAACTTTAAAGCCTGCTGCAGCTAATTTTTTACCATAGTCTAGACCAAACAACCTCAAGTGGTCATCTTGCCAATACAGGCGTTCTCGCTCCTTAGGGTCAGTTACATTTCTATCTTCTTCAGTTATAGGATTATTATAATCTATAGGTACTTGAAAAATACCCCATCCTCCAGGTTTCATTACTCTATAAAATTCTGTCATAACTTTATGAGCATCATTAACATGCTCCAATACATGATTACAAATAACTACATCAAAAGTGTTATCATTCATTGGTATATCATGAACATCCATCTTAACATCAGCCCATGGTGATATTAAATCGCCAGTAGTATAGTCTAAGTTTTTCATTCTTTTGAACAGCTTAATAAAACAGTATTCAGGAGCAATATGCAAGAACTTTATATTGTCTTTGAAAAAATTAGTTTTATCTTTCATAAATAACCACATTAATCTATGTCGTTCTAAACTCATACTATCAGGTGCAATAGCATTTTCTCTAGATTTTAATCTTCCATAAGGCAATAGTTTACGGTAAGTTATACCGTTTATTGGATCTTCAAATTTATTTCCTCTCATAAATAAAGAAAAGATCTGCAAAAAGAAATGACTTATATGCTGTAAATAATGCCTAGGAATAAGACGTGTTGCTAAAGATATTATTAATTTCATTAAATAATTTTAAAGGAATTCAAAAATAATAAAAGAATTTTATTCTTTATCCTTAAAGTATTTAAATCCAAATCGAACTAACATTTTTTTTTCAAAGGCCCAGAAGAATTTAAATTGTCCAAATAAAGCGCCAATAATAACTATTAAAACTTGATAAATAGGGAAAATTATAAAGATACGAATAGGCCAAAAAATCCAAGGGGAAACTAAATATTTATCCAAACCAATTAGTTTTAATACTGGATTAGTAATTACTACAGCAATAGAGCCTGTAATTGAAAATACTAATAGAATTACCATAATTTGATAATTAGAAGTAATTCCCCATTTTTTTTTAAGTCTATTCACTTCGCAAAACTATAAAATTATCCTATCTTATAAAGCTTTATTGCGGATAAGATTGAAAAGAAACCTACTAAAATAGCTAAACCATAAAAAGAAATAGCTAAAGAATAATTATCAGCAATATAGCCTAGTATTGGTGCACTTATTGCAAATGATACTCTAATAATTAAACTCCTAATAGAAAGTACAGTTGCCCTTTTGTTAGAGGAAGTATTTTCATTTATTGCATTACGCAAAATAGGAGTTACTAATCCTCTTAAGAGATAAATAAAAAGAATGAAAATAAGCCCAATAAATGAATTATTATAACCTAACATTATAAATGATATAGTCATTGATAAAGAAATAAAAAACAATACTTTATAAACATTGTACTTATAACTTAGCTGATGTGCATTGAAAGAAGTAATTCCTGCTGAAAAATTAAGAGCAGCCCATAAAACTCCAAAGTAAGCAAGTGGAGTGTTAATAGCTTTAAAAAATGGTTGCGCAAACCATGCCATAGACAAGGTAGCAACACCCATAGCAGAAGAATAAATAATAAGCCATTTTAATTTTTTGTTATCAATAATTGCAAACCTTACAACTTCTAAAATAGCATTAAAGGATCGATCCAATTTATTTTCCTTGCGCATATTAGGCTCAATTAAAGTAAAAGCGATAGGAATACTAAAAAAAAGGATAAAAGTTTGCACATAAATTGGCATATAAATAGATCCTATCGCTAAGAAACCGCCTAAAATTCCTGCAAAGGCCTCAGAAAAATTACCAATAGCATAAGCCTTACCTTCAATTTTGGTATATGTAGTTTTACTATTGGTTTCTAATAATGTATCATAAATTATTGCACTATCGCTACCTGACATTAAACTACCACCAATTCCCACTAAAACTTGAGCAATAGCAAAAGCATAAAAACCACCAAAAAATGAGAATCCCAAAAATCCAATAAAAGTAAAAATAGTACTAAGTACTATAGTTCTTTTTCTACCAAAAATATCTGCAATAAAACCTGAGGGAATCTCAAATAATGCAACTGAAAAAGAATATATAGACTGAAGTATCATCACCTCAGTTAGAGTTAATCCATGTTCTTGAAAAAACAAGACAATAATAGGCATAGCAACCATAAACCAAAGCACTGCTTTTAGCAAGTACATTTTTAATATATTGTGCCTTAATTTCATTAGCTCCTAGGATGAAATTGAATAATATTGCTTCTTAAATATTCATTATCCAAATGAGTGTATATTTCAGTTGTAGTAATACTTTCGTGTCCTAACATTTCCTGTACAGCACGTAAATCAGCACCTCCTTCAATTAAATGAGTAGCAAAGCTATGCCTAAAAGTATGAGGACTAATCTTCTTTTTAAACCCAATACTTTTAGTCAACTTTTGAATAATAAGAAATATCATTACTCTAGTAAGCTTAACTCCTCTATTATTTAGAAAAACAAAATCCTCATTCCCTTTTTTTATGTTTTGGTGATTACGAAACTCATTAATATAAATAGTAAGATACTTAATTGCCCTTCCACCAATTGGAGCAAGACGCTCTTTATTTCCTTTTCCAGTAACCTTTAAGTAACCTTCCTTAAAATGAATATTTGATAATTGTAAATTCACTAATTCACTAACCCTAAGCCCACAACTATATAAAGTTTCTAGTATTGCTCGATTACGCTCACCTTGATTGCTACTTAAATCAATTGCTAAAATAAGTTTATCAATTTCAATTAATGAAAGTGTATCTGGCAACTTAAGTCCAATTTTCGGACTTTCAATCAATTCAGTAGGATTTATCTTTAAATAATCCTCAATAATCAAGTATTTATAAAAAGCTTTAATGCCAGAAATAATACGTGCTTGTGAGCGAGAAGAAATATCTTCCTGATTTATATGAGCTAAGAAATTACTAATATCTATTCTAGTAACTTTAAGTTCCGAAAGTTCTATGGCAATGGCATAGTTAGCAAACTTTTTTACATCACGGATATAGGCTTGCACAGAATTATCAGAAAGTGATCGTTCTATCTGTAAATAAGATTTAAAGCCTTTTATGGATATTTCCCAACTCATTTATATAAATTTGCTTCCTATGATGGTAATGATTATTAACGGACCAAATTTAAACTTATTAGGCAAAAGAGAAGAAGCTATTTATGGCAATGTTTCTTTTGATGATTATTTAAAACTTTTAAAGGATGAATTTCCAAAATTGGCAATTGATTACTACCAAAGTAATTTGGAAGGAGAACTGATTAACAAATTGCAGGAGGTAGGTTTTTCTTACGATTACATTCTATTAAATGCTGGTGGATACACACACACCTCTGTGGCATTGACTGATTGTGTAAAGGCGATAGAGACACCTGTTATTGAAGTGCATATTTCTAACATTTATGCTAGGGAGAAATTTAGAAAAAAGTCACTCTTATCAGCCAACTGTAAAGCCATTATTTGCGGTTTAGGTCTGGATTCATATAAGGCAGGATTATTATTCTTTAAAATAATAAGTTTACCTTATTTTTTTAAAGAAAATTATTCACATTAACACAAATACTAAATTAACTTTGATATTTAAAATAATTTGCTAATTTTAAGTTTAAATAAAATTTAATTTTATGATATATTTAAATAAGTTAATTTTTTCTTTATTTATTATTATTGTTTGTAGTGCTGGTCAAGTATTTTCACATTCTGTTCAAGTACAGTGGTGCGTAAGTTGTGATGGAGATTTACGAATTTGGCTTGAACATTGGCACTCTAGTGAAGATCCTAATTCAACTACTATGACTATAAGTATATCTATTAATGGAACTACTTCCACAATAACTTCAGCTCCTGGAGGAAGTGTAATGCAAATGACACCTGGCCAACTTTCAGGATGCTCTACTCCAATAGCTTACGCAGCTGGCTGTCCAACTCAAGAAAACACATATAATGATTGGGTGTATTATGATTTTCCAGGCTTACCAGTAAATGTTCCGCTTTCTTTTACTGTAATAAGCGGTAATACGGTTTTTACTGAAGATTGTTGTAGCCCCTGCATGTATCCGTTAACTGTAAATTTTACTATTCCTATTTTATTATTAGATGATCAAAATATATGTCCTGGAAATTTGTCATCAATTATTAATATGGATGCAACTGCTACTTGGACGAATAATAACCCATCTATTGGTTTGCCTGCATCTGGAACAGGCTCAATTCCTGCATTTATTCCCCTTGGAGGATCAGGAACAACTGCAACTATTACTTATGTTAATTCATGTTCAGCAGGAACTTTTGATTTCACTGTTTCTCCTGAAATAAACTTTTCTTATACAGAGAGTAACTTTAATGGATACAATATAAGTTGTAATGGATACAGTGATGGAGGTATTAATTTAATTGCTTCTGGATCATCTTCTCCCTACACTTATCTATGGAATAACTTAGAAACAACACAATACATTAGCAATCTATCATTAGGCACTTATTTTGTAGATATAACAGATGCTAATTCATGCACAACTTCTACTTCCTTTACTTTAACTGAGCCCACACCTCTTCAAACAATAATTACAACGAGTACAGATTACAATGGATACAATATAAGTTGTAATGGCTACAGTGATGGAGGCATTGATTTAAGTGTTTCTGGATCTGTTCCAAATTATAGCTATTTATGGAACAATGGTGATAATACTGAAGATATAACAAATTTATCATTAGGCACTTATTTTGTAGACATATCAGACGCTAATTCATGCACAACTTCTACTTCCTTTACTTTAACTGAGCCTACGTCTCTACAAACTACAATTGTTGCAAGTACAGATTACAATGGATATAATATAAGTTGTAATGGCTACAGTGATGGAGGTATAGATTTAAGTGTTTCTGGATCTGTTCCAAATTATAGCTATTTATGGAACAATGGTGATATTACTGAAGATATAACAAATTTATCAATAGGCACTTATTTAGTAGATATTACAGACCTTAATTCATGCACAACTTCTACGGCATTTACAATTACAGAGCCTTCATTACTTGAATTAACTTTTAATTTTGCACATGACACATGTAAAAGGCAAGTTGGTATGGCTGAAGCTATAGCTACTGGAGGCTCTTATCCTTACAACTATCTTTGGTCAAATAATGAAATAACTAATGTAATAAATAACTTAAATGGGGGTAATTATTCAGTAATAGCTTCAGATGTAAATAATTGTCAAACATTAGAATACATATATATTGATTCTGATTTAATATTAGATCCAATTGCAGAATTCAATATAGTTCCTAATTTAATTATACACCATTTTTACGAGCAAATAGATAATCCCATTATTTTTATTGATAAATCAGTTGATAATTTTACTATAATTAAAAAATGGTTTTGGGAATTTGGAGATGGTTTTAGCTCAACTTATCAAAATCCTAGGCACTCATTTTCAAAAATTGGAGATTATAACGTAACTTTAGCTATTGAGAATTTGAATGGTTGTGTAGATACTACAAGCAAACGTGTGATTATTGAATGAGTTTCTCTTATATATACCTAATAGTTTTACACCTCAAACAAATGATAATATAAATGACACCTTTTTGCCAAAAGGAATAGGTATAAAAGAATATGAATTAAAAATATATAGTAGAATGGGGGAGCATTTTTTCAGTTCAAACGATTTAAATATTGGATGGAATGGAAAGACTGATAAAGACGATAAAATCGCTCAGATAGGAATATATGTTTATATAATAAATATAACTGATGTTTTTGGGGAAAAGCACACATACAATGGGCTAGTAACTTTAGCAAAATAGCATAAGAGTTAAGTTAAATAATTATTCTGATGATAAAACATTAATAAAAAAGAAATTTTTTAACAACTACAATTCAAAGAAATTATTAATTCCTTTAATCTTATTTTTAAAAAGAACACTATAATCTACTTTCCCTAATAAATTATTTTTCTGCTTTATCTTCTTACGCTTAGACATAAGTTTAGGTATTTTAAAATAGAAGATAAAATGTGCTTTTGCAATCGCCAATACATGCTGAAGACCCTTATCTTTATTTAAAAAAGTAAGTGCTGCTAAGCCATCCAAAACTAAGCGAACAGCAATAGTTACAAATAGGTGAGCAGTAGGCAAATTCTTAAATAACATAAACAGGTTATTTCTAAAGTTTAAATGCGTTTTAAAAGGAGAGCTTGCATTTAATGTTCCTCCACCTACATGAAAAACAAGCGATTTTGGCTGAACCATAATTTTATAACCACTATTTTTTAAGCGCCAACACAAATCAATTTCCTCTTGATGGGCAAAAAAATCTTCATCTAAACCACCAATCTCATAGAAATGTGATGCTCTTACAAAAAGGCAAGCTCCAGATGCCCAAAACACTTCAATAGCATCATCATATTGTCCTTTATCTTTTTCTAAGTGATCAAATATCCTTCCTCTGCAAAATGGGTATCCTAGGATATCAATAAAACCACCACTAGCACCAGCATATTCAAAAATATTTCTTTTTTTATAATCTAATAACTTAGGTTGGCAAGCAGCTATTTTTTTATCACTATCCATTAAATCAATTATAGGGGAAATCCATGAATCTGTCACTTGAATATCTGAATTTAAAAGTATAAAGTATTCAGCATCAATCTTTTTTAAAGCATCATTATAACCTTTAGCATAACCACCATTAGTCATATTTATAATAATTTTAATGTTAGGAAAATTATTCTTTACAAAATCAACAGAATCATCAGTTGATGCATTGTCTGCCATAAAGACAGTTGCTTCTAGGCTATGCTTTACTAAGTTAGGTAAGAATTTCTCAAGCCATATCTTTCCATTCCAATTAAGGACTACCACTGCTATTTTTATCTTTTGTGTTTCCATCTTTTATGAGACCATAACCAGTATTGTGGTTGATTTATTATATCTTCTTCTAATTTTTTTGTAAAATCTTCAGTTATTTTTCCGTGAGGCTGCTCAGTAGGTTTATCCGTAATTAATGAATACTCTACCTGATAATATCCTCTTTTTACTTTACTGATACTAACAAACACAACAGGAAAGTTGTATTCTTTTGAATATTTTTCAACTCCAAAAAGTACTGCAGTATCTTGATTTAGGAAATCTACCCAATGTGCTCTTTTTGGGTTAGATGGATTTTGGTCCGAACCAAAAACAATTGCTTTTGGCTTTCCACTATCTTCAAATGATTTTTTAGTTTGCTTCATGGAAACTAAATTTAAACCAAATTTGGAACGAGAAGTATAAATTTTATCATTAATAAATTTATTGCTAAGCGGTTTGTATATACCTATACACTCATGATTAGAATACATTGCAAAAGCTTGTGCACATAATTCCCAATTATTATAATGACCTCCAACAAAAATTATGCTTTGTCCTTTATCAGCAAAGTAATTACTCAACTCAGGGTTTTTAATAACCAAGCGTTTTCTTAGTTCTTTTTCTGAGATGGTAAAACCTTTCACGCTTTCCATGATTATATCGCACAAATGACTAAAAAAATTAACCATAATAGCATTTAACTCCTCATCACTTTTAATAGAGAAAGAATTTTTAAGATTAGTAAAAACAACTATCTTTCTGTAACCAATTAAACGATACATTATCAAAAATAAAAAGTCTGAAAAAAAGTATAACAATGAGTAGGGTAGCAATGATATTGGTAAAATTAAAATGTAATATAAAATCTTTGTTATCATATTTGCAAATGTATAATTATTCTAGTCTATTTTTAATTATCTTTGTATTTCTTAAATCTATATTATGAAAATCAGATTATTAACCTTACTTCTTTTTACAGGACATATAATTTGTGCTCAAATAACTTTAATACCTGATTCTATTTTTGAGCAGAAATTAATTGATTTGAATATGGATATTGTTCACAATGGATGGGTACTTACAGATAGTATAAATGGTATAGATTCCTTAGATATTAGTTGTCAAAATGGGCAAGCCAATAAAATTACTGACATAACAGGAATAGAAGATTTTGGAAATTTACAATATTTAAATTGCTCAAATAATAAATTTGATACTCTTAATCTTAATAACAGTCAATATCTAAAACACATTATATGCGCATATGACTCTATTGAAGTTTTAATAATTGACAGTTTATTTGCTTTGAATAAACTTGAGTGTAATTCAAATAATATTACTAATCTTAATCTTTCAGGTAATCCTAGCTTAACTAAATTATGGTGCTGGGATAATCAACTTGATAATTTAGATCTATCAAACAATATTTATTTAGGATATTTAAACTGCGGAGAAAATAACATAACTTCATTAGATGTATCCATGTTGGATTTATATGATTTAAGATGTCAGAATAATGCAATTGTCACTATTAATTTAGATAATAATTATTCTTTAGAATTGCTTTCCTGTTATAACAACAATCTTCAAAACATTAATTTAGCTGCCAACACAAACCTTATTATTTTAAATACTGGAAATATAAGTTCACAACCTTCAATATATAGTAATGATCTTAATTCATTAGATTTAAGTAATAATTGTAATATTACAACATTCTACAGTAAAGGAAATCCAAACCTAGAATGCATTCAAGTTTGCGATATATTAGCCACTAATAGCTGGGACACTCAAAACATTGATTCACAACATTTTTTCAGTACTGATTGCAATTACACTAATATTAATGAGGATGCTGAATTACACAAAAAAATAATATCAATTAAAGATATTTATGGTAGAGAATCTTCTACACATACTAATTCATTTTTATTTTACATTTACCAAAATGGAAAAATGGAAAAACGAATAATTTTAGATAATTAAGTATTAATCAATAGACTGAAAAAACAAATTAAATCCTTTTAAAATATAGTAAAGAAACTATTGCTGAAATAAAAATATTTATATTTTTGCAGTCCGCAATCGGAGAGATGGCAGAGTGGTCGAATGCGGTGGTCTTGAAAACCATTGTACAGCAATGTACCGGGGGTTCGAATCCCTCTCTCTCCGCAAAAAAGTCCTAGCATTTATGTTAGGACTTTTTATTTATAATTCTAAATTTACATCATGAAAAAAATAGATGTTGATATCACAAAAGCAGCAACTCTACAAGGAGAGTTTTATTCTAATAAAGAAAACTTCAATAATAGCTTAGAGAAAATTTTTTCTAGTAGTTGGCAATTCATTTCAGATGATAGTCAATTAAGTGAAGATAGAAGCTCTTTTCCTTTTTATTTTTTAGGAGACCTAATTCCTGAACCTCTATTACTTATCAATAACAAGGGTATAATTAATTGTTTTTCTAATGTATGTACTCATAGAGGAAATATACTTATTAAAGAACCTTTAAATATTAAGAAGTACATTACATGTGGTTATCACGGTAAACAGTTTGATACTTGCGGAAAATTTAAATTTATGCCAAAAACAGAAGAAATGCAAAACTTTCCTTCAGCGCAAGATGATTTACCTAAAATTGAAGTTGCAAAATGGAGACAATTTATTTTTTCATCATTAAAGCCTGAGTTTGATTTTAAAGAATTAATTAATGATGTGGAGCAAAGAATAGGTTGGATGCCAGTTGAAGACTTTAAATACCGAGAAGATTTATCAAAGGAATACTATGTTAAAGCAAACTGGGCCTTATATTGTGATAATTACTTAGAGGGATTCCATATTCCTTTTATACATGCTGATTTAAATGCTGTATTAGATTTCGGTAGTTACGATGTAGAAACTTTTAAATATTCAAATCTTCAACTAGGGATCGCATCTGATGATGATATTTGTTTTGACTTACCTAAAGAATCAAAGGACTATGGAAGAAAAATAGCTGCATATTACTTTTGGTTATTCCCTAACTTAATGCTTAATTTTTATCCTTGGGGAATGTCAATAAACATTATAATTCCAATTTCAGTAAATGAAACAAGAGTGCAGTTTAAATCCTATGTTTGGGATGAGAGTAAATTAGATAGTGGTGCAGGTGCTAATTTAGATAAAGTAGAACTTGAGGATGAACAAATAGTTCAACAAGTACAAAAAGGAGTGAATTCTCGATTTTATAAGCATGGTCGATTCTCACCAACCATGGAAAAAGGTGTACATCACTTTCACAGACTTGTTAGTGATTTTATAAATAATTAGAAATAAAAAATTATATATTGTATTTCTAAATAGCATTGATCTTTGGCTTAAACTAAAAAAACTCAGTAATCACTTACTGAGCTTTCTGTTTTGTGATCGAGACAGGATTCGAACCTGTGACCGTCTGCTTAGAAGGCAGATGCTCTATCCAGCTGAGCTACTCGACCGATGTAAATTGGGCTGCAAACTTAAAAATTTTCTTCTTCTAAAAAACAAATTAAGAAGAAATTTATTTCCTGTTTAAAACAGCCATTTTTATAGCAGTAATAGCGGCTTCAATTCCTTTATTACCAAATTTTCCTCCTGACCTATTTAAAGCCTGCTTCATAGTATTATCAGTCAATACTCCAAAAATAACAGGTATATCCAAACTGATATTTAAATCTTTGATCCCTAAAGCAACAGCATTACAAACAAAATCAAAATGCTTTGTCTCTCCTTGAATGACTGAACCTAAACAGATTATTGCATCAGGGTTGTTTTTAGCAGCTATTTTAGCCCCAAAAACTAATTCATAACTACCTGGAACATTGTACCTAACAATATCATTAGTATCTGCACCACATTCAATTAATGCCTCAATGGCTCCTTTGTAAAGTCCTTCAGTAATATCTCCATTCCATTCAGAAACAACAATACCAAAGGATAAGCCTTTGGCATTGGAAACTTCTTCTTTTATAAAGTAAGAGAGATTAGTATTCTTTTTAATCATTACAATGCATTTTCAGCTCGAGCAATATATTTTTCAATTCCATTACCCTCACGAGAAGCTTTATAATCAGATTCAATTCCTTTGTACAAAACTAATGCATCAGCAACATCACCGTTTGATTCATGAATCATAGCCTGCTTTAACATATATCTTGGAGTTGTAAAATCATTAATATTTTTTGCTGCAGCATCTTCATAAAATGAAAGTGCATTATTAAGGTCAGATAATTCCATATAAGCATCACCAATACAACCTAAAGCCAAAGCAGAAAGCACCATATCATCTGATGAAAAATCACCTAAATATTCAATAGCATTTTCAAAATCACCTGAATTTAAATAGGCTAATCCCGCATAATAATTTGCTAAAGATCCAGCTTTAGTAGAACTATATTCATCTGCAATATCAACAAATCCTAAGTATTGTCCATCACCATTTAAAGCTAAATTAAAAGAATCTTTTTGAAAATAAAGCTCAGCCATAAACATATCAGCTTGCGCTTCCTTTTCCATTGGAGCAATATATAGATTTTGATAACCTATAAATAATGCTATAACTAGAACTAAAGCTCCTACTATTGTTATCAAGTTTTTCTGGTTATCCTCAATATATTGCTCTGTTCTTGAAAGTGTTTCTTCAATTTGAGCAAATTGATCTTCTGTTTTATTGTTTTTCTTAGCCATTTAATCTTATTTTTGGAGCGCAAATATAAGATTTTTGAATTGCCAAGCAATCATGAACTCTATAAAAATTAATTTATGAGCAAAGAACTGAATACTAAAACTAATTGAAAGCCATTGCATTTAAAAAACTTACAGATAAATCAGTTTAAAAATCATACTCAAAGTATTTTTTCCTTTACAGAGCAGGTAAATTGTTTTGTAGGTGATAATGGTGCAGGGAAAACAAATATATTGGATGCTATTCATTATTTATCTCAGTCAAAAAGCTATTTTAACCATATTGATGCACAAAATATTCAATTCAATATGGACTACTTTATGCTTAAGGGTAATTTTACAAAGAAAGAAATGACTGATGAAATTCAATGTAATTTAAAACAAGGGGAGGGAAAGGTACTTAAAAAGAATCAAAAAAAATACAAGCGTTTTTCAGAACATATTGGGCAGTTTCCTACTGTAATCATATCACCAACAGATAGTAACTTAATTTTAGAAGGAAGTGAGATAAGGCGGAAATATTTAGATAGTAGTATTGCACAATACAAGCAGAGTTACCTTAAAACACTTATCAATTACAACAAAACTCTAAAGCAAAGAAATGCTTTACTGAAACAATTTTCTGACAGAGGATATTTTGATGAATTGTCACTTGAAACATATAACAATCAACTTATCCAATTAGGCACATTAATTTACGACGAAAGGACTGATTTTCTAAAGGAACTCACTCCTGTATTTAATAGATACTATTCTGAAATTTCAGGAAGTAAAGAAGCCGTTAATCTTGTATATAAATCACAATTAAATGAAGCTGATTTTAAGGATTTGATAAACGCTTCACAATTAAAAGATAGAGCTAGTAATTATACCCAGGTGGGAACTCATAAAGATGATATTCTATTTGAGATGAACAATCACCCTATAAAGAAGATTGGTTCTCAAGGTCAACAAAAATCATTTTTAATTGCTTTAAAACTTGCGCAGTTTGAGTTTATTAAAAATCAAATTGGGTTTAATCCTATTCTTTTGTTGGACGATATATTTGACAAGTTAGATGATAACAGAGTATTAAAATTAATTAGCTTTGTAAATAAGGGAGTTTTTGGGCAGGTTTTTATTACTGATACTCATGCCCAAAGGAGCGAGGAAATTTTAACAAAAGCCAATATTCCTTACAGTATTTTTAAAATTGAAAATGGAGCCACACTATAATGAGAGGTAAAAACACACATAATGTTGGAGACATCATAAGAAAATTAATGAAAAACCCAAAGCTATCAGGTAAGCTTGATGAATTAGATGCTTTGGCAATTTGGGATGACATAATGGGAGAAGCTTTAATAAAATACATTATTGATAGAAAAATTTACAAAGACATAATGTATGTAAAATTAAAATCAGCGCCTATGCGCAACGAGTTAAGCTACAAAAAAACAGAACTTTTACAACAAATAAACAAGCGATTAGGAAAGCCATTCTTAAAAGATATTGTCTTAAAATAAACTTAAACGATTCACTTTCAATGAAACTTAAATCAATAAAAACTACTGACAAACTTGCTTTCTATGCTTTAGAAACGGATAAATTAGATACGATTTCTCTTTTTGAAGGAAGTGTGCCTGCAGGATTCCCTTCACCAGCTGATGAGGCTATAGATTTGGATTTGAATCTGCATGATCATTTGGTAAGAAACCCTAGCCACACTTTTTGTGTAAAGGCAATAGGAGAGAGCATGAAAGATGCTGGCATACAAAGTGGAGATGTAATGTTAGTAGATAGGGCAATTGAACCTGAAAACAGAAGTATAGTATTGGCAGTTATTGATAATGAGTTTACTGTAAAACGGGTAAATGTTTCTGACAAGAAATTATACCTAATGCCAGAGAATGAAAATTTCACACCAATTGAAATTACTGAGGAAATGGACTTTAAGGTTTGGGGAGTAGTTACCTATATTATTCATAAAGTTTAAAAAATATTTTTTTATTTAAAAATAAAGGACTTACACTGTTTTGTGAGGATTAGAGTTTTTAGGAAAATGCCTACTCATTTAGGTATTGAAATTACTAAAGTAGTAAGTGTAAACAATAAAAGCTACCCTTTCGAGTAGCTTTTGCTTAGTAATAACAAAAAGTATTTTACTACAATCTTTCCTCAGCTGAAAAGTGGAAGTCAGCTTCAATATTTGCATTCTCATCTGAATCAGAACCGTGTACAGCATTTTTAGCTAAACTCTCAGCAAATTCTGCTCTAATTGTTCCTTCTGCAGCATCAGCAGGATTAGTAGCTCCAATTAAGGTTCTAAAATCAGCAACTGCATTGTCTTTTTCTAAAATAGCAGCAATAATAGGTAATTCACACATGTAATTAACCAACTCTCCATAGAAAGGACGCTCACTATGAACAGCATAAAAATTACTAGCTCTTTCTTTAGATAAATGTACTTTTTTCAAAGCTACAATTCTAAATCCTGCTCCTTCAATTTTGTTTAAGATTGCACCAGTATTTCCAGCTGCAACAGCTTCTGGTTTAATCATTGTAAATGTAATATTAGACATTTTTTAAATTTTTATTTATTAAGGGCTGCAAAATTAGAAATTATTAGCATCCAAGCTATTATTTCTTTTACTATTTTTGCATCAATATGACAAAAAAAGCACAAGAATTAAAAGTACTGTTAAGTAGTCCTAAAAAAATAGTTATAACAACCCACAAAGGTCCTGACGGAGATGCAATTGGTTCATCATTAGGATTGTTGCATTTGCTAAAACAACTTGGACATAAAGTGCAAATAATAACTCCCAACGAATATGCTGAATTTTTACACTGGTTACCAGGAAACAGTGATGTCATTACTTATGATGGAAATGAAGTGAAAGCTAACAAAATAACTAATGAAGCAGAGCTAATTTTTCTATTAGATTTTAGTCATTTAAGCAGGATTTCAACTTATGCTGATACAATAAAAAATAGTAATGCAACTAAAATCATGATTGATCATCATCAAGACCCTGACATGGATATTGCAGATATTATCTTTTCGGATATAAGCTCATGCTCTACAGCTCAAATGGTGTTTGAAGTCATGGAAGCAATGAACATGACTAAGTATCTAAATAAAGCAATTGCTGAATGTTTGTATGTGGGTATCATGACAGATACCGGCAGTTTCAAATACGCATCAACTAGCGCAAAAACACATAATGTAATTGCCGAACTGATTAATACAGGAATTGAAAACGATAAAATTCATGATTTAATTTACGATAACTCATCCGCTACAAGAATACAATTACTTGGATATTGTCTAAATGAGAAATTAAGACTATATCCAGAAAATAATTCTGCAATTATTTCGTTAACTGAAGATGAATTGAAAAAATTTAAATTTAAGAAAGGAGATACTGAAGGATTTGTTAACTATGCATTATCAATTAAAGGAATTAAATTTGCTATTTTTATAGCAGAAAAAGATGGAATAGTCAAGCTTTCCCTACGCTCAAAGGGAGGGTTTAAAGTAAATAAAATTGCTAATAAATATTTCAGTGGAGGTGGACATATGAATGCTTCAGGTGGAGTATCTGAATATTCTGTAAATGAAACGATTATAAAAGTTGAAAAAATATTAAATAAATATAAATCTGAATTAAATAAATCTAAATAAACTATGAGAAAAATAACAATCCTATCAATACTATGCGCAATAACATTAAGTTCATTTTCACAAAATATTTTCAATAAAAAAGAAAATACAACAAATAATAATTTAAAATCAAATTTAGAAAACGGTATGTACGCAAAAATAAATACAACAAAGGGTGAAATCCTAATCAAATTAGAATATGAAAAAACTCCTCTTACAGTGGCTAACTTTGTTGGTCTAGCTGAAGGAACATTAAAGAATAGCAAAAAAGAATTAGGGACTCCTTACTATGATGGCTTAAAATTCCACAGAGTAATTGCTGATTTTATGGTTCAAGGTGGCTGTCCTGATGGTAATGGAACAGGTGACCCTGGATATAAATTTGCTGACGAATTTCATCCTAACCTAAAGCATGATAAAGAAGGTGTTTTATCTATGGCAAACTCAGGGCCAGCAACAAATGGCTCACAATTTTTTATCACTCACAAAGAAACACCATGGTTGGACGGAAAACATTCAGTTTTTGGGTGTGTTATTGAAGGGATGGATATTGTGAATGCTATTACTCAAGATGATATAATGAATTCCGTGACCATCATAAGAGAAGGTACATCTGCAAAATCATTTGATGCCAAAAATATATTTAAAACTGCTCAATTAGAAATTGAAAAAGCTAATTCTAAAAAAGCAAAAGAATCAGCTCAGTTGATAAAAAAATTAACAGAAGGAGCAACAACTACAAAAAGTGGTTTAGCATACTTTATGATTACGGAAGGTTCGGGTGCTCAAGCAACAGCAGGAAAAACAGTATCTGTAAATTATACTGGTAAACTAGCTGATGGCACTAAATTTGATTCCTCATACGATAGAAATGCTCCTATAGAGTTTCCCCTAGGAGAAGGAAGAGTAATTCCAGGATGGGATGAGGGAATTTCATTATTAAAAGTTGGAGGAAAAGCAACTTTCATTATACCACCTCATTTAGCTTATGGAAGTAAAGGTGCTGGAGGTGTAATACCACCTAACGCAACTTTAATTTTTGAAGTTGAATTAATGGATGTAAAGCAAGGAAAAAAGGACCTTCATGAAGGTCATAATCATTAATAAATAATTCATTACACTTAAGAAATAGTTTTAAAAAATTATTTTTTAATATTACTGTAAAGGCTAACAAATGTTAGCCTTTACTTTTTTACAAATATTTGTTAGTGATATTTAGCAATGTTTAATAAAAATCATATTATATTTAATAGTAATGGTTAATAAAAAAACTCAATAAAATATTATAATTACTATACTTTTTTAAAAAACAGAAAAATGATAAATAAAAAAACACCTCAATAATTTGAGGTGTTTCTTGAAATATATTTTTTATAAATATCTATTTTATGACTACTACAGGACAACTATTTGGTTCTGGAGAAACATTTACCCAAACAGTATCTGTACAGCTTGCTCCATAATTATCAGTGACAGTCAATTCAAATCCATAATTACCAGATTGAGCATCAAAATTTAAAACGGCATTTTTTCTAGTCTCATTAATATCAGCAACATTATTACCTGAAAATTGTTTCCAATAAAATTCCATGGAATCACTTTCATTATCAAATGACGCTGCAGCAGATAATACAACTGACCTCATGTAAGTATCAGGATCGTTATCGTGAACAATTGTAATATCTAAACTTCTAGCTGCAATTTCTGCAGCTCTTTTTTCATCATTAATTATTTTTTCAGCTAAAGCTCTTTCTGACTCTGCCTTTGCAATTCTTTTACTATGACCATCCACAATACTATAAGTAAATAGGGATAAACATGCGAAAATTAGAATAACAGTTAGTGGGGTTTCGATTTTAGACATCTATAATTTTTATTAGTTAATAAAAGCAAAGTTAATAAAATATTAGCAATAAGCAAGTTACATGTAAACTTTAGCAATAAATCAGAAATTATAATAAAAAATATCAATAATCAATAACTCTAATTTACTAAAAATAAATAAATAAAAAGTAAAATATTGTTCTTTATAATTTTATAACAAAAATAAGATTAATTTCGCCGCCTAAATTTTTAATATGCAATCAATCAGAAATGTAGCAATTATTGCCCATGTCGATCACGGAAAAACTACCTTAGTTGATAAAATTATTGACCAATGTAAAGTTCTTGACGAAAGAAAAGAAAGAACAGAATTATTGTTAGATAACAATGATTTAGAAAGAGAAAGAGGGATTACTATCCTTTCTAAAAATGTATCAGTCAATTACAATGGTGTCAAAATCAATGTAATTGATACTCCAGGCCATGCTGATTTTGGAGGTGAGGTTGAAAGGGTACTTAAAATGGCTGATGGCGTTCTATTATTAGTTGATGCTTTTGAGGGAGCTATGCCACAGACAAGATTTGTACTTAGTAAAGCAATTGAATTAGGATTAAAACCTATAGTTGTTGTAAATAAGGTAGATAAAGAAAATTGTACTCCTGATTTAGTACAAGATGCAATTTTTGACCTAATGTTTAATTTGGATGCTTCTGAAGATCAGTTAGATTTTGTTACAATTTTTGGCTCATCTAAACAAGGATGGATGAGTTTGGATTGGAAAGATAAAAAGGATGATATTACTGAATTATTAGATGTTGTAATTTCTGAAATTCCTGCAGCTCCATATAATGAAGGAACTCCACAAATGCAGATAACATCCTTGGATTACTCTAAATTTGTTGGACGTATTGCAATTGGACGTATTTTTAGAGGAGATTTGGTTGAGGGAAAGGATTATATACTCTGCAAAGCTGATGGTGTGCGAAAAAAGGTAAGAATTAAAGAATTACATGTATTTGAAGGTATGGGTAAAATACAAGTAAAAACAGCTCGAGCTGGTGATATTTGTTCTATGGTTGGTATTGATGATTTTGAAATTGGAGATACTTTAGCTGACTTAGATAACCCTGAAGAATTACCAAGAATATCTATTGATGAGCCTACTATGAGTATGCTCTTTACAATTAATAATTCTCCATTTTTCGGCAAGGAAGGGAAGTATTGTACTTCTCGTCATCTAAGAGATAGATTATATAAAGAATTAGAGAAAAATTTAGCACTAAAAGTTGAAGATGGAACTTCTGAAGAAAAGTTTAACGTGTTTGGCAGAGGGATCCTTCACTTGTCAGTACTAATTGAAACTATGCGAAGAGAAGGCTTTGAGTTACAAGTTGGTAAGCCACAAGTTATATACAAAGAAATTGATGGCAAGAAATGTGAGCCTATGGAAACGTTAGTTATTGATGTTCCTGCTGAATTTTCAGGAAAAGCAATTGATTTAGTTACACAAAGAAAGGGAGATATGTTGGTAATGGAGCCAAAAGGAGATTTACAACATTTAGAATTTGACATACCTTCAAGAGGATTAATTGGATTAAGGAATAATATGCTTACTGCAACTGCTGGGAACGCAATTATGACACACAGATTCAGAGAGTATGGACCTCATAAAGGAGAGATTGCTGAGCGTATGAAAGGTTCATTAATTTCAATGGAAGCAGGAAGCTCAACAGCTTTTTCAATTGGAAAATTACAGGATAGAGGAAAATTCTTTATCTCACCAGGAACAGCTATTTATAAAGGACAAGTAATTGGAGAAAATAGTCGTGAAGATGATTTAGATATTAATGTTATTAAAGGAAAGCAATTAACTAATATGCGTAAATCAGGTACTGATGCTACAATTGTAATTGCACCTAAAATTGATTTTTCATTAGAAGAAAGTATGGAATATATTCAAGCTGATGAGTATTTAGAAGTTACGCCAGAATCATTAAGAATGCGTAAAATTAATTACAGATAAACAACATAAAATATAGATATATAAATGGAGGTGTAAAAGCCTCCATTTTTATTATCTTTGAATTTCATAAATCTAAAAACATGAAAGATAACAAAAAGGCATCAAAAACTAATAAGCAGAAAAAACATAAGTCAATTACAGAAGTACTCTTTACGTTTTATGCTTTTATTTTATTTACATTAGGTGTTTTAGTAGTGTTTTTTACTGAAGAATTTGATTTACTTGATTTAAGAGGTGATACAGGTAAAATTTCTTATATATTTTTAAAGTTTATTGGAAGCTTTGAGCTTTTAGCTAGTTTTTCAATATTTAGTCTTAGAAAATTAAATGGACGCGTTATTTACTACACAGTAGTTGGTTTAATTATTGCTGGATTTATTAACCTTTACTTACTATCTTCATTAAACGAGTATATTACTTTACCATCTGTATATTTTATTTTTCAGGCAATAGTTCAACTTTCTTTCTTTTTTGTTCTTTTTGATCAAGCAAAAAGGAAATAATGAAAATAGCAGTAATTGGTGGTGGTGCCGCAGGATTTATGGCAGCTATTACTGCAAAAGAAACTAATCCGAAAGCAAAAGTTACTATCTTTGAAAAAACAGACAAAGTACTTGCAAAAGTAAAAGTATCAGGAGGAGGCAGGTGCAATGTTACTAATGCAACGTTTAGTATTTCCCAGCTAATAAAAAATTACCCTAGGGGAGGAAGAGAACTCAAAAAATCATTCAATCACTTTTTTACATCCGATACTGTTAAATGGTTTGAAAGTAGAGGAGTAATCTTGAAAACAGAATCAGATAACAGAATGTTTCCATTAAGTAATAGTTCTCAGACTATTGTTGATCTATTACTTGATACAGCTGAAAATTTATCAATTAGGCTTTCTTATAAAAGTAAAATTAATTCCATAAAAACTAATGAAAATGGAATAATTCTATCCGTTAATGGAGAAACTCTTATTTTTGATAAAGTAATAATTGCAAGTGGAGGAAGCCCTAAAGAAAGTGGATTGGATTGGTTGAAAAAATTGGGATACAAAATTATAAGTCCAGTGCCTTCATTGTTTACATTTAATATGCCTAAAAACCCAATAACTGAACTTATGGGACTTAGCGTGCTTAATGTAACATCAAGCATCAAAGGAAGTAAATTAAAGCAGACAGGACCTCTTTTGATTACCCATTGGGGAATGAGCGGGCCAGCAATACTTAAACTATCTGCTTGGGGAGCTCAGGATTTGGCAAAGAAAAACTATAATTTTAGCGTACAGGTAAATTGGTTAGCAATAAATGAAGAGGAGCTAAGAAGTCAGCTTAGTAATATTACTTCAAGTAGGAAACAAATATACAAGCACAATCCTTTAGAAATCCCTAAGCGATTATGGCATTTTATGTTGAATAAATTAGAAATAGCTGAAAATCAAATTTGGAATGAGTTAGCTAAAAAGAAAAAAAACCGACTTATAAATATGCTTTTAAATGATGAGTTTGAAGTAAAAGGGAAAACAACTTTTAAAGAAGAGTTTGTAAGTTGTGGAGGGATAGATTTATCAGAAATAAATATGCAAACTATGCAAAGTAACCGCCACAAAGGAATTTACTTTGCAGGAGAATTATTAAATATTGATGGTGTAACTGGAGGGTTTAACTTTCAGGCCGCTTGGACAACAGGTTACTTGGCTGGAAAAAATAGTGCATTATGAATTTATTAGCTGTAGAGAATTTAGGCAAAAATTTTGGAGAAAGAATCCTTTTTGAAGGGCTAAGTTTTGGCTTATCCAAAGGGGATAAAGTTGCCCTAATTGCCAATAATGGAACAGGAAAATCATCAATGTTAAAAATATTGGCAGGACAAGATTCCGCAGATGAAGGAGAAGTGATTTTTAGGAAGGAATGTAAAATTTCTTATCTATCTCAAGATGCTATATTTGATGATAAATTAACTATAAATGAACTTATAAATAGTGCTCATAATAAAATAAGCATCCTAGTAAAAGATTATGAAAAAGCAGTAGAAAATCATAGCAATAAGGGAAGTTCACAAACTGAAAAATTGGTAGAAGAACTTACTGCTAAAATGGAGCAAGAAAATGCTTGGGATTACCAAAGGAGAAGTGAGCAAATACTTTCAAAATTTAACATCAAAAATCTTCAGCAAAAAGTAGGTGCTTTATCAGGTGGGCAAAAGAAAAGACTATCCCTTGCACTTTTATTATTAGAAAATGCAGACATATTACTTTTAGATGAGCCAACCAATCATTTAGATATATCAATGATAGAATGGTTAGAGAAATATTTACAACAACAAAACATTACTGTTTTAATGGTAACTCACGATAGGTATTTCTTGGAGCGAGTTTGTAATAATATTATGGAATTAGAAGGAGGAAACCTATATCATCATAAAGGGAATTTTTCTTATTTCTTAGAAAAAAGAGCCGAAAGAGAAAGTAATTTTGATGTAGAGATTGGAAAGGCACAAAAGCTTATGAAAAAAGAGCTTGAATGGATAAGAAGGTCTCCTAAAGCAAGAACTACAAAATCAAAAGCTAGAATAGATAACTTTGATAAAATAAAGAAAAAAGCAAGTTCCAAAAGAATAACACAAGAGCTTAATATTGATGTAAAGATGGATAGGATGGGAGGTAAAATTCTAGAGTTAAAAAACATTAAAAAGAATTATGATGACTTAACTATTCTTAAAGGTTTTGACTACACCTTCAAAAAGGGAGAGCGCATAGGAATACTAGGTAAAAATGGAGTAGGAAAGAGTACATTTTTAAATATCATAACAGGAAGAGAAAAGCCTGATAGTGGCAAAATCAATGTAGGAGAAACTATAAATTATGGTTATTTCACTCAAGGAGGTTTAGACACTGATGAAGATAGAAGAGTAATAACCGTACTTAAAGATATTGCAGAGTTTATTGTAATGTCAGATAATAGAAAAGTAAGTGCTTCACAGTTATTAGAACACTTTATGTTTACCCCAGAAATGCAATTCACTGAAGTTAAAAGATTAAGTGGTGGGGAAAGAAGAAGGTTATATTTACTAACTGTTCTAATGAAAAATCCTAATTTCTTGATATTAGATGAACCAACCAATGATTTGGACTTACTTACCTTAACTAAATTAGAAGAATTCCTTTTGCAATACAAAGGGTGTTTGATACTGGTATCACATGATAGGTTCTTTATGGATAAATTAACAGAGCACCTTTTTGTATTTAAAGGAAATGGGGAAATAGAGGATCACTATTGTACCTATTCTCAATATCGTGAAAAAGAAATAGCACAAGAAAAAGAATTCAAAAAAATACAACACTTAGAGAAGGAAAACTCAAAAATTAAAGCTGTTAGAAAGAAACTTTCTTTTAATGAGCAATATGAATACACTAATTTGGAGAAAGAAATACAAAATTTAGAAGAAGAAAAATTAGAACTTGAAAGTAATATACAGATTCCTAATATTGAATTAGCTGAAATGATGAAAAAAAGTGAACGACTAGGCATAGTAATAAATCTTATTGATGAAAAAGAAATGAGATGGTTGGAGCTTGATGATATGCAGTAATATTTCTTAAAATACTTATTATATTAAGCTGTTAATAAATATTAAATTTTAAGAATTAAATATTTCATTTTTGAGTTAATTAAATACTTATAATTGCAACTAGTTTTTTACTCTTTATTAGTTCATTCAAATAAAGAACATTTAAAAAGGATAATGGGAATCGTGTGAAAATCACGAACTGTTGCGCAACTGTAAATGGCACTATAATTTCATAAGTAGCTATAAGTCAGACACATACCTTTTAATAAAAAGAATCTGCTTTCGCATAAAAAGTAAGATTGTAATGTATTTGTGTGTGTGTAAATTCACCTCTATAATTATTATCTAGCTGTTTATAAAGCATAGTAAACTACTTATTTATTATTAACTTAAAGATTAAAATAATATGGGAATTTTTGACTATCGAAGAAATTATAAACCATTTGAGTACCCAGAAGTACTTGAATTTACAGATGCAATAAATAAATCATTTTGGGTACACTCTGAAGTAGATTTTACTGCTGACACACAAGATTTTTTATCTCATCTAAATGAGGCTGAACAAAATTCAATTAAAAATGCATTATTAGCAATTGCACAGATTGAAGTTTCTGTTAAAACATTCTGGGGAAACCTTTACAACCATTTACCTAAACCAGAGTTTAATGGCTTAGGGAGTACTTTTGCAGAATGTGAGTTTAGACACTCTGAAGCTTATTCTAGACTCTTAGAAGTGCTTGGTTATAATGATGAATTTGAGGATTTAATTAGTATTCCAATCATAAAGGAAAGAGTTGATTATTTACAAAGTGCATTATCTCACGCTAATTCTGATGACAAGAAACAATACGCAAATACACTTATATTATTTTCTATTCTAATTGAGAATGTATCTTTATTTAGTCAGTTTGCTATTATTCTTTCATTTACACGATTTAAGGGATACATGAAAAACGTAAGTAATATTATAGCATGGACATCAATAGATGAACAATTACATGCAAATGCTGGTATCTATATTGTTAATAAGATAAAAGAAGAAAACCCTGAATTTTTTGATTCTGAAAGCATAAATAAAATAAGATTAATGGTAAAGGAATCAATTGATATTGAGAGCAGATTACTAGATTGGATATTTGAACAAGGAGAGTTAGAGTTTATTAACAAAATAGACCTACTTAACTTTATGAAGTACCGTACTGATGAAAGTTTAGTAAAAATAGGAATTGAACCAGTATTTAATATTCCTTTTGAAGCATATCAACCAATGGCATGGTTTGAGAAAGAGGTGTTTTCAAATAGTATGGATGACTTTTTTGCCAAAAGACCCGTTGACTATACTAAGCATGATAAAAGCATTACAGCGTCAGATTTATTTTAAAATATTTAAGAAATTATGGAAAGATATTGGTGGAAGAATAAAGAAAGTGAGCAAATATTAAATAGGGGTTATTTGTTAAAAGGAGAAACTGTTGAAGGAGCAATAGACAGAATATGTACAGCAGCTGCAAAAAACTTATTTAGACCTGAGCTCAAGGAAGGATTTAAGGAGCTAATTGAAAGAGGATGGATGAGTTTAAGCTCACCAATATGGGCCAATATGGGTACAGAAAGAGGATTACCGATTTCGTGTTTCAATGTACATATTCCTGATAGGATAGAGGATATTACTCATAAATTAGGTGAGGTAATTATGCAAACAAAAATAGGTGGAGGAACATCTGGTTATTTTGGTGCTATGCGTGAGAGAGGAAGTGCTGTAAAAGATAATGGAAAGAGTAGTGGGGCAGTAAGTTTTATGAAATTATTTGATACTACTATGGATACTATCTCTCAAGGAGGGGTTAGAAGAGGAGCATTTGCTGCTTACTTAGATATTGATCACCCGGATATTGAAGAGTTTATGCAGATTAAGAGTATAGGAAGTCCAATTCAAAATCTATTTTATGCAGTTTGTGTACCTGATTACTGGATGAATGAAATGATAGAAGGAGATCTAGAAAAGAGAAAAATATGGGCTAAAGTTTTAGAAAATCGCCAACAAAAAGGATTGCCATATATATTTTTCTCAGATAACGTAAACCGAAACAAGCCTCAAGTATATAAAGATAAGGGAATGATGATTAATGCAAGTAATCTCTGTTCGGAGATTGCTTTGCCCTCAAGTATTGATGAGTCTTTTATTTGCTGTTTATCATCATTAAATTTAGAGGCATATGATGAATGGAAAGATACAGAAGCTGTAAAATTAGCAACTTTCTTCTTGGATGCAGTACTTGAAGAGTTTATTAAAAAAACAGAAGGTAATTATTATTTAAAAAACGCGCAAAACTTTGCAAAAAGACATAGAGCATTAGGCTTAGGAGTATTAGGATGGCATTCATATTTACAAAAAAATATGATTCCATTTGAGGGAATGAAAGCAAAACAATTAACAGAATCTATATTTAAAGAAATAAGCGAGAAAGCTGAAAAAGCAACTGTAGAATTGGCAAGGATTTATGGTGAACCAGAGTTACTAAAAGGATATGGAAGAAGAAATACTACACTTATGGCAATTGCACCAACTACTTCTTCATCAGCTATACTAGGACAGACATCTCCAGGTATAGAGCCTTTTTACAGTAATTTCTACAAAGTTGGATTAGCGAAAGGAAATTTTATGCGTAAAAATAAATACCTAGAAAAACTATTGATTGAAAAAGAAATTGATAATGAAGAGGTATGGAGGGGTATAATGCTGAATAATGGTAGTGTTAGTCATATAAATGAACTTTCTGATGATGAAAAGGAAGTATTTAAAACTTTTAAGGAAATTAGTCAGCTTGAAATTATCCAACAAGCATCTATTCGTCAGAAATATATAGATCAAGCACAAAGTTTAAATATAAACATCCCGTCTACTGTACCAATTAAAGAAGTAAACAACCTAATAATTGAAGCTTGGAAACTGGGAGTAAAAACACTCTATTATCAAAGAAGTCAAAGTGTTTCTAAAGAAATGGTAACTAATTTAGTTTCATGCAAAAGCTGTGAGGGATAAGCTCTAAACTTCTTTGTATAAGAAGAAAATCATAATTTTATTACAAGACTAAAGTTGAAATTAGTTTATAACAATATGTCTGATTTTAAAAATTCTTAAACAAATTATATTAAGTTTGTAATTAATTAAATATTATTTAACAAACTAAAATGAAAAAAATACTTTTAACAACAATATGCTTGGCTTTTGCAACTTTTAGTTTTTCTCAGCAACTTAGTAGGTATGTTGTGTCAAGTGGTGGTAATTATTCTAATGCTGGAGGATATAGTAATTCTTCAACTATTGGAGAGTCTATGGTTACAACCCTTACTTCAGCCTCTAATGTCTTAACTCAAGGTTTTCAGCAGAGTTTCCCTCCTCTAACTTGTGATATTCCAACAAATTTACAATTACAAACAGCCTTTGATGTTCAAGCTTGGGTTCAGTGGGATGAAATGAGTTCTGTTAGTGATAGTGTAGATTTTTATAAAGTACTATACAGAGCAGTTGGAGATACTACTTGGCTTATTAAGCAAAAAACATATGATGGCAATCAGACTCCAATTGTTAAGGTAAGGCTTCAGTTCTTATCTGCTGCTACGCAATATGAGATGAAAATAAGAGCAGGATATAATTCTGGATGTATTTCAGATTTCAGTGCAATAAGTTATTTCAATACACTTTCTGAGTGTCCAAATATTACAAACTTATCTGCAACTTCTTTAAAGCCTAACAGAGTAAATTTTAATTGGGATACTATGGGGGTGTATAGCTTTCTTAGAATTAAATTAAGAGTTGATACCTTAAATGCTTCTTGGATGAATGCTGGTGGTTTTGGAGTTTTTTACCCTCTAACTTCTAAATCTAAGAACGGATTAACACCTGGCCAATCATATAGAGCGCAAGCGAGAACTTGGTGTGACCCAAATGGAGGTTCTTATAGAGCGACAGGATGGACATCTCCAATTTTATGGACACAACCTAATGCAATAAGATTAGAAGGTGGTACATCTATTCAATAACTTAGCTATTTACCCTAACCCATCAAGAGATGTATTTAACATCAGCTTTACAAGTGAAGAAATTCAAGATTTAGAAGTTAGAGTGATTAATCTAATAGGAGAGGAGCTTATAAATGAAAGCTTAGAGAAGTTTATTGGTGAGTATACTAAAGCAATTAATTTAGCTAATTATACTAAAGGAATTTACTTCTTAGAAATCTCAACTAATAATGGAATAATTAATAAGAAAATGATATTGCAATAAATCTCTAAAAAATATAAAACAAAAGACCTACCCTAATAAGTAGGTTTTTTTTAGAAATGTGACTAACTGTATAATAGTTTTTTAATTATATAAAAGAAAAAGTAGGCATTGCCCTAGTTATCTGCTTTATTCCTATTTTTGCAACAAATTAATAATGATGAGCAATTTTAGCGAAATTAACCTTAACAAGCAATTGAAAAATGCAATTGATGATTTAGGTTTTCAGAAACAAACTCCTATTCAGAAAGAAACATATTCCAAGATACTAGCAGGAAAAGATCTTGTAGGAATTGCCCAAACAGGAACAGGAAAAACTATTGCTTATTGTTTACCACTATTACAAGAGTTAAGTTATTCAAAACAAAATAATCCTAGAATATTAATCTTAGTACCAACTAGGGAACTAGTCGCTCAAGTTGTAGAAACCCTAGAACAGTTAACAAAATACATTACTTGTCGTGTTGTTGGTGTTTATGGAGGAACTAACATGAATACACAAAAGAAGTGGTTAGAAAATGGAGCTGATATTGTAGTAGCTACTCCAGGAAGATTGTATGATTTAGCACTTTGTCGTGCCTTACAATTAAAAGGAGTAAAAAAAGTAGTAATTGATGAAGTAGATGTAATGCTTGATTTAGGGTTTCGCTTTCAATTGACTAATATCTTTGAATTACTTTCTATAAGAAAACAAAACATAATGTTTTCGGCAACTATGACAGAGGAAGTTTCAGAATTAATTAATAGTTTTTTTAGTAATCCAGAAAAAATACAAATTGCATTAAGCGGAACACCACTTGATAATATATCTCAAACAAAATATGCTGTTCCTAATTACTATTCAAAAGAAAATCTATTAGCAAATATCCTTAGTGATAAGGGTGAAATGAAAAAAGTCTTAGTATTTGTTTCTAGTAAGAAAATTGCAGATAGATTGTATGAATCGATGTCGGAGTTTTATCTTTCTGATCTAGCCGTAATTCATTCCAATAAATCACAAAACTATAGGTTTAGGTCAATTAATCAATATGATGAAGGAAAGGTTAGAATATTAATTGCTACGGACATAATTGCTAGAGGATTAGATTTAGATAAAATATCGCATGTAATCAACTTTGATACCCCAACTTTTGCTGAAAACTACATGCATAGAATTGGACGTACAGGAAGGGCAGAAGAAAAAGGAAAATCTATCTTATTCTACACCGAAAGAGAAGACTATTATTGCGATAAGATTGAGGAATTAATGGGAACAAAAATTCTTGAATTAGAAATACCTGAAGAAGTAGAAATTACTCAGCAATTAACAACTGAAGAGCATAGAGCAAACGGAAAGAATGTATTCAGAAATGATAAGAAAGTAGAAAGAGAAAATTCTGGTTTCCATGAAAAAAGTGAGAAAAACCAGCAAGTAAATGATAGAGATCAATGGCGAAAAGCTAGAGATAGAAAATACAAAAGATCAATATCAAGAGGTGATAAGGGAGTAAACCTAAGAAAGAAATAGTGTTAACTAAATCAGTAATAATTTCTGAACTTAATAAGCAATTACTAAGAAAATTAACCTATTTAAAGACTAACCTAAAACAAGCAATTGAATCTAGAAACTCTGACACAAAGAGTAGTGCTGGAGATAAATTTGAAACAAGCCGTGAAATGGCTCAGATTGAAATTCATAAAATTGAAATTGAAATTTTAAAAACTCAACAATTCATTACTGATTTATTTAGCAAAGTCACACAATTAATTATTACAGATAAAGGAGCTTTTCTAATTTCAATTCCATTTGGTAAATTAATATTGAATGATGAAAAAATATTTTGTATTTCAAAAAATGCTCCCATCGCAAAACATCTTATTACAACTAAAAAAAATAATAATTTTTTTTATAATGATATGAAATATAATATAATAGGTGGCTAGATTAAATAGTACATATTTACTATTATTATTAATTAAAGAATAGTGAAAAAAGTAAAAACATATTATATCTTTATAGATTAAAAATATATAATAAACATGGAATTATTTAAAGAAGAACATACAATTTTTCCTACTACATATAATGAAATTCTCCAAAGAGTACGTTCTATTGACCCAGTTAAATATGGATCTACACGTAATTACATAAATGGTGCAATAACCTATTTATCTCCATACATTTCTAGAGGGGTAATTTCTACAAAATTTATACTGGAAGAAGTTTTAAAAAAAGGATATAATGCTAAGCAAATTGAAAAGTTTATTCAAGAATTAGCTTGGCGAGATTATTGGCAACAAGTATGGTGTAATAAAAATAATTTGATAAATAATGATTTAAAACATACTCAAAAATCTATTTCAAATTACTCAATTTCAAAAGTGACTGTGGAAGCAAAAACTGGTATTATAGCTATAGATAATGCAATTAATCAATTATACAAAACAGGTTATATGCATAATCACTTAAGAATGTATATAGCATCACTTTCTTGTAATATAGCTAAAAGCCATTGGAAATTCCCTTCAAAATGGATGTACTACCATCTACTAGACGCAGATTGGGGTAGTAATGCCTTAAACTGGCAATGGGTAGCAGGAACAAATTCTAATAAGAAATATTTTGCAAATCAAAACAACATAGATAGATTCTGTTTTACAAATCAAAAAGAAACATTTTTAGATGTTCCTTATGAAGACTTTATAACTCTTGAAACACCAGAAATTTTAAAAAAATGTGAATCTATTACTCTAAAAACTATATTACCTAAGCAGGAAAATTTAGAAATAGACTCAGCTCTTCCAAGTTGTATTTATAACTTTTATAACCTAGATCCTTTATGGAAAAAGAACGATTCAGTTAACAGAATACTTTTACTTGAACCATCTCATTTTGAGCAGTATCCAGTATCTAAAAAAACAATTGATTTTATTATTAAACTTTCAAAGGAAAATTTGGTAGATATTCAAATCTATGTGGGGGAGTTTAACAATCTTGTTTCAGAATATAAGCTAGAAAGCTTATTTTTTAAGGAGCATCCTTTAAATAAACATTATAAAGGCAATGAAGATGCTAGAGATTGGATGTTTGAAGTGAGAGGGTATTTTCCTTCCTTCTTTTCATTTTGGAAAAAATGTGAAAAGCAACTTAAATAATGCATAAAGAAACGGTAAATATTGTTTGGTTAAAACGCGATATTAGATCTCAAGATCACGCTCCTTTATTAAAAGCAGAACGTGATGGCATCCCATATCATATTTTTTATTTGTTTGAACCTTCAAACATAAACTACCCAGATACTAGCATACGACACCTAAAGTTTGTATACCATTCTCTTTTGGTACTAAATAAAAAGCTCGCACCTTTTAATAGAAGAGTGGAAATATTTTATGCAGAGGCCCAAACAGTATTTGAAAGCATGCAGAAGCAGTTAGATATAAGGTCTATCTTTAGCTACCAAGAAAGCGGAACTCAACAATCATGGAATCGTGATAAATTAATTAAAAGTTTATGTAAAGCTCATCACATTGACTGGCAAGAATCCCAACGTGATGGAATTCTAAGAGGAATTAAAAATCGTAAAAACTGGAGCAAGAAGTGGCATAAAAAAATGCATACTCCTGTACTTGAAAACACATATACTATTTCAAATACCCCATTTCTAAATCATAATTTTTTATTACCTAATAAATTTGAAAATCAAATAAAGACTTATAATAAAGAATACCAACCCGCAGGAGAAATAAACGCTTGGAGATATTTAAAATCATTTACAGATAAAAGAGGATTTAATTATCAGAAACACATTTCAAAACCAAATGAAAGTAGGATATCTTGCAGTAGACTATCACCATATCTAGCTTGGGGAAACATAAGTATTAAACAAGCCTTTCAATTTATTGGTACACATCGAAATGGAACTAAAAATAGTGGAGCATTTTCAGCAATGCTTACAAGATTACACTGGCATTGTCATTTTATTCAAAAATTTGAAGTAGAATGCGATTATGAAACCGCTTGTATTAATAATGGCTATGAGTTGTTGACACATGACAAAAATAAAAATTTAATAAAAGCATGGAAAGAGGGGAGTACAGGCTTTCCACTAGTAGATGCATGTATGCGAGCTGTTAAAGAAACAGGCTGGATAAACTTTAGAATGCGAGCTATGTTGGTATCTTTTTTCACCTTCAACTTAGATCAAGATTGGAGAGATGGTACTTATCATTTAGCACAACAGTTTTTAGATTATGAACCAGGGATTCATTTTCCGCAGTTTCAGATGCAAGCAGGTACAACAGGAATAAATACCATTCGTTTATACAATCCTGTAAAAAACTCTCAAGAGCATGATTCAGAAGGTATATTTATTAAAAAATGGGTGCCTGAACTTAGTAAGGTACCAATAGCATACATTCATGAACCTTGGAAGATGTCAGCTATGGAACAAATGTTCTGTGGGGTAATAATAGGGGAAAATTATCCACTTCCAATAGTCGATCTTCAAAATAGTTCTAGAATGGCACGAGCTAAAATATGGGCACATAAAAAACACCCAGCCGTACAAAAGGAAAAGAAACGTCTCTTACAAACACATGTTAATCTAAAATGATCTATGTAAATTAGAGACAAAGATGGAATATGTAAATTTTAATTTTTTTCTTTTATTATATAAATAAAAACAAAAGCTTAGAAAGCAAAAAATATGAATAGGAAAGACTATAAAATACATATTATTGGTGGTGGAGTAAGTGGATTAATAGCCGCTAAGGTATTAGAAGAAAACGGCTTTAAACCAACTGTAATAGAAGCAACAGATCGGGCTGGGGGACGCATAAAAACTGATATTATTGAAGGTTATCAATTAGATCATGGTTTTCAAGTAATATTGACAGCTTATCCTGCTGTTAAAAAATATCTAGATTACAAGGCTCTAGACTTACAGAATTTTTTGCCTGGGGCTTCTATTTTTAAAGCTAATAAACAAAGTATTATAGGTGATCCTTTACGAGACGTTTCATTGCTAATTTCTACCTTATTTTCAGGAATTGGCACTATTTCTGATAAGATTAAAATACTAAAGCTTAACCATGAAATAAAAAAGAAATCTCTGACTGATATCTTTTCAGAAAAAGAACAAACTACTATTAGTTACTTAAGAGAACTTGGGTTTTCTAAAGAAATACTTAATGATTTCTTTATTCCATTTTTTAGCGGCATTTTTCTTGAAAATAAATTAGAAACATCAAGTAGAATGTTTGAATTCGTCTATAAAATGTTTGGTGAAGGCCATGCAGCGATTCCAAAAGCAGGAATGGAGGCAATTCCAAAGCAATTGTTAAACAATTTAAAAACTACAACTTTCCAATACAATACAAAAGTAACATCTGTAGAAGAGGGAGAAATTACACTTAAAAATGGAAGTAAGTTAGTAAGCGATTTTACAATTTTAACAATCCCCGCAAATAGCTTAGTATCAAGTCTTAAAAAAAATTCTACAAAATGGAGGTCATGCATAACACTATATTTTGAAACCAACATAAGAGTTATAAATAGGCCATTAATTGGTTTGATTGCAAAAAAAAATAGTTTAGTGAATAATATAGTTTACAACAGCAGCTTATGCAGTACAACAAAACCTGAGAATGAACTCCTGTGTGTTACTGTTATAGATGACCAAGGGCTCACTAACCTTAAATTAGTTAAAGCTGTTAAGGAAGAGCTAAAAATACTTTGTGATATTTCCGTAGTTCGATTAATTAAACAATACCAAATTAATAAAGCGTTGCCAATACTTAAAAATTTAAAATACGAAATGAAACCTTCTAAAACACGTCTATCAAAAAGTTTATTCATTGCAGGTGACACACAATTAAATGCCTCATTTAATGCAGCTATGATTTCTGGGGAACTGGCGGCATTAGAATTAATTAAAGCCGCAACTAATAGAATTTAGTTATAGTTATAAAATTATTGTTCTATAATCCCTAAGTAAAAATCATTATAGAATCCTTATTAATTATGTATTACTAGATATAAACCATTTACCTATATTGTCCTATAATTAATATTATGTTAAATTACAATATTTGTAATTACACCCTACTAATAATAATTAGAAAACTTAATTACTTAAAAAGGAATCTATAAGATATAATAAATATTCTTTATGCTGTTTTGATTGCAAATCTCCAACGCTCGTTTTAAGATTTGATTTTAACCATGAAATATTGTAGAAAGCAGAACTTTTAGACATATTATCATATCTTGATTTTGAATCTAAAATTTTCAATAATCGATTAACATATGTTGTTTGAAGATTCTGTCTTATAGTAGAAATATCTGTGTTAAAATCTGATTCAAAAATAGAATTTCTTAAATCAATCATATAATATGGAAGTTTGTAATCATTTCCGTATAAACTAGAGTTAGAAAATCTCAGCAAAACATTAGGATGAAGCAAATGATTAAGTAATCTATTTTGGTACGAAAGTATTCTTTGATGAATTGTAGGATCAGTAGAAACCTTAAATCCCCTTCTTTGGGTCTGTAAATAAGGAATTAAATCTTTTTGCAGTAGCATTTTGTTACTAAATCCATATTTGGCAATTAAGGCAAGAGCTTCCTTCTGAGTTTTTTCATCAACACATTCAAATGGTTTGTTAATTGATTTTTGATTAATATGTGAAAGATCAATCTTCACACCACCAATTTGTCTTGAAACAATATTCAATGTTTGATAGTAAGAATAGACTAATGTTCTATATGATCGATATAGTTCTTCATATGTATTATTTTCACTAGTATATTTGGTTTTTAAATCTTTTAAAATCTCAAAAATCATCTCAATTTTATCTGAAGAATGTTCAATTTGAGTATTTGAAAGATCATAAATCATAGCATTAGGATCAGTTCCTTTTCCGGGTGATCTCATATCTAAAGCATCATTTGCAAATGCAAGTTCCTTTTCAGTAGATCTAGATAATATATCAGCTAATAATTTATCTTCATTTTCAGAATCATTATATTCAGTATACCCAAATTCAATTGCCCATATATCGTAATATCCAGGCTTAACATCAAAATAGAGACCTTGATTATTAGGGTCCTTTGTTATATTAATAGCAGGATAATCCATTACAGAAGATGTGACACCTCTTTCTTTTACAATCTCTTTATTATTTAATTCATCATTACTAAGAAGTGTACTCGCTTTAAAATTGTGATTTAATCCAAGTGTATGACCAACTTCATGTAAAACTAATCTGTATAGTGATTGTTTAACTAATTCTTTTTCGAGTTCATCAGATAAGTTCATGTTCTTAATATAATTTAAGCCAAATGAATTTTCTATCTGCTGAAACTTTGATGCTGAACAAATGTGATTACCAAGATTATGAGATTCATTAAATAAATCATCTGCAACTATTCTATTTGTAATATAAGACCACTCTAGCATTATATCAGCTCCTAGAATCTCACCTGTCCTAGGATTAACAAATGAAGGACCATATCCTCCCCATGGTGGATTCGGAGAAGATGTCCATCGCAAAACATTATATCTTATATCACCAGCATCCCAATCAGCAGTATCAGGTTGAACTTTAACCTGAATAGCATTTATAAAACCTGCTTTCTCAAAAGCTATATTCCATCTTTCAACACCTTCTTTTATAATATCTCTAAATTCAAATGGTGTTGTATTTTCAATCCACCAAACGATAGGTTTAATAGGTTCCGAAAGAAATTGTGTTGTATCCTTTTTTACTAATTTCCATTTATTAATAAAATCTCTATAATTAACTTGGTCCACGCTAGTCATATCATTAGATTTAGTAGTAAAAAAGCCTACTCTGGAATCATCTTTTCTAGATTTGAAATTATTATCTGGCATTTTAACCAAACTATGCTGAACAAGAACAGATACATTTCTAGAATCAGTAATTGCCCCCCCTCCTCTTTTTGAAGGATATTTACTTTCATAAAAATAATTAACTACAATATCGGTATTTTCTGGATAATTTCTGATTTTATCATATCTAGTTTTATTCTTACTTAAGTTGCCAAGTTTAAATCCTTTATACGCTCCAGGGTATGAGTATTTAATTTGTTGAAAAGATTCATTAAGAAAAATATTATCTGCATTTAGTAGAAACCTTTTTTTATCTTCACTAGTAGCAATAATTGTCTCTGAAATAATAATTGGAGTATTAATATTAGTGTTTTCTGCCTTCTTAAGCGGGCTTTCATCATCAAAATAAAAAGAAGTGTTTTCTATGGTAAAGTCAATTTTATCATAGAATTTATTAATCTTAATTATTTTTGAACCTCTATAACTACCTTTCACAGCTCCAGCATCAGTAACTCCATTTTCAATATAGCTAAAATAAATAAACTCTTTATCAAGGTGAGTTGAATCAATTTCAATGTATGATTTTCCATCCTTTTTGTTCTGGTAAATCGTAAATAAACCTTTGAATACTTCATGATTTTTTGTCTTTAACTCAATAGGATCAGAAATTTTAGTCTTAGTGTTCTTGCTAAATATATTCTGAGATGTTATTTGAGAATTAAATATTATTGATATGATTAATAATAAGATTATTCTAATTTTCATTTTTATAAATATTTGAATTAATAAAGGTTAAGAGTAGAAAGTAACTAATACTTCTATTTTAATTCCTCGATAAGCTTTTTCATCTCTTCAGATTTTGCATAATCCCCATCTAAATAATACAATTGTTTTAAAGAGAGTAAAGTATTTTTATCTTCAGAATTTAAATTGTGTGCTGTTTCCAAATATGGTAAAGCTTTTGCAAATACTGCTTCAGCATCCATATTCAATTTTTTATACAAAGAATTATTTGAAGTTGCATTTGCTTTATTTTTAGTTTCAACTCCTTGATTAAAGTAAAGAGCTCCCAAATTGTAGTTAGCTCCAAATGCAGAAGGATTCAATTGTAAAGCAGTTAAATAATCTTTTTCAGCATTATCAATATCCCCTTCTTGATCAAAAATTGTACCTCTATTAAAATACAATAACTCATTTTCATCATCTAAAGCAATTGCTTCACCTAACTTACCTATTAGCTCTGAGGTTCGACCAAGCTGAATATATAAATTAATTTCAGTATTAATTAGACCTTGATCTTCCTCAAAACTCTCTCTGCCTAAGGCTAAGTATTCAAGTGCTTTATCAGTTTTCCCTTCTTCAATGAATATATTACTCATTTGAACAAAAATAGCAGGGTCATTAAAATTAATATCTATCAACTCTTGTAATAATTCTTTTGATTTAACATTATTTTTCATTTTCTTAGAAGAAAAAAAAGAATTATATAATATTGTTTCTTTAGTAATGTTACCTCTTTTTAATTGATCTTCGGTATCAAATGGAATGATTTTAAAAATGGCGGAATAATGCTTTAAAGAACTAACATAATTACCTGAGTTGTACTCTTCAATTGCTTTATTAAATAAATTATAACCACATTGTACTATTCCTGCTAGAACATCTTCCTTTGTTGTCCATTTTCTAACAATAACTCTACCTTTTTTATCAGTTTGTAAACATTTTAGGTGAGCTTCAGTTGCTTTGAAAATAGCATTTTTATCAAGATTATCTTGTTTTAAAGCAATTTGTAAATAGATTTGAGAACGATAGTTCCACATTTTAGCATCATTTGATGTACTCTCTGTTTCATACGCTTCATCAATGTATTTTTTAGCATCAACATATTCCTCATTTCTTAAAGCAATAGATGCGTTTACAACATTGTGCTTTTGTGCAGAAATAAGGTTAGAAAACAAAGTGAATAATAGTAATATTAAAAGTCCTTTTTTTATCATGTTTTTATTGTTTAATTTCTGTTACTTTAAAGTTATACTTTACACCATCAGTATTAGATTGTAAGTTTTGTAATTTCTTTTTAATCAAATATTTATTACCTACAATTACTATAGTCATTTTATCAGGATGAATTTTTGCTTTAGCTAATGCATTAATCTCATCTAAAGTAATGTTATTTAATACATCTGTTTGTGCATCAATAAAGCTTTCATCTAAATCGTGTTTTAACATCTTATTTAAGAAACCAAGCTTCTGCCTTGGCGATTCATATTCTAACGCTTCACTATTTAATATTGAACTTTTTGTTGAAGCCAATTCATCAGCAGTTACTCCTGTTAAAGTCATAGCATTTAACTCATTAAATATTTCTACTAATGCACTATCTGTCGCTTCCGTTTTTACTGATGAGAAAACAGTGAATGCTCCTGTATATTCTGAAGCTCTAAAGAAAGAATATACTCCATATGTATAACCTTTATCTTCTCTTAAATTTAAGAATAATCTACCGCTAGCTCCACCTCCCAGCGGATAATTCATAACATTAGATTTAAAGTGATCTCCAGCAATATCAAAATTATCAGCAGTATGCCCTAAAAAGATATTTGATTGAGAAGCTCCTTCTTTATCAATTATGTAGATTTGTGTTTCTTGAGATTCTGGAAAATCAAAATCAGATGGATTAGGAATATTTACATCCTCTCCATTCCAGTTTTTTAAGAAATCAAGTTTTGATATAATAGTACTTTCATCAATATCACCAACTATAACTAATGAAGCTACTTTTGGAGAATAAAATGCATCATAGTATGCTTGAACATCACTAATTTTTATCTTTTTTATTGTTTTACTAGAAGGCATTCTTCCAAAAGGAGTTTCACCAAATAACTTATGAGTGTAATTTGTAGAGGCTAAGAATTGAGCATTCTTTTTCATAGACTCCAAACCTTCTTCTATTTGTTTTTTTACTCTTTTAAAATCTTCAGCATTAAATGCAGGTTCCAATAACTTTTCTTTTGCCAAAACTAAAGTAGCATCCAAGTTTTTAGTCATTGTTTCGATATACATAAAGGTTTCAGTTCCACTTGAAGAAAAAGAAATAGAAGAACCTAAGCTTCTTAAAGCAACACTTATGGCTTCTGAATCTTTTGTTTTTGTACTTTCATTCATCATATCAGCAGTAAATGAAGCCAAACCAACTTTTTTAGCTTCTTCTAAAAGTGTACCTCCTTTAAGTGTTAATCTTAGGTATACCTTTGGTGTTTCAGAGGTTTTTGTTCCAATTACTTTAAGACCATTTTCAAATGTTGTTTTATAGTATTCAGGAACTTGTGGTGCTTTAGGAAGTCCAGCTGTTGGCTGTACATTTCTTTCAAAACTATCTTCAGGTCTTTTGTATACTAAGTTTGCATATTGTGGATCTTCCTTTAGAATTAAATTAGCATTTGGGTTGACACTAATAATGCTATCTAATTCCTTTACAAAAGGGCTTTTAGGACGAACAGTTAAAAAAACTGCTTTTCTGTTCTTAATATATTTATTAAATACTCTAATAATATCCTCTCTAGTAACATCATTATACATTTTAATCATATCATAAACATTATATCTTCCTCTACCTAACCATTCCATTGATGAGATTGCAGATGCTTTAGAAGAAATAGATGTCTTTTGACTAATTATTTGTGTTTCCATTTCTGTTTTAACCATAGCTAACTCCTCATTTGTAAATCCTTTTTCTTCCCATTCTGCAATTGTATTTCTAATATCGGCTTCAATATTATTGAAGTAAATACCTGGATCTTCTTGCCAATCAGGAAATGTAAGAACTTGGAAATGAAACTCACCTGCTAACTCACGGCACGGATGATAAACATTTGCTTGCATTGCTTTCTCTGATTTAATAAAATTCTTATAGAATAAAGAATTATTTCCATTTCCCATTAATGCAGCTAACATATCTAATGGTGCTTCGTCCTTATGATAATTAGGCACTGTGGGAAAAACAACATCTGTTAAAGGTAAGTATACATTATCTGTATAACCTGTATATAGATCAGATGAAAGCCTAGGAGCACTTACTTTTTGCCTTCTAACAGTTGCTCCTCTTTTAATACTTCCAAAATACTTTTCTACCATTGGCATAACTTCTTTAGCTGTAATATCACCAGCAATAGTAAGAATTGCATTATTTGGACCATACCATCTTAAAAAAAAGTCTTTTAAATCTTGAAGTGTAGCTCTATCCAAATCATCTACATATCCAATTACAGGCCAGCTATATGGATGTCCATTTGGATATAAAGTTTGTCCTAAAATCTCTGTACTCAATCCGTAAGGTTGGTTAATCTGATTTTGATATTTTTCATTTTTTACTGCATCTCTCTGGTTTTCAAACTTTTCTTGAGTAACTGCATTTAGCATAAAACCCATCCTATCTGATTCTAACCATAAAGCAGTCTCTAAATAATTACTTGGAAGTGTTTCATAATAATTAGTTCTATCAGAATTAGTTGTTCCTTGAAAGGTACCCCCAGCATCACCAATAATCCTGAAATGCTGCTCATCAGCTACATGTTCAGAGCCCTGAAACATCATATGTTCGAAAAAGTGAGCAAATCCTGATTTTCCAGCTGCTTCACGATTACTTCCAACATGATATGTAACATCTACATGAACAATAGGATCAGAGTGATCTTCATGAATTAATACTGTTAATCCGTTTGGAAGCTCCCATTTTTCATAAGGAATGTCCATAGGGTTACTACTTGCAGGTTTTACTAAAGTCGTTTCAATAACATCTTGCGCGACTGTAGTTAGTGTAATCAGAAATGCAACTATTAAAAAATTATTTTTCTTCATTTTCATCATTGTTTTCTTTTGTATTATTATCTTCATTTTCTTTAGTAGAGGTCTCATCATTTGTTGTCTCTTCATTATCAATACCAACAACAACTTCAATTACATTACCATCATCATCTAATAACAAATCCTCCTCCTCTTCCCATTTAGAAACACAAGCAACTGAAGCAATACTATCCTCATCTCTTAATCTTATAATTTTAACTCCTTGAGTTGCTCTTCCCATTACTCTTAATGTGTCTACACCAATCCTAATAGTAACACCTGATTTATTAATTACCATTAAATCATCAGCATCAGTAACATTTTTAAGAGCAATTAAGCCACCTGTTTTTTCTGTAACATTAATAGTTTTTACTCCCTTTCCACCTCTATTTGTAATTCTATAATCTTCAACAGCTGAACGCTTCCCATATCCATTTTCAGAGACTACTAAAACAGATGATTCCATGTCATTAATACAAATCATTCCTACAACTTCATCATCTTCAGAAGGCAATCTAATTCCTCTTACACCTGCAGCAGTACGACCCATTGATCTGACTTTCTCTTCTTCAAAGCGTATAGATTTTCCTGACTTAACAGCCATCATGATTTGAGAATTTCCAGTAGTCATTTTAGCCTCTAACAATTGATCTCCTTCACGAATAGTTATTGCATTAATTCCATTTGTTCTAGGTCTAGAGTATTGCTCTAAAGAAGTCTTTTTAATAACTCCTTTCTTAGTACACATAACTATATAGTGAGAATTGATATATTCCTCATCCTTTAAGTCCTTGGTATTGATGTAAGCCATAATTTTATCATCCTTAGGTAAGTTAATCATGTTCTGAATAGCTCTACCCTTAGCTGTTTTTCCACCCTCAGGTATTTCATATACTTTTAGCCAAAAACACCTACCCTGTTCAGTAAAGAATAACATATAATCATGATTATTTGCCATAACCATTTCTTCCACAAAATCTTCGTCCCTAGTTGTAGCGCCTTTACTACCAACTCCTCCTCTATTTTGAGATCGATACTCGCTCAATGATGTTCTTTTTATGTATCCTAAATGAGAAATAGTAATTAATACTTCCTCATTTGGTATCATATCTTCAATGCTTACTTCAGATGAAGAGTATTCAATATTAGATCTTCTCTCATCACCATACTTTTCTTTTACTTCTTTTAAGTCGTCAGAAAGCATAGTAAATCTTAAATCTTCATCAGATAAAATTAAGTTTAGTTGCACAATTTTTTCCATTATTTCAGCATGCTCAGCTTTTATCTTATCCATCTCAAGACCAGTAAGTTTTTGTAATCTTAAGTCCAAAATAGCTCTTGACTGAACCTCTGATAATTGAAAATTACTAATCAAGCCGTTTCTCGCATCTTCAGGTGTACGAGAAGAACGAATTAATTTAATTACAGCATCTAGATTATCAAGTGCAATTAATAAACCTTCTAAAATATGTGCTCTCTTTTCTGCTGCTGCTAATTCGTATTTTGTTTTTCTAACTAAAACTTCATGTCTATGATCTACAAAATAACCAATCAATTCTTTTAAATTTAACATCTGAGGCCTTCCTTTTACAAGTGCAATGTTATTTACTGAAAATGAAGACTGTAGAGAAGTATACTTATACAACTTGTTTAGTACAATGTTAGGAATTGCGTCACGCTTTAAATCATAAACAATTCGCATTCCATTTCTATCAGACTCATCTCTAATGTCAGCAATTCCATCTATCTTCTTAGAATTCACTAAATCAGCAGTTTGCTTAATCATATTAGCCTTATTCACCATATAAGGAATCTCTTCAACAATTATCTGCTCTCTTGTACCTGATTCATCAAAACGAACTTTAGCTCTAATTACTATACGTCCTCTACCTGTTTCAAAAGCAGAACGCACACCATCATAGCCATAAATTGTCCCTCCTGTTGGAAAGTCAGGAGCTTTTACATACTCCATTAAGTCAGCAATTTCTAAATCACCTCTCTTTTCAATATAAGCAAGAGTCCCGTTCACAATCTCAGTGATGTTATGTGGAGGCATATTAGTTGCCATACCAACCGCAATACCAGTTGCACCATTTAAAAGCAAAGCTGGTAGCCTTGCTGGTAAAACAGATGGCTCTTTTAATGTATCATCAAAATTTAAGTTCCAATCAATTGTTTCTTTATCTATATCCAATAACATATCTTCTGCAGCCTTACGCATTCTAGCCTCAGTATAACGCATTGCTGCAGGATTATCACCATCAACAGAACCAAAATTTCCTTGCCCGTCAACTAACATGTAGCGCAAACTCCAAGGCTGAGCCATACGAACCATAGCATCATAAACTGAAGTATCACCATGGGGATGGAACTTACCTAATACTTCCCCAACAATTCTTGCTGATTTCTTGTAAGCAGTATTAGATTTAATACCTAACTCATGCATACCAAACAAAACCCTCCTGTGCACTGGCTTCAATCCATCTCTAACATCTGGCAAAGCTCTTGACACAATAACTGACATTGAATAATCAATGTACTTTGATTTCATCTCCTCCTCAATATTAATAGGAATAATTTTTTCGCCTAATGACATATTTTATATCTTTTTTCGTTAAGGTAACAAATAAAAGAAATTTGCGTATTTATAACAGTAAAACGCTTAGTTTTTACCTTATAAGTTATGAACAATATTTGTTAAAAAAAATGAAGTAATACTATTGTTGAGTATAGGTTTTTAGTAAGTATCTTGCAGCAGATTTAAGAATAAATTAAAACAACAAGTTATGAATACAGGATTTTCAAGTAGAATGAAAGATGTTTTTACCTATGTAAGAGAAGAGGTAATTAGATTAGGAGGCGAAAGTATAGGAGTTGAACATTTATTTTTAGGCATATTACGAGAAGGTGGTGGTACTGCTATAAATACACTTAAAAGCTTAGGAATAGACCCTAAAGACTTACGCGTCATTATTGAAAGCAATATTACAAAAAGAGATAGTAGATCTAGTATTGATAAAGATAGCATTGATTTTAAAAAGCAAACGGAACGTATTCTTAAAAAATCAATAATGGAACGTAAAAATTTAGGAGAAGAAGAAATAAAAACAATTCATGTTTTACTTGCCATCTTACTTGACAAAAGCAATATAGTTACTATATCTTTTAAACACTTGCACCTTAATTATGAAATTATTTTAGAAGAATATGATTCATCTATTTCTGATATTAGATCAAAAAATGATGATTCTTTCGGTGAAGATGATGATGAAGAAAATGATGATGTTTTTGGCTCATCAAAAATTGAAAAACCAAAATCAAATTCTAAAAACCTAACTCCTGTTTTGGATAATTTTGGAAGAGATTTAACAAAATACGCTAAAGAAGGAAGACTAGATCCTGTTGTGGGAAGACATAAAGAAATTGAAAGAGTATCTCAAATCCTAAGCAGAAGAAAGAAGAACAATCCAATATTAGTAGGAGAACCAGGAGTAGGTAAATCAGCTATTGCTGAAGGGTTAGCGCTTAGAATAGTAGAAAGAAAAGTCTCAAGAGTTTTGTTTAGCAAAAGAATTGTAATGCTTGACTTAGCCGCATTAGTTGCAGGCACTAAATACAGAGGCCAATTTGAAGAAAGAATGAAAGGAATTATCAGTGAATTAGAGAAAAACCCTAATATTATCTTATTTATTGATGAAATACACACTTTAGTTGGAGCTGGAGGCGCTTCAGGATCTTTAGATGCTTCTAATATGTTTAAACCTGCATTAGCAAAAGGAGAACTACAATGTATTGGCGCAACAACTCTTGATGAATACCGTCAACATATTGAAAAGGATGGAGCATTAGAAAGAAGATTTCAGAAAGTGATAGTAGAGCCTACATCTATAGATGAAACAATAGAAATACTTACAAACATAAAGTTTAAATATGAAGAACATCATAATGTAAGTTATACTGACGATGCAATAAAAGCATGCGTAATATTAACTGACAGATACATGAATGATAGGTTTTTACCAGACAAAGCTATTGATGCACTAGACGAAGCAGGATCAAGAGTTCATATAACAAACATTAAAGTTCCAGAAAATATTACAAATTTAGAATTTAATTTAGATGAGATTACTGTTCAGAAAAAAGGTGCTATCAAAAAACAGAAGTTTGAAATAGCAGCTGAATTAAGAGATAATGAAAAGAAAATTACCGCTCAACTTGAACACGCCAAAGATATATGGGAAAAGGAATTAAAAGCACATAAAGAAACTGTCTCAGAAGAAAATGTAGCAGATGTTGTTTCAATAATGACAGGAATTCCCGTAAATAGAATTGCATCTCAAGAAAGAAAGAAGCTTTCATCAATGACTGATAATATTAAATCAAAAATAATTGGACAAGATGAAGCAGTTGAAAAAGTTGTAAAAGCTATTAGAAGAAATAGAGTTGGACTTAAGGACCCAAACAAACCAATTGGTTCATTTATTTTTTTAGGACCTACAGGAGTTGGAAAAACACAACTTACTAAAACTTTATCAGAAGAAATGTTTGACTCTCAAGAATCTCTGATACGCTTAGATATGAGTGAATATATGGAAAAATTTGCCGTAAGTAGGTTGGTTGGAGCTCCTCCTGGATATGTAGGATATGAAGAAGGTGGCCAACTTACTGAAAAAATAAGAAGAAAACCTTATTCCGTTATACTACTAGATGAAATTGAAAAGGCACACCCTGACATATTTAATATTTTATTACAAGCGTTAGATGATGGGCAAATGACTGATAGCTTAGGAAGAAAAATTAGCTTTAAGAACACTATTATTATAATGACTTCAAATATTGGAGCTCGTCAATTAAAAGATTTCGGTCAAGGCATAGGATTTAATACTAAAGCAAAAATAAATAACTCTGAATCTCATTCAAAAAGTGTAATTGAAAAAGCACTAAAAAGAGCTTTTGCTCCAGAATTTTTAAATAGAATTGATGATGTAATTGTATTTAATAGTTTAGATAAAAAAGATATTGATAAGATTATAGATATTGAAATGAATAGCTTATTAAAGCGTATTGATACATTAGGATATACAGTTAAAATATCAGAAGAGGCTAAAGACTTTATTGCTGAAAAAGGGTTTGATTCTAAATTTGGCGCGAGACCTTTAAAGCGAGCAATTCAAAGATATTTTGAAGATCCATTATCAGAAGAGATAATAAATGCTCAAATTAAAGAAGGTGATACAATAAAAGTCAGCTTACACAAAGATAAATCAACTTTAGTTATGAAAATAAATAAACCTAAGTTAAAAGCAAAAAATTCAGTTAAAAAAGAGTAACAAAAAAACCACTGAAAAGTGGGATTTTTTGCAATTAATTATAATTATTTTTTATCAGAAGCTTTCTTTTCATCTTCCATTACTTTTAGATAAGTAGCCATTGCTGTTTCACTCATTCCAGTAAAGGAGAATCCCCCATCATGAAATAAGTTTTGCATAGTGACTTTTCTAGTATAATCAGAAAACATAGAAATACAATAATCAGCACATTCATCAGATGTTGCATTACCTAAAGGAGAAAGATCATTTGCAAACCTATAAAAGCCATCAAAACCAGCAACTCCACTACCAGCTGTAGTTTCAGTAGGTGATTGAGATATTGTATTTACCCTCACATTTCTTCTTATTCCATAATGATAACCAAAACTTCTTGCAATGGACTCTAACATAGCCTTGTTGTCTGCCATATCGTTGTAAGTATGAAAAACTCTTTGTGCTGCAATATAAGAAAGCCCTACAACTGATCCCCATTCACTCAAAGCATCGAGTTCCCAGGCAGCTTGCATAGTTTTATGGAAAGACAATGCTGAAACATCATAACCCTTCATAGTCCAGTCATGATTTTGTTCATAATATGCCTTTCCCTTACGGACATTTACAGACATTCCTATAGAATGAAGCACAAAATCAATCTTACCTCCTAACTCCTCCATTGCTCCATCATATAGAGCTTTTAAATCCTCCATAGAAGTTGCATCTGCTGGAATAACCTTAGAGTTGGTTTGTTCCGCTAATTCACTAATTGTACCCATGCGTAATGCGATAGGTGCATTCGTAAGTACAAATTTAGCACCCTCAGCATGCGCATGTTCTGCAACTTTCCAAGCTATAGACTTACTATCTAATGCTCCAAAAATAATCCCTCTCTTTCCTTTTAAAATATTGTTTGCCATTTTATTTAATTTATTTTGCAAATATAAACTTATTGATTTAATAACTCTTCAGCATTATCAAATGCTGCCTTTGTTAATTTTTTACCACTTAATAATTTAGCTATCTCTTCAACTCTCTGTTGACGGTTTAAAGCAATAATATCAGAAACAGTATTACCGCTAACAACTCTTTTCACTACTTTAAAGTGATTATTTGCTTTGGAGGCAATTTGAGGTAAATGAGAAATTGAAATTAGCTGATTATCTTTACTAATATTAAGCATCATCTCCCCCATTAAACTTGCGATCTCACCACTAACACCAGTATCAATCTCATCAAAAACAAGGATATTTACTTTTGAAAACTGTGCTACTATATACTTTATAGCCAACATTAACCTTGAAAGCTCACCACCTGAAGCTACTTTAGCGACTTCTTGTAAAGCGCTTCCTTTATTAGCAGAAAATAAAAAAGAAATAGTTGTATTTCCATTTTGATAAAACTGATCAGTTTTAGTTAGTACTACTTTAAAATTAGCGTGCGGCATCCCTAATTCTTGTAAATGCTTCTCAATCAAAAGTTTTATTTTTGGTAAAGCCTTAGTTCTCTTTAAATTTAAAACTTCGGCAACAGCTTTTAAAACTATAATCTGTTTTTCTATTTCTTTTTGTTTTTCTATGACTTGCATTTCAAATGAGGATGAAAGGATAATTTTTTTCTCAATTTCATTCTTTAAATCTATTAACTCTTCAATAAATTTTTTTCGGTGTTTTAGCAATAAATTATTTAATATATCTAAGCGATTATTTAATTTCAATAATTGCTCAGGATCAGCATTTAACTTACTATTTATTTCAGATAATTCTGTATTTATATCATTCAATTCTATTAACACAGCATCCAATCTTGTTGATAAAGCATCAAAAGCATCAAACTCAATAAGCTTTCTTTTAACAATACTTAAAGAAGTAAGAATTCCATCATCATTATTTAAATAATGTTCCCCATCTACAATAGCATTTGATATTCCATCAACATTCTCCAATAATGAAATATTGTTTTCTATATCTTCTTTTTCATTTTCTATTAAGTTAGCACTATTTAATTCCTCAAACTGAAATTGTAAAAAATCCAGCTCCGACGAAGAAAGACTACCTGATTTTTTAACAATATTTAATTCTGAAACTAGAGCAGTATATTGCTTTAACTTTTGCTGATATTTAAATAGTTCATTTTCTGATTTGGATAATTGATCAATCAATAAAAATTGAGCCTGTTCATCTTTTAATAATACGGACTGATGTTGAGAGTGAATTTCAATAATCTGCTTTCCAAAAGCAGTTAAGACCTGCAATAAAACAGGAGTATCATTAATAAACGCTCTACTTTTTCCAAATGAATTTATCTCACGTCTAACTACAGTTTCTTTTTCAAAATCTAAATCATTATCTATAAAGAATTGCTCTTTAGAGCTGTCAATAATGAATATTGCCTCAATAGTGCTTTTGGATCGATTTTCATCTGCTGTAAAACGCTCTACTCTTTTCCCTAAAAGTAGTGATAAAGCATCTAACATAATTGATTTGCCAGATCCTGTTTCTCCTGAAATTACAGTAAATCCATCAGTGAAATCAATAAATACGTTTTTTAATAAAGCATAATTCTGAATGTGTAAACTTTTTATCATCTACCCCCTTGTGATGAATTGGTAATCGCCTCATACTTTGTGGAACGAGAAGGGTCTATCTCAATTAATGTTTTAACAATCCTAGCTTTTTCATTAGGGAAAGCTTCAGAATATATCTTAATAATCTCATCTGATTTAGCATCAAAAAAAAGTTTTAAAATAAAAGCGGAAGCATTTTCACGATAAATACTTTTTAAGCTCTCTAATGCTTCAGTAATTTCAAAACGAGCATCATCTGGCTCTTCAGATAAATTATCCATTCCAGACCTATGATAATGATACATACACAAATGAAAATCAGAATACCTTTGATCAATTAAATCATTTACTAGCCAATATCTGTTCTTATCACTTTGAAACGCCTTCCATCCAGTTTCAGGAGCATTTTGAGCATTACTTACTATTTTCTGAGCTCTATTAAAATACTCATTACCACCTTCTTCAGAAAAGGAAGCAAAGTCTAAACCCAACACTATATTAACATAAAAAGCTAAAACTGACGTAAGGTTAGAAAGATGAGTAGATTCAGAAAACTCTAAAGACTGATACTCTAAATACTTAAATCTAAAGTTATTATCTAAATAGTTAAATAAAGTAGATTTATAAGAAGTAGCATAAATAGGCCTTGTACTTTGTATCTGAATTGAAGCCTCAAACTCATCATTGGATATTTTTTTACTAATATTAATCATGATAGTACATTCAATACGCTCCTCATTTTGAACGCTAGTAGTAGACCATTTTTTATTATTAATGAATTCATAAATATCAGTCTGCATAGTTTGAAAAACCTTTCTATCACTAGTTTGAACTTGACTTGAATTAACTCTAACATTACACAATAGTTCTTGTGCACTTATATTTAAAGTAAACACACAAAATAATACATATAAAAAAAATTTCTTATTCACTTAGTTCAATTATTTTAACAATAATATCTTTAGCAACTTCACTTTTATCTTTTAACTTAAAATTACTAATGTTATTTGCTTTGTCAATAATAGATATTTTATTAGTATTATGTTGAAAACCAGCACCCTTATTATTTAATGAATTCAATACAATCATATCTAAATTTTTTCTTTTTAATTTATCTTGCGCATTTTCAAACTCATTATTTGTTTCTAATGCAAAACCAACAATAAATTGCTTTTGATTTTTCTTTTTCCCCATTTCTGCAAGAATATCTACTGTTTTTTCAAGACATATATTTAAATTTCTGTTTGATTTCTTGATCTTATTTTCAGCAATAATAATTGGTTTATAATCAGCTACAGCAGCAGCAAAAATACCAATATCTGCTTCTGAAAAATGAGAATTTACTTGATCCAACATTTGTGATGCAGTAATTACTTTGTAAACTGTAATATTAGCATGTTTACATTTCAAATGTGTAGGGCCTAAAATTAAATTAACTAAGGCTCCATTATTTGCCGCCTCAATTGCTAATGCAATTCCCATCTTACCTGATGAACTATTAGCAATGAAGCGAACAGGATCAATAGATTCATGAGTTGGACCTGCAGTAACTAATACTTTTTTATTAGTTAAAGGCAGATTCTTATTTAACTCATTAGTAATGCTGTCAATGATTTCAAATGGTTCAGCCATTCTACCCTCACCTACTAAACCGCTAGCTAACTCCCCAATTCCTGAAGGAATAAGAATATTTCCAAATTCTTGTAATGAACTAATATTTAGCTTTGTTGAAGGATGCTTATACATATCTAAATCCATAGCAGGAGCAAAATAAACAGGACATTTAGCAGATAAATATGTAGCTAAAAGCAAATTATCACATTCTCCACTTTTCATTTTTGCCATAGTATTAGCAGATAAAGGAGCAATTACCATAAAGTCAGCCCACAAACCTAACTCAACATGATTACTCCACTCACCACTATCAGGATCAACCATTTTTGTTAATACAGGATTGTCAGACAAAGTAGCTAAGGTTAAACGAGCTACAAAATCTAAAGAAGCCTCAGTTTGAATAACTCGAACTAAAGCTCCTTCTTTTATAAATAGACGTACTAATTCAGCTGTTTTATAAGCCGCAATACTAGCTGTTACTCCTAATAATACTTTCTTACCCTTAAGCATTATTATTTGAGCCATCTATACTTTCTTCTAAATCAGCATCACGTATATAGATTTCATTATTTAACAATTCTTTCATTGCAATTGCCCAAGGCTTTGGTAAGCTTTCATAAAATTTTGAAACTGCAATTTGTTCTTGATTTTCAAAAACTTCATCCAATTGTTCTTGAGTTAATGCAAATTCTTCTAACTTTAACATTAATTCTGCTTTCATTTTCTCATTAACTTGTGCTGATCTTTTTGCCATCACTGAAACAGCTTTAAAAATATTATCTGTTTTTGCAACAAAATCATTTACATCTCTAGTTATTGTAGATTTTTGAGCTCCTGTGTTTTTAAATTTCATCTTTTTTTTCTTTTAATTCAGTTAAAGTTTGATTCGTTTTATTATATGTGTTCTCTAAATCTTTTATTAAATCACTATTTGGATAGCTATCCTTAAATTGAGCATAAGCATCTAAAGTATCTTTAAGCCTAGATCTAACTTTAGTACTAATACTATTTATAGCTAATAAGTAGGATGATTTTACAATTAAAAAATATACTTCTTCCCTGTTCGTGTAAGACGGAAAATCAATCAGTACATTTTCCAATGCAATAATTGCCGATTTATAATTTTCTGTTGTAAAATATTGTTTAGCATTTTCAAATGCTTTTTTTGACAAGATAGTTCTTAATTCATCTAATAATGAATTACATTTTTCAACTCTATTACTATTAGGGAATCTGTCAACAAAAGTTTGCAATTCATTTATTGCTTTGTAATTATTGGTTGCATCAAGAGAAAAATTAGGAGCTTCAAGATAATAACAATATGCTGTCATATATGCACACTCTTCAGCATGCTTTCCATTTGGATAATTTTGAGTGTAATTCTTAAATAAATATGCTGCCATTAAATTATCACTGGCAGAATAATGACAATAAGCAAAATAATAACTTACTTCTTCCATTTTAGCAGTACCTCTTAGTACAGTTGATAATTCATTAAATAAAGGCATAGCTCTATTAAAATCTTCTGCTTCATAATAAGCAACTGCTTTAGTATACTTATAATTGTAATCATCACTTTTTAATACTTTCTGGTATTCTCCGCAAGAATTAAATACTAAGGCAATAAATAGTAATGTTGTTATTTTTTTCATAATAATTTTAATGTGGTAAAGATAAATGGTATAATTGAATATTCCTAAAATATTTTTTATCTAGTAAAGTAACCTAATTTTAATTTATCACTCTATTATTGAAGTGATTTTTGTGCTCATTGGTTTTGTTGTAGAGTAAAAGTAGTTTACAAAATCTCCCTTCCCACTTACAATATATTTCTGAAAATTCCATTTTACTGAGGAACTAGATTTTCCATTTACTTTTTTGTTGGTCAGCCAATTATAAAGTGGGTGCATTTTTTCACCTCTAACATCAATTTTTTCCGTCATTAAAAAGCTTACTCCAAAGTTTTTGGTACAAAAAAGTTGAATTTCTTTTTCTGCTGCCGGCTCCTGACCTCCAAACTGATTACAAGGTAATCCAATTACAATTAAATCATTTTTATACTGCTGATGCAACTCTTCAAGTCCAGCATATTGTGATGTAAAGCCACATTCTGAAGCCACATTAACAAATAAAATATGTTTTCCTTTGAATTCATTCAAATCAATATTATTACCGCTAATATCATTGATCGATATATCATAAATTGATTCTTGTGCATCAATATTAGTAAAAGAGAGGATTGCCATAATTGCTAGTATTAGATTTTTCATTTTTTTAATAAACTTTTAATTTCATTTTTTATTGCATCACTTGCTTCAATAAGAGGAGGTCGAACAAAACACTTACAAATTTCTAATAATTCTAAACAAGCTTTTACTCCTGAAGGGTTACCCTCAGAATAAAGAGGTCCGTAAAAATCATACAATTTATAGTGCATTTGATTAGCTATGTTGTTATTTCCTGATATTCCAAAAGAAACCATATCAGAGTAATTCTTAGGGAGCAACTGTCCGATTACTGAAATAACGCCCTCTGCCCCCATATAGATCATTGGCAAAGTAAGTCCATCATCACCAGATAGCACAACAAAATCACTATTTTTATTTTTAATAATTTTCATAATTTGATCCATATTACCTGAAGCTTCCTTTACTGCAACAATATTTTTAAAATCATTTGCCAAACGCAAAGTAGTATCAGCTGTCATATTACTTGCTGTACGACCAGGAACATTGTAGAGTATAATAGGTAAAGGACAAGCCTCTGCAATCATTTTATAATGTAAATAAATACCCTCTTGAGTAGGTTTATTATAATAAGGTGAAACAGAAAGTATAGCATCAACGCCCGTAAAATTAGTGCTCTTGATTTCCTCTACTAAAGATAAGGTGTTATTACCTCCAATTCCTAAAACTATAGGTAATACACCCTTATTAATCTTTATACAGAAAGCAATTACTGATTGCTTTTCTTGTTTTGATAAAACTGCACTTTCACCAGTAGTACCCATTAAAACTAAATAATCTATTCCACCATCAATTTGATAATTAATTAGATTTTCCAGACCATCATAATCAATACTCAAATCCTCATTAAATGGTGTGATAAGTGCCACCCCTGTACCTTTAATTTTATCCATTTTACTTATTTATTAAATTGATATAATGCTTTATTTCTCTCATGAGTTTATCCTTACTTTTATCTTCCTTTAATGCAATCATCAAATCATATATTTCATATCCTTCTTCATGTTGTCCAATCTTAAAGTGTGCTAAAGAACTTGCAACCAAATATTTAATAGGAATACAACTACCATCACACAAATTAATCAAAATATCATACTCCGTTTTTATAAAATTTTCAATAATGTAATTATGTGGCTTATAATACCAATTAAGATCTTTCTGATAAAAAAAATCATATTGTAACTTAGGAATATGACAGTATGATAACTTCTTTGCATTTACAAAACCTAATGCTTTAACGTCCTTCTTTAAAGTTGAAAAGTAATCTACAAAAGGTTTTACTTGTTTAATTTGTTCTTCTGATGTAGCATCATATAAAATCCCTACAGATTTAGCGACATCCAAATTACACACCTCTTTTAATCGCTTATTAGTTTTTAACTCATTTTGAAAAACCCATTTTCCAATTTTTTTCTTTGTATTTTCTATAAATTGCATTAGCTAATTTTTGCTAAAAATTCATCTTCATTCACCATATTTACCCCTAGACTTTCAGCTTTAACTTTTTTACTTGGCCCCATATTTTCCCCAAACAATACAAAAGTAGTACTTTTTGAAATAGATCCAACATTTTTACCACCATGTTCTTCAATCATTTTTTTTAATTCACTTCTGCTATAATGATTAAATACGCCTGATACAACAATCTTCATTCCCTTCAAGAGATCAGATTTTGAAGTATCTTCAATTTTAGAAACGAACTGTAAGCCTGAATTTTTAAGGTCAATAATTAAATTGATGTTTTTTTGCTGGGAAAAATAAGAAATTATACTTTCAGCAATCTTATCACCAATTTCATCTACTGAAATCATAGTTTCCATATCTGCATTAATTATTCTATCGATTGTTTTAAAATGTTTTACTAAAACTTTTGCGACTGTTTCCCCAACATACCTTATTCCAAGCCCAAACAACACTCTTTCAAAAGGAATACTCTTTGAAGCTTCTAATCCTAGAATTAAATTTACAGCTGATTTCTCTGCCATTCTTTCTAAAGGTAACACATCTTCCTTTTCCAAAAGATATAAATCAGAAACCTTAGAAATTAATCTTTCTTGAATCAAAAGCTCAATAGTCTCCGCCCCCAGACCATCAATGTTCATAGCTTTACGACTTATAAAATGCTCAAATCTTCCTTTTATTTGCGGAGAGCACCTTTCAGTATTCGGACAATAATGCTTTACATCTCCATCTTTACGTACTAATTCAGTATTACAAGAAGGACAATATGAAATATAAAGAGTAGGCCGAGAAAATAAATCTCTAACACTTAAATCTACTCCAATTACTTTTGGAATAATTTCTCCTCCCTTTTCAACAAATACTTTATCTCCTTCACGAATATCTAGCTTCTGTATTTGATCAGCATTATGTAATGATGCACGCTTAACTGTTGTTCCTGCTAGTAGGACAGGAGTTAAGTTGGCTACAGGAGTAATTGCTCCAGTTCGACCAACTTGGTAGGTAATTTCTTCTAAAATAGTTGCTACTTGTTCTGCCTTAAACTTATAAGAAATTGCCCACCTTGGAGACTTGGCAGTAAAACCCATTTCTTGTTGCAGATTTATATCATTTACTTTTATAACAATCCCATCAATTTCGTATGGCAAATCATGGCGTTTTAAATCCCATTTCTCTATAAATTTTAACACCTCATTTATTGTCTTATAACTTTCTATTTCTGATGGAATTTTAAACCCCCAATCACGTGCTTTTTGTAAATTATCAAAGTGCTTTTTGGTTGGCAAATTATCTCCGAGTAAATAATATAAATAACAATCCAATGGGCGTTTAGCAACCTCTTTGGAATCAAGCAATTTTATACTACCTGAAGCTGTATTTCTTGGATTAGCATAAGGCTCCAATCCTTTCTGAACTCTGATTTCATTCATACTTGCTAAAGATGCAATTGGAAGGAAAATCTCTCCTCTAATTTCAAACTTTTTAGGATAGTCTCCTTTTAACTTTAAAGGTATACTTTTAATAGTTTTAACGTTGTGAGTAACATCATCACCTTGCGCACCATCACCTCTAGTTAATGCTTGAGTTAACTCTCCATTTTCGTAAGTTAAACTAATAGAAATTCCATCGTATTTCAGTTCACATACATACTCAAAATCATCATCAGTTAGTTTATTAATCCGTAGATCAAAATCATGTAAATCTTCAGCTGAATAAGTATTTCCTAGAGAAAGCATTCTGTATTTATGCTTGACAGCTGTAAAACCATCTAAAACTTCACCTCCCACTCTTTGTGTAGGGGAGTTTGCATCAAATAAATTAGGGTATTGATTTTCTAATTTTTGAAGTTCAGACAATAATTGATCAAACTCAACATCAGAAATAACAGAAGTATCTTTTACATAATACGAATGATTATGTGATGATAATTCTTTTCTTAGAAACGCTATACGCTCTTGTGAATTCATCTAAGAATTGAAAGGGAAATGTGAATCATGCAGTATAATACAAAGCTTTCCAGAATCATCTTTTTTATAGATAAAAGTATATTCAACCTTTACTTCTGATTTATCTTCTTTTTGAAAAAAATAATTTCCCATAGCTATTGCAATGTTTCCTTCAATTCTTAAACCAATATTTTCAAAACGTACTGCCTCCCAATTTAATAATGCAAAACCACCATCTTCATTAAAATTAGAATCTCCACCAATAAAATAAGATAGAGCTGCATCTTTTGTAAGTCTAAATTGCTGTATACTAGCAAGAGTTGGCTTAAAAAATACTTCCCCCATATGAAAGCCATATAATTCTGATAAATAGTTTACAGCCTCTTTTTTATAATTTGAACTGTTTCTATGTAGCTTTCCTATCTTCAAAAGGCCCTTAGACCATTTCTCTTGTATATTTAAAACTTCTTTCTTTAATATCATATTGTAATGAATTATATTTTCAAAAATAATTAATTCTTTATAGCTTTTAGCATTCTATCCTTTTCGTTTATATCTTTTTTCAACTCAATATCAACAAAACCAATACACTTTAATAATTCTATTATTTCAATTCCAAAACTTTCGTTTATTTCAAAAAATAACAATCCATTTTTAGATAAACATGCATACGAAAGTTCAGCAATTTTTTTATAAAATAATAAAGGGTTTTTATTAGAAACAAAAAGAGCTAAGTGTGGTTCGTTATCTAAGACATTACTAAGCATTAAATCTTTTTCTTTTTCTAATACATAGGGTGGATTGCTTATTATTACATCAACTCTTTCTAAATTATCCGTTATTAAAATATCTTGCTTTAAAAAGTTAATTTTAACTTCATTTTTTTTTGCATTTTCTTTAGCAACCAATAAAGCAGGTTCAGACACATCTATTGCAGAAATTTCTACATTTTTATTTTTCTTTATAGCAATAGGAATACAACCTGATCCTGTACCAATATCCAACGCTGAATTAAATTCATGCTCTAATATCCATAATACCAATTCTTCTGTTTCTGGTCTTGGAATTAAAGTATGCTTATTAACTTTGAATTTGAGTCCATAAAACTCAGTTTCTCCTAAAATGTACTGTATTGGTATATTTGCTTTTAAATCCTCGATTATCTGACGAAATCTATCTATAATATCAATACCAATTTCCTTATCTGAATTAATAATACATTCTGAACGATTATATCCTAGAAGAAAGTCTATACTGATATAAGCCCAGGAAATAATTTCTCGCTCTTTAGCAATATCTTTTAACTGCTTAATATAATAAGGTATAATATTGCTGACTTTTTCCATAGGACAAAGGTATGATTTTGCTATTTTTGAAGCATGCAAAATCAAGAGTTTTTCATGAATAGGTGCTTGGAGTTAGCAACAAAAGGCTTAGAAAATGTTTCTCCAAACCCAATGGTAGGTTCAGTTATTGTACATGAAAATAAAATAATTGGAGAGGGTTATCATAAGGAATTTGGCAAAGAACATGCTGAAGTAAATGCAATAGCAAGTGTAAAAAATAAAAGCTTACTTAAGTATTCGACACTTTATGTTAACCTAGAACCTTGTGCACATTTTGGAAAAACACCACCCTGCTCTAACTTAATAATTGAACATAAAATACCTAAAGTAGTAATTGGTTGTGTAGATACTTTTTCTGATGTTAATGGGAAAGGAATATTAAAAATGGAGAAAGCAGGTATTGAAATAAATATTGGTGTTTTAGAAAAAGAAAGTCAAGAGTTAAATAAACGATTTTTCACTTTTCATGAGAAAAAAAGACCATATATCATCCTAAAATGGGCTGAGAGTAAAGATGGCTTTATAGCTCCTAAAAACCAAATTGCACCATTTTGGATGACTTCTAGCGATTCTAAGAAATTAGTACACCAGTTCAGAGCAGAAGAGGATGCTATTTTAATAGGAAGGGTTACTGTTGAAAAAGATAATCCTTCACTCACAGTTAGAGAGATTAGGGGTGAAAATCCAATACGAATAGTAATCGATAAAGACCTAAAACTTTCTAAAAAATTAATCATATTCAATAATGAAGCAAAAACAATTATTTTTAATACTCAAATAACAAAACAATTAAATTCAAACTATTATATAAAAATTAATTATAGAAATATGATTAATAATATATTACATGAATTATATAAACAAAATATTCAATCTTTAATTATAGAAGGAGGTGCAAAAACTTTACAATCCTTTATTGATCAAAAACTATGGGATGAAGCTAGAATATTTACAGCAAACAAAACATTAATTGAAGGAGTGAAATCTCCAAGAATCGAAGGTGAAATTATTTACGAAACAACAATAGATAAAGATCAATTAGAAATTGTTAAAAATGTTTAACACATCTTTGACCATAATTCTTCATTTTCAATTTGTATTCTAATGTTTAATGACACTTACAAAGAGATTAAAGACCATACAACAGGTGTTTACAAAGAAAAGGGAAGTAAATTTATAGCCTACTCTTATCCTGTCTATTCTGAAAAGGAAATAAAAGAAAAATTAGAAAAAGTAAGAAAAATAGAATATGCCGCAAGACACCATTGCTATGCCTACATTCTTAATGCTAATAAATCAGTACAAAGAGCAAGTGATGATGGAGAACCTTCTTATACTGCCGGAAAACCAATACTTGGACAAATACTATCAAATGACTTAACTAATATACTAATAATAGTTGTTCGTTATTTTGGTGGAGTCAAACTTGGTGCTTCTGGGCTGATAAGATCATACAAAACTGCAGCAGCAGAGGCAATACTAAGTGCAAATATCATCACAGAAACGATTAAAGAACAATATGAAGTAAGCTTTAAATACCCACAAATGAATGATGTAATGCGACTAGTAAAAGAGTACGATCTTAAATTAGTTAATACTGACTTTCAAATAAAATGCAAACTTATATTTGCAGTCCAAAAAAGCAAAGCTTGTTTAGTAGTTGAAGCATTTAGAAAAAACCATGAATTAAAAATAGAATATATTAAAACTTTATAATGAAATTACTAGAAAAACTTTGCAATATCCATGCTCCTTCAGGAGAAGAATTTACTTTAACTGAATTCTTACTAAATCATATAACTAAAAACCAAGAAGAATGGAAGATTAAACCAACTTTACATTTTGGAAAAAAGTTTCAGGATAATATAATTATGGTATTTGGAAAGCCAAGAACAGCAATTTTTGCACATTTAGATTCAATCGGCTTTACAGTAAAGTACAATAATGAAATTGTAAAGATTGGAGGCCCAGTAACTAACGAAGGTATTTTATTAGTTGGTGAAGATAGTAAAGGGAAAATAGAGGGAGAAATTATTAAAAATAAGGATGGAATGTTTGTTAATTTCAAAAGAATGATAGATCCAGGAACATCTCTAACTTTTAAAGTTGATTTTAGAGAAACTGATGATTTCATACAAAGCTGTTATATGGATAACCGACTAGGTGTTTGGAACTGCCTAGAAATAGCTAAAAATCTAGAAAATGGAATTATTGTATTTTCAACATGGGAAGAACATGGAGGTGGTTCTGCAGGATATTTAGGAAAATTCATTCAAGAGAAATATGGAGTAATGCAAGCACTTATATCCGATATAACCTGGGTAACTCACGGTGTTAAACATGGAAAAGGTTGCGCAATATCCTTAAGAGATAGTGGTATTCCAAGAAGGTCATACATAAATAAAGTAATAGCAATTGCTAAAAAATATGACATTAACTTTCAGCTAGAAGTTGAGGATGCTGGTGGTAGCGATGGGAATGAGTTACAAAAAAGCAATTATCCATGGGACTGGTGTTTTGTTGGCGCTCCAGAAGATCACGTACATTCTCCAGATGAAAAAGTACATAAAGCTGACATAAAATCTATGGTAAACTTGTATACTATTTTATTAAAAGAACTCTAATTATAACATTAGAACAAAAAATAAGAAATTTCATTAATAAAAAGCAATATCTCTAACATTACCATCAACTACAATGGTATCTATATATAAACCTATATCCAAATCGTATTTGTAAATAGTATTTTTACTATTATGAGAATCATTAATATACAAAACATCTCTGTTAAAGTAACTAGTAGTTGAGTCAGCTTGATTGTATACTGAATATCTTTCATCTTGATAGAACAAAACATCAGAAACTCTACTTAAAATAGAAGCTAATCCTGTACCAGAGCTAGACATGCTATAAATTCCATTTTCTGCAGTAAAATAACAAATGTTATCATTATCTAAAATTAAATTTTTTGCATTAAAAATACCTGATAATGATTCTGATCCAATAATATACATTTGAAAAGGATCAATAGTAACTAAAGTTGCTTCTGTTTTTACATTAACTACAGAATTAGTATCAAAAATACCTTTACAAAGAATATTTAATCCATTGTTAAATACAGCTGAATTTGGATTAACTCCAATATTTAAACTACCAATCATATTAGCAAAAGGAACTAACTCATCTCTATAATCAATAGCTACAACAGTTGAATCCTTTAAAGAGTCCAAAACTGCACCACCATTCATAATAAACGAACGATAAGATTTTGATATAATAAAAACAGGTTTAGTCTTATCTCCTACCTCAACATCAGATGTCATTTCCATTCGATCAATGTCAATAACCTTAACCTTTGCATCATCTTTATCAACTGTAAAAATTCTATTCATTGAAACAAAATCAAAATCTATAAGATTCATAAATCCACCCACCTCACCTTTAATTTCAAAAGTTTCAACATTAGCTGAATAGAGACTATTTTCAGTTGCAATATATGCTTTTGTACCTTGGAAATTTATCTTATTTACATTGTAAAGTGAAATACCATTAACATCTTGAAAAATATTATCCATAACTACTCCATTTTTGTAGAAGCTAACACCATTATCTGTAGTTATATAAATTCCAGAACCATACTTTTTTGGAAATGAAGGCGTTTCTTCCTTATCCTTTTTACAGGAAGAAATAAAGACCAAAGCAATAAATAAATAGTTAATTAATTTCATGGTATAATTTTTAGCAAATATAAAAAAAGGGAGGCAACTGCCTCCCTCATTAAATTAAAATACTTAATACTTAGGTTTACTCAACAATTAACTTCTTTGTAATCACTCCCAAATTTGTATTAATTTCAACTAAATAGATTCCATTCATTTCTTTTGTTAAATCAATTACATCAGAAAAATTTGACAATGTAATCGATTTAACGACTACACCTAATACATTTCTTACAACAATAGAATTAATTATTTTGGAAGAGTTAATTAAAAATCTACCACTAGATGGATTAGGATAAACAGAAATTGAAGCAGTGCTCAAGTCTGATATTGATGAAACAGTTTCTGAAAAAGCAAAACTTCCAGGTATGATGCCAACTTGAAATGAATCAACTACTAATCCTGTAGTTGCATAACGATAAACCCAGCCCTGTTGAACGAAATCAACAGCATCAGAACCATAAATTTCATTTGAAATAGGGTCATAACCTAAACCATAAAAACTTCTGTCAATAATTGGAGTAGTAGATAAATTAATATCATTAATTCCAAACTCATAAACAGCTTTACTCCACGATCCATCAGAATAATATAATTTATTTCCCGCTCCGTTAATAACTAAATCTTCAGGGTGATTTCCTATTGGAAATACTAAAGAAGACTCAATAGTATTAGTGCTAGTATTTATCATTGCCAAAACACCGGGGGTTTCGCTAATAACATTCCAGTTAGCATCATATTCCGTGAAACCACCAGTTAAAACCCATACATTACCATTAACATCTACAACAGCAGAATTTGGTTTATCCCCAACAGTTAAAGTAGTTTCAACTGCATCAGTATTAGTATTAATGACCGTAACCGTGCTATCAAGACCCCAACCACCAACATTACATACATATGCAAAACCATTAGAAACAGCAATACCTTCCGGACCTGTTCCGCAATCAATAGTTGAAGAAACAGTATTAGACAATAAATCAATAACCTGAATTCCATTAATACCCCAATCGCTAGCATAAGCCTTAAATGTATTTACTTGTTTTAAATATCTTGGTTGATAAACTTGAATAGCTGTAACATAGATATGATTTTCATCAATAACTTGAATTGTGGATGAATTATTTACACAAATATATCCATTACCATTAATCAATTCCATTGATTGAGCAACATCACCCATTAAAGCTCCTCCATTATTAGAACTATACACATCATTGGATACTGAATTTGTTGTTTTATCGTAAATTGATAAAGAGCTATTCCCAGTTCCAAAATTCCCTTCATTAGTAATATATACTGAAGAGCTCTGTGCAAATCCTATAATTGGTAATAGCATTATAATTTTTAATAATTTTTTTTTCATTTTTTTGTTTTTGTTTTTGATTAGTTAATTGTATAATTTATAGTTAATAATAATTCTCTTCCAGGGTTGGGATAATTTTGATAAGTAGTATAGCTTTTATCCACCACGTTTTTTAATTTACCAACAAATGTAATAGGTAACTTTTCAAGCGCATACTTAATAGCAATATCAGTTAAGATAAATCCATCTAAAGTATTGTTATTTAATGATCCATAAGTTGTAATTACCTCTCCAGTATAGGATGTATTTAAGCTGAACTGAAGATTATTCATAGTAAGGGTAAAGCTTATATTTCCTTTGTGAAGAGGAACATACCTTAGCTGCTCGCCAACAGTGTTATCCAACTTGTTACTAGATAATTCACTGGTTGATCTGATAAAAGAATAGTTTCCTAAAATACTTAGTCTTTTAATTTTAAATATAGCTTTTGTCTCTAAGCCTCTACTCCACACTTGCTTTATATTATTAGGTTTCCAATTTCCATTTTCCATTCGCTGCCAAACTATCATGTCTGATATGTCTAAAGTGTAAGCGGTTACACTAAATTGTATATACTTAGAGTTAACATCAAAACCCAGTTCTTTGCTCCATGCATCTTCAGGTGTTAAGTCAGTATTTCCATTTGACCCTGCTCCTACCCAAAATCTATCGTTATATGTAGGTGAGCGAAAGTTTCTATTGTATTTAAGCCTGAATTTTATAGAAGAACTTAAATTGGCTTCAAAAGCCAAAGTTGGCATAACAGGAACTTCAAATGAAGTCTGCCAATCTTTACGCAATACAGTGTTTAAGGCAAAAAATTCTGATCTATACTGTATGGAAGAAAAGGCCGTTAGATTGGTCTCATTCTTGCCCATAAAAATATAATTATTGTTAGCTATCTTGTTATTAGTAAAAGCACCTGCAATATTAAATAAGTAATTTCCTTTAATCAATTTAACATCAGCATCTGAAATATAACTTTCCGCTAAGAAATGGCTATCAATATTTTTTAAAATTTCAGTATACCTGAAGTCCTCTTGAATGTAGGCTTGTTTTAAATTAATGCTCAAATAATCGTCTTTATGATTTATGCTTAATAATACACGATTAGCCTTATCATATTGCTTGGCATCGGAAAAAGGAGTAGTCATGTTTTGCGGCACTTCTCTATCAAGTTGACTAGCCCAATAACTAAAGTTGTAAATAGTGTACTTACTTGATTTATAACTTACATCCAAATGTTGGTTTTTTGATTTTATCTTTCCATATTCATTTGTAACTAATGGACGTCCAAATTGAGTAACATTAATGTACTCAAAATCATTAGCATGAATTAAGCTTTGTAAACTAACTTTTGCTGATAATTTCCTTTGCTTTAAAGAAAATGCTAAAGATTCACTTTTCAAACCATAACTACCCATGGTTGTATTTATAGAAAAAGAATTTTTATTTATAGATTTAGAGTTAGTATTTAGATGTATACTTCCTCCAACTGATCCAGAACCAAATACTGAAGCATTACCACCATGTACCAGATAAATATCAGTAAAATTATGAGTATGGATACTTGAAAAGTCAGATAGTCCATTAGCAATAGAGTTAAGAGGAACTCCATTCCATAGTACTAAAGTATGAGAACTAGTTGTACCCCTAAATGAAGGAGTAGCCAAAGAACCATATTGCTTTATGTATATAGATGAGGAGCTTGAAATGACACTTGCTAAATCACAACTACTACCTTCTCCTATTTCTGCTGGTTTAATAACATCAATTTGAGCACCAATAGTATGAACTGCAAGTCTACTTTCTATTAACTTTACTTCTGGAAGCTGGATGGTATCCATAGCCATCTGACCTTGTAAAATATTTACAAAACCCAATAGGAGAAATATGTGTGCTATAATCTGTTTCATCTGCCTGCCGTTTTATCCAGAAACGAATCGGTTTTTTTATGCTTAGCAGGTCTTCTGACTTGGTCCTTTTGGAATGGCCTTCCCATTAATTAAAACAGTGGCAATGTAGTTTCCAAAAAATTTATGGACTTTACAGCTTCTGGTAAAGTTGAGGAGTTACACCTCATTCCCTTTTACACTAAAATATAATGTACTAAACTGAGGCAAATATAAAAATAGTTAATAGCTAGCGGCTATTACTTTTAAAAAAATATAATTTTCATATGTTCTCTTATGAGCTTAGTATTACTTACTAAACCTTTAGGCCTAACTATAGGGTTTACGCTTGTTCCTTTCTTAAATGGCATATTATATAATAGAAAATATGCAGATTTATTTTAAAATCAACTTTCTTATCTAAAACTATTCATAGCTTTTACTAATTGATTATTTAATTCTTGGTCAACTAGTTTACCATCTTTAAAAATATCATTAAATCCTTTAACACTTACTTTACTTACTACTTCTGCACCAAAATATGGTAAAGTTCTTTCAGTAATAGCTAGAGCTGTTTGCGCACCTCCTGCTCCAGGTGAAGCACTTAAAATAACTACTTGTTTATTTTTTAAAAAATCACGATTATTTCGCGATAACCATTCTAATATGTTTTTAAAGAAAGCACTAATATTTCCATTGTATTCACAGACTGAAATAACAAGTTTATTTGCCTCAGATAATTTAGCATCTAAATGCTTTACTGACTGCGGAATACCTTCTGAAATTTCTAAATCTTGACTGTACATAGGTACAATATAGTCGTTTAATTTGATTACCTCAAAATTCTCTACTAATTTTACTGCGTAACTTACTAATTGGTGGTTGATTGATTTTGAACTATTGCTTCCTGCAAATGCGATTATTTTCATTTTTTTTTAATATTACAAAGTTAAAACTAATGCTAGAATTTAGCTACTATTATTTCTAATTTATTTTAACTATTTATAACTAAATTTTCCCAAACCCAATCATAGGCAAGCAAAGTAATATAAGTATTAGTTTTTTCATAACCTTAGTTGTTTGTTTTAATATGTTTCTTTGCCTACATAATTACCTGGCGGACTATACTGACAAACCCAAATTTGCTTATCTTCACATTGCACAACTGCACAACCTACTTCTTTTGTATCTCTCCAAATAATTTGAGTATAATGTCCGCAACCAAAGTTGTTATTTATACATTTCTTAGTTTTAAAATCAAAACATTCTTTCTCAGTAGCCCAATAGTCTACAACATCATAAGATTTAGCTACTTTATCATAATATAATGCTAAATTTTCTCCGTATCCTTTTCTATATTTTTTTGAACTATGTTTTAAGCTGTTTGAGCACTTTTTTTTTAGAATTTTAGCCCAAATTAATGCATTCGTTGCTAATTCATCAGACCATTTAAGTTTATTAATTCCTAACTCAGAACGATAAATATTATGAGCATCTAACATTCCCTCAATTTCTACATACTCACTTTCATTTTGCCCAAACCCAATAATAGGCAAGCAAAGTAATATAAGTAGTAGTTTTTTCATAATCTTATTATTTCTATCTAATTTTTAATTTTGTGTTTAGTTTTTTAAAGCCATCTTCTGACTTTCTTTTTATATTCTAAATATTCTAGCCCAAACTTTTTTTCTAGGTATTGTTCTTCTTTTTTTACGGCAGTAAAGTAAACGACTATCAGTGCAGGGATAAATGCAAACATAGCCCAATAAGTCATAAAAATAAAACCTAAACCAATCGGACCTGCACAAGATATTAAATATACAGGATTTCTTGAGTATCTATATAGCCCAGATGTAATTATTTTTGAGGTAGTTTTGGTTGGTTCTATTTCAGTCTCATTCTTTTTATAAAAATTGACCATATATCCAAACCCAAGGAATGATGAAATTAAAATTATCAATCCTAAATACACGAGCCATAATGGGCCTGTGATTGTTAACGGCTTTAAATAATGTATTACTATACCAAATAATCCAAATCCAAGAAAAATTAATGGAGGAGGTGTTTTAACTCCAGGGTTATCATGGTTTAATTCTTTTTCCATATTTATAAATGTTAATCTATTTTTATAAATGTAATTTTTTCATTGTTAATCTATTGTTTTATTCTATAACTATTCTTTTCTCTACTGATCCATCATCATAGATGTAAAAGAAAGGTTTGTTTTTTGTTCCTTTAGATTCACGACCTAATATGTCTGTTATTTTTATTATTTCTTTGACTTCTGTATTTGTGTTTTGTATAATACTTGTTACTGATGGATTATATGATAAAATACATGTGCTATCACCGTATAAAAAATAGATAGATAAAGGGAATTGTGGAGTATTTGTATTTAACGAAAAATAATTATACCAAGTTGTTCCTGAATTAGCCATGAAGTAATACAAATTACCAAAATGAACTGTATCGCCATTAGCATCAATTGTAAAGGCAACATGAGGATACCATAATCCAAAACTAAAATCACTAAATATAGAGATACTAATTGATGAGTTAGTTGTATCAATTATAACATCAGTTACTTCTAATGAATCTGAACAATTGTAGTTAATCGTTAGGTTAAGATTTGCAATGCTATCACAGCCTGCTAAATTAATTAAAGTGATTGAATAATCTCCTGAAGCACTAAGAGTTATACTATTCCATACAATACTTGTATTAACAGATAATGTATCATATGAAGATGTATTATAAATACAAGAACCATTATCTAAAGTAGCTGAAGCATCATAATTACAAGCAAGTGAATCTGTACATCCAAGTGTAGGCGTATAAAAAAACCAATCGAACTTTTGTGCACGATATAAATTTCCGCCATCATCATACTCTAATTGAAATACAATTTGATTATTTGAATCTACTTCTGTAACAATAGAACCAGTATTTAGCCATTGAAGATTACCGAAATTAATAAGAGTATTTCCATTTGGCAATCTTTGTGCTCCACCTATTGATGGTGTATATAGAGAGTCAGGATGCACAAATTCCCATACTTTTGTTGCTTCCATTAAGTTAGTATCCAATTCATATTCAACAGCTCTTGAGATATTAATTGTTCCTGTATACTGAGCACTATAATTACCATTATCATATAATAGATATCTACTGTTTCCTAAACTTCTTATTGCATGTTGATGCGTGAAAGGATAGTCATCTACAAATGTAAATTCATTTTGAGTACCTCCCCATCTCCAAATAATTTCTCCAGTTGTTCTATGTATTTTAGTTATTTCATCCAAACCCCTACAGGAAATTAAAAAATGTCCATCAAAATCAATATCAATTGCATTTGCATGTATAAACGGAAGATTAGCACCAGTCCATGGGCTCAAGTAGGCGTTATCGGTTACATGAAAATGATCCCAACTTTTCCATTCAAAAATAAGATTATGATTTGCGTCTAACTCTTGAATAATCAATCCTTCAACAGTTGCATTTGGGTTTCCTCCTGTAACAACAGTATCCATTGCGTAGGACTGTTCATCATATGCAAAAAGAACAAAATTTCCATTAGCTAATGCCAGAAAATCATGATTATCTGCGGTATATCCATTTAAACAATATACAGAATCAATTTCATTTTGAAGAGAATCCATAATGAACCAACCTTTTGATAATCTGTCAAAATAGGAGATTTTATTATTGTAATTCACTTTAAAATCCCACCCTTTCATTCCTGTGTTTTGCGAATATAGTTCAGATATTGAAGGATCAATAATTTTAACAGGTTTTATTTGGGATCCGCCTAATTGATAAAATAAATTAGCTTGCCAGGAATCTGTAGTGTTTACTGTAACCGTATAATTAGCTTGAGAAAATATTAACGCTGGCAAGCAAAGTAATATAATTAGTAGTTTCTTCATCTTAGTTGTTTGTTTTCCAATTTGTATTTCTCTCAAACTTAAATAATTCACTTTTATCAGTAAAATATATCGTATCATTTATTGTATTTGAAAAAAAAGTATTTGTATCACTATCAAACAACTCAAGAGTTAAGTATGAGGAGTTTAAAGTACTAATTGTAAAATTATGCTGACCAACTATTAAAGAATTACCATTTTTAATCCAGTCAGTTATTATGGCATCACCATCTTCATCAACTCCAGCAGCATCTCCGTTAGAATTAAAAAGTAAATCTAACCAGAAATTATTAATTTGGGATTGTGTATTTGTAATTACCTTCTGCCCATTAGGATATGTAGTCCAATATCCTTCATTTTGAATAATAGTCCATTCAAAAGAATCCCAGTATCCAACGATTGATACAGTGGGATAGATACAAGAACCGTCATCATTAGTAGCACTTGAATTATAGTTAGTTGCAGTAGCATCCGTACATCCATTAACTAATATTGGAGTAACTATTGTTGGTGCTATATCTTCCTCTTCACAAGCTGAAAAAATAATTGATACTGCTAATAATGTATTAAGTAGTTTTTTCAAAATCTTAGTTGTTTGTTAATATATTGTTTTAGAGTCTGTAAACTTAAGAATTATTAATAGCTTCAATTATCTTAGTTATCTAAATAGTTGTAAGGTTTTATTTAAAGACTTTAGCACTCAAGCTCAAACTCTTTTCTAGCTCTTCTGTATTTAATGATAAATCCTCGTTAAAATAAGTGATTAATTTTTCAGTAGGCATATTACCTACCAAATTATCATTAGCCATTGGGCAACCGCCAAAACCTTTCAAAGCTGCATCAAATCTTCTACAACCATTAAGATAAGCAGCAGTAACTTTTTCCTTCCAAGCATCTGAAGTAGTATGAAAGTGAGCGCCAAATTCAATAGTTGAGTATTCTTTTATCAAAGTATCAAAGAGTGGTGCAATATTTGTAGGGTTAGAAACACCGATTGTATCTGAAAGAGCAATAATTCCAATATCCAAATCATGCAGTTTTTCAGTGAGTTCAGCTACTATATCAGGATCATAATTTTCAGAATAAGGATTTCCGAAAGCCATAGATAAATATACAACTAGTTCTTTATTGTTTTTGAGGGCTAAATTCTGAATTTTTTCTACATTATTAAGCGCTTGAGTTATGCTTTTATTCGTATTTCTTTTTTGAAATTGCTCCGAAACTGAAAGCGGAAATCCTAAGTAACTAATTTCTTCGAAATTGCAAGCATCAATAGCACCTCTAGTATTTGCAATAATTGAAAGTAATTTACTTGAAGTATTCTCTAAATCTAACTCAGCCAAAACTTTGGAAGTATCTCTTAATTGTGGAATAGCCTTAGGAGAAACAAATGAACCAAAATCAATCGTATCAAAACCAACCTTTAACAATTGATTAATGTATGCAACCTTAATATCAGTAGGAATAAATTCACTAATACCTTGCATAGCATCTCTTGGACATTCTATTATTTTCATTTTTCAAGAATCGCTTTATTAATCCTTTTTACTATAGATGGACCCTCATAAATAAAGCCAGTATACACCTGTAATAATGTTGCTCCTGCATCCAGCTTTTCAAGTGCATCTTCAGCACTATGTATACCTCCCACTCCAATAATTGGGAATGCTTTATTGGATTTATCCGCCAAGTACTTTATCACCTGGGTTGATCTTGATTTAATAGGCTTACCACTCAATCCTCCATTTCCTATTGCTTGAACACTATTTTCAGCTGTTTTAAGCCCACTTCTATCAATAGTTGTATTTGTAGCTATAACTCCATCAATTTTAGTCTCTGCTATAATATCAATAATATCATCTAACTGTTCATTTGTCAAATCAGGAGCAATCTTTAACAAGATTGGTTTTTGTTTTTGTTTTTTATTATTTAAGTCCTGTAAACTATTAAGCAATGCAGTAAGAGGTTTTTTTTCTTGCAAATCCCTTAAGCCAGGAGTGTTAGGCGAACTTACATTCACAGCAAAATAATCAACATAAGAAAATAGTTTTTCAAAACAGATAGCATAATCGTTTAACGCATCTACATTTAATGTTTGTTTGTTTTTCCCAATGTTCCCACCGATAATTATATCAGACTTCTTTCTTCTTAATCTAGCAACTACTACTTCAATCCCTTGATTATTAAAGCCCATACGATTTATAAGACCACTGTCATCATTTAAGCGAAACAACCTTGGTTTAGGGTTTCCATCTTGTGGCAAAGGGGTAACAGTACCAATTTCAATAAAACCAAAACCAAAAGAAGCTAATTCATCAAAAAGTTTTGCATCTTTATCAAAACCTGCAGCCAACCCTACTGGATTATCAAATTTTAAACCAAAAACTTCACGCGCCAAACCAACTTCCTTAACTTTAAAAAATACGCGCCATAGCCACATTACTCCAGGAATGATAGCTACAATTTTTATAATTTTAAAAGTAGTATGATGAATAAATTCGGGACTAAATTGAAAAAGAAAAAAACGGACGATTTTATACATTTAATAGATTTTATGCAAAAATAGAAAATGCTTTCAAAATTAAGAGTTTAGCTGATCAAAAGAATTATCATCATAAAAAACAACAACTTTATCTACTTTCTTGTTGGTAAAAACCTGTTTTTCTTTAGTATCGTTTTCCATGTAGCCAATTCCACTAATCAACCAATTAGCATTTATCTTAGAATAAATATTTAAAAGCTTTTCTAAAAAATCTATACTTGGCTTATTTCGGCCTGAGAGTATGTGCGAAATAGTTGCACGATTTACACCAATATTATCCGCTAATACTGAAGGTTTTAAGCCTTCATATTCCATCCAATTTTTAAGTCTTTTATACATAAATTATAAATTTACAATTGTAAACTACAAAATTACAAATAGTTTTTTATTTATGCTTAATTATAGTTTATTTATTTTTAAATTGATAAATTTTTTCTTCATATAAATTATATAATTTATTGATTTAAAGTAAATTAACTAAAATATAAAATTTGTATTAAAAATATGAATACTATAGTGTTTTTCTCTCCATAAATTTGTTTACAAAAGTAAATAAAGTAAAAACAAACATGCAAAAAAAGCTATATTTATTTTATACTAAAAGTTAATATTACAAGAAGCCAATCTATTAAAATAATGGCTGTTTGATGTGGAGTTAATATCTTAAATGAGGATAAAAATCATTACACTTAATTACACACACCACCCTAATTCTAAGAAATCATAATTATTTTATTAAATGTATTTTTAGATATGACTAAACTTTTATTTATGTTTGTAAAACTTAAATCTTAGAATATGATCACCTTAGCAGAAGAAAATTATTTAAAAGCTATTCTCTCTATTTCATTAAATAAAGACGGGAAAGTATCCACAAATTCTATTGCTAATGAAATTAACACTTCTGCGGCATCAGTTTCAGACATGCTTAAAAAACTGCAAGAAAAGGAATTAATAGAGTATGAAAAATATAAAGGAGTTGAACTAACTGTTAAAGGAACTAAACTTGCTACCTCTATTGTAAGGAAACATAGATTATGGGAAACTTTTTTAGTAAACAAATTAGATTTTAGCTGGGCTGAGGTGCATGATGTAGCTGAACAACTAGAACATATAAAATCAATTGAGTTAGTAGATAAATTAGATTTATTTCTGGGCTTTCCTAAATTTGACCCACATGGCGAGCCAATTCCAACAAAAGAAGGTGAAATACCAACTAGTAATACAATTCCATTAAACGAATTACAAACTGGAACTAAAGGAAATGTCATGGGCGTTAGTATGGATGAAAAAGCATTTTTGGATTATCTTACACAATTAAATATTAGAATTGGCTCTAAGATAGAGCTTTTAGAGAAAATTATTTTTGACCAATCAATAAGTATTAAAATTGAAAATACAACTCAGCACATCAGCAATGATGTTGCAAAATACCTTTTAATAAAAATAAGCTAATAAATGGAAAATTACGAATTATACAAATGGTTTATAATACAAACACCAGTAATGCAAGCACTTTATGCAGGGCTTTTCACTTGGGGGTTAACAGCATTAGGTGCAGCATTAGTTTTTCTTTTCAATACTAGCAACCGTAAAGCACTTGATATGTCCTTAGGATTTACTGGAGGCGTAATGATTGCAGCTAGCTTCTGGTCACTTCTATCTCCTGCTATTGCTTATGTTGAAATGCAAAATGAGATGGGAATATCTAACTCACCTTCATGGCTAGCTCCAGCAATAGGTTTCTTTTTAGGAGCTTCATTTCTTTTTGTATTAGATAAAATTATACCTCATCTGCATATTTTTGCCAAAAGAGAAGAAGCCGAAGGCGTGGAAACTAATTGGCGTAAAACCATTCTTTTAGTATTAGCAATTGCCTTACACAATATACCTGAAGGATTAGCAGTTGGAGTTGCATTTGGTGCACTTGCTAACCCTGAAATTTTAGGAATGGAAGGCCATTCAGTTTTTACTATGGGGTCAGCAATAGCATTAGCAATAGGTATTGGTATTCAGAATTTCCCTGAAGGCTTTGCAGTATCTATGCCCTTAAGAAGACAAGGATTAAGCAAATGGAAATCATGGAAATGGGGACAGCTATCTGCTATTGTAGAACCTATTTTTGCTGTAATTGGCGCTGCAATTGTAATGCAAGTACTTCCTATTTTACCATACGCACTTTCATTTGCAGCTGGGGCTATGATATTCATTGTGGTAGAGGAAGTAATTCCTGAAAGCCAAAGAGGTGGAAACACTGACTTAGCAACAATGGGACTAATAGCAGGCTTTATAGTTATGATGGTATTGGATGTAGCGTTAGGTTAGATTTTAGTTTAAGTCCAAATACATGAAATATTTCTAACTAATATATAACATCTATATACTATCTTTGCAATATGTCAAGCAAAATCAACATTAAAAATCGTAAAGCTAGCTTTGAATATGAATTCATAGCTACTTTTGTTGCTGGTATTTCTCTATTAGGAACAGAAATAAAATCGATTCGCAATAATAAAGCCAATATTTCAGATGCACATTGCGTTTTTATCAATGATGAATTATATGTTAAAAGCCTGCACATTGCTGAATATACTAATGGAGGTTATATTAACCATGAGCCAAAAAGAGACCGTAAGCTTTTACTTAACCGACAAGAACTCAACAAAATGTTAGGGAAAGTAACCGAAAAAGGGAACTCTATTATTCCTATTCGTCTATTCATTAACGAAAAAGGAAAAGCTAAACTAGAAATTGCTTTAGCTAAAGGTAAAAAGGTTTACGATAAAAGAGAAAGCATTAAAGAAAAAGACCAAAAACGCGATATTGCGAGAATCAGAAATATGAGATGATGAACAAATACTTTTTCCTTCTAATTACACTACTACTTTTTGCTTGCAAAAAAGATCTAATGGATAATGGCACAAGCGCTACTTTGCATTTTTCAAATGATACTATAATTTTTGATACTGCTTTTCATTCCATAGGAACACCTACAAAAACACTCACCATCTATAATCGTAATAGCTTCACTGTCCTTACAGATATTTCATTAAACTTAATAAATGGAGGTAGTTTCAGGATGAATGTGGATGGTGTTGCAGGAAACAACCACAATGCAATTGAAATCCCTGCTAAGGATAGTATTTTTATTTTCTTAGAAGTTACACCAAACCTAAACGGAAGTAATGACTTCTTACTTACCAGTGATATAGAATTTACTACAGGAACAAAAAAACAAGATGTCAAATTAGTTTCTCCAGCTAGAAATGCAAATTTTCATTTACCACAGGATAATATTTTTACTAACGGAACTGATAGCGTCAACTATAGATACTTTTCAATAAAAGGAAATAAAACTTGGACAAATGATTTACCCCATGTTGTTTATGGATACGTAGTAATTGAACCCAATGCCACCTTAACTATTGAGGAGGGTAGCCAGGTCTATTTTCATAATAATTCAGGAATGTTTGTTGGAAACCCTATTTTAATATCAGAGAATGGAAACCCACCTGCAAATAACGGAACACTAATCATTGATGGAAGCCTAAGTAATGAAGTTACTATACAAGGCGATCGATTGGACCCTTGGTACAAAAACACACCCGGTCAATGGAATGGAATACACTTTGTTCCAGGAAGCATAAATAGTAGTATTGATTATGCAGTAATCAGCAATGGAACTACTGCAATACGAGTCGATTCTGTAGCTAATAACATGCCAACAGTCAGTATTACTAATACGATTATTAAAAACATGTCATCCATTGGAATTTTAGGGCAAGGAGCAAATATTAGTGCTACTAATACAATAGTGAGTAGCTGCGGACAATATGCTGTTGCTTGTAATATTGGTGGAACTTATAATTTCACCCATTGTACCTTTGCAAATTATCCAGGTGTAAACAACCCTCACAACACCCCTTCAGTTCTCCTAAATAATTCTTATGAAGATAAAGATGGTAATTTACAGATCCGTGATTTAAATGCAGCAAATTTTACCAATTGTATTATTGACGGGTCATTATCAACTGAAGTGAGTTTTCCGGAAGATGAAATAGGTGTTTTTAATTATAACTTCAATCATTGCATTATAAAACTAGATCCTACAATTAATACTGATAACTCACATTATAGCAATGTTATCATTAATCAATCACCAAAATTTGAGAATGATGCAGAAAGTGATTTTCATTTAATAGAAGGCTCTCCAGCTATTGATGCTGGTAAAACAACTCCAGTATTAGATGATATTGAAGGTAACGCTAGAAACAATGCTGATATAGGTGCTTTTGAGTTTATTGAATAATTATAGCTCTCTTAAAAAATCTACTGTATCCACCCCATCTGCATAATCCCAAAGGTTAGGTTGTTGAGTATTTCCAAAAGGAATATCTTTTTTTGAAACTACACATTGCAATTGTTCTGCATTTTTTTCAATAAACTGCTCAACAGTCTCTACATCATCATAATATTCATAATACAACATTGCTACTGGTGAAAATAAAGATTTATCCTCTTTCATAAGTAAAAATCCATTTTCAACCAATTTATTACTTCCCATAAGAAATATAGCTTTATTATAATCGTAATTATTTCCGTATTTCTTATGTTCTACTAAATGAGAATAATGGAAAAATGCTTCAAACAATTTATTTAATTCATATCCCCTAGGTAAGAATAATTTAGACACATTACGACATCCTAATCCAAAATATGAAAATACATCATTAGAAAGGTACTTTAACTGCAAGGTTGACTCACTCCCATCCAAAACAGCAACTGACCTTCTATTCTTACGAATTATCTTTTTCACCCCTTTAAAGTAATAATCAAAATACTGTGCTGAATTATCACTTCCAGTAGCAATCACACCATCAAACTTTCTGTTTTTTACATCATCAATAAAAGCGATAAACTGCTTAAATTCAGAGTTAATTCTTAATAGTTTATTAATAATAACTTTTAAGAGCACATTATCAGTACTGGACATTTTAACAACTACTTTATGTCCTGAAATAAGGACAGTAAGAAAATCATGAAAACCTACCAAAGGGATATTACCTGCCATAATGATAAGTACTTTTTTTGGCATGGAAATTTCTTTAAGTTTGTATGGTTTTATCCATGCAACAAGCATATCTACTTTTAACTGCTCACTCCATGTATTTAGGGATTTATCAATATTCTCCATAGTAAACCATGGGTTAACTAATGTCGCCATATTTAACTCTTTTTCTGCCTCTTTATATATATCAGTTTTTAGATATTCGCCTAGTTCGGTAAATGCCCTTATTCTTGCTTCTAAATTCATTTGACAAAAATACTAATAACCAAAATAGGAAACCATAAACTATAAACTATCTTTGCCTTATGCGAAAAATATTTTTAATTATTTTTACTCTTATAAGTATTCTATGTTTTTCTCAAAAAGGAAACAATAGATTAATTGCTGAATATGAAGATACCTTAAAAGTAATGGCACACAAGATAATGAATGCAGAAACAGAAGCTGATAAATACTTAGCCAATACCGCATTTATATATAATCTTAAGGAAGTACTTCAATATGAGAAATCCTTTAAATTTCCTTTTGATTCTTTACCCAGTATTGCACGAATAATATCACCTGACAATACTTTTCGTATTTTTAACTGGCTACTAAAAAGAGACAATGGAGCTTACGAATACTATGCAATTGTGCATTATCATAACAAAAAGCGTAAACGTTATGAAATTATTTCTTTAGAGGATAATTCTGCTAATATTCGCAATACTGAACATGAAGATTTGGATGCTAAAAATTGGTATGGTGGACTATACTATCAAATTGCTTACATAAAAAAAGCAGGTAGAAAATACTACACCTTACTTGGATGGGATGGGAATGACAGCTACAGCACGAAAAAAATAATTGATGTGATGTACTTTTCAGGAAAAAATAAAATAAAATTCGGACTTCCTATTTTTAAAAAAAATAAAAAAGAAAGTCAAAAGAGAATAGTTATTGAATATGATGCTAAAACAAGTGTGAGTGTAAAATATAAACAGAAAGAACAAAGGATAGTCTTTAATCACTTAGTTCCTCCAAGAAAAGATTTAGAAGGACTTGAAGAATATTATATTCCTGAAGGAACCTTTAATGCATATCAATATAAAAAAGGGAAATGGTGGCTACAGCAAGATATTGACATCAGAAATCAGCAAAAAGTAAATAGAATTAAGAAACCAAAGAGAGGCTTAATACCAAGATAGATGTTAAAAAGTTTTTCTGAAAATAAAATAATTGCAGGATGTGATGAGGCAGGTAGAGGGTGCTTAGCTGGCCCAGTAGTTGCTGCTGCAGTAATACTTCCAAAAGGATTCAAAAATAAGATCCTAAACGACAGTAAAGTTCTATCGGAAAAAAGTAGAAATCTACTACGTAAGACTATTGAAAAACAAGCTATTTCTTGGGCAATAGGAATTGCTAGTGCTGATGAAATTGATAAAATAAATATTCTTAATGCTTCATTCCTTGCTATGCATAGGGCTATTCAAAAGTTAGAGATTGAAGCGGAACTACTTATAATTGATGGTAATCGTTTTAACCCTTACCCTAATATCCCGCATAAATGTATTATTAAGGGAGATGGAAAATTTATGTCAATAGCTGCTGCATCAGTTTTAGCAAAAACTTATCGAGATCAGATAATGATAGATCTAGATCTAAATTCTCCAGATTATTATTGGAAAAACAACAAGGGATACCCTACTAAACAGCATAGAAAAGCAATACAAGAAATTGGCATAAATAAGCAACACAGAAAAACTTTTCAACTACTTACCAATCAATTTACTTTATCCCTTTAAATTATTAATTTTGGAGTAATATTTTCAAATATATCTATGCTTAGTAAAATCCTTAAAATTACCATTCCATTAATACTAATTTCTATTATAATATTGATAGCGTTCAATAGCTATAAACAAGTTACAAGAAACACTGAAAACCCATTAAATATTATTCCAACAAATGCAGCTTTAATTCTACAATGTAATGATGCAAATAATTTATATACAAACTTAAATTCTGCAGATATTTGGGGACATTTACGTAACATAAGTATAATAGATAACATAAGTAATCAAATTCAAGAAATCAGTAGTTTTTATAATAAAAACTCCCTTATTTTTAAAGATAATACACTTTTTATTTCCTTCCATAAAGTAGGAGCTAGTAATAGTGGTTTACTTTTTAGCAGTACTTTTGATAGAAATTCGATTGCTAGCAACATTCAAATAAACACTTTACTTGGAAATCTAGTAAAAGAAGGAGAATACAACAATCAATCCTTGTTTGAATTAAAACATAACGACAATGTATTATTTGTAAGTTTTAAAAGTGACATTGTATTCTTTTCAGAAAATAAAATGTTAGTTGAAGATGCAATACGAGCTAGTGTATCTGATGAAAAATTGTTGCTTGATCCAAATTTTAACACTGCATATAAAACTATAAATAAATCAGCAGAGATAAATTTATTTTTTAATTATAATTCCTTAATTAAATACACAAATATATTTACAAATGAATCACTTGCTATATCTGATTTTTCTGGATGGACCGCTACCGATTTAAATGTAAATAATAAGATAATCTCAGCAAATGGATTTAGCACCTTCAATAAGAGCAATATAAACTATACTGATATATTTAGTAACCAATCAGCAGAAAACATAAACATAATAGATGTAATTCCTGAGAACACTACCCTTTTACTAACTATAGGCTATGATAATGCCAAGAAATTTTTTGACAAAAAAAATAAAATACTTCAATACCAAAATAATTTCTGGAGCTGGAATAAACATAGAAAACTTATCCTTGATAGCTCTAATGTAAACTATAATGAATTTATCAATGAATTGCAAAAAGAAGCAGGTATTTTTAATACCTCAGCTAATCTAAGTGAAAAACAGCGATATGCTTTTTTTAAAACTAATAATTCGATTACAGCAATTAGCTTATTACAAGGATTAATTACTGATAAGAAAACATATGAAAAATATAATATAAATAAAGTAAATGACGCTAATATCACAGCCCAATTATTTGGAGATATATTTAACAGCACTACTCCATACTTTATTACTATTGAGGATTATTTTATTTTTGGTTCAAGCAAAGCTTCATTAGAGTATTTGATTGATAACTATAAAAGTAATAATACTTTATCTAGAAGTAAACATTTTAATGATTACATTAGTTATTTGTCTTCAAAATCAAATTTATTCTTCTATATTAATCCTGGAAAATCAGCGATATCTCTTAAAGAGAAATTACAAACTAGTTATGGGCAAAATCTAGACTTTAATCTTGATTCACTAGAAAAATTCACTGCTTTTACAGTGCAAATGTCCAGAAAAAAAGATTTACTTTTAAACAACATTAATATGTTTTATGATTCTGATTTTAAAGAAGCTATAAATGAAGAATGGTTCTTGCAATTAGATACCAATGTTAGCATGCATCCTCAATTTGTATTCAATCATTTCACTAAAGAAAAAATGATAGTAGTTCAAAATAATAACAATAAAGTGTTTGCAATTAATTCTAAAGGAGAGGAGATGTGGAATATTCAATTAAATTCAAAAATACTTGGAGATATATCAAGCATTGATTTCTATCAAAACAATAAATACCAATGTTTGTTTAATACAGAAAGCAAGTTATATTTAATAGACAGAAATGGTGAAAATGTAAATGAATTCCCTATAAATTTAAGTTGTAATACAAGTTTTGGTCATTCTTTATTTGACTATAATAATAATAGAAAATACCGTATTCTAATTGTGGGAGAAGATAATAATATCTACAATTTAAACAAAAAAGGAAAAGAAATTAAAGGATGGAAATATGAGAATAATAATAATAATAGGATAAATAAAAAACTACAGCACTTTAAGGTGGGAACTAGAGACTATATACTTGCTGAATGCAATGGTAGTAATACTCAATTATTAGCAATTAATGGAAGTGAAAGAGTGAAATTTGAAAAAGATATTTTATTTAATGGAAATACTATCAGTATAGATGAAGAAGGAACACTATATACTATTACCAATGAAGGAAAACTATGGAGAGGATATCTAGATGGAAATAGCAGTCAACTTACATTACCTGATTTAGCTACTAATTCTTTATTCGTTGTTAATGAATCAGAAAAGGAAAAACAATTTATTTACACTAACAATAATAGAATATTTATTCTTAACTCTAATTTTGAAACTATCAATACTATCGACCTTACAAATAATATCACAAACTTATTGATAAATAATAAAGATGTAATTTTTACTACTAAAGATGAATTATATCTATGGAATACTGATGGATTTTTAGAAGGCTTCCCCATTAAAAGTGATGGCTATTTTAATATTGAAGATATAGATAATAATGGAAAAATAAATCTGATAAATACTAAAAATGGATTTATCTATAATTATGAGTTAAAAGACTATTTAAATAAATAACTTAAACTTACATAAGGGATTAATTTGAAATCAATTTTTTCTAAAGGCAATTGCACCCCTCCTCTAATCAAAACTGAATTATATAACTTATTCTTACTAAATTTTCTAAACATTAACTCGGTTGAAATTTGTGGTATAAACTCTCTTTCTTTAGTCGGAAAATAAATCAATCCAGAACTAGCACCTACATAAAATTTATTTAGCAGTTCATAGTGATAACCAATACTAGCGCCACTAAATACAAATGAAGTATTTACTTCTGAAAATATTACAGATCTTTTCTTAAAATAGAAAGCTCCTATTCCAGTTAAATAAGGCAAGCCATAATTATGTACAAAGTATAGTTGTTTGTTTGGTTGATCAATTTTATCGTAATTATAAAGCTCATATTTTTCTATTAAATCAATTAATAGAGATGCATAATTAGGATTGGTAGCATAACCTGCTTTTTTTAGGCCCCTAGCCCACTTCTTGTAATCTGATTTTTTATATGTAAACAAGAAAGAATAACGCCCTCTTTCTGATAAGAAAAGAGAATGATCTCTATATGACTCTGATACTTTACTATACTTTCTAAAACATTCTCCTTTTTCATCATCATCTACAATAATAGTTTTTCCATTCCAATTACTATGACACTTAATTCCAAAATGATTTTTCCCATCTACTGCTAAGCGACTTTCTCCATTTCCACTCTCTAATATTCCTTGTGCCAGAGTAATAGAAGCAGGAATACTATACTTATTCATTTCAACTACAGCAATACTGCTATACTTTGAGATATAGCTATCAGTCTTATTTTGAGAAAAACCTAATAATGAGAAAAATAAAAATAAAAAAAATAAGTATTTTTTCATGACACAAATATATTATTCTAATGGTAAACTAACTCCTAATCTTTCGGTCATTCCTTGATTTGCCTGCAAACCTCCTGTATGTATGGCTAAAATAGAACTTCCTTTTGGAAAGTAATCTTTTCCTATTAAATCCATAATACCCATAAACATCTTTCCATTATAAATTGCATCCAAAGAAATATTATGTGTAGCATTAAACTTATTTATAAATTCAACTAATTCATTATTTATTTTTGCATAACCACCACCAACATAATCATTTATTAATTTATAATTAGTTGAATTAGTCCAACTATTAATATCTCTTTGTAATTGTTCAAATCCTTTAATTGCAGGAAATCCAATTACAATTTGTTTAGAATTGGAAATATTAATAATTCCAGCAATTGTTCCTCCAGTTCCAACAGGACAACATATATAATCTTGATAATCAATAGGTTCTATAATCTCTTCGGATCCTTGTATTGCAAATTCATTAGTTCCTCCTTCAGGAATTAAATAAAAATCACCAAATTTAATTTTTAAAGATTCCAAAAAATTAGCAGTATTCTTTTTTTTATAATTACTTCTGCTGACATAATGTAACTTCATTCCATTTTTTAGAGCAAAACGTAAAGTATGATTTAAAGGCAAACATTCCTCACCTCTTATAATTCCAATACTTTTTAACCCTTTTGACTTCGCAATAAATGCGGAAGCCGCAATATGATTCGAATAAGCTCCCCCAAAAGTTAATAGAGTATGATGTCCTTTTCTTTCACATTCAAGAAGATTATATTTTAATTTAAAAAATTTATTTCCTGAAACAAAAGGATGTAACTTGTCAATACGCTTAATAAATAAGCGAACATCTTTAAGGTTAAATACTGGATGTGATATTTCCTTTATTTCTATTTTCATTCTTGCAAATATCGTAAATTTGCAAAACCTATGAAAGAATTTTCAAAAATAGACAGTCTAGAAAAGGATGAATATTATCATTCAAAAGAAGGCTATATTATTTTTACTGAAAAATATCATTTAAAAAGAGGATATTGTTGTAATAACAATTGTAAACACTGTCCTTACAAAAAAGAAATAGAATCAAAAAATGAAAAATCTTAAACAAGCAATCTTAGAAGGAATTCCATCAGAAATACCTAAAAAAAGAAATCTTAATACTAACGTTAGTCATGCCCCTAACAGAAAAGATATACTTAGCAAGGATGAAAAGAAATTAGCTATTCGTAATGCCTTGCGTTATTTTCCAATGGAAATGCACGAGGAATTAGCACCTGAATTTACTGATGAGCTTAAAACATACGGAAGGATTTACATGTATCGTTTCATGCCTGAATATGAGATAAAAGCAAGACATTTAGAAGATTTTCCATATAAGAGTAAACAAGCTGCAGCAATACAAATGATGCTATCAAACAACCTAGATCAAGCTATTGCTCAGCATCCTGAAGAATTGATTACTTATGGAGGGAATGGATCTGTATTTCAAAACTGGGCACAATACTTATTGTGTATGCAATACTTAGCCCTAATGAATGATGAACAAACTTTAGCTTTATATTCTGGACATTCAATGGGATTATTTCCATCACACAAAGATGCCCCTAGAGTTGTTGTAACTAATGGAATGATGATACCTAATTACTCCAAACCTGATGATTGGGAAAAATTTAATGCTTTAGGCGTAACACAATTCGGACAAATGACTGCTGGTTCTTTTATGTATATAGGTCCACAAGGAATTGTACATGGAACTAATATAACTTTACTAAATGCAGCTAGAAAAATAGACCCTAGTGCTGAAGATTTAAAAGGCAAAATATTTATTACCGCAGGATTAGGAGGAATGAGTGGTGCGCAACCAAAAGCTGGAGTTATTGCAAAAGGAATCTGTATAGTTGCAGAAATTAATCCTCAAGCAACTTACAAAAGACACGAGCAAGGTTGGGTGGATGAAGTATACAATAATTTAGATAATTTACTTGATAGAGCAATCACTGCTAGAGCAAACCAAGAAGCAGTTTCTATTGCTTATGATGGAAATATAGTTGACTTATGGGAAAGAGTAGTTGAACGAAATATTCATATTGAAATAGGATCTGACCAAACTTCCTTACATAATCCTTGGGCGGGTGGTTACTACCCAGTTGGAATGAGTTACGATTCTGCTAATAAAATGATGGTTGAGAATCCTGTAGAATTTAAAAAGGAAGTACAAAAAACTTTGATTCGTCATGCTAATGCAATCAATGCTTTAACAGAAAGAGGTATGTACTTTTTTGATTATGGAAATGCTTTCTTATTAGAAGCAAGTCGTGCTAATGCCGATGTTTTAATGCCTAATGGAGATTTCAGATACTCTTCTTATGTGCAAGATATATTAGGTCCAATGTGCTTTGATTATGGCTTTGGTCCTTTTCGTTGGGTTTGTGCTTCTAATGATCCAAAAGACTTAGCTATAACAGATAGAATTGCTTGTGAAGTACTAGAAAAATTAATTAAAAATTCTCCTGATGAGATTAAATTACAGATGAGAGACAATATTAATTGGATAAAAGCAGCAGGTAAAAACAAGATGGTTGTAGGTTCACAAGCTCGTATTTTATATGCTGACTCTGATGGAAGAATGAAAATTGCAGAAGCTTTCAATAATGCAATTGCTGATAACACTATTTCAGCTCCTGTAGTTTTAGGTCGCGATCATCATGATGTTTCAGGAACAGACTCTCCATACCGAGAAACATCAAATATTTATGACGGCTCACAATTTACCGCTGATATGGCTATTCAGAATGTTATTGGAGATAGTTTTAGAGGAGCTACTTGGGTTTCTATTCACAATGGCGGAGGTGTTGGATGGGGAGAAGTAATCAACGGCGGTTTTGGAATGTTGCTAGATGGAAGTTCTGATGCTGATAAAAAATTAAAATCTATGCTTTTTTGGGATGTAAATAATGGAATTTCTAGAAGAAGTTGGGCAAGAAATAAAGAAGCAAACTTTGCAATTAAAAGAGCCATGGAAATGAATCCAGACCTAAAAGTTACAATGCCTAATACTGCTGCTGATAGTTTAATAAATTCATTAGATTTATAGAAAAAAATATTATAAAATACTGCTCACTTAAAGAAACTAATAAACATGACAGCAATCGTAAATCCATCTATTTTTAAATTCTTAACTGTCCTTAAAAACAATAATACAAGAGAATGGTTTGCTGAAAACAAAAATTATTACCAAAAAGAAGAAGAGTTAATAAAAGATTTCTTTACATCAATAAATACAGATCTTTCAAATATTGATAATATAAGCGAAATGAAAACATATCGCATATATAGAGATATTCGTTTTTCAAAGGATAAAACTCCTTACAAAACCTACAGAAGCTGTAGCTTTAAAAGAGCAACTAAATTCCTTAGAGGTTCTTATCATTTGGAAATTACACCAGGGGGAAGTTTTTTAGCAGCAGGATTTTGGAAACCCAATAAAGACGATTTATTCAGGATTAGAAAAGAATTTGAACTAGACAGTTCATTAATTAAAAACATACTTTCTGATAAGGAATTTACAACTAATTTTTTGGGGTTCCATGACATAAGTTCTTTAAAGCTAGCTCCTACAGGATTTGATAAAAATCACCCAAATATCAATCTGATAAAAAAGAAGGATTTTATTGTTTTACGAAAGTTTAATGATAAAGAAGTAATATCTAAAGATTTTCATTCTAATGTAATAAATTCGTTTAAAATAGTAAGACCTTTCTTTAACTATATGAGTGATGTACTTACTACAAACTTAAACGGAGAAAGCATTTTAGAGAGATAATTATTCAATATATTTGGGTGATAAATTATAAATTAATACAATATGTAATAATCCAATTAATTGAACAAATAAAATATAAAAAGGCCAATCCCCTATTATAAAAGGGTTATTAACTAATGGTTTTGATAATAGAAACATATAATTTGTATCAAGTATAAAATTGAAAATAAAAACAATTAAAAATGCGATTTGTGCTCTAAGAAAAATTTTCCACCAACTTAATATTCTTAGTTTATAATTCATTACAAACATTAAATACAAAGGCACAAATATCAAAACACCATGAGTAAAATAATATTCAAATATATGCCAATTGCTTGAACCCCAAATAAGTTCTGGGGTTGCTAGAGCATTTAATGCCGAAGGCAGAGCTAATAATAAAGCCCACTCGTACATCCACTGTTTTTTATTCAGTAAAACTAAAATACAAATAAAGTAAGATATATTGCATAAATGAAGTGGCAGAAAATCTTGAATTGTCCAATCACCCATAATTACGGTAATTATATTAGTAGTCAAATAAATGATAATAGCTAAATAAGCAAAATATTTACTAGTGATTTCTTTAAATTTAATTGTTTTACTTTTTAAATAAAAAATTACTAAACTTATTAAAACAAAGCAAATTACTATTCCCTTCCACCACAAGGAAGATAAAGGCTCTATTAATTCGTGTATTAACATAGTTTATCTTAAAATTAATTTTTTATTAATAGTCGAATCTGATGTTTCAATTCTAATTATATAAACTGACTTAGCAAAATCATCAAGGTTTATTTTCTTTTGATAAAAACCTGAAAAACTCATTAATTTATCTTCAAAAACAACCTCACTTAATAAATTTAAAATACTAATAATAAAATTACCATTTTCAATACACTCAAAACTAATTTCAACTAAACCATCACTTGGATTTGGAAAAATATTTAGGTTAGAAATTATATTATTTTCAGAAATAGAATTAGCATCTTCAATTACAAAATAAGCTGTATCACTTATACAATTATTAGCACCAGTAACTAACAACCAATATATTCCAGAAGTAACTGGACTAATAAATGAGGTAATTTCACCGGAACTCCATAAATAAGAGTAGGGAACTAACCCACTTGTAACATTTGAATACAAATTATTATTTTGAGTGTAAATTTGTACTTCTATATCTGAGAATGAAAGGTAAGTTGTGAATATACTATCACAAGAATTTAAAAAAGATATAGTATCAATATAAATTCCCGCTGTGCTATATATACTATTACCCACTTGATAGCTTTCATTTTCACACAATACAATTTGCTGAGTATTAAAATAAGAGGGGGTAACTGATAAATAAGTACTTACTATGCTATCACAATTACTTACGGAAATTAATGTGTCAGAATATAAACCAGGATATAAATATATATTATTTCCTATTTGATAAGTTTCTCCTTGACAAATAACAGCCTGATTAACATAAGCACCTCCACTTAATACCTCAAGATTAAGAACAATAATACTATCACAACCTTGTGAAGTAGTAAGATAATTAATATAAACCCCTGCTTGAGAATAATAATTATTATTAATCAATACATTATCTCCACTACAAATGGAATAATTTAATGTATCATGATAGCTATTTAACACAGATAAATTAGTAGTTATTATACTATCACAATTTCCAAAATTGATAGTATCAATATAAATACCAGAAGTGCTATAAAAATTATTTCCAATCTGAAAAGAAGACCCTTCACAAATATTTACTTGTTGGCTAAAAGAAATACTTTGGTTTACTGTAAGTAGAGTATTAATAATACTATCACAACCAAGACTGTTTGTTAAAGAGTCTGTATAGTTTACTGATACACTATAATAATTACCTCCTAATAATACACTGTCACCATTGCAAATTAAAATTGATTGGTTAATTGAGTAGCTGTTATTTATTACAGCATCAACACTAGAAATTGCTGAAACACATGATTCAGCTTGAATCTCCCAATCATAAAAGAAATAATAATAACCTAATGAAGCATCAGTACCGGTTATTGATACGATATCGCTTATATTGTAAGGGAAAACTGCTCCAGAACTTGTTCTATACAAATCAGAATTAGCCGAATTAACTCCTAATTGCATGTTATTTTGTACTGGCAAAACAAAATTTAAATTCACTCTAAAACCATTAGATGAAGAGGAAATAAATACAGTGGTATCTCTCAGGACAGCATTACTACTGTTCCTTAGTTCGATTGTTCTATATCCATCAGAACCAGCATAAATAAGTACAGATTTTAAAGTTGATGGTTTATAATTATCAAATATTAAATGTCTTTCACCCTGAAAGTAACTTCCTGCACCAATATTATTATCAACAGGACCTCCGTTAATTACAGGGAAATCATAAACTGATTGTGCATAATAAGTAGTAGAAGTACTTAACAATGGGGTAACAAAAGAGGTTCCTGTGGCCAACAAGTTAGTTGCTGCAGAATCTGAATACCAATAAACCGATTCATTAGTTAAAGCACTCAAAGTAAGAAAACTACTTCCGCAAGCATCAGCTCCCACAAGTTGTAAATTCATATCAATAATATTGAGATAATTAATCAATATTAAGGAGTCACTTCCATACTGGTTACTAGTAATTAGGCTTATAGTAAAAACACCACTATTAGAATAAGTATGAGTTGGGTTTTGTAAAGTTGAAGTATTTCCATCTCCAAAATCCCAAATCCAAGTACTTGGTCCATTTGATGATAAATCAGTAAAATTAATTGTTGTATTACAGCTTACAGTATCGCTTAATACAAAACTAGCTATGGGTGGTGAGGTTGGAAATGCACAAGTCCAATTTGCTTCAAAACCTGTACCATTCACACCAGCATCGGCATGAAGATATACGGTTAAAGCTCCTCCACTTGAAATAATAGTTCCTGGGCTTCCAGTTAAAGTATTACAAAACTGACCTAATGAGGTGGATGAAGTATCAAAGCCATCAAAAATTTCAATATAGTCCCAATTACAATTAGTTGAAGATGATGGTGCTTCAATATCAAAACTTGTAAAATTCAAAGTAATTTGACTACTTCCTTGAGGAGCAATCGTTATCCAACTATTATTGTTATCATAATAGTTTCCATTAGGACCTCCTACATCAAATAAAACCCCATTACATGATGTTTGTGTTATGCCGGATCCAGAAGACGGCAAAGTAATAATACATGGGTTATTTGGATCAACACTTATTATTGACTGCTGCAAAATGCTATCAGTACCCAAAGGTCCACTTGCAAATAACGAAACGGTAAATGTGCCAAAGCTAGTATAAGTATGTGTAGGATTAGTTGCCGTACTTGTGTTTCCATCCCCAAAATCCCAAAAGTAAGTGTTTGAATAAAAAGAATTATTTAAAAAGCTTACTTGAGATGGAATATTACAAAATACAGAATCATTGTAAGAGAAGTCAGCAATTGGTGGAGAAGTAATTTCTAAATCAATATCCCACAAGCCCCTTCCAAAAGTGGCAGCTATTAATTTATTTGATTGATACTGAATTTCTAATTCATTAACAATAACATTGGGTAAACTATTATTATTAAACATGTTCCAATCTGTTAATGAAGAGTCTGTAATAAACACACCTAAATCAGTACCAATATATAAATTTTCATTATTGCTATTTTCATCTAAAACTATACAATTAGCAGGTACATTTGGTAAAGTTCCTGAAATATTTATCCATGTATTACCTCCATTGTTAGTTTTGTACACCTTCTCTCCTGCTGTGTAGCCTGATAAAGTAACCCAAACTTTATTAGCATCATTAGGATGAACAATAATATAGCTAATTGTTTTGTATGGTAAATTATTGTTTATGCTTGTCCAAGATCCTCCACCATTTGTAGTTGTAAATATATTTGCACCATCTGAAAAATAAATGACATTACTATTAGACTTTGAGGTTCCTATTTCATCGATTTTCCCTCCATTAGTTTGATTATTTGTAATGACATTCCAGTTATTACCACCATCAGTGGATTTGTGCAATTCATCGTAACCTATGTAAATTATTTGAGGATTATTTCTATCAAGTTCATAAGGGGTTTCCCATGCTCCGTTATTTGATGGTCCAATACTAGAAAAACTATTCCCTCCATTAGTTGATTTTCGAATATCACCATAATACAAAGCACCATACATTATATTTGAATTTGTATAGTCAATAATACATTCCATACCGTCACCCCCAATCACGGCATCCCAAACACTTGAATTTTTAAGAAAGGTTCCATTATCCTGTGATCCTGCAATTACTTTATCTTGAACAGTTTGTGAAACACCTAAACTATAAAACTGTGTAATTTGTAATCCATCCGAAATATCCGTCCAATTATTACCATTATCAGTTGAGTAATAAAGTCCCCCATCATTACCAGAATATACAAAGTTATTTAATGGATTATACTTTAACATATGCTCATCAGCATGCATGTAATTAGTACCTCCTCCTCCGTACCAATGTGTATTTATATTCCAACTTTGCCCACCGTCTAAAGATTTCCAACAATTTACTCCTCCAACAAATAAAATATTTTCGTCCTGAGGAGAAACTTCAAAAGCTAAATCATACCAAGCTTGACCATCAGAATCAGAACCTGTAGTTGACCAGCCAAGTAGATTAGGACTATTAGCCTGTTGTGTCCACGTTTGTCCTTCATCAGATGATTTGTAAACTCCATAAAATCCATTATTATTTCCACCAAATAAAGCATAAACTACAGAAGGGTTGTCAGCTGTAACACCGACGCAGGCTCTTACTACATCTGACTGTGAAGGTAATCCTGTTCCTGCTTGAATCCAGGTAATCCCATTATCAGATGATTTGTAAACTGAAGTGGAACCCTTAGATCCTCCATAAATTATATTTGAATTAGCAGTGTGAAACTCCATACTTGTTATGCTAATGGAAAAAGTATTTATAAAAGTATTTCCACCATCAACTGAACGATATACCCCATTGCTTGTAGCTACTATTAAAACATTAGGATTATTTGGATCAATCAAGATCCTATTTCCTTTATAATATTGAGTTACATTAAATGATAGTCCCGTCATTTGCCAAGATGCTCCTCCATCGTAAGACTTTAACAAACCATATGAATAGGTATCTCCACCATCTCTATCTCCTGTAATAACATAAATCGTATCAGGATTTGATGGATGAATAGCAATATCAGAAACACCAAGATTAGCTAGAAAATCAGTTGATGTCTGCCAAGTTTGACCTGCATTTACTGATTTCCAAAAACCCCCTGCTGGAGCACCAACATATATCGTGTTTGCATCAGTTGGATGAAAAGAAATAGTATTTACTCTTCCTATTCCTCTTTTTCTTCCACTTGATTCTAATGGAACATTACTTGGCCCAACTTGAGTCCAAATATTTGGAGGAAGCATATTAAACTGATTATTTGCAGCTTGTAAATTATTATATTCTTCCCACAATAATTCAGGATATTGAATGCCATCAGGAAAAACTCTCTGTTCCATAAAGTTCTCCCATCTTTTAAATTGTTTCCAACCTTTTCCTTTTTCTATTGTTTTATTTTCCCAATAAGAGTTAAATTCCTTCTGTACATCATAAAAGTTTTGACTCGGATCTTGCATTTGATCTATCCAGTTTTGTGAAAATAAAAACTGGGGAACTAAAAGAAATATTAAGATTTTTTTCATTTTTAAAATTTTAACAAATCTAAGAATAATTCGTTTTCTAGAAACTATCAATATCTAATTTTCTTGTAATCTTAGTTTATTGTTAAACTATTGTTTTATTGAAGAATTAATTTCTTGTTAACCACACCACTATTAGTTGTTATTTCTAAGAAATAAATTCCTTTAGCATTATTGCTTAAATTAATTGTTTAGTGTACTCACCAATGAACTTCTCTAAGCTTTCATTTATAAGCTCCTCTCCTATTACATTAAGTACTCTAACTTCTAAATCCTGAATTTCTTCACTTGTAAAGCTGATGTTAAATACATCTCTTGATGGGTTAGGGTAAACATCTAAGTTAGTAATTGCACTTCCTCCTTCAAGTCTTACAGAAGTTGGTTGTGTCCAAGTATGCTAAGTGCAGTCCAAGCTAATGAGATTAGTATGCTCCACCATTTGGATCACAGAATGTTCTAGCTTGAGCTCTATACGTTTCTCCTGCTACTAAACCATTCTTGTTCTTAGTGTAAGTACCATATAGTACTCCAAATCCACCTACTTGGAACCAATCAGATCCCATTGGATTAGAAATTGAATCTACTCTCATCTTAATTCTTACAAACTCATAAGAACCATTTGAAGCATCCCAGTCAAAAGTAGCCTTAGTTGGATTAGCACCATAAACAGTGAAATTACCAACATTAGGACAGATCATCAGCTGTAGTAAATGTATTCCATGCAGTCCATGCACTTGTTCCACCACCACAATACCAAGCTTTCATTTGATATTCATAAGTAGTTGCTCCAGTTAAATTATATAACTGCTTATCAGTTCTTTGATTACCATAAGTACAAGATCCTAAAGGAGCACCCATAGTTTTCTGTGTAACTGGAGTAGTACCAACTTCTCTGTATTTAATTCTGTATTGATCAACTACACAAGTAGCAGAATTCATATTATCCCAATTGATAGTAGCTCTACTATGAATGATACCATCAACAAATAAACCTGTTGGTGAATCTTCATTACACGAAGGAGAAGTACAAGAACCATCATCTACTGTAGCAGAAGGATCATAGTTGCCTGCAGAAGGATCAGTGCAACCATCTACATCACATAATTCATATTTAAAAACAGACGTAGGATATAAACCCATGTTTGTATTTAAGTCTTGTCCAAGTAAGAAATACACATCACAACCAATTACAAAATTTCCAGGAGCCCATATTGCTCCCCCAGGATGAGGTGGTAATTGAATCCAGGAATCATTATTCGGTTCATATTCCCAAAATTCTCCACTGGATAGTGGCTGATGATTATCACCATCTCCACTTAAAATATATCCTTTTCCGTTGTAAGAAAATTGGGTTCCAGCAACACGTGCTTCTGATGGAAAATCTGATAGTTGTATCCACGAATCATTTAAAGGATCATATCTGTAAAAATCTTTATATATGTAAGAGGAATTACTTCCTGTTGCTGGAATACTTCCGTGTCCAAAGCCAACATAAGCATAATCTCCCAAACCAAAATAATAAGGATGATGTCTATTATTTCCTATAAAATTACTTTTTTGTGTCCAAGCATCTAATGTAATATTATATTCCCACCAATCTCCTAAGTTGCCATTTCCATTTCCCCCACATCCCATATAAATATTATCATTAACTACAATCATTGCAGGATGCTGTCTTCCATCTCCTGGAAAATTTGCCAATTGTATCCAACTATCATTATTCATATCATATTCCCACCAATCAGTTGGAAATGTATTATTTGAAGTAGATCCAAAACCCATGTAAGCTTTGTCACCATTAGAAACTCCATAAGAGTATCCTCTTCCAGAAAAAGGAATGTCTTGTAATTGAGTCCAAGTGTCATTTGCTTTATCATATTTGTATACATCATCTAAATAGCTCCCTGACATAACAAATCCAAAATTATCATTTCCAAAAGTAATTGGATGGTGTCTTCCACTTGCAATAAAATTTGAAACCTGATTCCAAGTTTGATAATAAATACAGTTTCCATCATCATACGTAGCTGAAGAATCATAGTTATCTGCATTAGGATCAGTACAACCTGAAACTGCACAACCATTTCCAAATTGACCACTAGCATCTGGACCTGCAGCTAAAATAGTTCCTGAACTATCTGTTACATTCCATGAATTCTCAATATTAGCGAAAAAAGCCCCTGGAGTATAGATTAAATCTATACATGCTGACATATCAATACATATTATAAAGGAATCCACACTTCCAGTTGGAAGAGAGTAGTCAATCCCATTTACAGTCATAAATGCTCCTGACCATCCATCACCATAAGAATCAAATAGATTTAAAGAAACTTCATTTAATAGGCATGGGTATGAACAAGATCCATTATCTATAGTTGCCTGTGGGTTATAATTTATTGCAGTTGAGTCAGTACAACCATTTATTGGGAGTAACCATGATTGGATAGCACTATTTAATAAACCTTCAATCGTTGAAGAATTCTGAACTGTTATACAATTAGCACAAATTGTTGTATATGATTTATCTGGGTAAATAACATAATATGTTGGTGTGTAAGACAATTGATAATTTATATTCGCTGGAGATATATTATTTGCTATAGGAAATCCCACTCCATAAGTACTTGAAAAGTTAGCAACTGCAGCACTATCAGTTGATGGATTAACTTCTAGACCTAAGAAACGAGCAGTATTTGTTCCGTCTGGACCGTTTGCTAAATAAGAATTTTCCGTTCCTATGGCGTGAGATTGACAATGCCCACAAGTTGTACTCAATAATTCTAACACCATTACGTAGCCACTATCTAAATAATTATATAAATTATGAGTATTTCCATTAATATCATTTACTGTAATATCAGGTGCGTCACCTGTACCGTTTAACATCCCTGATTGAGCATTTGATAAAAAAGCAAGACAAATTAAAATTAATGGCAATGTGTTTTTCATTATTTAAAAGGTTTAATTTAAAAGAATCAAATTTAGTTAAAATAGATTCAAAATTGTCATTACATAGCACAATAAAATTAATAACTTTCGTTTACATTTGCAAACTATTATAAATCACATGAAAAAAACAATCTCAACAATCTTTGTTTCACTAATTTCAATCATTTGTTTAGCACAAGACAAGTATACAATCAGTGGTTATGTACAAGATGAATCTTCAGGAGAAAATTTAATAGGTGTTTCTATTTATGATAATAAAACTTTTAAGGGAACGGCTAGTAATCAATATGGATTTTATTCACTAACCATTGAAGAAGGAGATTATACAATCATTTATTCATTTATAGGATTTAAATCTACAACAAAAAATATAACATTAAATAAAGATATTAGATTAAATATATCATTAGACAGTGATGCGATAATAACAGAAGAAGTAATTGTAACTGGTGAAAGATTGGATAAAAATGTGAGTAGCTCTAACATGAGTCAAGCAAAAATAGAGGTTACTAATATTAAACAGCTTCCCGCGATACTTGGAGAAGTTGATATTATGAAAGCAGCACAACTTTTACCAGGTATTCAATCAGGAGGAGAAGGAAATTCAGGTCTTTATGTAAGAGGTGGTGGTCCTGATCAGAACTTAATATTACTTGATGAAGCAGTAGTTTATAATGCCGCTCATCTTTTTGGGTTCTTTTCAGTATTTAATGCAGATGCTATTAAAGATATAAATATAATTAAAGGAGGTATGCCTGCTGAATATGGAGGTAGACTTTCTTCAGTTCTAGATATTACTATGAAGGATGGTAATAATAAAAAATATGAAGCTGATGGAGGAATTGGTTTACTGTCATCAAGATTAACAGTTCAAGGTCCTGTTCAAAAGAATAAGAGTTCATTTATTGTTTCCGGGAGGAGAACGTACATAGATGTTTTGTCTAAACCATTCATACCTAAAGAAGGTGCATTTAGTGGTTCAGGCTATTATTTTTATGACTTGACAACAAAAATTAATTACAGAATATCAGATAATGACCGATTATATTTAAGTGGTTATTTTGGTAGAGATGTTTTTAGCTTTAATAATTCCGATAATGGCATTGGGATAGAAATTCCTTGGGGAAACGCTACTGGATCATTAAGGTGGAATCATTTATTCAATGACAAATTATTCATGAACACTTCTCTAATTTTTTCGGATTATAGATTTGAATTTAATATAGCTCAGCAAGATTTTGAATTAAAGATATTCTCGGGAATTAATGATTGGAATACTAAGGTTGATTTTCTTTATCAGCCTAATCAAAGACACACAATAAAATTTGGAACTAATTACACCTATCATGAATTTACTCCAGGAAATGCTTCTGGTAGATCTGGAGAAGTAGTTTTTGAAGCTGATGAAATATTTAAACAATATTCAAATGAAGGAGCTTTATATGTATCTGATGATTTTGAAGTTACTGATGCTTTAAGAGTACATGCTGGTCTGCGCTATTCATCATTTCAACATAGTGGCTATATAAGCTTCCGTGATTACATTAAAAATGACTTTCAATCTAATGATGATAATTATAGGCACATTGAACCTAGAATTTCTTTTAGATATAGATTAACTCCTTCAAGTTCTATCAAAGGTGCATACACTCAAAATTATCAATATATTCACTTAGCTTCAACTTCTAGCGTAAGTTTACCTACCGATCTTTGGGTACCAAGTTCTTCAGAAATTAAACCAAAATTTGCCGACCAATATGCCATAGGTTATTTTAAAAATCTAAAAGACAATATGTACGAGACTTCTATTGAAGGATATTATAAAGAAATGACAAATCTACTAGAGTATAAAGAAGGAGAATTGCCAGAAGACAACACTAACTCTAGTAGTGATGGTTCTTTTGCTTTTGGTAATGGTGATTCATATGGAATAGAAGTACTACTAAGAAAGAATAAAGGAAAAACAACAGGTTGGATTGGCTATACACTATCAAAAACAACCAGACACTTTGATGAAGTAAATTCAGGCATTTCATTTCCTGCTAAATATGATAGAAGACATGATTTATCAATTACAGCAACTCATAAATTATCTAAAAAATGGACCCTAAGTAGTGTTTTTGTGTATGCAACAGGTAATGCAATTACTCTTCCTTCCGAAAGGTATATAATTGGCGAGAATATCTACACAGAGTACACTTCAAGAAATGGATTTAGAATGGACCCATATCACAGACTTGATATAGGAGCAACATATACTCCAAAGAGGAAGAAAAATTATCAATCTTCATGGAATTTTTCTATTTACAATGTTTACAGCAGAAAGAATCCATATTTTATTTACTTAGCATTAGAAACAACTGATGGTGAAGACGGAAGCATACAAGATGGTAATTTAACACCTAAAGCTTATCAAGTCTCAATTTTTCCCATCTTACCATCTGTTACCTGGAATTTTAATTTTTAATTATGAATAAATACTTACTTTTAATATCAATAATACTTTTCTCCTGTCAAGAAGAAATAACTTTAGATCTTCCTAAAGCTGACGACAAACTTGTAATAGAAGGTTCTATTGAAAATGGATTTCCTCCATATGTCATTATAACAAAAAATGGAGGTTATTTTGACCCAATTGATAGCGAAACTTTCAATAATTTATTTGTAGATGATATTGAGTCTGTTGAAATTTGGTATAATGATAATGATGGTATAAAATTAGACTCAGTAATATTAGAACAGATTACTTTCTTTGATTCATTACCTCCAATTTACACAGATATTGATTATTTAACTTCACTTGATGAAAATGGAGTAGCACCTTCCCTATATGATTTTAGTAAATCAGGCCGAACATATTATTTAGAAATAAAATGGAATGATCAGATCATTACAAGCTCTACAACAATTCCAGAAGTTACACCATTAGATTGTCTTTGGGTTGAAAAAAGTGAAAATAGCGATGAGGAATATGAGTATGACATAAGAGGTTTATATTCAGATCCTGCAGATCAAGATAATTATATAATAGTAAAATCCAAGAGAGTTCAGCATTTTGCAGCAAATCCTAAAGACAGTTTAGAATGTTTTACTGCAAATATTCCAGACGGTTCACTTAAGATAATTGATGCAGGGTCAGATATATTAATTAATGGTCAATCATTTGAAACTTACTTTCCAAGACCAAAAGATCAGGGTTTCCCAAATGGAAACTATAATGCTTATCATACTAAATTATGTAATGAATCATTAATAGAAGGTAATTTAATTGCTGGTGATACTTTAGTATTTAAGGAGGATATAGTACTTATTAAGTATTGTCAAATTGACGAACCTTCATTAAAATTTTGGAGAGGGTTAGTAAGACAAGTTGGAACTAATGGAAATCCATTTGCTGAACCTTTAAATCTTGTAAGTAATATAAACAATGGATTAGGGGTTTTTACAGGTTACGGATCTGTATATTATAAAGTCCCTATTGTAGATGGGACAACTATATTTTCAGAATACGATCCAACAATTTTAGATATATTTTAAATAACAAAATCAAAATGAAAAAAGAAATAGAAAAAGTAGAAACATTGATTATCGGATCAGGTCCCGCAGGATACTCTGCAGCAATTTATGCAGCTCGTGCTGATATGAAGCCTGTAGTTATTCAAGGATTACAGCCTGGAGGTCAATTAACGACTACAACTGATGTAGATAATTATCCAGGTTATAAAGATGGAATTACAGGGCCAGAAATGATGGAGGACTTCAAAGCTCAAGCAGAGCGTTTTGGTACAGATACAAGATGGGGAATGGTTACAAAGGTTGACTTTTCTGAGCGTCCTTTTAAAGTTGAAGTGGATGAAAAAGATACAATTTTAGCCGAAACAGTAATTATTGCTACTGGTGCTTCCGCAAAATGGTTAGGAATGGAGGATGAAAAAAGATTAAATGGCTACGGAGTTTCAGCATGTGCCACTTGCGATGGATTCTTTTACAAAGGAAAAGACGTTATTGTAGTAGGTGCAGGAGATACTGCTGCTGAAGAGGCTACCTACCTAGCTAAAATGTGTACAAAGGTAACTATACTTGTACGTAGAGATGAAATGCGTGCTTCAAAAGCTATGCAACACAGGGTATTTAACACACCAAATTTAGAAGTACTTTTCAATCATGAAACAAAAAGTATTAATGGTGAGCCAGGACCTGTGGGAGTTGAAAGTGTAACGGCTATTAATAATAAAACACAAGAAGAGAAAATTATTCCTGCTTCAGGATTTTTTGTTGCCATTGGACACAAACCAAATAGTGATTTATTTAAAGGCCAATTAGAAATGGATGATGCTGGTTATTTAATTATTGAGGCGGGCACTTCTAAAACTAAAATTCCTGGAGTATTTGCTGCGGGAGATATAGCTGATCACGTTTACCGTCAGGCAGTTACATCAGCAGGAACAGGCTGCATGGCTGCCTTAGATGCAGAACGCTTTTTAGCAGATAACAAATAAATAGTTTTATACTTAAAGATAAAGGCCTCTACTATGTAGGGGTCTTTTTTATTATATATTTTGTACTTTTGATTTAATGGATGCTATTGATGTATTAATAAAATATTGGGGACATACTCAATTTCGCTTAAAACAACAGGAGATTATAAAGCAAGTAATTAATAAGAAAGATACTCTTGCCTTATTACCTACAGGAGGTGGAAAATCAATTTGCTACCAAGTACCTGCACTCATGCGAGAAGGGATTTGCCTTGTCATCTCCCCTCTTATTTCACTTATGGATGACCAAGTTCGTTTTTTAAAATCCAAAGGAATAAAATCAATTGCAATAACATCAGGGATGCATTACAATGAAATTGATATTGCTTTAACTAATTGTATTTATGGAGGAGTAAAATTCTTGTATCTATCTCCTGAAAGATTGCAAAACGAATTAGTTCAAATACGAATTAAGGAAATGAATATTAACCTTATTACTGTAGATGAGGCACATTGCATTTCAGAATGGGGACATAACTTTCGCCCAGCATACAGGCATATTTCTGAGATAAGAAAAATAATACCTAACACACCTGTTTTAGCACTTTCAGCAACTGCAACTAATATTGTAATTGATGATATTCAAAACAACCTTGATTTTAAAGAACATAATCTTATTCAATCATCATTTATTAGAGAAAACCTATCCTATGTTGTTGATAACGTAGAAGATAAAAAATCACGACTAATAAAATTAGTTGATAAAATTAAAAGTTCTGTTATTGTTTATGTTGGTAGTAGAAAAGCAGCAAAGGAGATTTCAAATTTTTTGCTAAATAATAATTATTCTAGTAATTATTATCATGGTGGACTAGCAGCAAAAGTCCGTAAAGAAAGACAAGAAAGTTGGACAAAAAACCAAACTAGAATTATTGTGGCTACTAATGCTTTTGGAATGGGAATTGATAAGCCTGATGTTAAATTAGTAGTGCACTTAGAACTACCCTCAACAATTGAATCCTATTTTCAAGAAGCAGGTAGAGCAGGTAGAGATGGTAAGCAAGCTTATGCATTTCTTCTTGCTAATAAATTGGATATACAAAAACAAAAAGAATTATTAATTCTAAGGTACCCATCAATTACTGAAATAAAGACTGTTTATCAGAATTTAGCTAATTACTTCCAATTGGCTGAAAATGTGTTACCTGAACAAGCAATTTCTTTTGATATGAAAAATTTTACTGAGCGCTATAAAATTAGTAGTCTCAAAGTATTTAATATACTTAAATATCTTGAAAAAGAAGAACATATAAAACTCTCAGAAGCAATTCAAACTTCTTCAAAATTAATGATTAAAATCAGTAATTCTGAATTATATAAATTCCAAATTGCTAACAAATATTATGATACCTTTTTAAAAACCCTTCTACGTTCTTACACAAATTTATTTAATAATTATGTGATAATTAACGAACAAGAAATAGCAAAGAGATTAAAAATTAATACTGAAGAAGTTGTTCGTTTACTTAATAAATTAGTACAACTAGAAGTTGTTAAATATACTCCAAAAAATAATAATTCTCTAATCACTTATCTAAAAGCTAGAAAGGATACTGAAAAACTTTATTTAGAAGAGAGAAAATGGGAGGAAAGAAAGAAGTATGAAAAAGAAAAACTTGATAAAATATCAAGCTATCTAATTGATGATAAAAGCTGTAGAAGTAAATTGCTTTTGCATTATTTTGGAGAAAAAGAAAGCGATAAATGTGGTAAATGTGATTTTTGTATTAATGAAAAAAGACAAAATATAAAAGAATCCGAATATAATAAAATCACAAATAAGCTAGAGAATATATTAAAAGATAAAGAATTAACTAATGAAGAAATCTGTGTGTTATTCCCTAATTATTCTGAGTACAAAATTATATCAATTATTCAATACTTATTTGATAACGATAGAATTGGTAAATTTGGAAACAAATATCAATGGAAAAGCAATAAGTAAATGGGAAAATGTAGTTTTGTAATATGAAGATAGTATTTTTTGGGACACCCTATTTTGCAGCTACTAACCTAAAAGCATTAATTAATGCTGAATATGATATTGCAGCAATTGTATGTCCACCTGACAGTAAAAAAGGAAGAGGAAAACAATTAAAGACCTGTGCAGTAAAAGAAGTTGGTATTGAACATAATATTCCAGTATTACAACCTTTAAAACTTAGAGATATTGATTTTATTCATTATTTAAAATTATTAAATGCTGATATATTTGTTGTTGTTGCTTTTAGAATGCTCCCAAAAAAAGTATGGAACTTACCAATTAATGGAACTATAAACCTTCACACATCTCTACTTCCAAATTATAGAGGCGCTGCTCCAATTAATTGGGTGTTAATTAATGGAGAAAAAGAAACTGGAATTACAACTTTTTTTATTGACCAGCAAATTGATTCTGGAGCAATTATTAAGCAAGAAAAAATAAAATTAACAAATTCTACTACAGCTGCTGAGTTACACAATACCTTAATGAATAAAGGTAGTAAGTTACTGATTAACACCTTAAAATCAATTACAAATAATACTATAAGTCAACAACAAGAACATAATTTAGAAATGTCAGAAGCTCCAAAACTGACAAAAGAACTATTAAAGATTGATTGGAATAAATCAGCTAATGAAATACATAATTTAGTAAGAGGGCTCTCACCATTTTTAGATAACAATACAAAGCTAAAAGACATTGCTATCTGCCCTTCTGCTTGGTTTAAATTACAAGATGATAAAGGATTAGATAAAAGAATAAAATTACATTTATCAAAAGTAATTAGCACTGATTCTAATGATATTTTGAGTATAAAAACAGATAATAAAACCTATTTGCATATAATTACAAAAAAGAATGCAATTGCTATCCTTAATTTGCAAGCTGAAGGGAAAAATCCTATGACTATTCAGCAGTTTCTACAAGGAAATAAAATTAATGAAAAATTCCTTGTTTCATGAGTAATTTAAAGCATAACTTAGTTCAATACTTAAAAGAATTTGTGGTAGATGAAAGGCGTGAGCTTTTTGAAGAAAAAATTCAACAAAGAACAAAACATATTACTGTTGTACTTGAAAATATATTTCAAGGTAGGAATATCTCCGCTTCTATTCGTTCAGCTGATTGCTTTGGTGTGCAAGATGTACATGTAATTGAAAATGATAATATATTTAATGATGACTCAGAGGTGTCAATGGGTGCTGATAAATGGGTAAGTACAACAATATATAATCAAGAAGAAGACAATACAGCTAAAGCAATCAAAAAACTAAAAGATGAAGGATATCAAGTTATTGCAGCCACACCACACAATACTGATTGTGATTTGTATGACATTGAAATTAGCGAACAAAAAATTGCTTTAATTTTTGGAGCTGAAGTTAGAGGATGTAGCGAGCAAACATTAATACTTGCTGACAAGAGAATGAGAATTCCAATGTATGGGTTTACAGAAAGCTTTAATATATCTGTTTCTGTTTCTCTGTCATTACAGCACCTTACTTATAAAATGCGAAACTCAGCTGTTAATTGGAAAATGAGCCAAGATCAGCAAGATGAAACTCTCTTACAATGGCTAAGAAATAGCATTAAATCATCTATGCAAATTGAAGATAAATTTTTAAAATTACAGTCTGAAAAATAATTTATAAATAGAAAATAAAATATTTAATTAAGGGGCTAACCTTTTTTTATTCCATTTTTTTCCATCAATTTCATAAACTAATCTATCGTGCAAACGAGAAGGTCTTCCTTGCCAGAATTCAACTTTAACAGGGAATATACAGTAACCTCCCCAATGTAACGGTCTTGTAAGCGCCTTATCTTTGAATTTAGCTTGTAAAGAGTTTAATGTGTCCATAAAATTATAATCTAAATTAATAACTTTACTTTGATCACTCAACCAAGCTCCCATTTGGCTATCTCTTGGTCTACTTTCAAAATAGGTGTCAGAATCATTTATGGCAATTTTTTTTGCAGTCCCAGTAATTCTAACTTGACGCTCTAGCTCTGGCCAATAAAAATTAAGTGCCACATTTGGATTTGCATCAATATCCTTAGCTTTACTACTCTGATAATTAGAGAAAAAAGTGAAGCCATTTACATTTATATCTTTTAACAAGACAACTCTTGATGAAGGAAAATTATCTAAAGAAACTGTAGATAATACACAAGCATTTGCTTCCTTTTTGTTTATCTTTAAAGCATCAGAAAACCAATTTATAAAAAGTTGAATAGGACTATCTATTAAATTCTCAAAATCAATAGTTGATTTTTTATAATTCAAGCGCAGGTTTTTTATATCCATAAACGATATTAATTTACATTTTATATATTTACAAAAGTAAAACAAAGATATCTTTTTATGTTGAAAGCCAAAAAAGGCAGAATATTAATTTCGGAACCCTCTTTTAACGATTCAATTTTCTTTAAAAGTGTAGTATTACTTACCCATCATAATGATGATGAAAGTATAGGACTAATACTTAATCAGCCAACAAAAATTAACCTTAATGAAATTCTAAACAATATTCCATTAAGTGATTTTCCTGTTTATATTGGCGGACCATTAGCAAAACAATCTTTGCAGTTTATTCATACTTTAGGTGAACTTATTCCAGAATCAAAACAAATAACTGAAAATATTTATTTCGGTGGCGATTTTAATACAATACTAAAATTGATGCAGGAAAGAAAAATTACTAAAAATGAAATACGATTTTTTGTAGGATACTCTGGATGGGGAGAGGATCAATTAAATACTGAAATTCGAGAAGATAGCTGGTTGGTAGAGAGTTTAAAAGATGATATGTGCATGAAATATTCTACATCAAAACTTTGGAATAAGATTATAAGAAATCAAAAATCGGACTATGCAATTTGGGTTAATATCCCTAAAGACCCAAACTTAAACTAATTAGCTTATTCTGTAATTTACTAGTATAAATAAAACTATTAAAACTAATCTCCTCTACCCTATTTACTGATGTTATTCCATTTATGGCATTTGTAATAAAAACTTCATCTGCATTCTTAACATCTATAAGACTTAATGATTTTTTTATAATCTTATTATTATTTAATACCCAAGCTCTCATTGTACCATCAATACAGCCATCACTAAGTGGTGGAGTATAAATGACATTATCTTTAACAATAAAGAGTGATGAGTTAGTTGCTTCAATACAATTACCTTTTATATTTGTCAAAATAGCATTTTCAAAGCCTAATTCCTTAGCTTGAATTGCACCTAATACAGAAACGGAAGCATTCACGGATTTTATATTAGATATTCTCCCCATTGTCTTTACCTCATCAGTAAACACACATAATGATAATGGAATATTTTGTTTAAAAGCTGAACCTGAACAACTAATGATAATAATTTCACAACCAAATGATTTAGGTTGATATCTACCACCTTCTTTTCTAGAAACATGAACCTTAACACTTCCATTAATTAATTTATTTTTATTAGTTAAATTATTAATAACTGAAAGCAAACTACTAATTGTTTCTTCATGTTTAAACTTTAAAACTTCACATGCTAAAGAAAAACGAGCATAATGCGCAGGATAATTAACAGGCTTAGAATTTATTATTTTTATAGTTTCAAAAAAACCATCTCCGTAACTAAAAGCTCTATTTGAACTTTTAATTATTAAATCCTGTTCATTTATAAATTCTGAATTCCTAAAAACTACTCCCATTTACTTATTATTTGTAATTTGCGAACCTACTGAAAATTAATTTATGAATAAAATTTTACTTCTTGCTTTTACATTTCTTATTCAAAGTGCTTATGCTCAAATACAAATAAGTGGAAGTATAATTGATGGACAAACCAAAGAAACTTTAATTGGTGCTAATGTGATTGTAAAAGGAACAAATAATGGTACTTCAACAGATATTAACGGAAACTATATTATTTACATTTCAGGAAAACTCCCTATTACTTTAGAGATTTCTTATTTAGGATATAAACTTATAGAATCAGAAGTAAAAAATAAAAATTCAAAACCTATTTATTTATTTCCTAATAGTAAAAGCTTAGAAGAAGTAAGAGTAGTTGACACTAGAATTACCCAAAAACAGAAAGAAGCTGCTCTTACTGTTGAAGCATTGGATATGATTTCAATTAAAGAAACTCCATCAGCTAATTTCTATGATGCCTTAGGAGCACTTAAAGGAGTAGATATTACTGCAGCTAGTCTAGGTTTTAAAGTAATTAATACTAGAGGGTTTAATAGCACTTCTCCTGTACGTTCGCTTCAAATTATTGATGGAGTAGATAATCAGTCTCCAGGTCTTAATTTTTCTTTAGGAAACTTTTTAGGCTCATCAGAACTTGATATAATGAAAGTTGAAATTATACAAGGAGCTAGTTCGGCTTACTATGGCCCAAATGCTTTTAATGGAGTAATAAGTATGACTACGCTTAACCCTTTTATAAAACAAGGACTTTCAATACAATATAAATTTGGTGAACGTCAATTGTTTGAAAACTCTATTAGATATGCAGATAAATTTCAGAACAAAGATGGAAAAGATATGTTCGCATTTAAAATTAACCTCTCTTACATGAAAGCACAGGACTGGGAAGCAAATAATATGGCTGCAGTTGATGGAACAACTAACATTAATAATCCTGGAGGATATGATGCAGTAAATCGCTATGGAGATGAAGATAATGACGGAAATCTTAATGATGTACGAGACAATTTTAATCTTAACTATTTAACCCAACCTGGTTTAGGTAAATTTCATCGAACAGGTTATATGGAAAAAGATATAGTTGATTATAATACTAGAAATTTAAAAGCTCAATCTTCCTTTCACTTTATGTTAGACAATAAAACTGAGTTTATATATGGAACAAATTATAGTACAGGCACAACTGTTTATCAAGGAGATAATCGATTTAGTCTTAAAAACATTCAATTTTGGCAGAATAGACTAGAAATTAGAGTAAAAGATAAATTTTTTATAAGAGCTTACAAAACAAGTGAAGATGCAGGAGATTCTTATGATGCTGTTTATACAGCTTTAAGACTTCAAGAATATAATTCAGTAAATAATGGAGATTGGTATAGTTCATACAAAGTAAATTGGAATGATAATTTTAATGTAATAACATCTCAAGGTTTTCCTAACTCAACATATTCTTGGGGAGATATTGGATGGGAGTATGAACAAAATGCTAGCTTTGATCCAGCAACAGGAAACCTTACTTATTCATACATAATTGATGGTGAAAATTATAATCAAGCTGAATTTATGTCTATTAGTGACTCCGTTATTAATAATAACACTGATATTATTATAGCCGCTCATAATGCAACCAGAAACCAAACAGATTTTCAAACTGGAAAACTTGTACCTGGAACAGATGCCTTTAATGAAAAATTAGCAGAAATAACCTCAAAAATTCCATTGGATGGAGGTACTGGTTTTTATGATAAATCTGCACTGAGTCATATTCATACGGAATACCAATTTAATCCTGATTTTGGAATTATAAAAATAGGTGCTAATTTCAGACAATATAACCCAGATTCTAAAGGAAGTTTATTTATAGATTCCATAAGTATGATTATAAATAATGAAACTGGAATATATTCTGGAATTGAAGCTGATTTGTTAGGAAATGTATTAAAATTGAGCGCTACTATAAGAGCAGATAAAAATGAAAATTTTGATTTAAACTTCTCCCCTGCTTCATCTCTAGTTTATAAACTAACTGAAAAAGATATCATTCGCTTATCCTTTTCCTCAGCTATTAGAAACCCTACATTATCTGATCAATATTTATTCTACAATGTAGGAAGAGCAATTTTAATAGGAAATTTAAATGGACATGGTACTAATTATGGAGAAAATTTGGTTACAATTCAATCTTTAACGAATTATTATTTACCTAACTCTCCCTCTAAAGATAGTCTAAAGTTCTTTAGTGTTAAACCTATTCAACCTGAAAAAGCAAAATCTGCAGAAATTGGATACCGAACAACATTATTTAATAAACTTTATATTGACGCTAATTATTATTATACTAGATACACTGATTTTATAGGATACAAAATTGGAGCTAAATTTACAGGAGGAGATACAATTAACATGGCGCAAGACACTGGCTATTTTATAAATTTAACATCTATACAGGCTTATCGAATGGCTGCAAATGCTGTAAACACTGTAACTACTCAAGGTGCATCAATAGGAATAAACTACTACTTACATCCTAAATATTCCTTAAACGGAAATTATTCTTGGAATAAACTTAATGAAGAAGGAACAGAAGACCCAATTATTCCTGCATACAATACTCCAGAACATAAATATAATTTAGGTTTTTCTGGAAAAGAAATTCATTTTTCAAATTCAAAATCCTTTTTAAGAAATTTCAGTTTTAGTATAAATTATAAATGGGTAGATGGGTATACTTATGAAGGATCACCACAGTTTACAGGCAATGTACCAACTTATGATTTGGTTGATGTGCAGGTAAGTAAAAATCTACCTGAGCTTAATGCAACCTTAAAAATTGGTTCTTCAAATATACTTAACAATAAACATTTTGAAGTTTATGGAGGGCCATATATTGGGAGAATGAGCTACTGCTCTATACTTTTTGAACTCAATTAATTTTTTGTATTATTGTAGAATACTAACCAACCAAAACAATTATGAAAAAAATTTTACAATCGACGCTTGCTATTGCCCTAATAAGTTTAGGCTTTACATCAAGTGCACAAACTAGATATCTTGATGATGTCTTTTCAGCAGTAACTGTTACAAGCGATATAGATTATGCAACTAACATAAGCATATTACCATTACTACAAGGCTTACCTCCTGGACCGGCAACATTAAAATGCGACATCTATGAACCAACTGGAGATAGTGTAATAAACCGTCCTGTAATAATCCTTATACATACTGGAACATTCTTACCTCCTATAGCAAATGGACAACCAACTGGATCAAAAACAGACCTGTCAATTGTTGAACAATGTAGCAGGTGGGCAAAAAAAGGATATGTTGCAGTTGCTATGGAAAATCGTTTAGGATGGAATCCAACATCTTCTGACCAAGATGTTAGAACATCAACTCTACTACAAGCCGCATATAGAGGAATACAAGATGCTAAAGCAATGGTTAGATATATGAGAATGACAGAAGATAATGGAAATCCTCATGGAATAAGTCCTGATAAAATTATATTAGGAGGACAAGGAACAGGAGGATACCTTTCTTTAGGATATGCTACTCTTAACGATCCTGGAGTTGAATTAATGCTTCCTAAATTTATTAATTTTAATACTGCAACTCCAACTCCTTATGTTTTTCCACCATTTTTTGGAAATCCTGATGGAACAGATTCTACATACTTACCTGATTTTGCTTCTCCTACTGGACAAACTGAACTTTGGAATATTCCTAATAACCCATCTTACAGTAATGATGTAAATATGGTATTTAATTTAGGTGGAGCACTTGCTGACATTTCATGGCTTCAAGCTGGTGAAGTTCCTATGGTATCATTCCACTGTGAGAATGATCCAAACGCACCAATTGATACAGGGGATGTTGTTGAGCCAGTAAATAATGACTTTGTTATAGAAGTCATGGGATCAAGAACTGCACAGATTTATGCAAATCAATATTTAAATAATGATGCATTTGCACTTGCTGGAATATCAGATGCATTCACAACTGCTGCCAATGTAAATAATGGTGGATTAGAAGGTTTATATATTTTCAAAACACCTGCACCTTCAGCTGGAACTAATGCTTATGGACAAACCTATACAGAAGAAGGAGCACCTTGGGATTGGTGGGATAATACATCTTATGAAGCAGTAGCTCAAGCATACAATGCTGGTTCAGGAGCCCCTGCAGGTTATTTTGCTGCAGATGCTATTACAGGCAACCCTGGTATGTCAGCTACAAAAGGAAATGCTTATTTAGATACTGTTCATGGATATTTAAATCCTAGAATGTTTACAGTATTAGGTTTTGTTGCTGGATGTACAGACTCATTAGCAGATAACTTTGATGCTTTAGCAAATATTAATGATGGTTCTTGCACTTATACACCAACTAATAGTATTTATGATATTATATCAAATTCAGCTGACCATACAACACTTAAAGCAGCTATTGATGCATGTGGATTAGATGCTGCATTAGCTTTTGACCCTGGACCAATGACAATATTTGCTCCGACTGATGCTGCATTTGATTTATTACCAGCTGGAACAGTAACTGCATTACTAGCGGATATTCCACAATTAACAAATATTTTATTGCACCATGCTTTAGGAGCTAGCGTAACATCAGGAATGCTATCGAATGGTCAAGTAGTAACTACCCTACTGGGAACAGATGTCACAGTGACAATTAATTCAATGGGAGTTTATATTGACAATGCTATGGTAACTGTAGCTGATTTAATTGCTGATAATGGAGTGGTACATGTTATTGATGCTGTTTTAATACCAACAACAACAGATATTATTGATTACAATAATTTAGAAAAAGTATATTTATATTCTGTAAATATTCTTGGAGAAAAAGTCAGTAAAAATTCAAAAGAACAAATAATTTTTAATGTATTTCAAGATGGTTCAGTTGAAAGAAAACTAATTATTGAGTAAAATAAAAATTAGTAAAATATTTAAAAAGGGAAGCATTTGCTTCCCTTTTTTTTATTTATGATTTTCAGAAGATACCCTATTTTGTTCTTATAAAAATAAAGAATTGATTCTATAATGTTATTATAGTTCATGAAAGAAATCAACACTAAATTAGTAAAAATAATCAACTAAATTTATGCCACTTTTTAAATAAAAAACAACCTACTTACCAAAACTTAATAAATTTATTAGGGTGACATTCTGTCGTAAAATTAACTGTGGCATAGATTTAGCATGTATATTTAATAAAATAATAAACTAAAAATAAGATATGAAGAAGAATGGCAGTATTAATGTTCAAACTGAGAATATATTTCCAATAATTAAAAAGTTTCTATACTCTGATCATGAGATTTTTTTAAGAGAATTGGTTTCAAATGCGGTAGATGCTACTCAAAAATTAAAAACATTAAAATCTATTGGAGAATTAGATTCAGATATTAGTAAATTAAGAGTAGAAGTATTACTTGACAAAAAAGAAAAAACAATAACTATTAGAGATAATGGTATTGGTATGACAGAAGAAGAATTAGATAAGTATATTAATCAAATTGCATTTTCTGGAGCTGAAGAGTTTGTAAATAAATATAAAGATGCTGACACTAAGAATTCAATTATTGGTCATTTCGGACTTGGATTCTACTCCGCATTTATGGTTGCAAAGGAAGTTGAAATTATTACTAAAAGTCAAAAACCTAATAGTACACCTGTTAAGTGGACATGTGATGGTTCACCAAACTATACTATGCAGGAAACAAAGAAAAAAACAAAAGGAACGGATATAATTTTGCATATAGCAGATGATTCGACAGAGTTTTTAGAAGAAAATAGACTTACTTTTATATTAAATAAATATTGTAAATTTCTTCCTATCGAAATTAAATTCGGAACTAATACTGAAAAGGTAGAAGACCCTAAAGGAAAGAAAGATGAAAAAGGAGATATTATTAAAACGGATAAGATATCAGATAATATTATTAATAATCCAAGCCCAGCATGGACTAAAACACCTTCTAACCTAAAAGAAGAAGATTATAATAGTTTTTATAAAGAACTATATCCAATGGAATTTTCTGACCCCTTATTCCATATTCACTTAAATGTAGACTTTCCATTTAACCTTACTGGAATTCTATATTTCCCTAAATTAAAAAATAATTTAGAAGTTCAAAAAAATAAAATCAATCTATATAGTAATCAAGTTTTTATTACTGATAATGTAGAAAATATTGTTCCTGAGTTTTTAACTCTATTGCATGGTGTTATTGATTCTCCAGATATTCCCTTAAATGTTTCTAGATCTTATCTTCAAGCCGATGGAAATGTTAAAAAAATAGCAAGTCATATTACTAAGAAAGTAGCTGATAAACTATCAAGTATGTTCAAAAAAGATAGAAAAGACTTTGAGCAAAAATGGGATGACATTAAAGTATTTATAGAATATGGCATGTTGACAGAACAAAAATTCTTTGATAAAGCTAAAGATTTTTCTCTTTATAAAAATACTGAAAGCGAATACTATACATTTACTGAATTTTCAGAAAAAGTAAAGAATACTCAGAAAAATAAAGATGGAAAAACAATAATTTTATATACCAATGATTCAAAGGAACAGCATAGTTTTGTTAAGACCGCAACAGATAAAGGCTATGAAGTTTTAGAATTAGGAGGCCCTTTAATTAGTCATTTAATTAGTCGTATTGAGACAGACAATACTGATATTCAATTTACAAGGGTTGATGCTGACATAATAGACAAACTAATTGAACAGAAAGAAGCAACTATTTCAAAGCTATCTGATAAAGAACAAGAAAATTTACAGAAAATGATCGAAGAAAGTATTGATAAAGAAAAATTTACTGTTCAAGTTCAAAATATGTCAGTCTCAGACTCACCTATAATTATAACTCAGAGTGAATTTATGAGAAGAATGAAAGAGCAACAGCAACTATCTGGTGGTGGAGGTATGCAAATGTTTGGATCAATGCCCGAATCTTATAATTTAGCAATTAATTCAAATCACGATTTAATTAGTAAGATTCTTGATGAGAAGACTAAAAAGAAAAGAACTAATCTGATTAACCAACTTCTTGATTTAGCCCTATTGTCCCAGGGAATGCTAAAAGGCAAAGATCTTACGGAATTTATATCTAGAAGCGTTAATCTAATTAAATAAGAGTATTATAGTATTTTAACGAATAAGTTTAGATTTAATATAATTTAAAAATTAGGTCTATAAGCTGCAAAAAGCGGAATTCATCTCTTTAAGAGTTTGAATTCCGCTTTTTTATTTTAGACAAAAAAAGACCCTTAAAAGGGCCTTTTATATCTAGTAGCGTGAGGGAGATTTGAACTCCCGACCTCAGGGTTATGAATCCTGTATCAAAAAACCTAACTAATTTAAATCAACCTAGTAAAACCAAAAGTTAACTTTTAAAAAACACCCTATTTAACCACATTTCAACTACTTTAAACGCCAAATGTTCTACCAATGTTCTACCACTTTTAATTCATTATTAAAATATAACACACTGATTATATGACATTTAAAATAATTTTACAAATCTATAAAAATAAATTTTAATCAATTTGTTCTACCAAAATAAATATTTCATAAGTTTGTAGGGAACAAATAACACCTATAAATGGCATCAATATCACCAATTATCAGAGAAGAAAGAGTAAGTAAAGGCCTTGTTCCTATTTCGATAAGGGTTACAGTAGATAGAAGAAAGAGTAATATTTCTCTCGGACATAGAATTAAAATTCAGGATTGGGATGATGAAAAGAAAAGAGTAAGAAAATCTCATACAAACTCTGTAAGGTTAAATAATATTATCCAAAATTATATTAGTAAAATTGATAATTATATTCTTCAGAAAGAAGCCCAAAATGAAATGGTAAATTTTGATGAAATAAAGGAAAAGGTGTTCAATAAATCAATCACATCAGATACTTTTAAGGAATACTCTTTAAATTACTTAGAAGAATTATTTATCGCCAAAAAGTTTTCTCAGCACGGCTCAAGTGTAGCACAAATAAATAAAATGGTTCTCTTTTATGGTGATTACGCTAAGTTTTCTGCAATTACAATAAATAGCATTCAAAAATTTAAAGGAGTGCTTAAATCACAATACAATCTATCTGAGAGAAGTATTGTCAATCATCTTATTGCTCTTAGGGCAATTTGCAATAAAGCAATCAGAGATGGGCTAATGAATAAAAATAAATATCCATTTGGTGGTGACGGGATTATTATCCGAATACCCAGTAGTATAAAGGTAGGCTTAAACCTTGAAGAGATTAAATTATTAGAAGATGCTAAAATAAAACCCTTTACAACAAAATGGCATGCAAGAAATGCCTTCCTCCTCTCCTTCTATTTTGCTGGAGCACGAATATCTGATGTTATTCGAATTAAGTGGTCTGATATTGTTGATGGACGCTTACAATATGTAATGGGGAAAAATAATAAAATAAGTTCCGTGAAGATCACATCTAAAGCAAAAGTGATTTTAGACCAGTATAAGGCCGTTAAAGTAGATAATGAAGCATTTGTATTGCCAGAGTTAAATAAACCAAATATAGACACTGAAAATGCTACATATAAGAAAATACGATTTGCTACTAAAAAATATAATAATTGGCTCAAACGATTAGCGAAAGAAGTTGGTATAGAGAAGAAAGTAACATGTCATATTGCTCGTCACTCATTTGGAAATATTTCGGGAGATAAAATTCCAATACAAATGCTTCAGAAACTTTACCGTCATAGCGACATAACTACCACAATTAATTACCAACAAGCATTCATCAATAAAGATACTGATGATGCTTTGGAAGCTGTAATTGGAAATGATAATGATAAATAAAAACATATTTTATAAAATACAATAAATTGTGTTTTAAAATAATAAATTACTAGTAGCTAAACTAGTTTACTTAATTTTATACTAGATAAAACCCATGCTTTACGCACGTAAACACTCAGTTACTTATAAGAACACAAGGTAACTTAGTAAGACTGGGTAATACTCGTATTTAGTATTGGTTAAAATTAATAATTATATTATTATCAAATAAATAATAATATAATCATTTTAATTTTTCATCTACATTTAGTAATACTCTTATTTAAATAGCCAATATATCTTAGGAATAAAAACTAAAGAAAATATTTAAAAAGTAATTCGATTAAAAAATGAAATTTATTTCAATTTGAAGGAACCTATTATTAAAGGATTTGTAATTGTGAATTACTGCTAGGGTTAATCACAAAACTATATTCTTTATTTAATTTATTTAAATATTTTTTCACTTCTTTACACATAAAAGGGTATTCTAATATATTTTCATCTGCAATAATAATAGTTTGGCCTTTAGCTCTACTTGTAGCAACATTAAATATTGCTCTATTTAATGATAAATCCATCATTGAATTAGGAATGAAAAATATAGTAATGTCAGTTGTTAATCCTTGAACTCGTTCGACTGTCTCAATAATAATATTTTTATTTGTGCCTAACTTTATAGCTGTGTCTTTTTGAATTTTCTTAACTGTTTTTTTTAACTTTGTTAAAACAGCAATTTCCAATTTACTATTATTACCTTTTAATAAATGATACACAATATTTATTAATAAATGGGTTGCAAATTCGGGACAAGATTCTCCAACTGGCATTTTTGTTTTTATCAGGGTTGGTCCGCTATTAGGATTTAAAAACCTACGAACCTCTTCATTTAAGTCTAAATACTTTAATTTATAGTCAGATGGAGATTTTGATATTAAGCTATTATTGTAAAATATTCCTGTATAAGCAACACTTCTTTTAGTAAGGCGGTATGAATTAGTTAAATGAAAAGAAGGTATAGAAAGATTATTTAAAATTGTAACCATACCATTTATAAATAAACCATAATTTCTCTTTTTTATTATATCCAAATTCAACTCGACAATTGGTGATAACTGCATTGAATCACCTATCCAAATAATATGTTTTCCTAAAAGTTTAGACGCACAAACCATTGATAGTAATGATTGACTTGCTTCATCCATTATAACATAATCAAAAGGAGGTACTGTTGGTATTTCAGCTGCTAGTCCACTTGTTATAAAAAATGTGGATAATGATAAATTACCCAGAGGTTCTTAGTTTCTTTAAAAATCATTTAAAGGAAATTGATGTGGAAACTTTGTGGAAAAAATGTGAAGAAGAATTAAAATTCTAGTAAAAAAGTCGTTGTAGCAGTACTACATTCTACTAGATATGACAACTCAAAAGGTAACCGAATAGGTCCCTTGCTATTTTACTGGTCAAAACTATACTACAAATATATCAAATAATCTAAGGTAGAGAACCTTAAGGTCCACCAAAAAATAAACCCACTCAAGAGTGGTTTTTCATTTACTAAACAGTGTATCAGGATCGAACCTTCCCTTATATTTTTAAATATGTTAACAATTTTGTTAACAGCCTTTTAGTTGAAATAAATGCATGAAAAATATATTATTCTATTTTTATTTTTAAGCTATTTTAGAAAATAATAAATAAAAACTACTCTATTTATGGTTTTAAGCATACAGCAGTTTGTAAATGGTATGAACAGACAAAAGATATTGTAAGAGTGCAAAGGATGTGTAGGCATACCTCTATTGATATGACAGCTCGTTATTTAAAGTCTTTAGGAGTAATGGGAGACCAATACAAAATAGATAGCCTACCTAATTTGATTTAGATTCTTCATCATAATTATTATGCCATTTAATAAGCCTGTTTAAATGATATTCACTAAAATATTCTTTATTTAATGATTTATGATCTTGAAAACATAAATTAACTAATTTATACATATAAAGCCAATCTTGAATCATGTTAACTTCTTGCGAAAGAAAAGCAATTGAAACTGTAGAAGAAAAATTATACATAATTTTAAAATTATAAGATGGAGTATAAAAATAAAAAGTTAAATAATGAGATATAGAATGTGAGTTACGCACCTCAACTATTTCTTCTATTGCCTTGTTGTTAAGATTTATAGTGACAGTACTGTCATCAGCATCAATAGGGATAATTATATCCTTATCATAGATGTCCTTAAGGAGTTCTTTAATCTTTGATTTCTGAACTTTCCAACTTATTGGTGTGACAGTTTTAACTTCAGTACTGTCATTGTAGTTTTTATTTACTATGACATATTCATTTGCAACAAGATTGTCACTACTGTTATTTGTGAAATTAATAGTTTCAAATTCCATTACTCCTCCAAAATAAGAATTTGTGTATTCAATTTCTATTTTTGTAATGTTATCTATAACTGTATCTTGAATGCTATGAAAAATAACTTTTTCCTTAAGGTATTCCATAAGAAGACAATTTTTTAATGAGTCAGAACAATTAAGTCCTGCTATAGTGAAATAGATAGGTAACTGTTTATTGGGAATAGCATTATTATAATAATTGACAAAATGTAATTTAAAATCAGGGAGTTTAGGGAAGTAAGTTAGTGCATTGTTGCTAAAATTGATACTCTCTAATAATTCAGGTAGGTTTTTAAGGGTATGAATTTTATTATTACTACAATTCAAAATCTTTAGCTTTTCTGGTAAACTATCTATTGTCGTTAATTTATTATTGTTACAAGATAATGAGGTGAGATTAGGAGGAAGATGTATTAATTGCTCAATATCATTATTATTAATTTCCAACCTCCATAGCCTTTCAAAATATTGTAATCCATCAAGGTTTTCTATTGATCTTCCATTTAATTCTAGTTGTAAACGACCTCTTATTTTGTATGTATCTAAAGAGTCTTTAGTCGTGCAGTGTTCATGTTTTAGTGCTTTCCTTAAATTAGCATCAGGAATATATATTAACTGCTGAGCACTAAGTTGAGCACTAAATACACTTAAAAGAATAATAAAAATACTTCTTAATATCACTTAATAATTTTGGTGTTAAAGATACTATTTCCATTGTGTGAGTGCACATTTAAAATGTAAAAACCTTGGGCTAAGTTTTCGGTTTTCATTTCCAGTAAATTATTTAATGATAAGTATGCCGAACAGGAGTAGGGACTAAGAAAAAACAATTCATAATTTTCCAATTCTGTATTACTGTATCTGAGGATAAAGTAATAAAATTTGTATCAACAATATTTGTTTCCACTCCTTTTTTAGTATAACATTTTTCAGATGGAGCTATCACTATCATAGCTTTTTCCCCTTTGTACTTAGGGTCAATAATGATATTGTAACTCCCTGTTTTATTCGTCTCAACCTCATAGATTAACTTTTCATTTATATAAAAACTTAAATGAGAAGGAAGAGGGCTTATGTAATTATTGCTTGTAATTTTCCCCTCCATCACCAAAGGTACTTTATTCATATTAGAATTTTGTAAAAGAGAACAAGAAACCAGAAAAGTGCTTAGAATTAAAATAACATTTTTCATTACTTAATAATTTTTGCGTTAAAGATAGTGTTTCCATTGTTTGAATATATATTTAAAATATAAAAGCCTTTAGCTAAATCTTCAGTATTCAAATTTAATAAATTACTGCCTTTATAAATTACACTCTTATTATTTAACAGTACCCGTCCATTTAAGTCAGCAATGCGGATATTAATTTGCTCTTTTTTTAATGATTGGAGTTCTATATTTATTTTTTCTAAAAAAGGATTAGGATAGACTTTATGTTTCAATACTCCACTTTTTATTTCTGTAGTCCCTAAGCCTACCTGGGCACATAAAGGGTTTGGGTCGGATGTAATATTGGTGACATTAGCGCAATTTGAAGTAGCAGTAATATTTAAAGGGTTAGTGCTAAAATCCATGACCCAAGTTCCTCCATTATAACAAGAATTATCAGAAATTAAGTCAATTCTTCTTGCTCCTGTTGACGTTAAACCTTCTTGATAATGCATGATATTATCTATTCCAATCACATGATTTAAAACATGTGCATGTCCTAATTCGTGTAAAATAGCAGCATACAAGTCTTTTTCCCCTAGAGGAACTATATTATTAAGAACTGTATCGCAAAAGTAATTATGATTGCTATTAATTTGAATATCGGTTTCAACAATAATAGGCTTACTTGAACAATATGTTTGCCAAGTACTTGCTTGGGCTATTATATTCGTTGGAAGTGATGCGAAATGAATAATACATGCTTGATCAGAGGCTACTATATTGCCATTATAAGTAGTGTCATTTCCTAGCTCCCAATTAATAGTAGTAAAGCAATTCCAATCGTGAATTGCCTTTTTAATGGCAGCTTTCATTTTTCCATTGTCATAATTGGCAACTGCTGTTTCGCAGTGGAAAACAAACTTATTGTTAAACTGACTCCAAGGCGCCAGCATATAGGAATCCTTTATAGAGTCATTCTTAACAGAATATTCTATTGTCAAAGTACCCGTAGAGGTAACTGTGTTTCCCGCATCAGTATAAACTCTAAACTCTCCTGATCCAGCTGATTGCCCTCCTTTTTGTACTAATTGTCCTTGATTATTTAGATTCATGCCAAAGTCATAAGAAGGTACGTAAATTTCTATTTGAGTATCTCCCCAATTATGTATGTCTGCTGGATCAGTCCAAACCTCTGAATTTCCACCATAGTCAGCATTCTTAAAATAAACTTTACCTCCTCCTTGAGTTGATCCAAAGCCACTTCCATTAATAGTAAGAATTTGTTTTATTCCTCCCGCTACAGTAGTGGGGCTAAACCCACTAATGCTAGGAGGTGGGCAAAATGCATAAGGTGTAGTTTGGTTAAAATAGACATTATCATATGATTCTAAAGTAGGAGGTATTGAGGCGGAAGGGGCGGTTGGGGTTGGCTGATATAAGGCAAACGAAGCTAAGAAAGTAGTGTTCATAAATTGCAAATCAGCAGTTCCAACACAGTTTTGAATTTCAATTTTAATGTGAGCTAGCTGTTGTAAATTAGTAGTTAGTTGAGTTCTGTTCCATGATCCAGCATTATTATCAACTCCACAAGAAAAACGCACTTGGTTGCTAGTATAATCAATCAATCCTGACATTGGGTTAATGTAAGTGCTATTGTTGAAATTAGTACCGCTTGTAATACTAATCGTATTGTTCAATGAAATATCACTACCTAAGGAAAAAGTGTTGTATTCAATGAGAAAAAGTGCATTGTCAAAATAGGTAGCATTACTACTCCCAGAAACCATAATGTCAAATTCAAAATATTGAGGGTTACTACCTGTTACTTGTTCATTTGTTATGTCAAAAGTAATATCTTCTATCGGAGCTGCACTTTTAGCCTTATTTTTATTTAATAAACTAGCTTCATAACGATCGAGTAATAACCTTTCTTGTTGGGTAGCAAACTGTACCCTTTTGGCATACAATTTCTTGTTTGCCTCTTTTTGTGCTAGGGAAATTTCTTTTTTCTTGCATTGCTTTTTTGAGATAGTTGGTCCAAAATTACCAAACTTTGGGCTTTGTTTGCAGTCTACAAAATTTAGCCCTGTAATAAGCTCTGCTGCATTATAAACTAAAGCTAGGCTGTCAAAATTATACCACATATCAGCAGCATTTACCTGATAACCATCCCACCAATAGCGGATAAATGATTGATCTTCATAATGGGCTTCTAATTTTTGTAAATTGTTTTCAGGATAAAAATCAATAGGACTTAAAGGTCGATTAGTTTCACTGCATAAAAAAATACCGCTACTTCCTTCTCCCAGTGTTAAACTATGACTAGGGCTTACTTCCATATTTCCTACACGCCCACCATCAGTGATAATTTCAACCGTACCACATGCTATTTCTCCTTTTAGTATTTTAGTGATTTCTACTGTATTTGAAGTGTGTATGTACGTCTTCATACCAAAGTGGAATAATTTTTTGTAAAGTTAGTAAATAGTTTTCGTTTTTCATAATTATGCTGATATCAGCTTTTGTTGTAAATATTCTTGTCTTCTTTTTTGTATTGATTTAAGCTTGGTTTCCTTCCTTCTTTTGAGGATTTTTTCTTCTCTCCCAAAATAGACATCAGAAGGAGTTACGTTGCTCAAAGATTCATGATATCTTTCATTATTGTAATACTCTACCCAGTCGTTTATTGCATTTTCTAACTCTGATGGACTGTAATAATGATGCAGTTTTACAATATTTTTCATAGATCTGTGATACCTCTCTATCTTTCCTTGGGTTTGAGGATGATTAGGTTTCCCCCTTACATGTCCCATTCCTATGTCTGATAAATAGGATTTTAACTCATTAGAGATATAACAACTTCCGTTATCAGATAGTAATCTTGGAAGTTCTTTTTCTTCCAGATTTGCATTGTAAATTGCAGTATCAATACTTCTTTTTACATCCTCAGTTTTCATTCTTTCACAGAGTTCCCAACTCACAATATACCTGGAGTAATCATCCATAATAGTGGACAAATAATACCAACCATAATTTTTGATTTTAAAGTAGGTAAAGTCAGTCTGCCATTGTTGATGTACTCTTGAGGGTTGGTCTTTAAACTTCTTTGAAGCAGCCATTACAATATAGGCTGGAGTAGTTATCAAGCCTCTTGTTTTTAGTATTCTATAAACAGAAGACTCAGAAATGAAATATCCTCTCTCATCTGTGATGTGTGCAGCTAACTCTCTTGGAGATAATTCAGGTCTTTCTAATGCAACTTTAACCGTTTTATCAATTAGTTTATCTGGTATTTTATTCCAGAACTTACTTCTTTTTCTCTCTTTAGGAGCAAGGCCATCAAAACCATTTTCATGGTATCTACCGTACCATTTATAGAATGTACTGGAGTGAATATTCAACTCCTTAAGAGTAGGTTTTACGCCCAGTTCTGAACCTTCTACTATTTTGATAATCTCCATCTTTTCTTCTTGTTTGTATCTTCTATATTTCATCCCTATTTTTCTGAAGTGTTGTTTTTTTTCAGAACCCTAAGTTCTAAACTTACCTCCTTAAACATATGGGTAAGTTCTTCATTTTCTCTCTTAAGTTTCTTCACATCAGAAGTGTTTGCTTCTCTTAAAGTATCTCCTTGCAATCTATGTTTTCCAGCTTCCATAAAGTCCTTACTCCACTTGTAGTATGTTGCAGGTGTTATCCCGTGATTCCTGCAAATCTGAGCGATAGACTCTTCATGTTTAAATCCTGCCAATACAACTGCTATTTTCTCCTCAGAGTTGTATCTCTTTCTTGTCTTTCTTTTAAGTTCTTTTATGAACTTCATTGCGTTTTCTTTGTCTTTCATTTTTATTAATTTAAAAGGTTAAAATTAACAAAAACCATATACTAGACTTTTACACTAAAGAGTCCACTTTGGTTTGACGGATTACATACTCAAAAAAAGTTGAGTTTATAGTATAAAAAATCAATCAAAACAAAACAGTACTATTACTCTAGTAACTTATACTTTTTTTATACTATATAATATACTCTATTTTATAGGTACAGGAACAAAGGTTTTTTATCCTACTATTTTTAAAATAATTATTTTAGGCAGTAATCATTCTTAAAAGGAGAATTTACCCATAACTGCCTGCATATCTTCAGCTACTTTATCATCAGACATTTTAGCATAAATTTGAGTAGTTTTAATATTAGCATGACCCATCATTTTTTGAATACTTTCAAGAGGTATTCCATTTCGCAAAGTAACTGTTGTACCAAAAGTATGGCGAGCAGAATGGTAAGTTAAGTTCTTATTGACTCCCGCCAATTTAGCAATCTCTTTTAAGCTCTTATTCATATAGGAATTAGAAAAAGAAGGGAACACTAATTTCTTTAAGCGTTCAATTTCTGGAGCTGAATGCTTCTGTTTAGTAGGAATAAAAACATCTTCATACTTATCGTAAATAACTTTTGCAGCATTGAGCAAAGGAATATTAGTAGTACTTCCTGTTTTCTCCCTATAAGTCATTATCCATGACATCCCAGAAGAATCTAGCTCATACTCATCCTTCTTTAGTTTTTTAATATCACAATAGGATAAGCCAGTGAAACAAGAGAACACATACATATCCCTAATTGGACTTAAAACATCACTCAACTGAATCTTAATCAATTTTGAAAGTTCAATATCAGTTAAGAAAGTCCTATCAACTTTTTCAAAATTATTCTTAAAATTAGCAAATGGGTCATGCGGCATCCATTCATTCCTTTTAGCTAAACTGCATATCTTTTTTAAACGCACAAAGTTCTTGGCAACTCCATTTTTTGAATTTCCAGTATGTAAAAAAAGATAGTGCTTAAATTTTTGGAGGAAATCATATTTCACCTTCATAAGTGGATAATCACTTTTACTATACTGATGCTTAATAAATCGTTCAAGATGCCCATAGGTCATCTTATGATTCTTATGTGTCCCTCTCTTATAGTCGACTCCAATAAGACTAAACATATCCTCATTATGCTTTTTATAAACTCCAAGTATCATATTCATAGCTCCAAGCTCGCCAAAGGCAACTTTTGCAATCTTCTTAGCTGTTATCTCTTCAAAGGACATTTTAAGCTCATCAAAAGCTTGGTGTATTTTCAATTCCCACTCATTTATGTGATTATTTAGCACATCTTCATCCTCACAATCAACAACCTTAGAATGCGACTTTGACCAACAATTTAGGGCAACATATAGTTTTAATGAAAAACGGAAAAATTCACCCTTGTGATGTATCTCCATATAAATAGGGTACAAACCATTAGTCCTTTGCTTACCCTTGTATAGAAACTTTCTTATTCTTATTATATTGGTCATTTTCACGAGTACAATGTAATTAAAATAATACTAATACAATATCCCAATATATTGCAGTTCAACCAATTACCTTTTAAAATAATAATTATTTTAGGAAGTAATTTTTTAGCTCTAGATAAGCTCATTCGTAAGCAGAATGAAAAATGGGAAAGACAGTTTTCTTTAGGAAAGCAAAGAAATTTGGTAGGGAAGAATAATTTGAAATCGCAAAAGTTGGCGATTTTTGAGCAAATAACTTGGCAACATTGCACATTTTTCACCATCAGAATAACAGCAAAAAAACAGCAATTTGATGTGATTATCGTTAAAAATAATCGTCTAAAAAGTGTATTGAATTGTGTATTTTGGTATAGGGCTTTACTAGAGTAAAACACATAAAAAAAATGCTGGTAAATTACTTTAAAAAATAATTCACACAACATTCTTAATTCTTTGACTTTCATTAAGTTACATGAAATTGCAACTAAAATAGGTCGATTTTGGTCGGGGTAGCAGGATTACATATTACTCCGAACTTACATGATTAAATCATAATATTTCAACTGAAATTTGCACCACTTTCTGCACCATAAATCAATTTACAAATACAAACTTAAGAAATTAATTTGGATTAAAGAATGAATAGAATATTTTTTAAAATACTATTTAAGAGAAAATAAAGTCTCCCAACTCCAAAACTACTTTCTTATCCATTACACCATTTTCGCTTATTAGTTTAAGGGTGTAAACACCTTTAGCAAAATTGCTAAGGTCAAATTTTTGTTTATTTGTAAACCAGTCATACCTTAGTGGAGACTTTTGTAAAATTATAACTATTCCGAAGTTGCTTTTTGCATCTATTTATTAGAAACTTTTTTCTTATTATTTTTTTTCAATATCACCTCTATATTCCTTAACTAATACCAACTATTAAACATATACTTTAATAGTTAATATCGCTAACTAGTAATAGGACTTAAAACCTGAGGTTAAAACAAAAATAAACTATTCAAAGAGAAAAACTTGCTGCTTTTTCATATACGATAATGTGAATTTTTCTGTCGAAATTTTCAACACTTTAATTCCGTATTTTTCATCCCCTACTCCCATTACAAATTGTTCGTTATTTATAGTAATAATAATTAGTTTTTTACGCTTACTTTTTACCGTTCCTTTATATTGAATTTCTGGCCAAATAACTTTCTGTATTTTTTTCGGTTTTATTTTTTGTTTTACTGCTTTATTTTTCGATTTTCTTTTTCGTAAAAACGGATCGTTATATTCCAACAATAAAACTGGCTTTTCAATTACTTGCTTAGGGATAATATTATTACGGATTACAGCTAACTGAACAGGCTCTGTATTATCAGCTGTTATTTCCCAAAAACGAAAGGCAACTATAGCCCAAACAATCAAGGTTAAAGGTAAAAGGAAATATACATTCTTTATAACTTTCATTTTACTGCACTATAAATGTTCTTAATTCTGAAGTTGCACCTGTTCCTTGTTGATTAAAAATTTGTACTTGCCATTTATACCGTCCTTCTGCTAAAGAATAAGCAAAACTATCAACAGATAATATAACATCAACCAAAGGGCTATTATTGGTATCTAACAGTTGGAAATTATATAATTCAGCATTGTATAAACTCTCCCAGCTAAATACTTGCATACCAATAGCAGTTGTGTCGTTATTATAGGGGCTTAGTAATAATACTGTATCCTGCAATACTTCCAAAATGCTATCCACTTGCAATGCTCTTTTGGTATAAGGTGTTTCGCTACTGCCATTTACTGCCTTTACTCGCCAAGTAAATTCTGAAGAGTATAAGGTATGGTTAAATTTTGCATTAGGAATAAGAGTATCCAAAACAACTTTCTCCAAACTCTCCCAACTGGGTGACGCTATTTGCAAGCGATATTCTAAAGCTCCTTCTACTTCCTCCCAAAGAAATTCATGAACTATTTCAGTTGTAAGTAAATTATCTTGTGGTGTTAATAATTTTACCTTTTGTTGCTGTAAATCTATTTCAAAAATATCAGTACATGAAAGTGCAAAAGAACAGAGTAAAACAGTGAATAGGTAAGTAGTCTTATTTTTCATTTTTCTTTATATTTTGTATGCAAATAGTTGTTAGTAGTTGAATCCTTTTTGTTTTTTTATTTTTTACTTTCTTAAAGAACAAAGAAGCTATGCTTCCTTGCTGTTTTTCTTCTAATTCTTCAATTAATTTTAAGGTATTTGAAAAAGAACCTTCAATGGTTATTTTATCAATCAATAATAAATACTCCCCTTTTTGCTGTACTAACTGTTTAGGAATATCTGAAATATTAAGTTTAAATCTTTGACCTATTTCAGTAATTATAGCCAATAAATCTTCTTGCTTATTTGCATAAGAAATATGACCATCCAACATTAACAGTTGTGCTTTCATTTGCTTAATCTTCTCAGGAGATTCTTGTTTTAAAAGCAATTGTTGTTCTTGAATATCGGAAAGTTGAATAAGCTTTATCGTTTTTTTAAATGACAATTGATAAGCTACCAACACAAGAAACACTACCAGTAGTAACAGTGCCTTGTTTTTATTTTTATAGGTCCAGTTAGCTGTCATGAATTAATACTTTAATTTCAAAATCTCCAACTTTACTTTCTTGCTTAAACCCCTCAATGCTTACTGACTCAATAAAATCAATAGCACTTAATTCTTTTATCCAAGCACTTAATAGTTTAGCAGAAGCATTTCCTTTAATTAGTAATACTCCTTTTCGAAACACTCCTTTTTGTTTTGGGTATTCGGGTTGGATTACCCACTGCTGAAGAGAAAGTGAGGTTGGAATCGTTTCCGCTATCCTGTCCGCATAATAGGAAAGTTCATATTTATTTTGTTCCCCTACTTCATTCAGGAGTGATTGCTGCTTATTTATTTCCTCAACTAACACATTCATTTCTTGCCGCTCAGCTTGATAGGTTAACAATTCGGAACTTAATTGATTAGTTGCCTCAGTATAATATATGAACAGTAAAAAATTGATGAGCAATGAAATGAAAAATACAATTCCAGTACCTCTAACACCATATTTAAATAACTGTTTATGCTTTGCTTCATTCGCCTTATTTTTCGCTAAACCCTCTCCTATTGGCTTGTGCCAATAAGCTATAGCTGATGCTTTGGAAAGCGAACTATCAGCAATGTAATTTTGAGCTGTTGTTCCTAACATTATATTTACAACATCAAAGCCCATTTCTTCAAATAAGGATATATATTCTTTTATTTTTTCGTTACGGATGATAAACACCCATTTTTCAGCATCAGATATTGGCACTTCTTCTATATAAAAATGCTGCATATCGGCATTTGGCAATACGGAATCTAAAGTCTGTTCCTTGGGCACATCAACAGCTACTTTTCTTTTTATAAGTTGTGCTGTATTTATTGAAATAGAAAAAGGAGTATGCCTCCATACATCCAACATTTCATGAATAGGAATGGCTGGAAAATTATTCAGCTGCTGAAATTCTCCTTTAACCCTCTCAACAGTAGTTAGGTTTATCCTCAATTCCCCTTCAGGAGAAGAAAATAGTTCTGCTCCATGAATTTTTGGAGCATATAAAAGGTATTTTAATTTAGCAAACATTAGTAATACACTGTAGGTTTAATAAAAATATTTAGCTTGTTTTTAGTTCTTGCTTTGGTTCTGCTACTAAAAAACCATTTAATAACAGGAATTCTTGAAAACCAAGGTAAACCACTTCCGCTATCACTAATTTTCTTTTCTTCCAGCCCTCCTAACAAAACCATCTCTCCATCCTTTACCCTTATTAAAGAACTGAAATTACGGGATACTGTTCCTGGTGGTGCATCAGGAGAAATACGAGCTGTAAAATCAGATTGATTCACCTCAATTTCTAATGTAATTTGATTGTCTCCTGAAACAATAGGCTTTACTTTTATTGACATATCCGCTTTTACTGATTTGTAATGTTTTGTAATGATATTTTGAGGGTTTTGTGAGCCAATTACATTGTTTGTTTCCTCTAAATAGTACTCAGTATTTCCAATACTCATTGTTGCCTCATGACTATTAAGTGCCGCTAATTTTGGAGTAGAACGCACTTTAACTACACCATTGTCCTCCATAGCTTTTAGGCTCATGTAAAAACTTTGGTTCACTTTTCCTAAATTCATTAGCCCAAAACCATTGAAGCTATTTATTAGTTGATTGATTGAATTCGCGTTTAACTGGAAATCTACCCCAGGATATAAAGCCCCTCCTGTTATTATATTTTCTCCTCCTCCCAAATGAGCCGTCATACCCAATGAAGCTGAACTGGTGCTATTATAATCCACTATCATTACCTCAATAAGTATTAGAGGTACAACTTGGTCAATCTCTTTTATAAAAGCCTTTAATTCAATAATTTTTGGTTGTGAACCACTAAGTATTAAAGAATTTTGTTCAGAAAACTCTTTAATGCTTACTTCTTTTTTAAGTTCAGCAGGAATGATTTCTATTACATCCTTTACAGTTCGGTATTGTAATTTTACAACTTCTGTATTTCTTAATCCTTCTGATTTTCGGTCTCCAATTAAATAAATACCTTCCTTTTTACTAAAAGTATATTCTGTACCACTAAGCATATAGGTTAGCAACTCATCAATATTTGCCGCTCGCATGCTTAAGGTTAAATCTCCTTTTAGGTTAGTGGCAATAAAATAGTTGAGATTTAACTGCCTTGCTGTTTCCTGTACTACTCCTGACAAACCCTGCTTATATGCCTCAATATAAACCCTACCAAGCGTATCAACCTCAATGCTTAACTCAGTAGTATTTTTATACTTTGCATTTGTTTTTTTGGTACTACTACTATTTTTTGCAGGAGATGATTTCTTTTCAATTACATAATAGCCATCATCAGAAATTCTTGCTTGCAAATCATTAGAAAATGCTAATTTTTCAATAGCACTTTTAAAAGGTTTTTCCTGAATATATACGGACACTAACTTATCAGATAACCCTGGTGCTAAAATTACATTATGCCCACTAATTTGAGTAATCGCTTTTACTACTCTTTGCAAGGAATCTTTCTTTAAATCCAAGGTAAGTGTATCGGCTAAAAATTGAATTCCTAAAGACTTAGGAACATAAGGTATAATTACTTTTTCAGGAATAAATTTACTTACTGAAATAATATTTCCTACAATGGTTAAATCCAGTTCGTATTCTCGGCACAAGAACAATAATACATCTGTTACTCTAACATTCGAGAATGTATTTGTAATGCTAATATTCAACTCTGGTGAGATGCTAATATTTACTCCATTAGCAACTGCCAAAGCATTAATAAATTCTTTGATATTTACCCTACTTACTGATAATTCCACTGGTTTTTCAAGACCTGGATTATCAATAATCAATGTTTCTAATTGATTGTTTAATTGTGTAATCCTATCCTGAGCAATTGCTGTTGTATGGATAAAGATTAACAAATAAAATAAGTATTTCAGTTTTTTCATTCTTGGTGTAATAATATTGGATAGACTTCTTCAAAAGTTGTTTTTCCTTGCATTAATAATTTAAGTGCACTTTCAGCCAATGCATTTTTTCGTTTTCCTTCCCATTGTTGGTCTTTAATACTTTCCGAGAGTTTTTCATCAATAGGCAATACATCATAAATTGCTTTTCTTCCTTTATAGCCTGTATAATGACATTGAGAACAACCCACTGCCTTGTACTGATGGCTTAATGTAACTTGAGAGAAAGCAGCAGGCAACATTTCTTTTTGAAAAACCTCTTTATGTTTACATTCAGGGCAAAGCAAACGCAACAAGCGTTGAGCAACCGATAGGTTAAGCGTATCCGCTATTAAAAAAGAAGGAATACCCATATCAATTAATCGAGCAATGGTACCCCATGCTGAATTGGTGTGTATTGTTGATAATACCAAATGACCCGTAAGTGCAGCACGAATTGCCATCTGTGCAGTTTCAGCATCCCGAATCTCCCCTACCATTACTATATCAGGGTCCTGTCGTAAAAAGGTACGCAATGCTTTAGGAAAATCTAAGCCTATATCTTCTTTCAATTGTACCTGATTGATTCCTTCTAAAGTATATTCTATGGGGTCTTCAATGGTTAAAATATTTACATCCTTTTGGTTGAGTTGCTTTAGGCTTGCGTACAATGTGGTTGTTTTACCTGAACCTGTTGGTCCACTAATTAAAACCAAGCCTTGTGTTTTTTTAATTCCTTGAAGGTAGCCTGCTAATTGTTCCTGCTGAAATCCTAACTGCTCAAGATCCACTTGTTTTGCACTTTTACTCAGTAGCCTTAGCACTACTTTCTCACCAAAATGAGTAGGTAAAATAGAAACTCGAATATCCAAATCAAGAATTTTAAGGGTTATTCTCCCATCCTGAGGCAATCTTTTTTCAGCAATATCGAGCATTGCCCTAATTTTAATTTTATTTACCAAAGCAGGATAATCCGATTTTGGAATACTGTAACGCTCCATGAGTTTACCGTCCAAACGCATACGCACCCTGCACCTTTCATTGTAAGATTCAATATGAATATCACTACAGCCTATGGCATGGGCTTCCTTTATGAGTTCTTCAAAAAAATCGCTACCCGATAACTGATTTGTTTTTTCGTACTTTCTATAATGTTTTGCTAAGGCCTTTTTTATAAGGGGTGCAGGAGATTTTTCTAAACTTATGTTTTTTCCTAAGAGAGCTTCTAACTCATATTTTATAGTGGATGTATCGGCAGTATCCTCTATTAAAAAAGTAATATCCCCATTGTGCTGATATTTGGGTATAATGCCAAAATGATGCGCCTGCTGAGCAGTAATTAATTGCAGCAGTTCTACTTCAATATCTTCTAATTGATGGTTCATAATGGAATCCAATTTAACTCTGTTGCTACTAAACTAAGCATCCAACTCATTGCTAAGAAACCAGCAAAAGGGATGGGATAATTTTTTTCCTTATTGAAATAAATAATAGGTAAGGACACTAATAATGCAAATACAGCAGCAAAAAGTATGAGCAGTAAAAAATGTAAAGGTGGGAAAGCCGCACACATCACGCAAATGAATAACACATCTCCTTTTCCTAGAGCATAGTCAATAAATTGATGCGACTTTCCGTACCTTAAACTGTGATAACCTTTTATTAATAACAGTTGTATTATCCATAGTGCATTATTTGTAAAAAAACTCATTGTCCAATTTTGCCATGTATTGTCCAATAGCTGATAATAAGCAGCAGCAACAAACAAGATTGGAAATAAATACCAAGCGATAGCACGGTATTTAAAATCCTGATAGACAAAGGCTGATAAAATACTACTGAGCACTATCATCCTAATCTTTTTGAGTTTCTAACAATTTCTTATCCTGATCTATAACCCAGACATTGTACTTTCCATCTCCATCAAAATCAACCACAGCTGTTGCTGTTGCTGTAAAACCTTGTGTATTTGCTTCAGTAATTTCAATTTGGTAGTTAGCACTCCCCTTTACCGTTACTAAGGCAATTTGTTCAAAACCTAATTCATCAAAAGAATCGCTATAGCGAGAATGTAAATAGAAATGATTCTTTTCTAATGTATAAAGGTGTTCCAGTTGTAATTGTGCTTCTGTACTTTTAGCACGAGAGATAAGTGGCATTAAACTGGGCAAAGCCATCAGCACCAATATACCAATAATTACGAGTACTACCAATAGCTCCGCTAAGGTAAACCCGTTGAGTTTGTGTTGTTTCATATCATTTGCGTTTTGATTTGGCTAAACTCTGTAATAAAACATTATGAATTCAGGACACTACAAGGCCTTTTAGGACAATGACACCAAAAACAATGTGTTGTATGTATGGCTATTTTGTGTACTTTAGTAGCACAAAAAATCAGTACATTTTTAACCAAAATAGTATAATTTTAATGCATTTTTCAAGCCAAAACACAGCTAACACTCTGAATATCAAAGGCGATTACTATCCTTTCGGAAGTTTGAAACCATTAAGACATTCAGGGTCAAATAATTATAGGTTCAGTTTTAACGGTATGGAGGTTGATAATGAGGTAAAAGGCGATAATAATAGTTTAGATTTTGGAGCTCGTATTTATGACCCAAGAATTGGGAGGTTTTTGAGTATTGACCCAGCTTTTAACGAATATCCCTCAATATCTCCTTATACTGGACTTGGAAATAATCCATTGGTTTTTATTGATCCAGATGGGAAGAGATTGTATTTTGTTGGCGGGGCAGGAAATGATGCCAAAGGATGGAATTACATTAATAGGTTTAAAAGAATATTTACTCAAAAGGGAATTAAAGGCTTTACTAGAATTAATGCTTCTGGAGGTGTAAATAAAGATATTGCATTCACAGCCACCTATAAGAATTTTTCTCATATCGGAAATCAATTAGTTAAGTCTGGTTCAGTTCTTGAGGTGAAATTAAAACGTAGAGATCATAAACAAATTGAAAAAGCAGTAAATGATATAATGATTGATCTTCAAAATAATCCACTAAAAGAAGGAGAGCAATTGAATTTAGCAGGTTATAGTTATGGTAGTGTGTTGCAAGCTAATGTTGCTTTACAATTGGCAGATAAAGGTGTTAAAGTAGATAATCTTATTTTAATTGGTAGTCCAATATCTGATAAATCAGAACTGTTTAAAGCTTTAAATTCAAATAAGAATATTGGAAAAGTAATTAGAAAAGATATACCAGGTGATAAGTTAAGTAATCCACAATCAAATTGGGATTTCTTTGAAGGAGGTAAGCAAAACCTTGATCCAAATGATAAAGGTGTGGGACCTCATTTTGATTATGCAAGGCCAGGAACTGAAACAGATAGGAAAATAGGACAGTTAGGGGATGAACTTAAGAAAAATGGAGTAGAGTAATGAAAGGTAAAATCATAGTCTTAGCTTTATTTTCTTTTATTATTTACATTTTACTATGCGCTGTATTTTTTTTTGCAACTCCTTTTATGGTAAGTTGGGGTGAAGCAAAGCCATGGTATTTACAAGCAATAATTTTTGCTCAGGATTTTCCTTTTAATTTAATTAGAAGTAATGGAGAAATCAAGATGAGTCTTATATTTATTAATGCTTTATTTTGGAGTTCAAGTTTAATAGGAATGTTTTGGATGCTTTTTGTGAAAAGTAAAAGATAAGAAATAGTATGGCAATTACTTTAGCTGTAAAGATTGGAGGTTTTATCAGATGGTTTGCAAAAGGCTGATGATATGTTTAATGCTTCACCAAATAATACAGATATTGAGACCCAAAAGACTATAAAGAAGGATGATTAAGAAAATAATATTTATTTTAATTCTATTAGTATTTATTACTACTTCCTACTATTTTAAGTATTTAACAATTACTTCAACTGAGAACTATATTATTGAATCTGGCTTTTCAGAAAACCATAATGAGGTATTAGTAAAAAGGTTATTAATATCTAAGTCTAGTTTAGTTTTAAATGTTGGGTTATTGCTTTACGTTTTTTATTTATTAGTTAGTATTTTATATTTTAAAAAAATATTTAATTCAAAGAAATGGATACTTATACCTCTAGGTTTATCTATTATTTATATCTTAATAGAATATTTATTATTTGTTAAATATTTTTTAGAAGCAATTAATTTTTAGCTAGAATAACTATCTTTACATCATGCAAGTAGCCCTTAAAAATAGCACTTTTTCCTATCCTTTCGGGTCGCTCAAAGCTAGTAGAAATGCAAGCACGAGTAATTATAGGTTCAGTTTTAACGGGCAAGAGGGCACTGATGAGCTAAGTGGTGTAGGAAACCATACTACTGCTACTTTTTGGGAATATGATACACGCCTTGGAAGAAGGTGGAACTTAGATCCTGTTATAAAATATGGGCAATCTGGTTATAGTACATTTGCTAATAATCCAATATGGTTTATTGACCCTAATGGTGCTGATAGTTTAAAGTTTGATGCGGGCGGAATGTATACTGGTCAAGTAAAAGCAGAAGGTGATCATGTTGGGCAGTTAGCTGATGGAACAACTTTTTCTTTTGCTGACCAAAGCTGGGGAGATAAATTTACTACTGACGAATATCCACAAGAAAGTGATGGGAAAGGTTTTAATAGTATTTTTGTTGTCCCTGATAAAGATATTGCAGGAATATTAGAAGGTTCAGGAGTAAACGATAAAAAAAATATAATAAGTAAATATTATTATGCCTTAACAGAAAGTAGAGGAAATGATAAAAAAATGGATTTTGTAAATAACTCCAAAGTAAAAAAAATGGTTAAAGAAAATCGATACTCATTGTTTATGACTAAAGGGGAAAAAGATAATATGGCTCATGATACTTTCAATTTTGGAAATTTTATGTGGGGAGCAGGAATGAGTAAATTGAAAATCCCTTACATAGATGCTGTAATAGGGGGTTATATTGATAATATGTATCATCATGGGTTAGAATTAGATTCTAAAGATGATCAGAGGTCAATTAAGGCTGGGTATAAATGGAATTATGAAAATAAATAATTAAATGAATCATTTAATTACTTATCTAATCTTACTTTTTGGTTTAACTGGGTGTGCACAGAATAATATTGATGTTATAATAGAGAATTATAAAAATTGCAATTTAACTCAATTTAATAATTTTGAAATAGTTCCAAGAGATGGAGATGATGAAAGTCAATATTTCATGAGTTATTATACTCCACTTAAAGATACAGGAAAGGGAGTTAAAGTTGGATTTCCTTTGTTTGATGTTGTTTTCTTTGAAAAAACATATTTTGACTCAATGAAAATTTCATTTTTTATAGAGCCACTTGAAAAGTCCTTTTTTTGTAATAAGGTGGGAATTGATACCTCTAATTTTGAACCCTATATAATTAATCTATTTCAAGATTTTACAAAATTAAAATGTAAATCAATAAATTTCAGAAATGGTATTTATATTATTAAGAATAGTAGATATTCTATTGTTTATCTTAGTAAATATAATATTTCTCATAATAAAAAATTATTAAGTCGTGGGTATTTAATGTATGATGATGATTGGTATTATAAATTAGAACCTTAATTGATATTTTGGAATTTATTGTAATCTAAATTATTGCCTTTAGGTTTTCATTATTCTTTTTAACTAAGTATTCTATTTACTTTAAATAATTATCTTTACTTCATGCAACAAATATTATCAGATTTTATCGATTTAATTTTTGGTTCTAATGATCCAGCAAATGAGCAACTACATAGTTGGTGGGTAATATTTGGGGTACTTCTTTTTTTAGTATTTATTGTTTTTGTATTACCCGTATCAGGAACTTAAATTTATTAAAGCCTAAGCCTCAGCGTTTAGCTTTTTTATTCTTTTCCCATCCTCCCCATAAATAGAGTATAGCCTTAGGTTTTCTTTATTCTTTAAAAAATCAAACTAACCTCCTAAAATACCAAATAATCAAATTTTCGTTTCTTTATTGAAAATCAATAAATAGAAACAAATGAAAATTATTATTAGAAAAAAGGATAGAGTCCTTAATCAAGAGGCTTTTTTAGTATTGCTAACTGATTTTATAAAAGATACAGCAGCAGGAAGGAGAACCAAAAGTAATGGCTCTTTAATTAGTCATTCTACAGTAGAGAACTACATACATATGAAAAGGTTAGTACAGAACTTTAGCAAGCAATCTACCTTTGAGATAAAGCTCTATTTGGTAAATAATTTGAACCAAGCAGAAAAAGAAAATGCGCATAAATACTATAGGAAACTTTATATTGCTTTTACAAACTATATGTATGATGACCTTAATTATTTTGATAATTATGTAGGCAATGTAATCAAATGCTTAAAAGCATTTTTTAATTACTTGATAAAAGAAAGAAGTATAGAAATTGGAAACTATCACAGGTTATTTTATGTGCCTCATGAGGAGATTCCTATCATAGCCTTAAACAGAGAGCAATTGAATTATGTAATAAATAATGCTACATTCAAACGCAAAGTAAAAGAAAACGATTTAGAGGTTGTTAGAGATGTTTTTATCTTTGGTTGTACTGTTGCCCTCCGTGTCTCTGATTTATTGACCCTATCACCTAAAAACTTGGTAATACGAGATAATAAACATTACATTCAAGTTAAATCTCAAAAAACAAAGAAGAATACCGTTATAAAGTTGCCCGACTATTGTGTTACTATTCTTAGAAAATACAAAGGAAAACAAGAAACTTTATTGCCAAGTTGTAGCTTATTTTCTTTTAATTCAAAATTGAAGAAGATGGCTACTTTATTTCCTGATAATTTTGAGCTGGTAAAAACACGCGAGAAAAGAGGAAAACAAATTGTTATTTATAAAAACCCAAAATTAAAAACGCATTATAAACTATCCGACCATATGAGTTCCCATGTTATGCGCAGGACAGGAATTACTACTATGCTTAACTTGGGAATGCCCGAATATATGGTAAGAAGAATTTCAGGGCATACTGCCAATAGTAAAGAATTCTTCCGCTATGTTCAACTCTCTCAAAACCTAGTAGATAAAGAAACAGATAGAGTATTTGAACAATTAGCTATGAAGAATAATGTCAAAGTGGAAAACAGGAAGCAATAAACTCTCTATTGACGGCATTCATTACTAAAAAAAATTACAAAGTATTTTGTATATAAAAAAGCCACTAACTACTTAAATATATAACTATACCCAGATATAAAATATTTTGGATACTTAAATCATTGCATGACTATGGTATAACAATCAATTGAATTGATTTTTTCTATAGGGATTTCCAAAAGAGAGTCGTTATCCAAACTACCTATTTCCATATAAGAAAAACAAAGCTTATCAGCATCTCTTATCAGCTTCCTAGTACTAAGTTTGGTTATTAGCGGAGCATGTTCCTTCGTCAGATGAATAATACTATCCGTAACGAATGACTCACCTTTCTCTATTATAGTTTTACCAATAAGAATATCATAATTTCCATCTTTATATAAATTCAAAATTTCTGTTTTCAATCCCTGAATTCTTGTTGCTTTTATAAGTAATTCACTATTCCTATTGCTCGAACAAGATAGAATTACTATTAGAATTAAAAAGATTATAAATTCATTTTTCATTAAATACCTTAATTTTAGTTAACTATCAATCTCTAGATGATGCAGGATTAACACTACCTTTTATTGTTCCAGCGCCTTTCATTAGTGATCCCTGATCAGGGTTTCCAAATACATTAGGACTACCACTACTAGCTGGATTATACGTTTTTTGGGTTCTGCTCTTCGCTAAACCTACAGCATCTTTTCCTGATATGAAATTATTAATATCTTTTGCAATATTACCTACTTGGTCATTATCAATTGAACGGTGATTTGAACCAGGAGAAAGTATATTAGCACCATTTGTTGCATTATTCAAAATATCTATCCTTTCACCACCTACAGCTTCAGTGGTTTGATAATAATTAATAACATTTTTCACATTTGAAGTAATATTATTATCATCAATTCCATACGGCTTGGGATCTTGTGTGTCAATTAAAATCAATAAATCAATTTGTAGACTAGGATTATCTTTAGCAAGCTCTACAGCATTATCACCTCCACCACTATGACCGACTATAATAACCTTACTGCCAGAATTAGCGGTTTTAAATGCTTGGATAGTTATTTTAACATCATTTTTAGTATTTTCTGTTGAAGATGAGGAATAGGTAACTACCTGAATGTCTGTCCTTCCTTTTGCTGCTTGTGCAATCTTTCCTAAACCTGTCATATCTAAACCTCCATTAGCTGGATCATATTGAGCTTGTGTTTTTCCATTCTTTGGGTCGACCCCATAACCTTGTAAAATAAGAATTAATGTTCCTGTATTCGGATTAGCTGTAGCAGGCTCAAGTCCTTCAAGATCAAAAGCAGCGATTGGGCTATTTCCTGCATATTGATACGGAGATAGCGCTGCAAATTGTTTAGACAATGGATCAACCGATTTATATCTACCCAATCTTGTATCATAACTTCTAAACAAATGCTCTTGAGCATTTCCTTCTTCTGAAATCTCATTCGCGTTCTCTGCTCCAATAAACCCAAATCTATACTCATTACCACCAGAGTACCTAAGAGGTTTTAGTGACCCGAAAGGATAGGAATATGGGCTATTTTTAAGGGCTACTTGCATGAGGTAAAGATAGAAATATTATCAAGAGAATACTGCCAATAGTAAGGAATTCCTTCCGCTATGTTCAGCTTTCACAAACCCTAGTGGATGAAGAAACTGATAAGGTGTTTGAGAAATTGTTATTACTCATGAAAAATACTCTTTTCTCTTAGAATATCTAACAAGTGATTCAACTTCATTTGTTGTTCAAGTCCATCACTCCTAAGTTTTTGATCTTTACCATATATATTTCCATAAACAGTTTGATCTTTTATTTTTAAATGACTTGTTAAACAAGTGTCTAGAGTCAAATGAATCCTGAAAAAATTATCTCCTGCTTTGTACATTTTAAATAACCAATCAGAACCAACTTTAAACTTATTTACTCTAGAACTAAGAACCCTAACGGTTCTCTTTACAACCATATGATCAAGAACAGTAAAAGCACTTTTTCTTATTTTTACAATCTCTTCAATTTCAACAATCATGACATTAGGAAAATAAAAGGAAGTGTCTTCTTTTTCAACAAAAGAATATACATCATAACCAACTATTTTACCTATAAAAATAATATCACTCTTGTTTATTGAATGTAAAAAACTACCACCCCATAAACAGTCATCAGCAAAAGAAATCGTACTAATAACCATTCCAATAATTAATAATATTTTTTTAATCATTGTCTTTTTCTATTTGTTTAATTTGATCTCCATTAATTTCTGTGCCAGTAGATACTTTTGACTGATGTAAAAGGTTCTTAGGGTTTTTCCCCGCTGCTTCATCAATTTTTGTTGCATCATCATCTTGAGGATGCTCTAATCCAGCTGCATGTCCAAATTCATGAGCACCAGTTCTTTTTAATTGCATTATATTATTAATGATATCTGAACTGATAATAATATTACCATACTTTGAGCTTACTCTTTCTGAAGCACCTACTCCTATTTCTCCATCAGTTGTTTTTAAGTCCTTATGATCTGGGCTTACAATAGAAATAACATGACCAGGATCTCCCGTAACATCATTAAACGATTCTCTTACTTGAATCTCAACAGAAACCTCTACCTCAAAAGATTCATATTCACCACCGTATGAATCTTTTATTTGATCACTAATAGAATTACTAATATTAGTTAATTGGTTTTTAGAAATACTTTCACTAGATATATTAACAATTTCAGCAGTAAATGAAACTTTAATAAGAGGTTTCTTCCCTTTTCTCTCGATTCTAGCTACTTTAATTTCTCTCCCATCAGGATCAATAAATAAAATAGGGTTATTCGCAAAACCATTGTAAGGCGACATACTTGGGTACTTTTTCATTAGTGGGTCTAAAGACAACCATCTCCCAATTCTTGGGTCATAAATACGAGCACCAAAATCTAAACTGTTATTATTTCCTTTTACCTCATTATCAGCCTCCATTCCATTAAAACTAAACCTATAATAGTTTGACCCTGAGTGTCTTAATGGTTTCAAACTTCCGAAAGG
>CAJJAH010000003.1 GCA_905182255.1 Cryomorphaceae bacterium BACL11 MAG-121001-bin54
CAGGTAATTTATAGGTATAGTAATACCTAGAACAAATACTACTGCAGCACCCATACCTACTGATGTTTTAACCGTCTTAGAAATTGCTAAGTATGAGCACATTCCTAAAAAGTAAGCGAATACCATGTTGTCAATAAAAATTGACCTGATAAATATATTTGCTAATTCTTGCATATCTATTATTATTTAGATTCTACTAATTTAATATTTTTAACCCTCTGTATCCAAATAATTACACCAACAGTTATTAATGCCATAGGAGGTAAAATCATCATACCATTATTCTCATAACCTAACTCATAAATACCTAATGACTCTAAAACTGGATAACCAAATAAAGTGCCTGACCCTAAAAGTTCACGAAAGAAAGCTACAGCAATTAAAATCCAAGCATATCCAAAAGAATTACCAAGTCCATCCATAAAGGAATCCCAAGGACCATTTGCCATACCGAAAGCCTCTAATCTACCCATTATAATACAATTCGTAATAATCAAACCAACAAATACAGATAGCTCTTTACTTACATCATAAACAAAAGCTCTAAGAACCTGGTCTACCAGAATTACTAATGTTGCAACAACTACTAATTGAACAATAATTCTAATTCTAGAAGGTATTATTTTTCTCATGAGTGAGATAATTACATTTGCTACAGATAGCACTACCAAAACTGATAATGCCATTACAATTGCAGGTTTTAATTGTACTGTAATTGCTAATGCAGAACATATACCTAATACTTGTACTGTAATTGGATTATTATCGTCAAGTGGATCACTTAATAATTGTTTTGTTCTTTTAGATAATAAGTTAGATTTACTCATATTCTTAATTTATTATTGAATTGTTAACTGATGCTATTGAAACTAATTTATTAAAAACTGAATCTACTTCAGTAGCTGGCTTTAATGTGCTAAAATATGACAAATACATTCTTAGTCTTTCGTCTAACATATCGGAAACCCCATCTGAAGTAATAGTTCCCCCAGAAATACCATCAACACCGTGCATATCATCTTCTTCAGCACCTCCTTTAATAACTTTAATAGAGGTAAATTCATCTCCTTCAAAAATAGATTTCCCAGAAAATGGATCCTCAAATGAAGCTCTATTTATCTCAGCTCCTAAACCAGGTGTTTCACTTGAATGATCAAAAACAGCACCAAATACAGAGTTTAAATCCTCCTCTAATGAAATAAATCCCCAAATTGGACCCCAAAGGCCTTTACCTCGTAATGGAATAATATAACGAGTCACTCCCTCAACATTACTAATAAATAAAGGTAATAACTGAGATTTAGCATCCTTCTTCATTTCAACTCCTAAATCAACATCAAAAGCAGAACCTTCAACTTCCTCACCATCAACATTAATAACTAATTCACTTTTAATATAAGTATCATATATATTTTCAGCCCCATCTCTATCAATAGTTATACCAACAGAACTTAAAATATTTTGTTTCTTTTCCAATTCTACATTCCTATCTTGAAAAGGCTTTAATTCAATAGCAGCTGTAGATAGTAATGCGGCAACAATGATTACCATTATAGCTGCAAAAGCAAAGGTGTTAGAGTTTTTATTTACGTCCATTTTTTATTTTATTAATATTACAGTATTGAAAATAATGACTTCTTTGTTCATGAAATACTATTGTATTTTAATTTACTCTTTTTAATCTTTTTTTAATACTTGCATCTACTATATAGTGATCAATCAAAGGAGCAAATACATTCATTAATAAAATCGCTAACATCATACCTTCAGGGTAGGCAGGATTAAATACTCTAATAACAATTGCAAAGAAACCAATTAACAAACCATAAATAATCTTACCTTTATTAGTTTGAGATCCACTTACAGGATCAGTAGACATAAATACGGCACCAAAAGCAAATCCTCCAATTAACAAATGAATATGAGCTGGAGTACTCATCAAGAAATTCACTCCCCATAAATTAAATAATAATGCTGTTAAATATCCTCCTAAGAAAGTTGATAATATAATTCTCCAACTACCAACTCCTGAAAATATTAAAATTAAGGCCCCTATAATAATTGCTATAAAAGATGTTTCTCCAACAGAACCTGGTATATAACCTATTAAAGCATCATTAAAGTTCCATTTTAAATTGTCCCATGAAGCTGTATTTGATGCTAAAGCACCTAAAATTGTTTCTCCAGAATAACCATCTGCTCCTGCACCATGAACCCATACCTTGTCACCAGACATGTAGGAGGGATAAGCAAAAAACAAGAATGCTCTAGCAGTTAAAGCAGGGTTTAATATGTTCATTCCAGTACCTCCAAAGACTTCCTTTCCAATTACTACTGCAAAAATTACCGAAACTGCCAGCATCCACAAAGGAACATCAACGGGCATAATTAAAGGAATTAACATACCTGTAACCAAGTAACCTTCGTTAACTGAGTGTCCTCTAGAAATTGCGAATGCAAATTCTACCGACAAACCTACAGCATAAGAAACAGCTAAAAGTGGTAAAAATTTCCAAAATCCAAATATTAAACTATTTAGAAAATTTGATTCTGCAGAAATAGCACTATAATATTGATCTCCAATATTCCAAATTCCAAAAATAATACAAGGAATTAGAGACAACACAACAAAAGCCATTGTCCTTTTCAAATCTACTGCATCTCTAATATGAGATCCAGATTTAGTGGTGTGATCTGGGACGAACAGAAAAGTTTCAAAAGCATCATACGCTGGGTACATTTTTTCAAGTTTACCACCCTCGACAAAAAGTGGTTTTACAGATTCTAAGATGTTCTTAACTAATTTCATTTTAACTATTTTCTTTTCTTACTAATTCAAGTGCATTACGAATTATAGTTTGCACCTCAATTTTTGAGGTACAAACAAACTCACATAATGCAAAATCTTCTGGCGAAACCTCATATATACCTAAGTTTTCCATCAATTCTATATCTTCTATCATACAAGCTTTTATTAAATGAGCTGGAAATATATCCATAGGTAAAACTTTTTCGTATTCACCAGTCATAACATAAGCTCTTTCTTCTCCGTGCATATTTGCATTTAAAGAATATTTTTTAGCAGGAGTCAGCCATGATAAAAATGTTTTAGAGGCTGAAAATTTATGTAATCCTGGTAAAATCCATCCTAAAAATTCTTGTTCCCTTCCTTCTTCTATAATGGTAATTGTTGTGTCATAAAAACCTAAAATTCCATTTACATCAATATGTTGACCTGTTAAAATATCTCCTGAAATAATTCTAATATCACCATCATTAATATTATCAGCTAATAAATTAGCAATTGAAGCTCCAGCGATGGTTCTGTAATATTTAGGTTTTTTTACCTGAGATCCTGCTAGAGCGACAATTCTTGATACATCGTATTTACCTTCAGTAAACAAGCGTGCAATTGCAATTACATCTTGTGGCTGCAAGTACCAAACAACTTCACCTTTATTAATTGGGTCAATATGATGTATTTGTATACCGACATTTCCTGCAGGGTGAGCACCACTAATTTTATTTATCTCAACTCCCTTAGCTCGAGTAAATACTGTAGAAGGATTAGTGTTTCCATCAATATTCAAATGTGTTTTACCACTTGTTAATTGTACTATGTAATCTAAACCCTTTTGAAATAACTCATCCATGCCATAAAGAGCAAAGTCGTTATCAATAGTTAAAGGTGCTGAGTTAAAAGCAGAAATAAAAATTGCTTTAGGCATGTCAGATGGGTTAGCTATAATGTCATAAGGTTTTTGCCTTATAAACGGCCAAATACCTGACTTGAGCATGGAATCAATAATTTGTTCACGAGAAATACTTTTTGCAGAAGCAGTAGTAAATTGCTTGTAATCAATAACACTATCGGGTTTCAATACAACTTCAAGTATTTTTCTCTTAGGACCTCTTACAATATCAATAACCTCACCACTAACAGGAGCACAAAAATTTATTTTATCGTCGTATTTATTAAAAAATAAAGAAGACCCTGCTTTCACTTTTTCTCCAACTTTAACAACCAACTTTGGAGTTAATCCATGAAAGTCAGTAGGCTTAACTACATATCTTTTAGTTGGTTTTACCGATGCGTATACTTTATCAGCCTCACCAATTAAGTTGATGTTTAAGCCTTTTTTTAACCTTATTTCTTTAGACATGCTTTTTAAATTAGATTTATCGGATGCAAAAATATAAATTTGCAAGCATTAAGTAACCATTTAGAATTGATATATTACTATTTAGAATCGATATAAATTATATTAAAGATAAACATGAAAATCAACAAGCTATTAACAATATTGACTTTGAGTACATTAATATCATGCCATAGTACATTAGATGTAATTACTATAGATAACTCTCTGAAAGATAATGTGATTACAGAAATAAAAACGATCCCAAAATCTACATTTATATTTAAAAACGGCAGTTTAAATACACAAATAAAAACTCTACTCTGTCATAAAAAAGAAGATGAACTTTCACTTCCAATCCTTAATTTAAATACTGATAACCAACTTTTAATAAGTTTTGACGATTTGGATGCTGACATTAAAGATTATTATTACAGTATTATTCATTGCAATTGGGATTGGACTGAAAGTGATTTAATGCAAAGTGAATACGTAACTGGTTTCACAGATGAGCCAATTACTGATTATGAATTCTCTTTTAATACTATACAAAAATACACGCATTATACTTTCAATTTTCCAAATGAACAACTGAAGCCAATAATATCTGGCAACTACGTATTTAAAATATTTGAATCAGGTGGAGAGACAATAGCTTATAAACGATTTATGATATTGGAAACTAAACTAACAATTGATTCTAAAGTAAGGCGTGCTACTTTAGCTGAGGATAGAAATACTAAACATGAAATTGACTTTACAATTAAGCACCCAAACATAGTAATTGCTGATCCATTCTCAGATCTAAAAGTAACAATTAAACAAAATAATAAAGACAATAACTCCATAACAGGTCTAACCCCAATTTATGTGAAAAATAATGAATTGGTCTATGATTATGAAGACGATAATACATTTGAAGCAAATAATGAATTTCGTCATTTTGATATTAAAAGTCTACGCTTTCAATCAGATAGAATAAAAAAAATTACATATGACAGTACTTATAACCATGTTTATTTATTTAATGATAGAAAGCGTACTTTTGACCGATATTCTATTGAGCCAGACATTAATGGAATGTTTCTTGTAAAATCACAAGAAGGTTGGAAAACAGCAATTGAAGCGGACTATGCCTTTGTGCATTTTACTTTACCTTCTGACCATATAAGCTATGGAGAAATATATGTAATTGGCGGTTTTTCTAACTGGCAATTAAAAAATGAATTTAAGCTAAGATATAATGTTAAGCAAAAACAATATGAAGGTAAAGTGTATTTGAAGCAAGGTTATTACAACTATCATTATGCTCTGAGCGATACAATTTCAGAACGGCTGGATGTTTCTTTTATTGAAGGAACACATTACCAGACTCGAAATGATTATTATGTTTATGTTTATTATCGATCTGTAAGTGATAGATATGATAGATTTATAGGCTTTTTAAAAACATCATCAAAAGAACTTTTTTAGTAATATCAAATCATTAAGTTTGCACTCAGAATTTTATAAATAAAAATTAAATTAAATGTCAAACGGATTTTATAATGTACCCATTGCGGTAAACGAACCAGTAAAAACATATGCGCCAGAAAGCCCAGAGCGTACAGAACTAATTGCAGAATACAAAAGAATGAATAGTACAACTATTGATATTCCTATGTATATTGGTGATAAAAAAATATTCACAAATGATAAAAGAAATTTAACACCTCCTCATGAACACGGGCATGTAATTGGAACTTCTAACTATGGAGGGGAACAAGAAGTGCGTGATGCAATTGATGCCGCTATGACTGCTCGAAAAAAATGGGCAAACATGAGTTGGGAGCATAGAGCTTCAATCTTCCTAAAGGCTGCTGATTTATTAGCTGGTCCTTTTCGAGCAAAACTTAATGCTGCTACTATGCTTGCACAAAGCAAAAATGTAATGCAAGCAGAAATTGATGCTGCTTGTGAACTAATTGATTTTTTTAGGTTTAACGTTAAGTACATGAGTCAACTGTATAAGGAGCAACCAGAATCATTACCAGGAATGTGGAATCGACTAGAACATAGACCTTTAGAAGGTTTTGTATTTGCCCTTACTCCTTTTAATTTTACTTCAATATGCGCTAACCTTTGCGCTGCTCCAGCAATGCTAGGAAATGTAGTAGTTTGGAAACCAGCAGAAACACAAATTTATTCCGCACAAGTAATCATGGAATTATTTCAAGCAGCAGGATTACCTGATGGAGTAATAAACATGGTAACAGTAAGTGGTAAGGAAATTTCGAAAGTTGTTTTTCAAGATAAAAACTTTGCAGGATTACATTTTACAGGAAGTACTGATGTATTTCGTACGCTATGGAAAGAAATAGGAAATAATATTGAAAAATATAAGTCTTACCCAAGAATAGTTGGAGAAACGGGAGGAAAAGATTTTATTATTGCACACAAATCAGCAGTACCTAATGAAGTCGCAACTGCTATTACAAGAGGTGGTTTTGAATTCCAAGGACAAAAGTGTTCAGCAGCATCACGAGCTTATGTGCCTTCAAATTTATGGGAGAATATAAAAACACAAATCGTTGCTGATACCAAGGATTTCAAAATGGGTTCTCCTGAAGACACTTCAAACTACATTAATGCTGTAATTTCAGAGAAAGCCTTTAATAGTATTTCATCTTATATTGACTTTGCCAAAAAAGCTAAAGATGCTGAGATTATTGCTGGTGGTAATTATGATAAATCAGTAGGATACTTTATTGAGCCAACTATTATTGTAACCACCAACCCTAAGTTCAAAACAATGGTTGAGGAAGTATTTGGACCAGTAATGACTATTTATGTTTATGATGAAAATAAGTGGGAAGATACTTTAGAACTAGTAGATGGAACATCAGAATATGCCTTGACTGGAGCTATTTTATCAGTAGATAGGTATGCCGCTGAATTTGCAACTAAAGCTTTAGAAAATTCAGCAGGAAACTTCTATATTAACGACAAACCAACTGGTGCTGTTGTTGGTCAACAACCTTTTGGTGGAGCTAGGGGTTCAGGAACAAATGATAAGGCAGGATCAATCTTAAATTTATTAAGATGGGTTTCTCCAAGAACAATTAAAGAAACATTTGTTCCTGCCAATGATTATAAGTATCCTTTTTTAGGTTAGTAAACTTTAAATATTAAACATAAAAAAGCCTGCAATTGCAGGCTTTTTTAGTTTTACAATTATAATATTTATGCTAAAGGAGTAGGCCCTCCAAAGTTTATTGGCATTCCCCCAGATGGATCAATATCTTTTATCTCTCCATGCTGATTTTCAAATTTACTCACATTATCTGCAAGTGCCTTCATTAACCGTTTAGCATGTTGTGGGGTTAGAATAACTCTTGACTTTACTTTTGCTTTAGGTATTCCTGGCATCATTTGTATAAAGTCTACTACAAACTCTGACGGAGAATGATTGATTATAGCTAAATTGCTATAAGTCCCTTCAGCTACTTCTTCAGTAAGCTCAATATTAAGTCCATCCTTTTTGGTTTCCGTTGACATAATTATTATTTTACTTTTCTAATGATGCTTCTGTTACAACAAGTTCTTCATTATCATCTGAATTCATTAATTTATCATACTCAGCTTGAGAACCAACAATAGTTTCACTAGCTTGTATTAGTCCTGTACCTGCTGGTATTTTCTTACCAATAATTACATTCTCTTTTAATCCTATTAGATTATCACGCTTAGCATTAATTGCAGCCTCGTTGAGTACTTTAGTAGTTTGCTGGAATGATGCAGCTGAAATCCAGGAATCAACTTGTAATGAAGCTCTTGTTATTCCCTGAAGAATTGGAGTAGCAACTGCAGAAATAGCTCCTCTTGATTCAACTTCTTTCATATCCTTTCGCTTTAGTCTAGAATTTTCCTCTCTTAACTCTCTTGGTGAAATAATTTGACCTGCTTTTAATTCTTCTGAATCACCAGCATCAGTTACAAATTTCATTCCAAAAATCTTATCATTTTGCTCATTGAAGCTTTCTTTTCCAACCAATGAATTTTCTAAGAAATAAGTATCCCCTGAATCAGCAATTTTTACTTTACGCATCATTTGTCTTACTAATACCTCAAAATGTTTGTCATTAATCTTCACTCCTTGCAGGCGATATACATCTTGAATTTCATTTACAATGTATTGTTGTACTGAAACAATACCTTTAATAGCTAAAATATCATTAGGAGTAATAACACCATCACAAAGAGGGAGGCCTGATTTAACATAATCATTCTCTTGAACTAATATTTGCTTAGATAATTTGATTAAATATTTTTTAGTTTCCCCGTTCTTAGAGGTAATAATCACCTCTCTATTTCCTCTTTTAATTTTTCCAAATGATACAGATCCATCTATTTCAGAAACTACAGCAGGATTAGAAGGATTTCTTGCCTCAAACATTTCTGTTACTCTTGGAAGTCCTCCAGTAATATCGCCAGATGATCCTCCAGACCTAGGAATCTTAGCTAAAATAGCACCTGCCTTGATTTTAATCGCATCATCAACAGATAAATGAGAACCTACAGGAATACTATAGTTTTTGTCACCAATTTGAATACTTGGAGAGCTTTTTCTGTTTCTACTATCAATAATTACTTTTTCCTGATAACCTGTTTGCTCATCAGATTCAGTTCTGTAAGAAACACCTTCCTCAATATCTATAAATTCTATCTTACCAGCAACTTCAGAAATAATTACAGCATTATAAGGATCCCACTCACAAATGACATCTCCTTTTTTAACATTACCATCTTTAATAAATATCGTAGAACCATAAGGAACAATTTTTGTAGAAAGGATTACTCCATTTTTGTCATCAATTACTCTAGTTTCAGCGGATCTACTAATTACGATTTCAATCTTATCACCATCACTGTTAGTAGTTTTAACAGTTTTTAAATCCTCAATTTCTAATCTACCGTCCTTCTTAATTATAATAGATGAGTCAACCTCTGACCTAGAAGCAGTACCCCCAACATGAAAAGTTCTAAGTGTAAGCTGTGTACCTGGCTCACCAACTGATTGTGCTGCAACAACTCCAACTGCTTCTCCAACTTGTGCCATTCTATTAGTTGATAATGATTTACCATAACAATTAATACAAATACCTCTACGAGTAGCACAAGTTAATGCTGAACGAACTTCAACCATTTCAATTCCGGCGGCATCAATTTCTTTCGCAACATTTCCAGTTATCATTTCAGAAGAAGCAACCATTAACTTTTCACTTTTTGGATGATATACATCATGCAAACTTACTCTTCCAGAAATTCTATCACTTAATGATTCTACAATATCGTCATTATTTTTCAATGCAAAAGCCTCTAGACCTCTTAGAGTTTCACAATCTTCTTCAGTAACAATAACATCTTGAGCTACATCTACTAATCTCCTTGTAAGGTATCCAGCATCTGCAGTTTTAAGGGCAGTATCCGCAAGTCCCTTTCTTGCACCGTGAGTCGAAATAAAATATTCCAAGATTGAAAGTCCCTCTCTAAAGTTAGTTGTAATTGGATTCTCAATAATTGATTCTCCATGATCACCAGACTTTTTAGGTTTAGCCATCAGTCCCCTCATTCCAGATAACTGACGAATTTGTTCTTTAGAACCCCTAGCTCCAGAATCAAGCATCATATATACAGAGTTGAATCCTTGCTTATCCGTACTAATATTTCTCATAACTGTATCAGTCAATCTAGCATTAGTTGTTGTCCAAACATCAATTACTTGGTTATACCTTTCATTGTTAGTAATGAAACCCATAGAATAATTATTCTTAATTTCAGATACCTTTTTGTTAGCATCGGCAATTAAACCTTCCTTTTCTTCTGGCACAAGCACATCACCAAGATTAAACGATAAACCTCCTTTAAATGCCATATCAAAACCAATAGTTTTAATTGCATCTAAGAAATGAACTGTTCCTGCTACTCCACATGTTTCTAATATATCACCAATAATATTTCTTAACGCTTTCTTGGTCAACAGCTCATTAACATATTCAACCTCCAAGGGAACAAATTCGTTAAATAAAACCCTACCAACAGTTGTGTCTATTAAAGAAGTTTTTCCTTTAGTATCTGTTATTCTTATTTTAATCATTGCATGAAGGTCAGCTTGCTTTTCATTGTACGCAATCTTAACCTCATCCAAAGAATAGAAAATCATTCCCTCACCTTTCACCTTTTCATCATCAGTAGAGAACTTCTCTTTAGTCATATAATACAAACCAAGTACCATATCTTGAGAAGGAACAGTAATAGGAGCACCATTAGCAGGATTCAAAATATTATGTGAAGCAAGCATTAAAACTTGCGCTTCCAAAATGGCAGCTGCTCCTAAAGGTAAATGAACTGCCATTTGATCTCCATCAAAATCGGCATTAAAAGCAGCACAAGCCAATGGATGTAATTGAATTGCTTTTCCTTCAATCATTTTAGGCTGGAAAGCCTGTATACCTAATCTGTGTAATGTTGGAGCTCTATTTAATAAAACGGGATGCCCTTTCATTACATTTTCTAAAATATCCCAAACAACAGGCTCTTTACTATCAATGATTTTTTTAGCAGACTTAACTGTTTTTACAATTCCTCTCTCGATTAGCTTTCTTATAATAAAAGGCTTGTAAAGTTCAGACGCCATATCCTTAGGAATTCCACATTCATGTAAACTTAATTCTGGTCCTACTACAATTACCGAACGAGCAGAATAATCTACTCTTTTACCAAGTAAATTCTGACGAAATCTACCTTGCTTTCCTTTTAAGGAATCAGATAGAGACTTTAAAGGTCTTTTACCATCTGCTTTCACAGCAGATGATTTTCTTGAATTATCAAAAAGAGCATCAACAGATTCCTGTAACATTCTTTTTTCATTTCTTAAAATAATTTCAGGAGCATTAATCTCCATTAATCTTTTTAATCTATTGTTTCTTATAATTACCCTTCTATATAAATCATTTAAATCAGAAGTAGCAAAACGTCCTCCATCAAGAGGAACTAATGGTCTTAATTCTGGTGGTATAACAGGAATAACTTTAATAGTCATCCATTCAGGCCTGTTTTCAGTATGCAGGTGTCCTTCACGCATAGATTCAACAATTTGCAGACGTTTTAGTGCCTCGGTTTTTCTTTGCTGTGAAGTTTCATTAGCAGCTTGATCTCTTAACTTATATGATAAATCATCTAAATTTAAATTTGCTAATAAATTATGAATTGCTTCAGCACCCATTTTTGCAACAAATTTCTTAGGGTCTTCATCGCTTAAATATTGATTTTCTAATGGTTGTGCATCTAAAACATCTAAGTATTCCTCCTCAGTGAGAAAATCTAAATATTGTATAGCTTCACCTTCTGAATTTGTAGTTCCTTCTCCAGGATTAATTACTACAAACCGTTCATAGTAAATAATCATATCTAATTTTTTAGATGGCAAACCTAGTAAATATCCAATTTTATTAGGTAAAGTACGAAAATACCAGATGTGAGCAACCGGTACAACTAAACTAATGTGACCGATACGCTCTCTTCTTACTTTCTTTTCAGTTACTTCAACCCCACATCTGTCACATACGATCCCTCTATAACGAATTCTTTTATATTTACCACAATGGCATTCAAAATCTTTGGTAGGACCAAAGACTCTTTCACAAAATAATCCACCACTTTCTGGCTTATATGTTCTATAGTTAATCGTTTCTGGTTTTGTAACCTCGCCAGATGATTTCCCTAAAATATCTTCAGGAGATGATAAAGAAATCTTTATTGCATTAATATCCTGAGCCTGTCTGTTATTTTTTATATTTCTCATAGTATTTTATTCAAGTGAAACTTTAAGTCCTAAACCATTCAGTTCATGTAATAATACATTAAATGATTCTGGTATTCCTGGCATTGGCAGTTCTTGACCTTTTACTATGGCCTCAAATGCTTTCGCTCTTCCAACTACATCATCTGATTTTAAAGTAAGCATCTCTTGTAAGATATTGGCAGCACCATATCCCTCCAAGGCCCACACCTCCATTTCTCCTAGCCTTTGCCCTCCATTCTGAGCCTTACCACCAAGTGGTTGTTGCGTAATTAATGAGTATGGACCAATAGATCGAGCATGCATTTTATCATCAATTAGATGACCAAGTTTAAGCATGTAAATGATACCTACAGTTGCAGTTTGTTCAAAACGCTCACCAGTACCACCATCATAAAGATATGTCTGACCTAATCTTGGTAAATTAGCTTCATCAGTTTCAATATTAATTTGATCCATACTTGCTCCATCAAATACAGGTGTAAAGTATTTTTTACCTAATTCATCTCCTGCCCAACCTAAAATAGTTTCATATATCTGACCAAGATTCATCCTGGACGGTACTCCAAGTGGATTCAATATAATATCAACAGGAGTTCCATCTTCCAAGAAAGGCATATCCTCATCTTTAACGATACGAGATACTATACCTTTATTACCATGACGACCTGCTAATTTATCACCAACTTTAATTTTTCTCTTTTGAGTAATCTGAACTTTTGCTAGTTGCAATACTCCATTTGGTAATTCATCACCAATAGTAATTGCAAAACGCTTTCTTCTATGTTCTCCATATACATCATTATACTTTCTTAAATAATTCTGAATTGTTCTATTTACTAAAATATTATTTTCTTGGCTACCTGTCCACTTGTAAGGATCAACTAATGTAAAATCAATACTTAATAACATCTTTTTTGTAAATTTCTCACTTTTAGGAATTACTTCTTCTCCTAAAATATTCTTAATTCCTTTAGATGCCTTACCTCCAACAATTTGGTATAGTTTAGTTGCTAAAATATTTTTAAGTGCAAGAGCATCTTTTTCAAAAACAGAATCTAAACGCTCTAACTCTTCTTTATCAGCAGATTTAGCTCTTCTGTCTTTTACAGTTTTAGAAAATAATGATTTACCTATAACTACTCCCTGGTTAGAAGGTTTAGTTTTTAATGAAGCATCTTTCACATCTCCCGCTTTTTCACCAAATATAGCTCTTAATAATTTTTCTTCAGGTGTTGGATCAGATTCTCCTTTAGGAGTAATTTTACCAATAAGAATATCACCCGTTTTGACATGAGCACCAATTCTTACCATTCCAAATTCATCTAAGTCCTTAGTAGCAGTTTCTGAAATATTAGGAATATCAGCTGTTAATTCCTCAGCTCCCCTTTTTGTTTCTCTCACATTAACAACATGTTCTGCAATATGTAACGAAGTAAATAAATCTTCTCTTACAACTCTTTCTGATAAGATAATTGCATCCTCAAAGTTATATCCTTTCCAGGGCATAAAGGCAACTTTTAAGTTACGACCAATTGCTAGCTCACCATTTTCAGTTGCATAACCATCACAAAGAACTTGACCCTTGGTTACCTTGTCTCCAATACTAACAATTGGCTGGATATTAATACATGTTCTCTGATTCGTTTTTTGAAACTTAGTTAAGTTATATGTTTTTTCATTCTCATCAAAACTTACTAATTCTTCCTCATCAGTTTTTGTGTATTTTACTTTAATTGTATTTGCATCAACATAAGTAACTTTTCCTTCACCTTCTGCATTAATCATTGTTCTAGAATCACGAGCAACATGAGGCTCAAGTCCGGTACCAACAATAGGAGCGTCAGTTCTCAACAAAGGTACTGCCTGACGCATCATGTTCGACCCCATCAATGCTCTATTCGCATCATCATGTTCCAAGAAAGGAATCAAAGATGCTGCAATAGATGCAATTTGATTAGGGGCTACATCCATTAAAGTAACATTATTTGGTTCAGCAATCAAATAATCTGCTTCTTTTCTTGATTGAATTCTATCATTTTCAAATTTACCCTCTTCAGTAAGTGGTGCATTTGCTTGTGCAATAATTTGTTCTTCTTCTTCTTCAGCGCTTTTATAAACAGGTGGAATTGAAATATCAATCTTTCCTTCTTTAACTTCTCTGTATGGAGTTTCAATAAACCCTAAAGTATTTATCTTAGCAAAAACAGCTAAAGAAGAAATGAGCCCAATATTTGGTCCTTCAGGAGTCTCAATAGGACAAAGTCTTCCATAGTGAGTATAATGAACATCACGCACCTCAAAGCCTGCTCTTTCCCTTGTTAAACCTCCTGGCCCGAGGGCTGAAATTCTTCTTTTGTGCGTTACTTCAGCTAATGGATTTGTTTGATCCATAAATTGAGATAATTGTGAAGTTCCAAAGAATGAATTAATCACTGCAGATAATGTCTTAGCATTAATCAGATCGATTGGTGTAAAAACCTCGTTATCTCTTACATTCATTCTCTCACGAATAGTTCGTGCCATTCTACTCAAACCTACGTTAAATTGGTTTGAAAGTTGCTCTCCTACTGTTCTAATTCTTCTATTACTCAAGTGATCAATATCATCCACGTCTACTTTAGAATTAACCAACGAAATAAGATTGCTTATTATAGATACGATATCTTCATTAGTTAATACCATTTTATCTTCTGGAATATCTAATTTTAATCTTCTATTAATTCTAAATCTACCAACATGCCCTAAACTATATCTTTGATCAGAGAAAAACAATTTATCAATAATTCCTCGTGCCGTTTCATCATCAGGAGCTTCAGCACTTCTTAATTGTCTATATATATGACGTACTGCTTCTACTTCAGAGTTAGTAGGATCCTTTTGTAATGTATTATAAACTAATGCATGATCAGAAGCACTACCGTCATTTTTATGCAATAGGATAGTTTCAACTCCAGAATTAACAATATCATCAATATGTGATTTTTCAATGATAGTATCTCTCTCTAGAATCACTTCATTTCTTTCAATTGGAACTAATTCACCAGTATCTTCATCTACGAAATCATCTACCCATGACTTTAAAACTCTGGCAGCTAATTTCCTTCCAACAACTCTTTTTAATCCACTTTTAGAAACCTTAACCTCATCAGCAAGATTAAAAATTTCAAGAATATCTCTATCACTTTCGTAACCAATAGCTCTTAATAAAGTGGTAACAGGTAATTTTTTCTTTCTATCAATGTAAGCATACATTACATTATTTATGTCTGTAGTAAACTCAATCCAGGAACCTTTGAAAGGAATTACTCTTGCGGAGTATAATTTTGTTCCATTTGAATGAAAACTTTGACCAAAGAAAACGCCTGGTGATCTATGCAATTGTGAAACAATAATTCTTTCTGCACCATTAACAACAAAACTTCCCTTTGGTGTCATAAACGGAATATTTCCGAAATAAACATCCTGAACGATAGTTTCAAAATCTTCATGATCTGGATCAGTACAGTACAATTTTAATTTAACCTTTAAAGGAACTTTAAAAGTTAATCCTCTATTAATACATTCCTCAATAGAATATCTTGGAGGGTCAATTGTATAATCAATAAATTCAAGAACAAAATTGTTTCTAGAATCTGTAATTGGAAAAAGTTCCTCGAAAGCTTTATAAAGACCTTCATTTCTTCTTTCATCTAAGGTTGTTCCTATTTGGAAAAACGATTGAAAACTTTTAAGCTGAACATCTAAAAAGTCCGGGAAATTAACCGAATTTTTAATTGATGCGAAATTTATTCTTTGGTTGTTATTTTGTTTGGCCAAGACGGTAGGTTTTAGTTAAAAAAGGGGGTTCTACAAAAAAACGAAATGGTTTAAACCTTATGTTACCATAAGATTTAAACCTTTTAAATGTTTAAAGAGATTACTTAAGCTCAACTACAGCTCCAGCTTCTTCTAATGCTTTCTGAATTCCTTCAGCTTCATCTTTAGACACTCCTTCTTTAACAGCTTTCGGTGCACTGTCAACAATATCTTTAGCTTCTTTTAATCCTAAACCTGTTAACTCTTTTACAGTTTTTACAACTTTTAATTTAGTAGCTCCTACTTCTTTTAAGATAACATCAAACTCAGTTTGTTCTTCTGCTGCTTCAACGCCGCCTGCTGCTGCTGGACCTGCAACTGCAACTGCTGCTGCTGGCTCAATACCATAATCATCTTTAAGGATAGTTGCTAATTCGTTAACATCTTTTACTGAAAGGTTAACTAGTTCTTCTGCGAATTTTTTTAAATCTGCCATTTTAATTTGTTTTTATTTGTTTTTATTATTTTAAATGTTGGAAGCATTTCTTTTTTATGAGGCCTTTTCTTCTAAGGCTTTAACAATTCCTGAAAGTTTATTACCTCCTGACTGCAGTGCAGAGATAACATTCTTAGCTGGAGATTGTAACAAGGTGATGATATCACCAATCAATTCGTCTTTAGATTTAAGATCTGCAAGAGCTGTTAAATTCTCATCACCAATGTAAAGTGACTCCTCAATGTGAGCTGCTTTTAAAATTGGTTTTGCATTATTTTTTCTAAATTCTTTTATAATCTTTGCTGGCTCATTACCAACTTCAGCTTGTAAAATAGATGTGTTACCTACTAAAACATCATTCAACTCACTAAAGTCGATAGTATTCTTTTCTAAAGCTTTTTTTAAAAGAGTGTTTTTTACGACTTGTAAAGAAACATTTCTTTTAAAACATAATCTTCTTAAAGCACTACTCTCTTCTGCTGTTAAGCCTGAGATATCTGCTAAATAAAAATTATTATTTTCGTTAAGCATCCTGTCAAGGACCTCAATCATTTTATTTTTTTCTAATTTATTCATCTTTGCTTTTCTAATTTATTAAACTAATGAGTTAGTATCAATTTCAATACCTAAACCCATAGTACTTGACATATAAACACTTTTAACATAAATGCCTTTTGCAGCAGAAGGTTTCAATTTAATGATTGTCTGCATTAATTCATTTGCATTATCAGCAATCTTTTGAGCATCAAAAGAAACTTTAGCAACAGAAGCATGAATTATACCATTCTTTTCTACCTTAAAATCTATCTTTCCTTTTTTCACATCAGAAACAGCTTTTGCAACATCCATAGTTACTGTTCCTGACTTAGGGTTAGGCATTAAACCTCTTGGGCCTAACACTCTACCTAAAGCACCAATTTTTCCCATGATTGAGGGCATTGTAACAATAACATCAATATCTGTCCAACCACCTTTAATTTTTTCAATATACTCATCTAAGCCTACATAATCAGCTCCTGCTTCCTTTGCCTCTGCTTCTTTGTCAGCTGAAACCAAAGCTAATACTTTTAATTTTTTTCCTGTACCATGTGGTAAAGAAGCAACACCTCTTACCATTTGGTTAGCCTGTCTAGGGTCAACTCCTAATCTTACGGCTAATTCTACAGACTCATCAAATTTAGACTTTGCATTATCTTTAATAATTGCTGAAGCTTCTTTAATAGTATATGATTTTTTCAAATCAACATTTTCCAAAGCACTTTTTCTGTTTTTACTAGTTCCCATTAGTTAAACTATTTTATATTTTATATTTATGAAGGAAAAGCTCCTTTAATATTTACTCCCATACTTCTTGCAGTACCAGCCACCATCTTCATTGCTGACTCAACTTTAAAAGCATTTAAATCTGACATTTTATCTTCAGCAATTACTCTTACTTGATCCCAAGTAATTGTAGCTACCTTTAATCTATTAGGCTCACCGGATCCACTTTTCTTGTTAGCGGCAGCTAAAATTTGTGCTGCAGCAGGAGCAGTTTTAATGATAAATTCAAATGATTTATCTGCATATACTGTAATTACAACAGGAACAATACTTCCTGCTTTATCTTGTGTTCTTGCGTTAAATTGCTTGCAAAACTCCATAATGTTCACACCTTTAGCTCCTAATGCAGGACCAACTGGTGGAGCAGGATTTGCAGCTCCTCCTCTAATCTGTAATTTAATAAGTGCTGAAATTTCTTTTGCCATTCTTTTATATTTTTTCTACTTGCATAAAATTTAACTCTAAAGGAGTTTTTCTCCCAAAGATTTTTACCATTAATTTTAACTTCTTTTTTTGCTCATCAATCCCCTCAATCTCAGCATTGAAACTATTAAAAGGTCCATCAATAACTTTAACAGTTTCACCAACAACAAAAGGAATACTAACACTTTCGTCAGTAAGTGCCATTTCATCAACCTTACCTAATATTCTATTAATTTCGCTTTGTCTCATTGGTACAGGAACACCTCCTTTAGTAGCACCCAAAAATCCTAAAACATTTGTAACATTTTTTAAAATGTGTGGAACTTCACCTACTAAATTAGCTTCAACCAAAACATAACCTGGGAAAAAGTTTTTGTCTTTACTAACCTTTTTTCCATTTTTAATTTGGTAAACTTTTTCTGTAGGCACCAATATTTGTGATACAAAATCTTTAAGCTTTAATCGATCAATTTCTTTCTCAATAAAAGTTACAGTTTTATTCTCTTTACCTCCCATCACTCTTAGGACGTACCATTTCATATTTCCAACTTCTTCTTCCATGCTATATTTATGAAAAGAAACTATAAAATAGATTCATAGCATTACTAAATGCTGAATCCATCATATAAATAATCAAAGCAATTATGATTGTTGCTATTGCAACAACAATTGAACTACTTTGTAACTCTGACCAACTTGGCCAACTCACTTTATTCATTAATTCGTCATACGACTCCTTAATATATGTTCCTTTATTTGCCATTTTCTAAATTCTTTATATCGCACGGGTGGAGAGACTCGAACTCCCAGCCAATAGTTTTGGAGACTACTACTCTACCAATTGAGCTACACCCGTTTACACAGTAAAGGAAGACTGAAAATCAATCTTCCTTTAGCTGTCAAACTTTATGAGTTAACTACTAAAGTAATTTAGTAATCTGTCCAGCTCCAACAGTTCTACCACCCTCACGAATAGCAAACCTTAATCCTATACTCATAGCAACACCAGCAATTAAATCTACAGTAATTGTTAAGTTATCACCAGGCATTACCATCTCTGTTCCAGTAGGCAAGAAAATCTCACCAGTAACATCAGTTGTTCTAATGTAAAACTGTGGACGATATTTATTGTGGAAAGGAGTATGTCTACCTCCCTCTTCTTTTTTCAAAATATAAACCTCCGCTTCAAATTTTTGGTGTGGTTTAACAGATCCTGGCTTACAAATTACCATTCCTCTTTTAATATCTGTTTTTTCAATACCTCTTAATAGAATACCAACATTATCACCAGCTTCACCTCTATCTAAAATTTTCCTAAACATTTCAACTCCAGTAACAGTAGAAGACAATTTTTCTGCACCCATACCAATAATATCAACAGTATCTCCAGTATTAGCAACACCAGTTTCGATTCTACCAGTAGCTACAGTACCCCTACCTGTAATTGTAAACACATCTTCAATTGGCATTAAAAATGGCTTCTCATTATCTCTAACTGGCTCAGGAATCCAAGAATCAACAGCTGCCATTAGTTCTTCAATCTTTGGAGTCCATTCAGCATCACCATTCAATCCACCTAAGGCAGATCCAGCAACTACAGGAGTATTATCACCATCGTAATCATAAAATGATAATAACTCTCTAATTTCCATATCAACTAGTTCTAATAATTCCTCATCATCAACCATATCGACTTTATTCATAAAAACAACTAATGAAGGCACTCCAACTTGTCTTGCTAAAAGGATATGTTCTCTAGTTTGAGGCATAGGACCATCAGTTGCAGCACAAACCAAAATAGCACCATCCATCTGAGCAGCTCCAGTTACCATATTTTTAACGTAATCAGCATGACCTGGACAATCTACATGTGCGTAGTGTCTATTTTCAGTTTCATACTCAACATGAGATGTATTAATTGTAATCCCTCTTTCTTTTTCCTCTGGCGCATTATCAATCGTGTCAAAATCACGAACTTCAGCACCTCCTTTTTCTGCTAAAACTTTAGTAATTGCAGCAGTTAAGGTAGTTTTTCCATGGTCAACATGACCAATAGTACCAATGTTTAAGTGTGGCTTGGTACGATTAAAATTTTCTTTTGCCATTTTTTTAAATTTAGTTATTAATAATTTAGTTATATATCCTACTTTTTGTACTACTTCTAATTCTTTTTTAGAGCCAATGATGGGAATTGAACCCATGACCTCTTCCTTACCAAGGAAACGCTCTACCCCTGAGCTACACCGGCTAGTAAAGTTGAGCGAGAGACCGGGCTCGAACCGGCGACCCTCAGCTTGGAAGGCTGACGCTCTACCAACTGAGCTACTCTCGCAATTTCATTAATTTATGTGGGGGGAACAGGATTCGAACCTGTGAAGGCGTAGCCAGCAGATTTACAGTCTGCCCTCGTTGACCGCTTGAGTATCCCCCCATTAAATAAGAGCCGATAGAGGGACTCGAACCCACGACCTGCTGATTACAAATCAGCTGCTCTAGCCAACTGAGCTATATCGGCTTGTAATTAATGTTTATATAAATGAACTGTCCCCTAAAATGGGCTGCAAATTTATTAAAGTTTTTAATACAACCAATTAAAAAGAATACTTTTTTTCAAATATTTAAAACAGGAATATTTTAGTGTTTATTTTTCTTTATGCTTGAGGATTTGTTTGCGCAAAGCTTGAGATACTAAATCAGCAGATTCTTCAAAAGAATTAGCTCGTTTTTTAGCAAAATACTCTCCGAATGAAGAGTGTAGTTTAATTTCAACAATTTTATTATCAAATGATTCTGGTTTATCAACTTTTAAATAAACATCAGCATTAATAATACTATCATCTATCGTGATTAACTTCTCCATCTTTTTAGCAATAAAGTTTCTTAATTGTTTATCAGCTGCAAAATGGACAGATTGGATTTCAATATTCATAGTATAATGTTTTATGCTCTTGGATGAGCTTGTTTATAAACTGTTTTTAATTTTTCAATAGTATTGTGAGTGTAAACTTGAGTGGCACTCAAATTAGCATGCCCAAGTAATTCTTTTATTGCATTAATATCAGCACCATTATTCAACATGTGGGTTGCAAAAGTATGTCTTAATATATGAGGGCTTTTTTTATTCACACTACTAATTTTACCAATATACTTATTAACGATACGATACACTAATTTATTGTATAATTTCTTTCCTTCTAAATCAGTAAAAAGATAAGTATTTTTCTGATTATTTGCAAAGAAATTATTTAAAGTATCAACTACACTTGAAGTAATTGGAATAATACGTTCTTTATCACGCTTACCCAAAACCTTGATTGATTGACTAATAAAATTAACATCACTAATTTTAATATTAATAAGTTCCGATAAACGAACACCAGTAACATAAAATAACTCTATAATTAACTTATTTCTTTGACCAATAAAACCCTTTTCAAACTGAACTTCATTTAACAATGACGCTATTTGATCTTCTTCAATAAAAACTGGTAGACTTTTTTTGGATTTAGGCGCAACTACTTTCAACATAGGGTTTTCAATAAGTACACCTTCCCTTATAAGAAATTTAAAATACGTCTTTAAAGTAGATATTTTACGAGTAACTGATCTTGGGCTTATACCTTTTTCTAATAAATTAGCAATCCAAGTTCGAATGATCTGGAAACTAATTTCATTAATCTGATCTACAATTTGAAATTCAGTAGAGAGGAAAAGTGTGAATTGATTTAAATCAGTAGTGTACGATTTAATAGTATGCTCAGAAAATCTTTTTTCTGAAGATAAATATGTAATGAATTTATTTTGGAGCATAAAAAAACCTTTAAACTTGCAACGAAATTACAAATAAAAAGGTTCTGTTTTACTATGAAAAACTATTTTCTACTCAGAATCTCTCAGAAGAACTTCAGAATAAACAGCTTTTTGATTTTTTATACGAAGTCTCTCAGACTTCTTGATATATTGCTTTCTAGCTCTTAATTGTTTTAGAGTTCCTGTTTTTATGAATTTTCTTTTAAAACGCTTGAGCGCTCTATCGATATTCTCTCCGTCTTTTACTGGTATTACTAGCATATTTGTTTTTAAATTTGGGCTGCAAAAGTATAAATATCTTTCCAACTAACAAACATTATCCTATAATTTGTTTTGCAATTACTAACTTTTGTATTTCTGAGGTTCCCTCCCCAATAGTACACAGCTTAGCATCACGATAAAATCGCTCAACTGGAAAGTCCTTAGTATAGCCATAACCTCCAAGTACTTGCACAGCATCATTAGCAACTTTCACAGCTACTTCTGACGAATAATACTTTGCCATAGCTCCTTGTAAAGTCATGCGCTCACCTTTATTCTTTTTATCAGCAGCACTAAAAATTAATAGCTCTGACGCTTCAATTTCAGTTGCCATATCCGCTAACTTAAAAGCAATTGCTTGAAAATGGGCAATTGGTTTCCCGAATTGTTCACGCTCTTTAGCATAGGCTTTAGCAGCAAAATATGCACCTTTTGCAATACCTAAACTTAAGGCTCCAATTGATATTCTACCTCCGTCTAATACCTTCATAGCTTGAACAAATCCACCACCAACATTTCCTAATATATTTTCCTCTGGAACTCGGCAGTTATCAAAAACAAGTTCTGCTGTTTCAGAAGCTCGCATACCCAATTTATCTTCCTTCTTTCCAGAAGTAAATCCTGGAGTTCCTTTCTCTACAACAAAAGCTGTCATTCCACGAGAATCTCCCTTTTCACCCGTACGAACAATAACTACAGCCACATCACCTGAAATAGCATGGGTAATAAAGTTTTTAGCTCCATTCAACACCCATTCATCACCATCTTTTACTGCAGTAGTTGACATGCCACCAGCATCCGAACCTGTATTATGCTCTGTTAACCCCCAAGCCCCAATCCACTCAGCAGACGCTAATTTTGGCAACCATTTTTTCTTTTGTTCCTCACTTCCAAATTGCATAATGTGACCTGTACATAAAGAATTATGGGCAGCCATAGAAAGTCCAACAGAAGGATCTAGAATAGATAACTGCTCAATAGCGGTTACATATTCTGTATAGGTAAATCCTGAACCCCCATATTCAGCAGGTACTAAAACTCCCATCAAACCAAGCTCACCTAATTTTTTAAATACTTCTATTGGAAAAGTTTGTTTATCATCCCACTCACGGACAAAAGGAGTTATATTTTGTTTACCAAACTGCTGAATCATATCAGCAATCATTTTTTGGTTTTCGTTAATTGTAAAATCCATCTAATATTTTTTTAAACTAATTATTTCTTTTGAATATTTTTCTAATTTCTCATTCCCATTTAGATAATCTAAACTAATTAAAAAAGCAAAGGCAGCCACATTAGCTCCTAACTTTTGAATAAGTTCTGATGCAGCACAGGCTGTACCTCCTGTAGCTAACAGATCATCATGTACCACGATATTCCATCCTTTTTTTATATCCGATTTATGGATCTCAACTTCAGCAGAACCATACTCCAAATCGTACTTATATTTTAAAGTCTCTCCAGGTAATTTACCCACTTTTCTTATTGGAATAAAGGGGATATTCATTTTATTAGCAAGCAGAAAACCAAATAAGAACCCTCTACTTTCCACCCCAACAATAGCATCAATCTTTTTTCCTTTTAAACATTCAATAAAAGCATCTACAATTTCATTAGATATAACGGGGTCTAATAAAAGGGTAGTTATATCCTTAAAATTAATGCCTGGTTTTGGAAAATCAGGAACTTCCCTGATAGCTGTATGTATCTTTTGACTAATCATGATTATATGTTGCTAGTCTATTTAAACCTTTTAATAACACCAGACTTTAGTCTACTGTAGTAATCATCTAAATCAACTCTAACCTCTTTAGATAAAATAAGTAAACCAATAATATTTGGAAAGGCCATTGCTAGTATCATCATGTCAGAAAAATCAAGTACTGCTCCTAATTTTACGGAAGACCCTATCACAATAAAAATAAGGAATAATAACTTATATGAATATTCAGACACTCTACTTTTTCCAAATAAGAATGTCCAAGCTTTCAGTCCGTAATAGGACCAAGAGATCATAGTAGAAAAAGCAAATAAGAAAATAGCAACTACGAGTATATAAGGGAACCAAGAAAAAACTGATCCGAAAGCTTGAGATGTCATTTGAGCTCCTTCCACTCCTTGTACATCATGGTAACCTGTAATTATAAGTACTAAAGCTGTCATAGTACAAATCACAACTGTATCAATAAAAGGTTCTAATAGAGCAACAATTCCTTCTGATACTGGCTCATTTGTTTTGGCTGCAGCATGTGCAATAGAAGCAGAACCAACACCCGCTTCATTTGAAAAGGCTGCTCTTCTAAATCCTTGAATAAGCACTCCAATTATACCTCCTAATCCGGCAGCAGGAGCAAAAGCACCTTTGAATATTAAAGCAAATACATTTCCAATTTCTGTAATATTAAGTAGTATAATAATTAGTGCTGCACCAACATATAAAGCTGCCATAAAAGGCACTATTTTCTCAGTAACATTAGCAATTGATTTTATACCTCCAATAATAACTGTACCTACCAAGATAGCTAAGATTAAGCCAAACATTGGTCCGTTACCTGCTAAAGCTGGAAACTGGCCTGCTATTTGTGCATAAGCCTGGTTAGCCTGAAACATATTACCACCACCAAAAGAACCCCCAATACAAAGTATTGCAAATAAAACAGCAAGAACTTTACCAAATCCTGCCATGTTGTATTTAGCTAATCCATCACGCAAATAATACATAGGCCCTCCTGATACTTCTCCATTTTCATCCAGTTTACGGTACTTTACACCCAAAGTACATTCTACAAATTTGGCTGACATACCAAGCAGTCCAGCCGCTATCATCCAGAAAGTTGCTCCCGGTCCTCCAATAGAAATAGCAATAGCCACCCCTGCTATATTCCCTAAACCAACAGTTGCTGAAAGAGCTGTTGTTAGCGCTTGGAAATGAGAAACCTCTCCTTTATCATTTGGGTCATCATAATCTCCTTTTACTAAACCAATAGCATGTTTAAATCCTCTAAAGTTTATAAAGTTCATTCTAAAAGTAAAATAAACTGCACCAAAGACTAACCACACCACTACAATAGGGACATCAGCTCCGACATCAAAGCCCATTGCTTTTATAGGATCCCAAAAAATAACAGGGACCAAATAGTTATCTACTATTGGCTTAAAAAAGCTATCAATTGTTTCGCTTAATGTAGCTGCTTTTGCTGAGATAGCAGAAATAAGCATTAGGATAAAAAGTGATATTTTGTTTTTCATTGTTAATCTATTGTTTTTAATTGCTGATCAATTATAGTTAAACACTCTTCAAAAGAATGTGGTTTATAACCCAATTCATTTATGGATTTATCCAAGATGAATCCTGTTTTACGAGGTCTTTCCGCTTTTTGTTTAAGTGTTTCCGTACTTATCTTATTTAAATGATCTGTTGAGTTTCCATAGTGCTTAGCAATCCTCTCTACTATTTCATAAATACTCATTATGTCTTTTCCTGAAGCATTAAAAATACCAAATGCTTTTTTCTTTGCTGCTAAAATACAAATATCTGCTAAGTCCTCTGCCAGAGTTGGAGCACGAAATTGGTCATCAATAATATTAAGCCTATCTCCTTGTTGCAAAGCTTCCTTAGCCCAAAGCACAATATTTCCTTTACTCAATTTTTCGCCTACCCCAAAAACAATTATGGTTCTTAGAACTGTCCATTTTACAATGTGGGCTTGTAATAATTCTTCAGACTTAAGTTTAGATAATCCGTAATAGGAAAGCGGATTAGGTATATCTTTCTCAGAGTAAGGCCCATCCTGACCATCAAAAATAAAATCAGTTGAAATCTGTATTAAATGAGCATCAATCTTTGCACAAGAATCTGCCAAATACCTTACCGCGTCAACATTTAAAGCATCACAAGTCTTCCTTTCATCCTCACACAAATCAACATTGGTCATAGCGGCCGTATTTATAACTACTTGTGGTTTTTCTATTGAAATAAGCTTAGCAATTGCATCATTATCTGTAATGTCTAAATCAAAATAAGTATAACCATCTTTGCTAGAAACTCTATTCTCTCCTTTGGAAGATGCAATCAGCTGAACTGATGAATCCTTTCTTAATTTATGTAATAGTTTCTGCCCTAATAAACCATTACTTCCTGTAATTAAAATCTTCATTTAGTATGAACTAGGTTTTAATAAATACAAAATAAGATAAATAAAGATTGGTGAGCCAAGACCCAAAACAGCAGCAGCAACAAATAAAATTCTAAGTCCTCCTACATCAAGCCCAAATTTATCAGCCAGCCAAGCACAGACACCAAGGATTTTTCTTTCAGTCATTAGATTTATCAATTAGTATATCAATCTTATCGACAATAGTCTTTTCAAGTTCCATAATAGAACCTTCAACTTTTAAAATTTGATGCTCTAATTCAATAATTTTATTTTGATTCTTCTTGGATTTTTGAATGTCAATTATCAGCCAAGCAAAAGCGATAACTTCAATAAATAAAAGTAATACTGTAAGTTGTATCTGTAAATTTTCCATAATTATTATAAATCAAAAACGCTTCTTCTTTTTCTGTATTTAAAATGATTTCTTATCTTTAACAAGAAAATCATAAACAAATATATCAAAATAGTAAGAGTATTAGTGAAAGCTGCATAAATAAAAAGCAATCGAATAAATGACGCTTTTACCCCTAGTATATTTCCCCACCAAGTACTTACTCCAAATATTTTTTTTTCAAAAATATTTCTAAAAAAATTTATCATTTATTATTACTCTTTGATGCTGCAAATTAAACATTTTTTAAAGATTGATTATTATATTAGCCAATAATAAATTACCTTTGAAAGATAAAAATAATCTATGTTTTTTATTACCTCCAAACTACTTGCTTTTTTAAGCAAACCAATAATCTGGATTTTTATTCTTTTAGTTAGTTCACTCATCTTTAAAACCAAAAGAAGAACACTTCTAATTTACTCAATAAGTATCTTTTGGGTTTTCAGTAATGGATTTTTAGCTGATAAAGCTGCTAAAGCTTGGGAAACATCACCAAAATCAATTTCATCTCTAACACATAATTATAAATACGGTATCGTTTTAGGAGGGTATTCTTCTTACAACAAAGAAATACAACATATTAATTTTAATGATAGTGGTGATCGACTTATATCAGCTATTGAATTGTATAAGTTAGGGAAAATTAAAAAAATTATAATAAGTGGCGGAAATGGAGAGCTCGTAAATAATGGCATGAAGGAATCAGAATGGTCAAAAAGTTTTATGATAAACATGGGGATAGAAAGCAAAGACATTATTCTAGAAAATAGTTCGAGAAATACAATGGAAAACGCTCAAAATACCGCAGTCCTTATGGGAATAGATATAAATCAAAAATCACTCCTCATTACTTCTGCATGCCATATGAAAAGAGCAAATTTTTGTTTCAATAAAAACAATTTTAATATTGATTGCTACCCAACTGACATTACAAATTCTGATATTACTTTAACTGTTGATTATTTATTTATCCCAAACATTGATGCGCTAGTAAAATGGGAAGACCTTATCCATGAATGGATTGGCTATATCGTATATAAAATAAAATTTTAAAGACCTGCCTCTGATAAAATAACAGCCATTTCTTGCTGTAATTTTTTAGCTTCTATTCCTGCTTTTTGTGCAAAATCAACATCATTTCCAGTATAGATAATTCCTCTGGAAGAATTAACTAATAAACCACAATCTGAATTTAATCCATATTTTGCGACATCCTTAAGGCTACCACCTTGAGCCCCAACACCAGGAACTAATAAAAAGTGGTTTGGTACAATCGCTCTTATTTCTAAAAGTTCTTCAGCCCTTGTAGCCCCAACAACATACATCATATTTTCATCCGAACCCCACTGTTTTGAAGTCTCTAGTACTTGTTCAAATAACTTCTTTCCATATTTATCTTCTATCTTTTGAAAATCCAATCCTCCTTTATTGGAAGTAAGTGCTAAAACAATAGCCCATTTATCTTTAAATTTTAAAAATGGAGTAACAGAATCCGAACCCATGTAAGGAGCAACTGTAACTGAATCAAAGCTCATGTTTTCAAAAAAAGCGCGTGCATACATTTTAGATGTATTACCTATATCACCTCTTTTAGCATCAGCAATAGTAAAAATATCATTTGGAATATAGGCTAAAGTTTTTTGTAAGCTTTCCCAACCCTTAAATCCCCTACTTTCATAGAAAGCAATATTGGGTTTATAAGCCACACACAAATCCTTAGTGGCATCAATTATTTGCTTATTGAACTCAAAAATAGGATCTTCCAATTCCAACAAATGTTGTGGAATTTTTTCAATATCCGTATCCAAACCAATACACAAGAAAGACTTTTTCTTCTTAATCTGAAATATGATTTCGTGTCTAGTCATTTGCTGAGGAACCCACTTTTAGTTTTTCAGCATTTTCTGCCAATTGTAATTCATCAATAAATTCTTGGATATCACCACCCATAACATTTTGTAAATTATATTTAGTGAGCCCAATTCTATGCTCAGTCACTCTCCCTTGAGGGTAATTATAGGTTCTAATTTTTGCTGATCTATCTCCTGAAGAAACCATAGTTTTTCTATGTTTAGCATCTTCCTCCAATTTTTTCTGCAATTCAATTTCATAAATACGAGAACGCAATACCTTCAATGCTTTATCGTAATTTTTAAGTTGTGATTTCTGATCTTGACATTGTGCAACAACCCCAGTTGGAATATGTGTTAAACGAACTGCCGAATAAGTAGTATTTACCGACTGACCTCCAGGACCAGAAGAACAATAAGTATCCTTACGGATATCAGATGGTAATAATTCTATATCAAATTCCTCAGCTTCAGGCAGTACAATAACAGTAGCCGCTGAAGTATGAACCCTACCTTGTGTTTCTGTTTGCGGAACCCTTTGCACCCTATGCACTCCACTCTCAAACTTCATTTGCCCATAAACATCTTCTCCTGAGATATTGACAATAATCTCTTTATAACCTCCTGATGTTCCATCAGCAACATCTACAAGTTCTGTTTTCCAACCTCTTGATTGGGCAAATGCTGTGTACATTCTAAATAAATCACCAGCAAAAATACTAGCTTCATCCCCACCTGCTCCTGCTCTAATTTCCATAACAGCATTTTTAGCATCAGCAGGCTCCTTTGGTATTAAAAGGACTTTAATTTCCTCATCCATCTCATCTTTTCTAGGTAAATTTTCATCCAAATCCATTTTAGCCATTTCCTTCATTTCAGGATCATCAGTAGTTGAAATAATCTCTTTTGCTTCAGCGATATTCCCTACTAAGTCTCTGTATTCTTTATATGCTTTAATAATTGGGTCAAGGTCTTTATATTCCTTACTTAACTGAATAAATATTTTCATATCACTCATTGCATCAGGAGAAGAAATTAATCTTTCCACCTCATTATATCTATCATTAATAGCTGATAATTTATCTAACATCTTAGTATATATAAGTTCCGAATTCGGAATGAATAGTTAATTTTTTACCTCTAAAAGATTCCACTCTTCCTATAATCTTAGCATTAACATTAAAAGATTCTGAAATAGCAATAATATCTTCAGCAATTTCCTTAGGAACATATAACTCCATTCTATGTCCCATATTAAATACCTTATACATTTCTTTCCAATCAGTATTGGACTCATCTTGAATCAATTTAAAAAGAGCTGGTAATTCAAACATATTATCTTTTATTACATGTACATTATCCACAAAATGCAGTACCTTAGTTTGAGCACCACCTGAGCAATGCACAATACCATTAATTTGGGAACGGTACTTATCTAATATCTTTTTAATAATTGGAGCATAAGTTCTAGTTGGTGAAAGCACTAGTTTTCCTGCATTTAAAGGAGACCCTTCAACGGCATCTGTTAATTTCTTAGTACCTGAATAAATCAAATCCGTAGGTATTGAAGGATCATAACTTTCAGGATATTTTTCAGCTAATATTTTTGAAAAAACATCATGACGAGCAGAAGTTAGCCCATTACTTCCCATACCTCCATTGTATTCTGTTTCATAACTTGCAATTCCAGAAGAAGATAATCCAACAATAACATTTCCATCTTTTATATTAGCATTATCTATTACATCTGATCTTTTCATTCGAGCAACAACAGTGGAATCAACAATAATAGTACGAACCAAATCTCCAACATCTGCAGTTTCACCTCCAGTTGAAATAATATTTACACCATATTTTTTATATTCAGCCAAAAGCTCTTCAGTACCATTTATAATTTCTGAAAGCACTTCCCCACCTATGACCGATTTATTTCTTCCAATAGTAGAAGAAAGCATAATATTATCTACCGAACCAACACATAATAAATCATCAATATTCATTATAAGTGCATCCTGCGCTATTCCTTTCCAAACCAAAGCATCGCCAGTTTCCTTCCAATACATGTAAGCTAATGATGACTTTGTTCCTGCACCATCAGCATGCATTATTATACAGTATTCATCATCCCCAGTTAAATAATCAGGGACAATTTTGCAAAATGCAGAAGGAAACAAACCCTTATAAACATTCTTAATTGCATTATGCACATCTTCCTTATCAGCTGAAACACCTCTTTGATTATATCTATCTGTTGCCATAATTGTAAAAAAAAACATCCTAAAATTAGGACGCTTTTCTAATATTTATATAATTAGTTATTTTTTTTTATCAGCAGCTGTTTCTTCAGTTTTATTAGAAATATAATCTTCTCTTAACACCTTGAAAGATGTTCTTCTATTGTACTGATTTGCCTTTTCTTTATTCTTTTTAAATCTGATATTCTTAATGTATTTTTCTGTCAATACATCGCCTTCTTTAAGTTTACCATCTTTACTTTCAATTACAAATGGTTCATTTTCTCCCATACCACGAGCAACTAATTGTCCTGAATCAATTCCTTGACTAATTAAATAAGCTACACAAGCATCTGCTCTTTGTTGAGAAAGTTTATTATTTTGAGCGTCAGAACCTATGTAATCAGTATGTGATTTTAATTCAATAACAACATTAAGATTATCTTTTAATGTTTCTGCTAAAAGATCTAAATCCGCGATTGATTGTGGTCTTAATTCATATTTATTAAAGTCGTATTCAATTCTAGGCAAGATAACTTCTTTTTTTACAGGATCCACAGGAAAATCAATAATAAATACTTTATTATTCTCAACACCTAACGTAGTTTCATTTACTGATTTATTTAAATATCCTTCAATATTAACTACAATTTCATAAGAAGTTAATGGCTTTAAAGTAAACTCGTAAACTCCTGTATTATCTGTTACTACATCATTAGTTGTACCATCGTTTCCAATTAACACTACTTTAACTCCAGTCATTATTCCACCAGTTTTGGAATCCGTTACAACTCCTTTTAAGGCTAATTTTAATGGAGGTAATTCAAATTGGTAAATATCATCTCCTCCCTTTCCCCCTTCTCTGTTAGAGGTTAAATAACCTCTTTCTCCATCTTTTTCAATAATCATACTGAAATCATCAGCTGAAGAATTAACGGGAGATTTTAAATTGACAGGTAAAGTATAGGCTCCATTTTCATCTTGTGAAGTTTTATAAATATCTAACCCTCCCATACTAACATGTCCATTTGATGAAAAATATATAGTTCCATCTTTATGTAAGAAAGGAAACATTTCATCACCAGGCGTATTTACCATAGGCCCTAAATTTACAGGATCACTCCATGTATTTCTTTTACCCTTAACAGAAATCCATAAATCCTTTCCACCATACCCACCAGACAAATCTGATGAAAAAATTAAAATTGTTTCATCTTCACTCAAAGTAGGGTGCCCAATACTTGTAGTACTATCAACTTTAATTTGTAACAACTGAGGAGCTCCCCATAATTTACCTTTACGCTTAGAGACATAAATTCCACAACCCAATGTTTTTTTCTTTTCTTTCTTACATTGTGTTAAATACATAACTGTACCTCTCTTATTAACATAAACTGAACCCTCATTGTCATCAGTATTTATTGGCTCAGACACAACAACTGGAACACTCCAATTACCTTTTTTATTAATTTTAGTAAAATAAACATCTGTAAAAGGCTCACCTGTTCTATCATCCTTTTTATCGGTAAATCCTCCAACTCTAGAAGATGTAAAGTACATTTCAGTATATTCACCATTTCCAAAAGCAGGTGAGAAATCACTATTTCTAGAATTCACTAAAGGCATGAGATCAACCTTGTAACGTGTTGGCAGGCTTTTCCATTTTAAAGCAAACTCACATGATTTTAAACCCATTTCACCATTTACATCATTTGGGTTTAACTCTATATATTTTTCGTATTGAATTTTCGCTTCAGCCAAATCATCTTGCATCCTTAAAACATCAGCGTATCGTAAATACGCAATAACATCAGGATATTTTGCTTTAATTGCTCTCTTGTAATAGCTTTCAGCCCTCTTAATATTTCCTGACATACGGAAACATTCAGCCTGCTTGAAAATAATTTCAGCTTTAATAGCTCTAATTTTAGTTTTTTGGTAGGCCTTTTTATATAATTCGGCCGCCTTTACATATTGTTCAAGGTTAAAAGCCTTGTCAGCTTTTAACATTTTTCTACTTTTTTTCTGGGCATAAACCTCAGTATTGGCTAGAGAAAATAGAAAAATTAATATTGCAAATAAGCGTAAAATTCTTTTCATTTTATTGTATTTAATTTATTGCTAAAATATGAAATAATTTATGAAGTTTTAAAAACCTGAAAATCATGGTTATTAGCATACTATTGTTAATAGGATTATAACTTAGCTGATTTAACAGTTTTTACAATTCTTCCTGCAATTTTATATGGGTCAGCATTAGAAGCTGGCCTTCTATCTTCTAACCATCCCTTCCATCCATTTTCTACAACAATTATAGGAATTCTAATTGATGCCCCTCTATCAGAAATACCGTAAGTAAAATCATTAATAGAAGCTGTTTCATGTAAACCTGTTAACCTTTGGTCATTATACTCACCATAAACTTCAATATGCTCTTTAGTTAATGGACGAAAAGCCTCACAAATTTTATCGTAAGTTTCTCTAGAACCACATTCTCTTAGCGTAGTATTAGAAAAATTGGCATGCATACCAGATCCATTCCAATCACCCTTTATTGGCTTTGGGTGATATTCAATGTAATAATTATAATCTTCTGTTAATCTATCTAATAAATAACGAGCAATCCAAAGTTCATCACCTGCCTTTTTAGCTCCTTTTGCAAATAATTGGAATTCCCATTGTCCACAAGCAACTTCCTGGTTAATTCCCTCAAAATTAATTCCTGCATCAATACACAAATCAGCATGTTCTTCAACTAAATCTCTTCCATGTGTGTTTTTGCCACCTACCGAACAATAATACATGCCTTGTGGGCCGGGGTAACCTCCTAAAGGAAACCCTAAAGGTAATTGAGTGTCTACATCCATAATAAAATATTCTTGTTCAAAACCAAACCAGAAATCATTATCGTTATCATTAATTTGTGCTCTTCCATTCGACTCATGAGCAGTTCCATCAGCATTTAGAACCTCAGTCATAACCAACCAACCATTTATCCTTGCAGGATCAGGAAAAATAGCTACGGGCTTAAGTAAACAATCAGAAGAATTTCCTACAGCCTGCCTAGTAGAACTCCCATCAAAAGCCCAGACAGGACATTCCTCTAAAGAGCCATTAAAGTCATCAATTACTTTTGTTTTACTTCTCATATTTTGAGTTGGAGAATAGCCGTCTAACCAAATGTATTCTAATTTAGATTTCATAATTTTATTTATGTGTTTAGGATTATTGATGAGGCAAATATAATTTAAAAATGAGAAATAAATAAATAAAGTATCTCATTGAAAATTAGATTTATCAACAATATGTTAAGCAACAGAAAAAACTATTTAATATAAAGAAAAATAGAGATAAGCTAAATAAATTAATAATAACAGGACGCCTTCAGACCTTGATATTTGACGTTTTGAAAATAAATAAATAAATAAACCTAACAAAAATGTAATGACAATCATCCAAACATAATCAAAATATAGAATTGCAGAATCAGCTATATTCATTTCTTTTACACTAGCAACTACACCTAAAACAAATAAAATATTAAAGATATTTGAGCCAATTAAATTTCCTACAGCTAAATTATTCTCCTTTTTAAATGCCGCAACAATTGAAGTTACTAACTCAGGAACACTTGTACCAATAGCAACCACAGTAACTGCAATAACTCGTTCAGAGATTTCTAATTTCTTAGCTATAACAATAGTTCCCTCAACCAAATAATCGGCTCCAAATTTTAATAAAATAATACCTACAAGTAAGAAGCCTAAACTTTTAAACAAAGAATCAGATGAAGTATCTTCAAGCAAAACATCTTCATCATTAGCTAATAACATACTTTCTTTTCTAGATTTACTAATTAACACCCAAGTAAATAATAATAATAATACGATAAATAACAACCCCATTTCTTTTGGAATCCCGTTAAAACAGTACATAACAGCACCAAGAGCTAAAGAAGAAAGCAATAAAAAAGGATAGTTTAAAGTTGCTGTTTGTTCTGATATTTTTACTCTAAAAATAAGAGCAGTAACGCCAAGCACTAAAGTTATATTTGCAATATTAGAACCAATAATATTCCCAAATGCAATATCATTACTTCCATTAAAAACAGCTTGTAAACTCACAAATAGCTCAGGAGCTGAGGTTGCAAAAGAAACAACTGTCATGCCTACAACTAATGTAGATATACGTAATTTTAAAGCTAGAGCAACTGAGCCTCTAACCAAAAACTCTCCGCCAAAAAAAAGTAAGAATAAACCTAACAATAAAGCAATAGCTGGACTCATTACTTTGTTATATCAAGGTCATCCTTGATGCTGTTAGAGCTGTCTCGAATCTCTTTTTTAATATCATTAGAAGCATCTTTTACCTCACGCATTGCCTTTCCTAAACCTTTAGCTAATTCTGGTATTTTCTTTGAACCAAAAAACATAACTATAAATAATAGTACAATAATAATTTCAGGCCCTCCTATAAATAATAACATTGTGCAAAAATAAAAAAAGCCCTCTCAAAAGAAAGGGCTTTTTAATTAAAATTATAAACTAATTATTTTCTTTTAAGTTTTTCCTCTTTCTTTTTCATTGTATCCATCATGATAGGAGAAGCAACAAATAATGAAGAGTAAGTACCAACTATAACACCTACCATCAAAGCAAACATGAATCCTCTAATCACCTCACCACCAAAAATAAAGATAATTAATAGAACACAAAAAGTAGTTAAGGAAGTATTTATTGTTCTACTTAAAGTACTATTTAGAGCGCCATTAATCAATTCGTGAACACCTTTCTTTTTATTATCATTCATATACTCTCTTACACGATCAAAAACAACTACAGTATCATTTAGTGAGTAACCAATAATAGTAAGAATAGCAGCAATAAATGCTTGATCAATCTCTAATGAGAAAGGTAAAAATCCGTAAAATATAGAGAATATTGAAAGTACAATTAATACATCATGAAATACTGCAACAACAGCACCCAAACTAAATTGCCATTTTCTAAATCTAATTAAAATATACAAAAAGATTACTAATAATGAGAATAAAACTGACCATACAGCTGCATCCTTAATATCATCAGCAATAGTAGGCCCGACTTTTTGTGAACTCATTATTTCATATTGTAAACCAGTAGTTGACAACCCTTCAGATAATTTTGACTCAACAATTAAATCAGTAGCAATTTCATTACTTTCAATCATAAATGAAGTTGTAATTTTAACCTGATTATCATCACCAAAAGTTTTTACTTGAGGAGTGTAATTTAAACCATCCGAATCAATAAATACATTTGTTAATTCTGACCTTAAATCTTCATTATTTACTGTGTCATCAAAGCGGACAACATAAGTTCTTCCTCCAACAAAATCAACTCCATAATTTAATCCTTTTGTAACTAAAGAACCGATACCTAGTAATAGAATAATTGAAGAAAGAATATAAAATCTTTTACGCTTTCCAATAAAATCAATATTAATATTTTTAAAAGCACCTTTAGTTAATTTAGTTGAAAACGAGATTGTTTTACTTCTATTTAAACGATAAGAAATAACAAGACGAGTAATAAATATAGCAGCAAAAAGTGAAGTTAAAATACCAATGATTAAAGTAGTAGCAAAACCTTTAATTGGCCCTGTACCAAAAGTGTAAAGAATTATACCCGTTAACAATGTAGTTACATTGGCATCTATAATTGAACTGTAAGCATTATTATAACCGTCTTCAATTGCAAGACGCAAACCTTTACCATTACTAAGCTCTTCACGTATACGCTCATAAATAAGCACATTCGCATCTACAGACATACCAATTGTGAGGATAATACCTGCTATTCCAGGCAAAGTAAGTACTGCTCCTAATGAAGAAAGCACTCCAAATATGAAGAATATATTTGCTAATAAGGCAATGTTTGAAGCCATACCTGCACCGTTGTAATAGAATATCATATATGCTAATACTAAAAGTAAGGCAAAAATAAATGATGTTAATCCAGAACTAATTGCCTCTTCACCTAATGAAGGACCAACTATAGCCTCTTCAATAATGCGAGCAGGTGCAGGTAATTTTCCTGACTTCAAAATATTTGCTAAATCCTTTGCTTCATTAACGGTAAAGTTACCTGTAATTGAAGAGCGACCACCAGCAATTTCAGCTTGCACAGTTGGGTAAGAGTACACATAACCATCTAAAACAATAGCTACTGATTTCTTAATATTCTCAGCTGTTAATCTTTTCCATTGTTTTGCGCCTTCAGCATTCATTTCCATCGAGACCTCAGCTGAAGAAGCAAATTGACCAAAAACCTGAACAGCATCAGTTACCACATCTCCTTCCATAGCAGACTTACCGTTTCTATCAGACTTTAAAGCAACCAATTGTACAAATTTTCCATCAGGATCATATGGCTTAACAGTGTAAGCAAATTTTACATCAACAGGGAAAAATTTTCTAATTGCATCGTCTTTCAAATATACATTTAAAGCAGCAGTATCTTTTACAGCACAGAACCCTACAACAGGGCCTGAATTCAATTGATTTTGCTGATCAACATTAGGATATAGCAAAGCATATAATGGATTCTCATTAGCAAACTCCTCAAAACTTAAACTGTTGGCAGAAGTATCAGTCGCTAAAGTATCTGCCTCAATTTCAGCTAATAAATCAGCCGTTAAGTCTTTAGATTCTTCTTCTAAAGTCTCAATAATATCAACATCTATTGAATCAACTTCAACACTAACGGATTCAACAGTTTCTCTTAAATAAACGTTAGCGGATTCCAGTCCCTGAAATAATTCACTGTATTCGTAAGTTTCCCAGAATTCTAATTGTGCAGTCGATTGTAATAATTTTCTAGCTCTTTCAGGATCCTTAATTCCAGGTAATTCAACTAAAATTCTTCCTGCAGTCTCTAACCTTTGGATGTTAGGTTGTGTTACTCCAAAACGATCAATTCTGCTCCTTAATATATTGAACGAGCGAGAGATTGCATCCTCAACTTCAATTTTCAATACTTCAATAACCTCTAAATTAGTTGAAGAGAACTGTACCTTATCTCTTAAATCAGGTGTGGAGAAAAGAGCTGACAAACCAGTATTTGCAGCTGGTGCTATTTTTTCATATTCTCTTCCGAATATAGTGACAAAATCATCTTGGCTATTTTCTTGTGCTTTAAGAGTATTTTTTATAGCTAGATTGAAAGTCTCATCTTTATTCTGATTTGAAAGTGCTTTTACCACATCAATTACCATAACCTCTAAAGTAACATTCATTCCACCTTTAAGGTCAAGCCCTAAATTAATCTCTCTTTGCTGACATTCAGCATAAGTGTAAGAAGTTAATACAATGTCATAAACTTCTTCACTAGATATAGAATCTAAATAGAACTTTTCCTTTATTTCTCTTTCATTTTCATTAAAATCTGCAGCATAAGCTACTGCATCATCTTCAACTCCATTTGCAACCCAAGTAAACGACAGCTGGTACAAGCAAACTATTGCGAATACAATTGCGACAATTTTTATAAAATTTCTATTTTGCATAATCTTTATTTTTAATCTTATTTTTTAAGGTCGGCAAATATAAACTTTCAAAGCAAATAATACAATTACTAAATAGGAAACTTTAAACTAGAAAACATAAGATAATAATTCATCAAGCTATGTTATTCAAAAAATATTACGTTTTTTTGTAAAAATTATTTTATGACTTTAAAAAATATTCTTCTTCTTTTCTTTGTTTTCTGCTTTACTTCCTCATTCTCACAAATGATTTTGAACAGAGATACAAGTCTTATTATATCTGAGAATGGAATTGCTTTTAGTTCAGCTTTTTCAGGTGGTATTAATGCTGGGCAATTTTCAGAAATTGATTTGAATTTAGATGGTACTATGGACATAGTTGTTTTTGATAAATCAGGAAATAAAATAAGCCCTTTTGTTAATGATAACGGAAATTATATATACTCTCCAAAATACAGAAGTGCTTTTCCTAAAGTACATGACTGGATGCTACTTGCTGATTATAACTGCGATGGTAAAAATGACATTTACACATATTCATCAGCAGGTATGGCAATTTACGAAAATACCTCGAGCAATAATTTAAGTTTTAGCTTAGTTACTTCATTAGTTCTATCTAATGCCCCAAACAACCTATACATAAGCCCGGTTGATATTCCTGCTATTGCCGATATTGATTATGACGGAGATTTGGATGTTCTTTCATTTGGAGTTCTTGGAGGAACTGTTAGCTATCATAAAAATATGGCCATTGAGCTAACGGGTAGTTGCGATACCGTTGTTTTTGAATTTTCCGAAAGTTGTTGGGGATTATTTTATGAAGGGTTAAATTCCTACATTTTGAATTGTCCTAATTGCATATGCCCACAAATTGTTAATCCAACTACAATAAAATCAAAGCAAAAACATGCTGGTTCCACTTTATTAGCTGTTGACATTGATAATGACAATGATATGGATTTAGTTTTAGGGGATGTAAGCTATAATAACCTAAACTTATTAATTAATGGAGGGGATAATCAAAATGCACTTATGGTAAGTGTTGATTCAGTTTTTCCACAGAACCATAGCAATACCATTGCAGCCGACATGCATGTTTATCCTGCAAGTTATTACCTAGATGTTACTAATGATGGCGTTAAGGATTTAATTGTAACCACTAATAGTCAGAATAATTCTGAGAACTTTGAAAGCTGTTGGCTTTATGAAAATGGAGGCCAAACTAATAATCCTGATTTTAACTTTGTACAAACCAACTTTTTGCAAAGCGATATGATTGATTTAGGAAAATCTTCATTTCCTACTTTTTATGATTACAATAATGATAGTCTTCTAGACTTAGTTGTCGGCAATTACGGCTACCATGTCGCCAATAATAACCCTACCTCTTCTTTAGCTCTTTTTAAAAATACAGGCACCAAGAATATTCCTAAATATGAATTGATAGATAGAGATTGGCAAGATATTTCAAATGTAAATTTGAATACTAACCTAAATATTCCAGCTCTAAACATAAGCCCAACTTTTGGTGATTTAAATGCCGACGGTCATAAAGAAATGCTTTTAGGAGATGCTGATGGAAAATTGCATTATTTCAATAACATAGCAGGGAATTTTACTATTGCTGCACCTAACTACTTTAATATTGATGTAGGGTATTTTTCTCAACCCCAATTAATTGATGTTAACCGTGATGGTTTACTAGATATTATTATTGGTGAGCAAGATGGATCCTTAAACTATTGTCCAAATTCAGGAACAGCAACAAATCCAGAATTTGATACTATAATTATAAACTGGGGAGGCATTGATGTGGACACTAATTACATAAGTGCTGGCTACTCAAGTCCTAAGCTGATTGACAGCAATGGAGTCTATCAACTTTTTGTTGGAAGTTTCACTGGAACAATTTATCAATTTACAAATATTGATGGAAACTTAAACGGACAGTTTAACCCTATTTATAGCTCTGTGGCTAGTCTTTGGGATGGGGGAAAATGTTCTTTTGATTTTGCTGATATTAACAATGACAATCATCCAGAAATGATACTAGGAAATATTTCAGGAGGTATTGCTTATTTCAGTAGTGATAGTTTACTAAATGACACAACAACAATACCAGTAAATATTCTAAACAACAAGCAAATAAAATTTAGCATTTACCCTAACCCTTCAACAAGTAAATTAACAATTGAAAGTAACGAAATAGGAACTATTAAAATTAAAAATCTTTTAGGAAAAACTATTTACAAATCAAGAAAGAATAATTACTTACATGAGATTAATACTTCCCATTTTTTAAATGGAATTTATATTCTGCAACTAAACTCAATGAGCAGTAAGATTGTTATCCAATAATTATTATTAGTTTTTTCATTGTTAATCTATTGTTTTATTGAAGAATTAATTTCTTGTTAACCACACCACTATTAGTTGTGATTTCTAAGAAGTAAACTCCTTTAGTATAATTAGCTAAATCAATTGCTTTAGTGTACTCACCAACAAACTTCTCTAAGCTTTCATTTATAAGCTCCTCTCCTATTAGATTTAGCACTCTAACTTCTAAATCTTGAATTTCTTCACTTGTAAAGCTGATGTTAAATACATCTCTTGATGGGTTAGGATAAATAGCTAAGTTAGTAATTGCACTTCCTCCTTCAAGTCTTACAGAAGTTGGTTGTGTCCAGTATACTAATGGTGACCAAGATAATGAGAAGTAAGCTCCACCATTTGGATCACAGAATGTTCTAGCTTGAGCTCTATAAGACTCTCCTGCTACTAAACCATTCTTGTTCTTAGTGTAAGTACCATATAGTACTCCAAATCCACCTACTTGGAACCAATCAGATCCCATTGGATTAGAAATTGAATCTACTCTCATCTTAATTCTTACAAACTCATAAGAACCATTTGAAGCATCCCAGTCAAAAGTAGCCTTAGTTGTACTTGCACCATAAACAGTGAAATTACCAACGTTAGGACAATCATCAGCTGTAGTAAATGTATTCCATACAGTCCATGCACTTGATCCACCACCACAATACCAAGCTTTCATTTGATATTCATAAGTAGTTGCTCCAGTTAAATTATATAACTGCTTATCAGTTCTTTGATTACCATAAGTACAAGATCCTAAGGGAGCACCCATAGTTTTCTGGATAACTGGAGTAGTACCAACTTCTCTGTATTTAATTCTGTACTGATCAACTACACAAGTAGCAGAATTCATATTATCCCAATTGATAACTGCTCTACTATGAATAATACCATCAACAAATAAACCTGTTGGGGAGTCTTCAGAGCATACACCAGAAGAAATAATAGTCAAACATGATCCATCATCACAATTAGCAAATTGATTGTATTCAGCATATAAAGGATCCATGCATCCAGCCCAACCACCACATGACCCATCATCAACATTAGCTAATGGATTATAATTGCAATAGCTAGGACCTGTGCAACCATAAACATCCACAATACAAGAACCATCATCTACAGTTGCAGTAACATCATAATTATTAGCAGCAGGATCGGTACAACCATAAATTATTGAAGCTATACAAACAGCCTCAACCTCAATATCATAATAAAAATAGTAGTAACCAGGTGCACCTGCACTTGAAGCAGTAATATTTAATAGCCCACCAATATCATAAGGGTAACTTACCCCTCCATTATTTCTATATAAGCCTGAATTTACACTAGCTATACCAAGTTGATAATCATTCCCAACAGGAACATCAAAATCAAAATAAAGTCTTTGACCTCCTAATACGACGTTAATAGTAGTATCATCTATAACAATAGAATTATTGTCTCTTAGTTCAAAAGTAATATTATTAACTACAGATGCATAAACAACAGCTGAAACAATCTTAGATGGCACATATGAATCAAATATTAGATGCTGAACATTATTAAAATAAGCTCCAGTTCCAATATTAGGATCTAAAATACCACCAAAAGCAATACTTGTGTTCGCTAATGGATCATAGTTTGTAGCGTTTGAATTCATACAACCAACAACTGATGTAGTACAACTACCAATTGATGAAGTAGTTTCTGAAGAAGCATAAGATCCTCCACTGGCAACTAGAGAACCGTTATATGTAACATTATAAGATCCATTTCCAAAACTACAACACATACCATCTCCATAAACATCAGAAATTATAAAATCGTAACATTCAGACAAAGTAGAACAAAAACTCCAAGTATATGTAGTATTAGCGCTAGTTAAATCACCTGCAGTAATACTTTGTACAACAGTACCATTTTGATTAAGCAATTGCCAAGAAGTTTCATATGGGTAATTATCAGTAGATATTGTTATTACTAATTGATTTCCATAGCAACATGATCCATCATCAGTATTTGCTAAAGAATCATAATTTGTAGCTGAAGGATCTATACAGCCATTTACTGGAAAAATACATGAACCATCATCATAACAAGCATTTGAATTATAATTACTTGCTGATGGATCAGTACAACCAGCAACAGTACAACAAGAACCATCATCAATCGTCGCACTTGGATCATAATTATATGCTGAAGCATCGGTACAACCATAAAATGCACATGAAGTCAAACAACCAGCTCCATTAATTCCAGGAGTTAAAGCATTACTAATAATTATAGGATGAAAATCTATTAGACTACCCGAGGAAGTAGTATGACAATAACTCATTAATGTACCAACTTGTGCTGCAGGGTTATTTGAACAACTACCCTCTACATCTGTACAATTATCAATAGGACCTCCTGGCCAACCACACCAATGTGTATGATTAGAACCTATGTTATGACCAATCTCATGAGTACAAACCATTAAATTCCAAGTATATGAAGGGTTTGGAAAATTAAAGTTAGTTGTATTATTAAGCCCTGCACTAAATCCATATCCCCATGAATTATTACATAAAACATCAAGGTAAGCAATACCGCCAGTACCAGTATTAGATCTTTTGGTTAACAAGTGAACTAAATCTCTACTAATTGAGCTATTATTTGATATCCAATGATTTTTTAAAGCATCAAGCATATTACTAGCATCATTTACATAAGAATCGTAAGGATCTATAGTTTCCCAAATAATTGTTGTTCCAATTGATATATTAAGATTTACTTCACTAAAATATACCTGACTAACTCCAGCAAGTATTGCATGCGCCCAATTTGTGGTTGATACATTGGACGAAAAAGTATTACGAGTATATTGATCTATCTCAATTGCCAACTCCAAACATTTTGGATTCATAACAGATGATTCAGAAAAATCTTCTTCAATATTTATTTGCTCAATTTTCTCTTCAACTTTACATGAAAATGTACTCTCAACCAAACAATCGTTAATGTCAAATAATAAAAATTCATTATCTATTTTATTTAATTCAAACTGTCTGTTATTGTACTTGTAACTAATTACAACAGAATTATCAAAATATAAAAATGTTCCAATTGACTTTCCTTCATGTAAAATATAATAGGACTTGAAATTAGCAGTATAATCTTCTGCAATCTTTCCATTAGCTGATTCAATTATTAAATTGTGTTCTGGACTTATAACCGAAAACTGACTCATATTAACATCTAAAAAACTTTCATCAATAAGAGGTATTTTAAAGAATAAATTATTTGTATTATCTGATATTATCTGATCTAACAAAACTCTATTCACATCAAGAGCCTTTGTGTTTTCTGCACTTTTAGTTACAATATTCTCAGCAATCATGTAACTAAAAACATTCTCTTGTGCTGAAATCTGTAACACAGCAAGAGTAATAAAAAATATAACTATTATTTTTTTCATGTATAATTTTTTAATGTTTGTAAAAATAAGTAATTTATTTTGAGTGAGCAGAGGCTAAATATTAATTACCTCTTTTTCGTTTTTCAAAAGTTATAAATTTATATTAATCATGCCCAAAGCTTCATATTAAAATCTAGATACTTGTAATTGACAACTAATTACTAATTACTATCTTTGCCTTATGAAACAATGGAAAGAAATTATTGAAGCAGCTTGGGGAAACCGGGAATTGTTAAAAGAGAATACAACTCAAGACTGTATTCGTACTATTATTGAAGAAATTGATAAAGGACGTTTGCGTACTGCCGAACCTTACAAAGATAGCTGGAAAGTTAATGATTGGGTGAAAAAAGCCGTAATTCTTTACTTTCCTATTCAAAAAATGGAAACTATAGAAATTGGCCCGCTAGAGTTTCATGATAAAATGAAACTTAAAAATGGTTATGCCAAGCTTGGTGTTCGTGTTGTTCCTCATGCAGTAGCTCGCTATGGTGCCTTTTTAGCACCTGGAGTTATTATGATGCCCTCTTACGTAAATATTGGCGCATATGTAGATAGCGGTACTATGGTGGATACTTGGGCAACTGTAGGTTCTTGTGCTCAAATTGGTAAAAATGTACACCTTTCTGGCGGAGTTGGTATTGGTGGCGTACTTGAACCTATACAAGCAGCTCCCGTTATTATTGAAGATGATGCTTTTATAGGTTCGCGATCAATAGTAGTTGAGGGAGTAAGAATTGAAAAAGAAGTAGTACTTGGGGCTAATGTCGTACTTACCTCCTCCACCAAAATTATTGATGTTAGTGGAGAAACGCCTATAGAATACAAAGGAGTTGTCCCTAGCCGATCAGTAGTAATTCCTGGCACTTATAACAAAGAATTTCCTGCCGGAAATTATGGCGTACCTTGTGCTCTTATTATTGGCAAGAGGAAGGAAAGCACAAACAAAAAAACATCATTGAATGATGCACTTAGAGAATATAATGTAGCAGTATAATGAGAATAGGATTTGATGCAAAAAGAGCTTTTTCAAACAATACTGGTCTAGGTAATTATTCCCGTGATGCCATTCGTGTACTTTCTAGTTTTTATATGGACAATAAATATTTTCTTTACACTCCAAAAGCAAAAGAAAATAGTCGATTAACATTTTTAAATGACAGGACTAACACATTTGTACGTATTCCACAATCTTTACTTAATAAAGCTTTAAAGTCATACTGGAGAAGCAAAAGTATTGTCCGTGATTTATTCACTAATAAAATAGATATCTATCATGGTTTAAGCCATGAACTCCCCATAGGGATTGAAAAAACAAACATCAAAACAGTAGTCACCATTCATGATTTGATTTTTATTCGCTATCCCCATTTATTCCGAACAATAGATAGGAAAATTTATTACACAAAATTCAAATCAGCCTGCCAAAGAGCTGATAAAATAATTGCCATTAGCCAACAAACAAAACAAGACATCATTGATTTCTTTTATATTCCTAAAGAAAGAATTGAAGTAGTTTATCAAGGATGTAATTCTATTTTTCATCATCCAATTTCTGACAATACAAAACAAGCAGTACAAGAAAGATATAATATACCAAAGGATTACCTTCTTAGTGTTGGTAGTATTGAAGAGCGAAAAAACTTACTTACTATTTTAAAAGTCTTAAAAGAACTTCCTGATCAAAAACTAGTTGTAATCGGAAGTGGAAAAGCTTACAAAATAAAGTGTTTAAGATTTATATCAGAAAACAAACTTTCAAATAGAGTGCTATTTTTATCTGGATTAAACTTATCAGAAATGGCCGCAATTTATCAACACGCACAAATTCTTATTTACCCTTCTATTTTTGAGGGATTTGGCATTCCTATTTTAGAAGCTTTATTTTCCAAAACTCCAGTTATCACTTCTAAAGAAGGTTGCTTTGCTGAAGCAGGAGGTAATTTTTCAAAATACATCAATCCACTTTCAGTAGAGCAAATGAAAGAAGCTATTCTTGAAATCCTAAACTCAAACGGATTAAAAGAAAAAATGAAAACAAAAGGATTAGAACATGCACAAAATTTTACTGACGATAAAATAGCGGAAAACTTAATGAAGGTATATACCTCCTTATAAGATGAAAACTAGCTTAGTAATTACTACTTATAATTGGCCAGAAGCTTTAGAACTAGTATTGTTAAGCCTACTAAAACAAAGTGTTTTACCGTATGAAATACTTATTGCTGATGATGGCTCCACGAAAAACACTAAACAATTAATTAAAAGCTATTCAAGTAAGTTCGAATCAGGAATAAATCATATTTGGCAAAAGGATGACGGATTTCAAAAAACAAGTATTCTAAACAAGTCAATTGCTAAAGCCAATGGTGATTATATAATTCAAATTGATGGGGATATAATCATTCATACTCATTTTATAAAGGATCATGTTAAAAAAGCTAAAAAAGGTTTTTTCATACATGGTAGCAGAACTTTTTTAAATGATTCCTCCTCCCAAAAAGCAATAAGAAATTTAATAATTAATTTTTCAATATTTAGTCCTGGAATTACAAATCGATTTAACAGTTTACATTCTTTATTTTTATCTAAATTTTTAAGTAATAAAAATAAAAATCTTAAAGGAACAAGAGGCTGTAACTTTTCTTTCTGGAAACAAGATTTCATTAAAGTAAATGGCTACAATGAGGATATGATTGGATGGGGAAAAGAAGATACAGAGCTTTCATGTAGGTTAATAAATAGTGGCTTACAAAAAATAAAACTAAAATGCTTAGCAGTATGCTATCATTTACATCATAAAATATCATCCAAGAAAGGATTAAACATTAACAATTCTATCTTAACTCTAGTTATTAAAGAAAAAAGAGAGATTTGCATTAATGGAATTAATAAATATGCAAACTGAAATAAATAAAGCTTTAGATACATTAAAACAGGGAGGGATAATCTTATACCCTACAGACACTATTTGGGGAATTGGATGTGATGCAACAAATACTGATGCAATAGCAAAAATATTTAAAATTAAAAACAGAAAAGATAGCAAAGCTCTTATTTCTTTAGTAGCAAATAAACAACAACTTAAAGCTATTACTGAAAATATCCCTAATTTAGATATTACATCTAGTCCGACAACTATTATTTACCCTAATGTAAAAGGATTATGCCAAAATATTTTATCAGAAAATGGTTCAGCAGCAATACGTATTGTTAAAGATAAGTTTTGTCAAAAACTTATTCTATCATTTGGAAAGGCAATCGTTTCCACTTCAGCAAATATTAGTGGAGAAATGACCCCCAAACAATTTTCAGAAATTTCAAAAGAAATAAAAAACAATGTTGATTATATCGTAAATTTGCACCAAAATAAACTGATGGCTATTCCTTCATCTATCCTCATGATAAATAAAGACACTAGCATTACAAAAATTAGATAGTGAATTACTCCTCTGCATTAAATAACCCAATTTTTAAAACCATACAACTCGCAAGTGATGAGCTAAGTTACCCTACTTATGTAGTCGGAGGTTGGGTACGTGATCTGCTGCAAAATAGAAAGCAAGAAAAAACAGATATTGATTTTGTTTGCATTGGAAGTGGGATAAAACTAGCAGAAAAAGTTAGTTTGATATTAGGTGAAAAAGCCACATTTAAAGTATTCAAAAACTTTGGAACAGCAATGATCCACTATAAAGGAGAAGATTATGAATTTGTAGGTGCTCGAAAAGAATCATATCGATCGGATTCCAGAAAACCAATCGTTGAAAATGGCAACTTGGCTGATGACCAGAACAGAAGGGATTTTACCATTAATGCAATGGCAATCCAGCTTAATTCAAATGATTATGGTACACTAATTGACCCATTTAATGGAAAAGAAGATTTGAAGAATGGAATAATTCGTACTCCATTAAATCCTGATATAACCTATTCGGATGACCCATTAAGAATGATGCGAGCGGTTCGCTTTGCTTGTCAATTAAATTTTATGATAGAAGAACAATCATTAAAATCAATTACAGATAATGCTGAACGATTAAGCATAATATCTCAAGAAAGAATTACTGAAGAACTTAATAAAATTATATTATCAAGCACTCCGTCAAAAGGTTTTAAAATTTTATTCAACACTCAATTGTTACATCAATTTTTTCCATTAATGTGTAAGCTCCAAGGTGTAGAATTAATAGGTAAATATGGGCACAAAGATAATTTTTATCATACCCTTCAAGTGCTAGATAACATTAGTAATAATACCAATAACCTTTGGTTAAGATGGGCAGCAATACTACATGACATTGCAAAACCTCAAACAAAAAAATTTGAAGAAGGACATGGATGGACTTTCCATGCACATGAATATTTTGGAGGAAAATTGGTTCCAAAAATTTTTAGAGAATTAAAGTTACCACTTAACGAAAAAATGAAGTATGTACAAAAACTAGTAACTCTTCATTTACGACCTATTATCTTAGCAAAAGATATTGTTACTGATTCTGCTATAAGGCGCTTACTTTTTGATGCAGCAGATGATATAGATGATTTGATGATACTATGTGATGCGGATATTACTTCAAAAAATAAAAAGAAAGTACAAAAATATCTTAAAAACTTTAAGTTAGTAAGAAGAAAGCTAAAAGAAGTAGAGGAAAAAGATCAAATACGGAACTTTCAACCTCCTATTGATGGCAAGGAAATAATGGATTTATTTTCTATTAAAGCAGGAAGAGAAATTGGAATCTTAAAAAATGCAATAAAAGATGCAATCCTTGATGGAACAGTTAAAAATGATAAAGAAGAGGCAATAGCATTCATAATAAAAAAAGCAAAAGAATTAAATTTACAACCAATAAAATGAAAAGCATAGTACAAGTTCATTTAGAATATAAAAAAGATGTAATTCGTGATATTGAAATTAACAGCACAAGTAATTTAGAAGAGTTACACAAGGCTATTGTTAGTGCATATGAGCTAGACAAAAATCAACTAGCTTCTTTTTACATAACTAATGATGAATTTGAATTACTACAAGAAATTCCTCTTTTGAGTGTAGAGGATAACGAAAATTCTATGCTAGCAATGTCTGATATTATTCTTTCGTCTATTCTGAAAGAAGAAGGTACTCAATTACTTTATGTTTATGATTTTATGAAAATGTGGCGATTCTTGATTACACTTACTGAAATAACCAATGAAGAAATAACTACTGCAGTATGTATTAATGCGCTAGGAGTTATGCCAGAAGATGCTCCTGAGATTATTTTTAAAGTAGAGAAAGAATTTGACCCTTTTGGTGAAGCCTTTGATGATTTTGACGAATTTAAAGAGAATGAAGAAGAATACTAAGAAAATAATCTTAATTGTTGGGCCAACGGCAATTGGCAAAACAGCACTTAGCATTGAGCTTGCAAATACATTAAATACTGAAATAATTTCATGCGATTCTAGGCAATTTTATAAAGAATTAAAAATTGGTTCTGCACCACCCAATTCAAAAGAACTAGAGTCAGCAACACACCATTTCATTCATCATCTATCTGTCAATGACGACTATAATGCTGGAGAATTTGAAATAAATGCAATTGCTAAAATAAAAGATATTCATAAAACAAAAGATACTGTTATATTAGTTGGAGGCTCAGGATTATATATTGATTCAATATGTAAAGGATTAGACAAAATGCCTGAAATCCCTAATCAAATAAGATTAGAACTTAATTCAACACTAAAAGAAAAAGGAATAGTTTGGCTCCAACAAGAAGTTAAAAAAGTAGATCCTAACTTTTATCTTAATTGTGATCAAAAAAATCCTCAACGACTTTTAAGAGCCTTAGAAATATTTTTAGCTACAGGCAAAACCTTTTCCTCATACAAGTCAGCTAAAATAAAAGAACGACCATTTGAAATTATTAAAATTGGATTAATAACAGAAAGAAAAATACTATACCAGAGAATAAATACACGTGTTGATAAAATGCTAGAGAAAGGTCTACTTGAAGAAGTTGAATTACTCATTCCTTTTAAACACAGAAATGCGTTACAAACTGTTGGCTATAAAGAAATCTTCGCCTTTTTTAATAATGATTGTACACTTGAAAAAGCAGTAGAAAATATTAAGCAAAATACGAGAAGGTTTGCAAAGCGTCAAATAACTTGGTTTAGAAAGGATAAAAATATAAAATGGTTTAATCCTAATCAGATAAGCGAGATAAAAACATTTATCGGATTATAGTAACACTACCTTCTATTGCATCAAAATTATGCCCAATATCAATCTGATAAAAATAAGCACCTTCAGAAACATTATTTCCATTTTTATTTTTACCATCCCAAGGTATGGAGTAGCCAACAGATTCAAAAAGTAACCTACCGTATCTACTATATATTCTTATTTCTGAATCGCTATACAAGAAAGTACTTTCTAGATTCCAAGTGTCATTTAGATTATCTCCATTAGGAGTGAACACATTAGGAACGCACTCAGCACTTATAGTTGCTATAAGAATAACAGTATCCTCAATACAAGAATTGTTGTCCATTACTGTTACTTTATAGTTACCTGGACTTAAACTCAAATTAATTGAATTTTCTGTAATTCCGTTTGACCAAGCATAAGTATATGGCGCAGTACCTCCTGTTACATCAGCAGTAATATCTACATCTAAATTTTCCAGATTACATTCAATAATAGACACAGCCGGATCTATAGTAATTAATAAAGGATCAATATTAAAATCTGCTCGAACAACACAACCATAAATATCTGTCACTTCTACCCAATGTGCACCAGGGCAAATATTAGCATGTGCTAAAATTTCACCATTATCCCAAAAATAACTATACGGAGAGTTTCCCCATAAATTCGAATCTGGTAAAACTGTTGTTAAAGCTTCATCAACAATACCATTTGGCAGGTAAAAAGTAGCTATTACAGTATCAATTACTGAACAATTAGTCGCAATATCATTAGTTGTAACAAAATAAGTACCTTCACATAAATTAGATGTTATTGAATCTGTACCTATAACATTGCCCATAATATCAAACCATTCATAAGCAAAGTTACCTTGCGATGAAGATGTAACAATTTCAACCTCTCCAAGATGAGTGGAAGCATCATAAAAAACAGATGTTTCTAATACGTAAGGTGAAATTTCAAACGTATCAGAAGCTGAATTACCACAAGAGTCAATAACAACAACCCAATAAATTGTCCCCCACAATGAGTCAATTGATGTCGAATTTTCACCAGTATTCCAAATTATCTCTAATGGCTCAACACCCCCATTAACAATAACAGACGCCGCAGCTCCTTCGTCACAAGTGATCTCTGAGTATATTAAATTTATGGTTAGTAATTCAGGTTCTGATATCACAAAACTTTCCGTAGCAATACATCCATTAGCATCGGTTACAGTACATATATAATTTCCTACTCCAAGAACTCTCTGTTGATTAGTATTACCATCATTCCATAAAATAGAAAAAGGTGATGTACCTCCATATATCAATAGGTTAATATCTATCATTTCTCCATAACAAATTAAAGAATCATTAAAATCAGAAAAAGAAATAATTAAGGAGTCAGGTTCAGATAAGAAAAAATTAAAAGAATCTAAACATAACAAAGAGTCAGAAATAACTAAAGTGTAAAGTCCAGATGAAAGACCGTATAAAGAATCAACATTACCTGTCCCATTTAACCAATAATAACTTAATACTCCTGTACCTCCAGAAGGATTAATAGTAATACTTCCATTAGCATCTCCATTACAAAGAGGATGATATATAATTTCGTTTGGATTAATTTGATTTGGTTGAGAAATAACAAATATTTCAGTTTTTAAGCAACCTATAGAATCAACAATATTAACTGAATATGTACCAGCAAAAAGCGAAAAATTATTAACTCCTCCCCACTGAACATCATATGGATGATTACCTTTAATAATTGAATCAATAATTATATTCCCGTTAGAATCTCCAAAACAATTCACATTAGTAATGGATTTATAAACTTCAATTTCATATAAAGCATTACATTTTATTGAAACCGTATCAAGACATGAGTATGTTGAATCATAAATATAAATATCGTATTCTCCTGAAGTTACATAAATTGTATCATCTTGATAATATAAAAAACCAAAATCTAGATTAACACCTCCTAAAAGACTATCACCAAAAATAGTATCAATTTTAAAATATCCACTATCGGATTCACAAATCAACATACCCCCTAATGTGGAACCATAAGTTTCATATGGTAATGGCTCCTTAATTTCAATTAATGTATCTAATATACATCCAAAAGTATCTACAACAGAAAGAGTATACTCTCCTGAAAATAAACTATCAAAAGTAACCAAATAAGGACTCGGTTCTGAAGAGAAGGACTGGGAACTACCATAAACATCAGATTTTGCTATAGTATCAAGATCTTTTATTAAATAATAATTATAAAATTCTGAATTAACATATCTTTTTCCTCCAGAAACTGAACAAGAAAAACTACCTGCATTTACTCCTCTACAATTAATATCACTAGTATAAATTGTATCAAAGATTAATACTTCTGGAGAAGTAACATTAGCCAAGACGGTGTCAGCACAACTTACAGAATCAGTTACAATCACTTTGTAAGAGCCAACTAGAAGATTATCAAACAAAGTATCATTAGAACCAGAGGAATAAAAATTTCCATTCATAAACCACTCATAATTATAAGGGGGAGTACCTGAATACGCGACTCTTTTTAACTTTCCAGTTGAATATCCAAAACAGTGTACATTATTGTGAGACGCTAAAACCCCTAAAGAACATGGCAACCAATAATACTTACTAGTTCCATTAAAATCTAACCTATAACTACCACATTCTGATGATATTAAAGTATCTAAATTAGAATTTGAAAACTGAACAGAAGACATTGAATCAGTACTTATCCATCCTGAATTAATATCATTAAAGAACCAGCTTAATGCTAAACTGTTGACGTTTGTAATTACCAAGGCAATAGAACCATCATGATGACAATTTACACCCAAAACAATATCAGAAACAATAGTTTGAGACTTTAAAAATAAAGAATTAACTAAGAAAAATAAAAAGAGTATTCTTTTCATAGTAGAGAAATTTAAAGGACAAATATACCTAAATAAATTAACTAGAAAGATTATTGAAATCAAGAACTAAACCTGATTTAGCTAAATAAGTATTCTTAAATACATCCTTGGATTCCAAAAGCAACTCATCAAGGTTTTTGTATCTTTTTGAAAAATGACCAATTAACAAGTTTTTAACTGATGATTTTTTAGCAATTGTAGCAGCTTCAGAAGTTGTTGAATGTCCAGTTTGTTTTGCTCGATCTGCCAAATCCTTCTTAAAGGTAGCTTCATGATACAACAAATCAATTCCCTTAATTTTTTCAATTAAAGCTTCATTGTAAAGAGTATCTGTACAAAAAGCGTAAGAATGAACTGGTGTATTTTTTATTGTTATCTCATTATTCTTAATAATCACACCACTATCAGCAATCCAATCAGCTCCTTCCTTTATTCCATTATATTTATCAAATGGAATGTTTAATTTTTCAATTTTGTCTTTAATAATTTTTCTCTTACTCTTTTTTTCTTTAAAAATAAAGCCTGAACAGTTAATGGTATGGTTAAGAATCATATTACTAATACTTATTTTCTCATCTTCGTACAGTACCTGATCAATATCTTCAGAGATAGGATGAAAAAATAAAGGATAATTAAGCTCAGTATTAGAAGCTGATAATTGCAAATCAATAATTGCTTTTAATTCCTGATGTGCATAAATATGTAAATCTTTATTTCTACCTAAAAGATGCATACTACAAATCAAGCCAATTAGACCAAAATAATGATCGCCATGCAAATGGCTAATAAATATATGATTTATTCTTTGAAAATTTAATTGATATTCTCTTAACCTAACTTGCGTACCCTCACCACAATCAATTAAAAAAAACCGCTCATTTGCATTTAACAATTGGGCGGTTGGATGCCTTTCTAATGAGGGTACAGCTGAATTACAACCTAAAATAGTTAATTTAAATGACATTAATTTTCAACAATCATCCTTTTAGATACTATTTGTATTCCATTATTAATAGAATACAAATACATACCATTAGCATAATTGTTAGCGGATATTTCAATATCATTTACTCCACGATTAGCTACTATTTTTCTTTCTTCAATTTTATCTCCTAAATAATTAAATACTGTGAATACTACATCAGCTGAATTACCAGAAATAAATTGAATTTTAGCATTATTATTAATAGGATTAGGGAAAATATCCTTTAGTTCAAAACTAAAGTTATTGAATTGATTAACAGAAGAAGTAGCACTACTTACATTAATATAATAATAATCTAAAACATCATCCTGAGTTTGAATTCCAAACAAGCCAGCATCAACTGTAGTAGTAGTATTTATTATGATTTGATGAGAACCAATTTCTGCCAAAGTAGGATTTAGAGATGAAAGAACGGCACATGAACTAGAACCACCTAAAAAAGTACAAACAGAGTTAGCACAATCATATGAAAAACTTGGAGGCAGACCAGTTATATTAATTAACTCAACTGTCTGAATAGCTACTGGTATATTCTGACCAAAAACCTCTACAACAGTATCCGTAGGAGTAATAACAGTTATTACTTCATTGTAAGCTTGTCCCACAATTGCATTAGGCAAACCAGCTGCGCTATCAGGGTAAATACCTGCAATAACATATAGAGGGTCAGGGACACATTGCGCTTTAGTTGCAGTAAAAGCAAAAGCTAGCATTAGACTAAGTAAGATCTTTTTCATATTTAATTAATTTTAGTTTATAGTTCTAATTGTCTCTCCATTTCATCCATTTCAATATAATCATAAGCCTCTTGTATAGAAGGAACAATAGTTAATTCTTCATCAAAAGAAAATTCACATACAATAACAAAAGAACCTTTCATTTTTGATATACTGTTTGCAAATATAATAAATTTATCTTTAATATTTTCAGCTAATTCAGGTGCTACTCCTCTCAAATCTGCAATAAAGTGCTTAACTTCGGGAGTAATTTTTAAATCAGAAAAATTATGATCTTCTCCAATTTTAAAAACTAATGTTGTTGCTTGCAAATTCATATAAATATTAGTTTTTAACTTTACCAGCTAACAAATACAAGACTGCCATTCTTATAGCCACTCCATTTTCAACTTGATCTAATATGATAGAATGCTTAGAGTCTGCAACATCAGAACTTAGCTCAATTCCTCTATTAATAGGGCCGGGATGCATAATGGTTATCTCTTTTTCTAAACTATCAAGCACTTCCTTATTAATACCATAAACCATTGCATATTCTCTCAAGGAAGGGAAATAATTAACATCTTGCCTTTCTAACTGTATACGTAATACATTAGCTATATCACACCAATTCAAAGCTTCTTTTAAATCAGAGAAATGAGTAACTCCTAACTCATGAAGATGCTTGGGCATTAGTGAAGAAGGTCCACAAACTTTTACCTCAGCACCCAATTTCTGCAAGCAGTAAATATTTGAAAGGGCTACTCTAGAGTGTAAAATATCACCAATTACAACAATTTTTTTACCTTCAACTTTACCATATTTTTCTCTAATTGAATAGGCATCTAATAAAGCCTGAGTCGGATGCTCGTGAGCTCCATCTCCAGCATTTACAATTTTTGCGTCAATATTTCTTGATAAAAAAACAGATGCACCAGGTTTAGGATGACGCATTACTACAATATCAACTTTCATAGCTAATATATTATTTACCGTATCTAATAATGTTTCTCCTTTAGTAACAGAAGAAGATCCTGCAGCAAAATTAATTACATCAGCCGAAAGTCTTTTTTCAGCTAATTCAAAAGAAAGTTTAGTTCTTGTTGAGTTTTCAAAAAAAAGATTTGCAATCGTAATATCTCTTAATGATGGTACTTTTTTAATAGGCTGATTAATAATCTTCTTAAAATTATCTGTCGTTTTAAAAATCAAATCTATATCTGACTTTTTAAGGTATTTAATTCCTAATAAATGATCTACTGACAAATTACTCATTAATTTGATTTAACCATTAATATTCTATCCTTCCCGTTTTCTTCTTTCCATTCAACTATTACTCGTTCGTAATCAATTGAATCTACTGTTCTTCCTACATAATTAGGCTGTATAGGTAGTTCCCTACTAAACCTTCTATCAATCAAAGTAAGTAGCTCTACAGAATTTGGCCTACCAAAAGCCATTAAAGCATCAATTGCAGAACGAATAGACCTTCCCGTGAATAAGACATCATCAATTAAAACAACATTTTTAGACTCAAGCGATAAATTCATATCCATAACTTCAGGAACAATTGGTTCTTTTCTCCTTCTTAAATCATCTCTATAAAAAGAGATGTCTAAACTTCCTGATTCAATATTATTAGTGTTTAGTAATTTTTTTAATTCAATAATAATTCTATTACTTAATAATTTTCCTCTAGGCTGAACACCAACAATGACAGTATTTTTAAAATCCCCATGATGTTCAATTAATTGATGACACAATCTTTCAATTGTAATTTGAATATCCCTTTGATTTAATATTTGTCTTTCTAAAATCATTGTATTACAAAAATAGCAAAAAAAAAGCCCCAAATTAATGGGGCTTTAAATTAATTATCACCATGCTCTAAGTTCTTCTTCAAAGCAGCTAAACTATCTAGATCACCTAAGGTTGATTGTTTTTTATCAACCTCAAGCTTTTTCATAACTTTCTTAGCTGATGAAGCAGATTTTTTTCTTTCTATTTCAAGCTCTGCTTTAAAAATTGTAGTATGGGAAACTAGAATCTTCTTATTTTCTTTTGAAAATTCAAGAATTCTAAAAGACAAAGTTTCTCCAACTGTAATTGATGAACCATCTTCCTTTTCAGTATGTCTTTTTGGAGCGAAAGCTTCAACATCTTCTGACAATGCGATTACAGCACCTTTATCAAATACCTCTTTTACAATACCTTCATAATCCTTACCTTCTTTGAACTGATTAACATATTCATCCCAAGGGTTTTCATCTAGTTGCTTATGTCCTAAACTAATTTTTCTATTTCCTTTATCGATATCTAAAACAACAACATCAAGCATTGCATCAACTTGAGTAAATTCAGCAGGATGTTTGATTTTCTTAGTCCATGAAAGATCAGAGATATGTACTAAACCATCAACACCTTCAACTAATTCAACAAAAATACCAAAGTTTGTAAAATTTCTAACTTTCACACTATGCTTAGATCCAACAGGAAATGTAGCTGCAATATCAGCCCATGGATCTGGTGTCATTTGCTTAACACCTAGTGACATTTTTCTTGTTTCCTTATCTAAAGTAAGGATTTGCGCTTTTACAGAATCACCTTTCTTATAAAAATCATTTGCACTTCTAAGGTGAGTTGACCAAGACATTTCAGAAACATGTAATAAAGCTTCAATACCTGCTTGTAACTCAACAAATACCCCGTAATCAGCAACAACTACAACATTACCATTTACTTCGTCTCCTACTTTTATATTTTCATCTAAATTTTCCCATGGATGGGCTCCTAATTGCTTTAATCCTAACTGAATTCTACTCTTACCTTCGTCATAGTCCAGAATCACAACATTAATTGTTTCGTCTAAAGACACAATCTCATCTGGATGAGAAATTCTTCCCCAAGATAAATCAGTAATATGAATTAATCCATCAATACCTCCTAAGTCAACAAACACTCCATAAGATGTAATATTTTTAACGGTACCTTCAAGTACTTGTCCTTTTTCTAATTTAGACATGATCTCTTTAGTCTGAACTGCTAAATCAGCTTCAATTAAAGCTTTGTGAGATACAACAACATTTCTGAAAGATTCGTTAACTTTTACAACTTTGAATTCCATTTTTTTACCAACATACTCGTCATAATCACGAATTGGCTTAACATCAATTTGAGATCCTGGCAAGAAACACTCAATACCAAAGATGTCAACAATCATTCCTCCTTTTGTTCTACTCATTATTTGACCGTTAACAACCTCACCAGTTTCAAGAGCAACATTTACCTTCTCCCAGGCTCTTAATACTCTTGCTCTTCTGTGAGATAAAACTAACTGACCATTTTTATCTTCTTGTTTTTCAACTAAAACCTCAACAGTATCTCCAGCTTTTAATTCAGGATTATACTTAAATTCATTAAAACTTATTACCCCATCAGATTTAAAATTAATGTCAATAACAACCTCCCTATCGGTAACCAACACAACAGTACCATCAATAACTTGCTTATCTACAACATCAGGTAAGGTCGCACTATATTGAATTTCAAAATCACTTCTTTCTTTATTAGAGTATATATCGTTTTGAGCTGCTTTTTCCCAATCGAATTCTTCTAATTTTTCAACTTTCTCATTTGGAGATTTTTCAATTTTAACTTCCTCGATTGCCGGAGTAAATTCTTTGACAACAGAATCTTTTTCTATTATTTCTTCAAATTTAGGGGATTCTACTTCCTTTTGAATTCTCTTTTTTGGAGTTTTTTTGGATTTAACTAATTTAGTTGCCGGTTTTTTTTCAACAACAGGAGTTGTTTCTACTACCACCATATTTTTAGGATTTTCTACTGCTTTTTCTGAAGTTTCCTTTTTATTTTCTTCTGACATTTTTTCAATTTACATTTGTATCTTAAAGTAAGCAAGGCTTAGATGTATTAAACTTTAAGAGCGATTAATTTTATATTTTTCCTTATCACTACCTTACAACACATTCTGAAAAGGGCCGCAAAAATACAATTTTAATATGGAACAACAAATAATAATATCACACTATCTTTTCAATAGTATTTTGCACCTGTTCCATCAACCATCTTGGAGTGGAAGTTGCACCACAAATACCAACAGAACGGGCTGTTAAAAACCATTCATTATTTATTTCACTGATATCTGAGATAAAGTGTGAATTTGAATTCTCTTCCTTACATGATTGATATAACATTTTTCCATTAGAACTTTTAGTCCCACTGACAAAAATAATTACGTCATGATCTTTGGAAAATGTCTTTAAATGTGGCTCTTTTCTAGACACTTGACTGCATAATGTATCATGAACAATAAATTTAATTTTCTCTTTACTACCTGCAGATATAATTCTATTCTTGATTTTAGCAACAACATCTGCAAAAGCAGCAGGACTTTTAGTAGTTTGAGAATACAAATAAATTGGTTTATTAAAATTAATTTTATTTAAATCTTCATCAGTGTAAACGATAATAGCCTCTCCATTTGTCTGACCAACCAATCCAGTAACTTCTGCATGCCCATCTTTACCATAGATTACAATTTGCCCATCTATGTTTTGAATATCCTCATGTCCTTCTTTAATTTGGTGTTGTAACTTAAGCACAACAGGGCAAGAGGCATCTAAAAGCTGAATATTGTTTTTTAAAGCTAGTGCATATGTTGATGGAGGCTCACCATGAGCACGTATTAATACTTTACAGTTTTTTAATGTATTAAGTTTATGGTGATCAATAATCTCCAATCCTAAGGTATTTAGACGATCAACTTCTTGATCATTATGAACAATATCTCCTAAACAATACAGTATTTCATCTTCAGCTAATATATCTTCAGCCATCTGAATAGCATAGACAACACCAAAACAAAAACCTGATTTATTATCAATAGTAACTTCCATTATTTACTTAATATATTAATTATAAAATTATCAATCAAATTATTTTGCTCATTAATGGATAAATTAGAATTATCAATTAATATAGCGTCATCTGCTTGAAGTAAAGGATTTATTATTCGATTCATATCATGATCATCTCTTAAAGTAAGATTAGCAAGTACTTGATCAAAAGTAATCTTCTCTCCTTTTCTCTTCAATTCACTGTACCTTCTTTTTGCTCTTATTTCAGCATCTGCTGTCACAAATAACTTTAATTTTGCGTCAGGAAAAACTTTTGTTCCAATATCTCTTCCGTCCATCACAACGCTTCCCTGACTACCTATTTCTTGCTGTAAAGTAATTAATTTTTTGCGCACTTGCTGAATTTGAGCCACAACACTGACATTATCAGATACATTAAAACCTCTAATAATTTGCTCAACATTTTTTCCATTTAGAATAGTTTCAGAAAGCTTAGTTTCAGAATTAAAAATAAAATCTATTGTAATATTATCTATTTCTTCAATAAGTAAATTCAGTTTAATTTCTTTGTTAGAAATAATGTTATTTTCCATACAAAAAAGAGTCACAGCACGATACATTGCTCCTGTATCAATATATCGCATGCCATATTTACTAGCCACTGCTTTTGAAATAGTACTCTTTCCGCATGATGAATGGCCATCAATAGCTATATTAAAAGGTAAACTCATTAGAACACAAAAGTACTAAAATCTGTAGCAAAACTAAAGTTATTTGGTGTTCCTGATAAATGATAAGCAGCCCTACTGTAGTCTAAACGGAATTTTAAGACTTCAAATCCTATCCCCCACGAGAAACCTACTAATGCTGGATATGTGGAAAGGCTCATATCAAACCTTCTTTGAAAATTAAAACCACCTCTTATATAAAGACTTTTACGAAAAGGATTTAATTCACCTCCTATAATTAAATGTCGAAAAGCTTTTTTAGCGATACCTTCCTCTTTTATTTCCAACTCACCTGTATTAATATTGGTTTGAGTTGTTAATTTATAAGGAGACATTATATCAAACTGATTCAGATGATGGCAAGTAAGTGAATATCGAAAAGGCAGATATTTTAGTTCCCTACTAATACCTAACTGTAAATCAAAAGGAAGTGATTCTTCAGCGTTTGCATATGCAGTTAGCTGTCTACCCATATTTTTAAAGAGCAAAGTAGAAGTAAATGCCTTTTCAGGATTAAAATAAGTTACCGATATATTAGATGAAATTGCAAAAGCATAATATGATTCATACTGAGAATTTAGTATATTTAGATTTACACCCAATGTGATTTTTTCATTTAATCCCCTGCAAAAACCAAAAGTAATAACCTGATCGTGAGCAGAAAATGAACCAAAATTATTCCCAACATCATCATTATATTCGAATTCACCATAATTTATTGCTTTAAATCCAATTGAAAAAACACCAAATTTATCCAATTTTTTAGCAAAAGAAAATCCTATCAAGTTAATATCTGAGAAATAATCGGTAAAAGAAAAAACCAAAGAATTATGCATTTTATTATTCAGTAATGAAGGAGTGGTTTGCCCTAATGAAACATCCCTATCAATAATAGCAATTCCACTTCCACCCATAGCTTCAATTCTTGGTGATAATTCTACATCAATAAATGAAAAAGCAGTTATTCCTCCAACTTGAGAAAAAAGAGTCAAAGGAAAACAAAATACTAATAAAATTATTTTTATTTTCATTTAGTTAATGTGATAACGCTTAAAAATTGAACTTATTATTTACAAATATATCAATTAATTGTAATAGCTCCCTTTATTTTCTGATCCAACAAAGCAATATCAGTTACTTCTTTCAAAGTATTAACATAATGGAAAGTCATACCCTTTACATACTTTTCGTTTATATCTAAAATATCTTTTCTGTTTTGCTTTGACAGAATAATCTCATTTATTCCCGAACGTTTAGCAGCCAATATCTTTTCTTTAATCCCGCCAACTGGCAAAATCTTTCCCCTTAGAGTTAATTCTCCTGTCATAGCAATTTTCTCTTTTACTTTTCTTTGTGTAAAAGAAGATACTAAAGATGTGAACATAGTAATTCCTGCTGAAGGACCATCCTTAGGAGTTGCTCCTTCAGGCACATGAACATGCACATTCCATTTTTCAAAAACTTCAGATGATAAATTATATGAATCTGCATGAGCCTTCAAGTATTCCATAGCGATAGTTACTGATTCTTTCATAACTTTTCCTAAGTTACCTGTAACGGATAATTTCCCCTTTCCTTTACTTAAACTACTTTCAATGAATAAAATATCTCCACCAACTGAAGTCCAGGCTAATCCTGTTACAACGCCTGCAAATGAATTATCTATAAATCGATCTCTATCAAATATAGGCGCGCCCAACACTTTTTCTACTACATCTGATCCCGGAGAGTAATCAAAAGATTCCTCCATAACTAATGATTTCGCTACATTACGAATCATCTTGCTTACCATTTTATCTAAAGTTCTTACTCCTGATTCTCTAGTATATTGATCAACAATTTTCTCTAGAATTGTATCCGAAAGTGTAAATTGCTCATTTTTTAAGCCATGAGATTTTAATTGTTTTGGCAATAAATGTTTTTTGGCAATCTGCACCTTTTCTTCAATGGTATATCCGTTAATTTCAATAATCTCCATTCTATCCCTTAAAGCTGGCTGGACACTAGCTAGAGAATTGGCAGTTGCCACAAACATCACTTTAGAAAGATCATAATCTAATTCTAAGTAATTATCATGAAAAGCTTCATTTTGCTCTGGATCTAACACTTCTAATAATGCAGATGACGGATCGCCATGAGAATCTCTTGTTACTTTGTCAATTTCATCAAGAACGAAAACAGGATTTGATGATTTTGCTTTTTGAATAGATTTAATAATTCTACCAGGCATAGCTCCAATATAGGTTTTCCTATGACCTCTTATTTCTGATTCATCCCTCAATCCTCCCAAAGAAACTCTTTCATATTTTCTTCCCAAAGCTTCAGCTATTGACTTACCCAAAGATGTTTTTCCAACTCCAGGTGGACCATACAAACATAATATTGGAGACTTCATATCCCCTTTAAGCTTTAATACTGCCAAATGCTCAATGATTCTTTCTTTTACTTTTTCTAAACCAAAGTGATCTCTATCAAGGATCTCTCTTGCACTTTTCAAATTAAAACTATCAACAGTACACTCCTCCCATGGAAGTTCTAATATTAATTCTATATAACTTCTTTGCACAGCATAATCCGACATGGAGGGATTCATTCTTTGCAATTTTCGCAATTCCTTATCAAATGCATTTTCAATCTCCTTGCTCCATTTTTTCTTATCACCATGTTTACGCATCTCATCAATCTCTTTTTGAGATCCGCTTCCACCTAGCTCCTCTTGAATAGCTTTCATTTGCTGATTTAAGTAATACTCTCTCTGCTGTTTATCTAAATCAGTTTGAACTTTAGACTGAATTTTATTTTTCATTTCTAAAAGCTGCAATTCTTTTGTCAATAATTCTAATACTTTTATTGCACGCTTTTTCAAATCAACTTCTTCTAGTAAAGCTTGTTTTTCTGACAAATTAATATTCATATTTGACGATACAAAATTAATGATAAATGAAGTATTCTTAATGTTTTTAATAGCAATAGCTGCCTCAGTAGGAATATTTGGTGATTCATCAATAATCCTTAATGCTAAATCTTTTACAGAAGAAACTAATGCATTAAATTCTTGATCTTTTTTCTCTGGTTTTACCTCTTTTAAATCCTTAACTTTAGCTTTGTAATAAGGCTCATTCTGCACCATTTCTTCAATTTTAAAACGTTTACGTCCCTGAATAACTGCTGTAACATTACCATCAGGCATTTTTAACATTTTTAAAATATGAGCAACTGTTCCTACTTCGTTTAAATCCTTTAATTCAGGAAGTTCAGTATCAAACTCTTTTTGAGAAACTACTCCAACAGAATTGTTACCACTTTCTGCATCCTTAATTAATTTAACTGATCTATCTCTCCCTATTGTAATTGGAATTATAACTCCTGGAAATAAAACAGTATTTCTTAATGGCAAAATTGACATTACATCAGGAGTATCTTCCTTTGAAATTTTGGCCTCATCTTCATCAGACATTAATGGCAAGAATTCTGTTTCCTCGTTTATTAAATCAGAAAGCTCAAAACTGTCCAATTGATATTTATTTCTCATAATAATTAGTTTTCAAAATTAAAAATTGCAATTAGTATGCCATAATTGAAATATAGTCTTTTTGTCAGTTAAAGTTCGTTCCTATAATGTTTTGTCATATTATAAACATGAGTCAAAATACCTTGCTCTGCTTTGTCAAAGCTTAATTTTCTTCTTGCAAAAACTTTTTCAGCTACTTCTAAAGCCTTTTGTAACTTATAAATAGAAAAACCTGCGGCTCCTCCCCAATTAAATGAAGGGATAAAATTTCTTGGAAATCCACTGCCAAAAATATTAGTACTCACTCCTACAATTGTACCAGTATTAAACATAGTATTAATACCACATTTAGAATGATCACCCATTATTAAACCACAAAATTGTAAATCTGTATTTATAAAACGTTCTTCTTTATAGTTCCAGATTTTAACATTGGCGTAATTATTCTTTAAGTTGGAATTGTTAGAATCTGCACCTAAGTTACACCACTCACCAATCACAGAATTACCTAAAAATCCATCATGCGCTTTAGAAGAATATCCAAAGAATACTGAATTGTTCACCTCACCTCCAACTTTACAATAAGGACCTAAACTAGTCGCACCATAAATTTTAGTTCCCATTTTAAGTACAGAATTTTCCCCCATTGAAAAAGGACCTCTTATAATCGAACCTTCCATTATTTCAGCATTTTTTCCAATATAGATAGGACCACTTTCAGAATTTAATATACTACAAGAAACTTTAGCTCCTTTTTCAATAAAAATATCTTTTCCTAAAACAGTATTATTTTCAGACAAAGACTGGGATACTCTTCCCTTAATCAATAAAGAAAAATCTCTTTTAATCTCTCTATCATTATCATTGAAAATATCACACAAATTTTCTAATGAATCCACTTCAATATGAGTAGTAATCTTAATCAATTTATCAGGATCATACACTGCAGACCTAAAAGCAATAACATCCCCATTTTTTTCTAAAATCTCTCCAACCCTTAAGCTTTCTAACTCTGTAATTAAAATTTTAGTTGGCAATATTTTAGCCGAAACCCAAAGATTGTCTTTTGTTTGCTTTATGGGAAATTTATCAGACAAATAACCTTCTGTTTTTACAGAAACTGATTTATAGTATTTTTCCCATTTCTCCCTAATAGTAAAAATTCCAATCCTAAAATCAGCTATAGGACGTGTAAAGGAAAGGGGATAGTAGTTTTCCCTATTATTGTCAAAAAGAATTAAATTCATAAGAACAAAGTTAAAAAAAAAGCCCACACAATTGTGCGGGCTTTTTGCTATAGTTTAAAATTCAATTATTTTGTGAATTTCTTGTATTTATTTTTGAATTTATCAATTCTACCAGCAGTGTCTATTAACTTTGCCTTACCAGTATAAAAAGGATGAGAAGCAGAAGAAATCTCCATTTTAATTAATGGATACTCGTTACCATCTTCCCATTTAATAGTATCTTCGGTCTCAACACATGATTTTGTTAAGATAGCGAAATCAGATGACATATCTTTGAATATGCAAAATCTGTAATTTTCAGGATGTATTTCTTTTCTCATTATTGTATCTTCTTAAATTAGGGCTGCAAAAATAAAAAGTTTTATTTAATCGACATCACTAATTGGTAAATATTATAAATTTAAATCTTCTAGCAATATATTTGTAGCTTTAACTCCTGCTGCTGACAATTGTAGCTGACTTAATTCTGAATCATCCAACTTAATTTCAACTATTTTTTCAATACCGTTTTTACCTAAGATAACCGGTACGCCAATACACAAATTATTTAAACCAAATTCACCCTCTAACAATACTGAACATGGGAACATTTTTTGCTGATCACAAGCAATTGCTTGAACCAAACTACTTACTGCAGCTCCTGGAGCATACCAAGCTGATGTACCTAACATTCCTGTTAAAGTTGCTCCACCTACTTTAGTGCTTTCTAATACTCTTTGCAAAATTTCATCATTTAAAAACTCTGAAACTCGCACTGAATTTCTAGTTGCTAAACGAGTTAAAGGTACCATTCCCTTATCAGAATGACCACCAATCACCATACCTTCAATATCAGAACTTGGACACTCAATTGCTTCAGCTAATCTATATTTGAAACGTGCAGAATCCAATGCACCACCCATACCAATAATTCTGTTTTTTGGTAAACCAGTTGATTTGTGTGCTAAATAAGTCATAGTATCCATAGGGTTACTTACAATAATTAAAATAACATTAGGAGAATATTTAATTAACTGTTCTGAAACAGACTTTACAATACCTGCATTAATTCCAATTAACTCCTCTCTTGTCATCCCAGGTTTTCTTGGGATTCCAGATGTGATAACTGCGATATTGCTTCCTGCTGTTTTAGAATAATCGTTTGTTGACCCTGTAATTTTAGTGTCAAAGCCCATTAAGGATGCAGTTTGCATTAAATCCATAGCCTTCCCTTCAGCGAATTTCTCTTTAATATCAACTAATACTACTTCTGAAGCAAAGTTTTTAATTGCTACATATTCCGCACAACTTGCTCCTACTGCTCCCGCCCCTACTATTGTAACTTTCATTATCTTATTATTTATTATTGTTTTTTATCTGTTTTTAAGCGTCAATATTTGCATACTTAGCATTCGCTTCAATAAAAGCTCGCCTTGGTGGAACCTCATCTCCCATCAACATAGAGAATACCCTATCCGCTTCAGCTGCGTTATCAATCGTAACTTGCTTAAGCGTTCTATATTCAGGATTCAAAGTAGTGTCCCAAAGTTGTGAAGCATTCATCTCCCCTAACCCTTTATACCTTTGAATAATAACATTTACATCTTTTCCTCCTTTCATTTCATTAATCATTAGGTCTCTTTGTGACTCTTCCCAACAATATCTGTGATCCTTACCTCTTTTTAATAAATATAAAGGAGGTGTTGCAATATAAACATAACCTTGTTCAATAAGTGGCTTTAAATAACGGAAGAAGAAAGTCAATAGAAGTGTAGCAATGTGAGAGCCATCAATATCAGCATCAGTCATAACTACCACTTTATGGTATCTTAATTTATCTATATTTAACTCTCTTTCATCATCCAAAGTACCAATAGAAACACCTAGAGCCTTAAACATATTTTTAATCTCCTCATTTTCAAAAACCTTATGCTGCATAGCCTTCTCAACATTCAATATTTTACCTCTTAAAGGCAAAATTGCTTGAAAATGTCTATCCCTACCTTGCTTTGCCGTACCTCCTGCTGAATCTCCCTCTACCAAATAAATCTCACATTTCGCAGGATCTTTTTCAGAACAGTCAGAAAGCTTACCTGGAAGACCAGAACCAACTAGTACACTCTTCCTCTGAACCATTTCTCTTGCTTTCGTAGCCGCATTTCTGGCTGTAGCGGCCAAAATTACTTTTAGTACAATTCTTTTTGCTTGCTCAGGATTTTCCTCCAAATAAAAGGTAAGCATATCACTTACTGATTGAGATACTGCAGAAGTAACTTCCTTATTTCCTAATTTTGTTTTTGTTTGCCCTTCAAATTGAGGCTCCATAACTTTTACAGAAATTACTGCAGTTAAACCTTCTCTAAAGTCATCACCAGAAATTTCAAATTTCACTTTTTTCAATAATCCTGAATCATCAGCATATTTTTTAAGTGTTCTAGTCAATCCTCTTCTAAAACCTGAAAGATGAGTACCCCCTTCAATTGTATTAATATTATTCACATAAGAATGCACATTCTCAGTGTAAGAAGTGTTATAAACCATAGCAACTTCTACTGGTACTCCATCTTTTTCACCATCAATGTAGATAACATCTTGTAAAATTGAATCTCTAGTTTCGTCCAAGAACGAAACAAATTCTTTTAATCCTCCTTCTGAATAAAACTCTTCCTTTATAAACTCTCCATCATCATCTTTTCTTCTTCTATCAGTAACAGAAAGATTAATCCCCTTGTTCAAAAAAGCTAACTCTCTTAAACGGGCAACTATTATATCAAAATGATAAACAGTTTCTTCAAAAATTGAAGAATCTGGCAAGAAAGTAACAAAAGTTCCTGTTTTATCAGTTGTCCCTATTTCACGCACATCATATTGAGGAACACCAATCTTATATTCTTGTTCAAAGACTTTTCCTTCTCTATGAACTTCAACTTTTAAATCAGAAGAAAGTGCATTTACACAAGACACCCCAACTCCATGAAGACCTCCAGAAACCTTGTAAGAGCCTTTATCAAACTTACCACCGGCATGCAGAACAGTCATTACTACTTCTAAAGCAGAACGCCCTTCTTTCTCATGAATACCAGTTGGAATACCTCTACCATTATCAGTAACAGTAATTGAGTTATTTTCATTTATAAAACAGTCAATGTGAGAACAATGTCCAGCAAGTGCCTCATCAATTGAGTTATCTACAACTTCATAAACTAGATGATGTAACCCCTTCATCCCAATATCACCAATATACATGGCTGGTCTTTTACGTACTGCCTCTAAGCCTTCAAGTACCTGTATATTGCTAGCAGTATATTCTTGATTTTTATTTTCTTCACTCATAAAATTGAATTATTTTATCTTTTTTTTTAATCACACAAATATACACTTATTGAATGAGTTAAAGTACGAAAAAAAGCATGAAAATTAAAAGGAATTTTTCAACAAATGTTAATAAATTTAGAAAGAATAATTAAGACCAAAAACACTATTAAAACCGACTTCACGATAACCATTCCACACATCCTGTTTAGAATTAGTGAGATTGTTTAAATGAAAATAAGCCGAAATATTTTTCTTGTAATTATAATACACTACTATATTCATATGAATTTGTGAAGGAAGATTCTGATAAATCTTATTAGAGAGAGGAGTAGATTCTAAATCAAAAGAATTAATTGATTTTCTTTTACCAATATAATTTAGAGATGGAGCGACTTTAATTTTATCTCTCAAATTAAAAGATGATCTAACATTACAAGTTAAATTAGGTTTATGAGAAACCTCCATATCCCAATTATAATAATCTGAATTTATTATTAAGTCAATAATTTTATTAATTTTTCTAAAATAATTTATATTTAAGTGCAATTGTTTAACATCTGTATATTCAACTACAAAACGATTATAGCTCAAGTTATTGTAATCAAAAAAATGAGCGAAATTCTGAATTAATCCAAAAGCTATACTCCCCTCAAAAACCTCATCTTCCGACAACATATTTCTCATAGAGAAATACAATTCATCTTTATCAGTTATTTTTAAATTTTGTAAAACAAGATTTCCAGACAAAATAGTCTGATTAGTTCCATATGAATGAATATAAGGATTCTCATCAGAAAGCGATTTAAACGTATGCCTTTGAGCGCCATGACGCAAGCCCCCGTACAACAACAAAACATCTTTCACTAACTCCTTAACCACTTTAATTTGCGGAAAAAAAACAAATGAGGAGCCATCTGAAAAATACTGAAATTTAAAACCTAAATCAAAATCAAATCCATAACCTGTAATTGAAACAGATGGATAAAAACGAAATAACTTCACATTTGTACTTTTAAATTTTGAGTCAGGATTATTATAATTTAAATAATCGTCTAACTCAATATTTAATGAAAAAGGCAAGCCATTAATCGCTTTTCTTAAATTTGCACTTAATTTTATCTGATTTTCAGAAAGCTCATTTAAATCAGAAACAAAAAAAGTAGTGTTGTATTTTAATTTATCAGCCGCCAATTCTTTTGATACTACAGAAAAAGAAAGTTTAGTATAAGCAAAACGATTCCTATAATTTTTCTCATAATCTTCCTTGGTTAAATTATTTAATATTTGTGTTAAATCACCTTCTCTATTATACAAAGTTGTTCTTCTATCATATTCTAAATTTACTGTAAAAACATGTATGGGACTGATTTTTTTTCCATATAAATGCATGTTATTTCCATTGCTTTTGTATTTGGTATTAGAAACATCATACTTATTCGCAAAATGATTCAGCAATATACCACAACTTAGCGTTTTGGAGCGCTTACTACTATGCAAAACACTTGCTTTTGTTGTCCAAGCATTTCCAAAGCCTAAACCTACTTTAGAGCCATATAATTGCTTAATTTTATCTGCCTTAACTTTTGCTGATTTCAAAGGTCTAGTCTTATAATTTGATTTCAAATCGGTTTCTACTACTACATATTCTTGAGTTCTATCTTTTTTAACTGTATCTGCAAAAGCTGCTTTTTCATTCAAACGAGTTGCTTCAGGAATAGTTGGATTAAATCCTTCTAATACTTTTACATTAGTAGTACCAATATCTTGTGCTAAAAGCTGACTAGCACCAAATAACATCACTATAAATATTTTATTCAATTTCATCTATCTCACTGTATTCGTTAATTATATCTAAGCTATCTGTTTTAGGAACAATTAAACTATTAGGAGCCAACACTTTATAATTTTCATCAATTAAATCTTTAATCAAAAATTCCTCTAAATCATAATCAATTTCTTCTTCTGAAAATTCAATATAACTTGGAGCATCTTCTTTAATTACATTACTCAAATTTTCTCTTTCTAATATTAACTCCCAATTCTTTATTGCCAAATTTACCAGCTCCTCACCATCATGATTTTCAATAATACTTTCCAAAGTTGCCTTTGCCTGAAAGTCATTTTCCTGCAACACATAGATATCAGCCAGTAAAATAAATGCCTTTGCTATAAAATAATCACTAGTATAATTTTTTGCCAATTCAAATATCATTTTCTCAGCCAAAGCCAAACTATCATCCAAATAAGTTAAATATGCTAAATAATATTTTGCTTCAGCTCCTTCATCATAATCTGAAAGTCCAACTACTTTTTCGAAAGTAGTTTTTGATTTTGCATAATTTCCAGCAGAAAACTCATATCTAGCAATAATAATTTTAGCTTTACTAATTAGCCAATCATCAGTTTTATCTAAATTAACAACCTGATGAGCATAGCTGTAAGCCAGATCAGGGTTTAGCTTTTCATTGCAATGCATAAGACGAATAATAGCCTCTCTTTTTAAAGAATTATTAGTAGCAACTTTTTCTAAAGTTTGGTAATAAATATTTGAATTATCATAATCATCCTCAGCATAATATTTTCTTGCTAAAAAGGTTAAAGCAGATTGCTGATACTCAGCATTAGAAACCCCAATCAATTTAGCATACATAAGCACTGCATTAATTGTATCGCTAACTTTTACACAAGAGATAGCATTATAATAGATAGCATCTATTTTAAATATTCCATTTTCAAATTTTTCTAAATACTGATTGAATGTAGTATTTGCTAACGTATAATCTCCTTCAGAAAACTTCATAAAGGCCGTATTATAAATCAAGGAATCTTGCTCTGCTCTGGAAATACTTATCTCAGGCAAACTATTTACTATATCTAAATACTCATCCACCTTTGCTAAACTTACATAAGCTGCCTGCAATCCGGACAAAGCTTCTTTAAAATAAATAGTTTGCTGAAAATTATTCACCACAAATAAAAAGGAAACGATTGCCCGATCAACTTTACCACTGTTAAAATAAATCATTCCTTTACTCAAATGAGCATCAGCAATAAATTGGTCATCTTTAGTTTCAGTTAGTAATTTTTCATAATAAGAAATCGCCAAATCATTTTTGGAAGTGTTTTTATAATAGCGCGCCAAATCATTGAGGGCATTATCATAATAAATAGAGTTTATAAAATCACTGGTTAACTGTTTCAATAATTTTACTTTAGAATTATTTTTACCTAACAAACCTAAAGCTACCGATCGCTTGTAGATAGCATAATCCCCATCAAATAAAGAAAAAGCAATTGCCTTGTCATAATATTTTTCAGAACGGGAATATTCTTGACTCATAAAAAAGCAATCTGCAATACGTAAATAAGTGTCATTCAAATGCATACTGTCAGCTACCAACTTCTCATATTTTCTAAAGTAAGTATTTGCACGCTTATAATCTCCTAGCTTAAAATAAGCATATGCCAAATGATATTGTTTTAGTTCATGATAAAACTCAAAATTTGTAGTATTATTTACAGAAAGGTTACCATAAAGTTCAGCTGACCTTGCAAAATCATTTAACTGATAATAACAATCTGCCAGCCAAAAAACAGTTAAATAAGCTATATCATCATCTACAGGATACTGAGTAGCTAATTGAAAATAAGTAAGTGCCTTGCTATAGTTATCTGAATTATATTCCTTAGCTCCTAAGAAGAAAGCAAATTGCTGAAGTGCTTTTTGCTGCTGAAAATCAGGTAGCTGAATAGCTGATAAAGCATCAAAAGCTTCATCATATTTACTACTACTTTGGAAAACCTGAACCATCAAGGTTTCAATAACTTTTTTATGAATTACGTTATCGTACTTTTCTAAATAAGCCTTAAGCACTAGCAAGGTATTATCAAAAGGTAAATCCAACTGATATGATAGTTTTGCGTAATTATAAAAAGCCTCTTCCTGAATCACTTTGTCAAAAGAATATGATGCAGATTTTTTAAAAGCTTGTAAAGCATAATTAAACTGCTGAACCTTTAAGTAAGAAGCTCCCAAAGAATAAGTAGCAAACTGACTGATACTGTCAGTAAAACCACTTACTTTCTCTAAATAATTAATAGCATTTTCGAACTCACCTACATTAAAATAAGATTGTCCTAACAAAAAATTAACAGTAGGGGTTAATTGTTCGACTTGTTCATAATAAGAAGTAAAGTGAATAATGGCATTTTCAAAATCCTCTGTACGATAATAGGCCTCGGCCAATAAACGATTTACTTCTGCTTTTCTAGAAGGAATAATATTTTCTAAAAGTGGAGATGCAAACGCAATTAACTTCTTATAACTTTGCTGAAAAAAATAAATTTGAGTTATGTAATAAGGAATAATGGACCCAAACTGCTCATCAGCAATTAAATTCTTAAAACCATTCAAAGCTGTTATATACAAACCATTTTGGTAAGCGATGTAAGCAGAGTAATACTGAGCAGCTGATGCGTATTTACTTTTTACGTTAATTAATTTTGAGAAATAATATTGAGCATCAACTAAAGAATCAATACTGAAATTAGCGTATGCTAATTTAAAAATTAATTCAGGGTGCTGATCTAAATTTTTGAATTGCAGAAAATAGTTAATTGACTTATAATACTCTAAATCTCTATAATACAACAAAGCCAAATCCTTATTTACTTGTTGAAGGAATGTTGAGTAAGGAAATGATGCAATAAATTGTTCGTACAAAAAAACAGCATCAGATGCAAATAGCTCCTTTGAGCATTTTGCATTGTAATAATTAGCCTGTTCATTTGTTTTACCGTCAATAATTATCTGTTGAAAAAAAGCTTGAGCTGCACTGTACTTCTCATCAGAAAACAAAGCATTTGCCTTTGCAAAATCTGTATGTTGAGCTTCAACCTGAGTACAGAAAAACATAATTAACAAAAGTAATTTTATAATTTTACGCATATGATTTCTTATTAAAATTAAAAGTAAATAAATTCGGCTTGTTGTAAAAAATAGATAGTTGAAGTTTTCAACAGGTTTAACTAACAATTATTGAAGTAATCCGTTGATTAATGAAGAAATAATTTCTTAATTTGCATGAGTGTTATATCTTTTAAAAATAAAAGGAACGAAAACTATCCCTGACTTTGTACAGATCAGAGATGAGAAGATGACTTTATGCGCCTACTTCAGACTAAGCCAACAAGAATCTGGACTGAAAAAGAACAATTTGGAGGCTGATTCAAAAGAGATAATGACTTTACTAGAACGCATTCCATATGGTAAAATTCATAAATACTATAAAAAAAATGTATAAACCTATAATTAGTTTGGAAGGTGTAGATATACATCAAATGGAGCAACAAATTTTTAGTAATATAACATTGAAAATTGCTTCTGGAGATTTTGTTTATATAGTAGGTGAAACAGGAAGTGGTAAAAGCTCCTTACTCAAAGTGCTGTATGGAGAACTAAAAGTAAGTGCCGGTGACATTAGCCTTGCAGACATTGATCTTAATAAAATCAAATCTAAAGAAATTCCATATTTAAGAAGAAAGTTAGGTGTTGTTTTTCAAGATTTTCAACTACTATCAGACAGAACAGTATTTGAAAATTTATCCTTTGTATTACACGCTACAGGATGGAAAGATAAAGTGAAAATATCTGAACGGATAAATGAAGTATTAGAAAGTGTACACATAAGTAATGTGAAGGATAAAATGCCTTACTCTTTATCAGGAGGAGAGCAACAAAGAACAGCTATTGCTCGCGCACTTTTAAATGATCCTGAAATTATTTTAGCAGACGAACCAACAGGAAATTTAGACCCCGAAAAATCAGAAAAAATAATTGAGTTATTTAAAGAAATAAATTCAAAAGGAACAACCGTTTTGATTGCTACTCACGATTATTCAATAATAAAAAAGCACAAAGCACGTACTCTAAAGTGTACTTGTAAAAAAATAAGTGAAATTGAAATAGTAAATGAGTAATATCCTAAATAATTACTGCCTAAAGAACCACAATACTTTTGGTATAAATGTTAAAGCAAAATATTTTTCAACCTTTAACTCTATGCTTGAGCTTAAAGATATTCTTAAAATTAATTTACACAAAAAAGAAAAGTTCTTTATTCTTGGAAGTGGCTCTAACATACTTTTAACAAAAGATTTTGACGGATTTATTCTTCACAATAAAATTGAGGGAATATGCATTATAGAAGATAATGAAAATGATATAATAGTTGAAGTTGGCAGTGGAGTAGTATGGCATGATTTTGTAATGTGGAGCGTTAATCAAGAACTATCAGGAATAGAAAATTTAGCACTTATACCTGGGACTGTTGGAGCTAGCCCAGTTCAAAATATTGGCGCCTATGGTATGGAGGCCAAAGACAGTATAACTAAAGTACATACTTTAGAAATTAAAAATAAAGAAGTTAAAATTTTTAGTAATAAAGAATGTGAATTTTCCTATAGAAACTCTATTTTCAAAAAGGAAGAAGAAAAAAAATTTATTATTACTAAAGTTGAATTTAAACTAAGCAAAGAGCATTTTAACAGAACTGAATATGGCGCAATAGAAGAGGAATTAAAAAAATTAAAGCTAAAAGCAAAACCTGCAAGTATTGCCAAAGCGGTAATCAAAATTAGAAACAGAAAACTGCCAGACCCTAAAGTTTTAGGCAATAGTGGTAGTTTTTTTAAAAATCCTGTTATTAAAACTAGTGAATTTAATGTATTAAAAAAAGAATTTCCTGAAATGATAGGTTATACAATTTCAAATTCTCAAACTAAAGTAGCTGCTGGCTGGCTAATTGATAATGCAGGACTAAAAGGCTACAGAAAAGCAGATGCTGGGGTACATAGAAATCAAGCATTAGTTTTGGTTAATTACGGAAATGCAAGCGGAACTGAAATCATAAATCTAGCAAAAAAAATTCAACAAAAAATTAAAGCACAATACGGGATTATCATAGAGCCCGAAGTAAGCATCTTATAATGAAAAGTAAGAAGCTACAAGATAAATTAAGAATATACTTCCCTTTCACCCCAACTTCAGAGCAAGATTTGCTTATTTCAGATATCGCTGATTTTGCAGCTACAATTGGCAATAGAAGTATCTTTATGTTAAAAGGCTATGCAGGAACTGGAAAAACTACTTTGGTTGCTACTTTGGTGAAATCATTACCTGTTTTAGGTAAGCGCTCAGTACTCATGGCTCCAACTGGAAGAGCAGCTAAAGTTTTAGGGAAATATTCAAAAAAATCAGCAAGTACAATACACAAAAAGATTTACTGGATAAGAACTAACAAAAGTGGAAATACTTTCATTACACTTAAAGAAAATACTCACAGTAACACTATTTTCATAGTAGATGAAGCCTCAATGATTCCAGAAAATTCGGATAAAGGATTTGGTAATCGTTCACTTTTAGATGATTTGATTGAATATGTATATCAAGGTTTAGATTGTAAACTTATTTTGATTGGAGATACAGCACAACTCCCTCCTGTTCATCTGGATATAAGTCCTGCATTAGAAGAAGCTAAGTTAGAACTTAATTACAATAAACAAGTTATCTGCAAGGAATTAACACAAGTAGTAAGGCAAAAGAAAGATTCACTAATCCTAGAAAATGCCACAGACATTAGAAATAGAATTGCAATCTCTGACTTTTCCTATCCTAAATTAGCGACCAATTCAGAAATTATTCGCCTAAATACAGGTGAGGATTTACAAGATGCACTAGAAACAGCTTACAGCGAAGAAGGAGTTAATAATACTACCGTACTTTGCCGATCTAACAAAAGAGCAAATCTTTATAACCAGCAGATAAGAGCAAAAATAAGGTGGCAGGAAAATGAAATTTCTGCAGGAGATATGTTGATGGTTGTACGAAATAATTATTATTGGCTAGATGATAGTAACAAAGCAGGTTTCATTGCAAATGGCGATATTTTAGAAGTAGTAAAAATAAAAGAAACTATTGAGCGCTATGGGTTTCGCTTTGCAAAAGCCAGCGTGAAAATGGCAGATTATCCAGATGAGAAAGAACTAGAAGTAATATTACTATTAGAAACATTAACTAGCGAAAGTCCTGCCATAACTTATGAGCAATACCAAAAACTATACAAAGAAGTCGGTTTGGACTATAAAGGACAAAAGGAGATAAACAAAAAAATTAAGGAAGATGAATTCTTCAATGCTTTACAAATAAAATTCGCTTATGCCATTACTTGTCACAAATCACAGGGAGGACAATGGGATAATGTATTTGTAGACTTAGGTTACTTTACTGAAGACATGTTAGATAAATCGTACTTAAGGTGGCTATACACAGCTCTAACACGAGCAAGTAAAAAATTATATTTGATTAATTTTAAAAAGGAATTTTTTAAAGACTAATTTTCGCAATACTTAGCTATATATTATCTATAATGGCATTCAAAGTAGCACTTGGTCGCATAGCTGCAAAAGTAGTTTTTGAATCTGGCAAATAGTATCCTTTAACATTCTCAGAGGTACCTTGAGCATTATTAAGTTCGCTAATAATATCGTTTTCCTTAGCTTCCATATCAGAAATCACTTTCTCAAAAGTAGCTTTTAAAGATGCACTTTCAGTTTGCTTAGCTAACTCATTAGCCCAATACATTGCCAAATAAAAATGGGAACCCCTATTATCTAATTGCCCAACTTTTCTCATTGGCGATTTTCCATTTTTCAATACATCCTCAATTGCAGTATCTAAAGTGTCAGCAAGAATTTTCGCTTTAGGATTATCATTCACCTCTGCAAGATGTTCTAAAGAAACAACGATTGCCATAAACTCTCCTAAAGAATCCCATCTTAAATGCCCTTCTTTTGTGAATTGTTGAACATGCTTTGGAGCAGAACCTCCAGCTCCCGTTTCAAACAAGCCACCACCATTCATTAACGGTACAATTGAAAGCATCTTTGCAGAGGTCCCTAATTCTAAGATTGGAAATAAATCAGTTAAATAATCCCTTAACACATTTCCTGTTACCGAAATAGTATTCTCCCCACTTCTAACTCTATTCAGTGTAAACTGTATCGCCTCTTTTTGAGAGAGAATTTGAATATCCAAACCATCAGTATCATGTAATTGTAAGTATTTCTTTACTTTTTTAATAACTGCTGCATCATGCGCTCTTTCAACATCCAACCAGAAAATAGTTGGCCAGGCAGTTGCTTTTGCTCTATTTACCGCAAGCTTTACCCAATCCTTAATTGGTTCATCTTTTGTTTGGCACATTCTCCAAATATCTCCCTTTTCAACAGTATGCTCTAACAACACATTTCCTGACGTATCAGTAACTTTTACAATACCATCTGCTTTAATTTCAAATGTTTTATCATGCGAACCATATTCTTCTGCCTTTTGTGCCATCAAACCAACATTAGGAACTGTTCCCATAGTTGTCGGATCAAAAGCACCATGCTTTTTACAAAAATTAATAGTTGCACTATACACACTAGCATAGGAGCTATCAGGAATTATTGCTTTAGTATCTTCCATCTTATTCTCTTTATTCCACATTTGACCAGAAGCTCTTATCATTGCTGGAATTGAGGCATCAATAATAACATCAGAGGGAACATGTAAATTAGTAATTCCTTTATCAGAGTCCACCATTGCAATATTTGCATTATCTTCAAATGTTAAGGCAATATCCCTTTCTATTTCAGATCTTTTTTCTAATGGAGTGTTTTTTAATTTAGTAATTAAATCTCCAAATCCATTTTTAAAATCTACTCCTAATTTCTTAAAAGTAGTTTCATGCTTTGCAATTAAATCCTTAAAGAAAATACGCACAACATGAGCAAAAATAATTGGGTCAGAAACCTTCATCATTGTTGCTTTCAAGTGCAGGGACAATAAAATTCCTTGCTCTTTAGCTTCTTTTATCTCAAACTCCAAAAAGGCCAATAAAGATTTTTTGGACATAATAGTAGTATCAATTATCTCTTTTTCCAACAATGGATTACTTGCCTTTAAAGTTGTAACCCTTCCATCATGACTAAAGAGTTCAATCTTAACATCTGTAGCCTTTTCAACACACAACGATTTTTCATTGTGATAAAAATCACCAGACTGCATTGTTGCAACATGCGACTTAGAATCAGTAGACCAAACTCCCATAGAATGAGGGTTTACTTTCGCATAATTCTTTACTGCTTTTGGAGCTCTTCTATCAGAATTACCCTCTCTTAATACAGGATTTACTGCTGAACCTTTAATTTTATCGTAACGTAACTTTACTTGTTCATCCTTAGCATTCTTAGGTGCAGCAGGATAAGAAGGAATAGCATATCCCTTGTTTTGCAATTCCTTAATAACAGCTACTAATTGCGGAACTGATGCGCTAATATTTGGCAACTTTATAATGTTTGCTTCTGGCTTTTTTACCAATTCGCTCAACTCCTGTAATGCATCATCTACTCTTTGATTTTCTTGCAAGTAAGTTGGGAAAGCAGATAGAACTCTTGATGCTAATGAAATGTTTTTTGTTTCAATTTCGATGCCCGCATGAGCGGCAAAAGCATTGATTATTGGTAATAATGAATGAGTAGCCAACATAGGAGCTTCATCTGTTTTTGTATAAATTATCTTTGACCTCTGATTGCTCATTATTCTATTATTTTTCTAAAGATTTAAAGTTCGCAAACTTAAAAATTAGTAACCAAATACATCTCTTAATGTTAAGTGTTTTATCTCTCCATATTGTTGCAAAACCTCTAAGTCCAAATCGTCCTTAGAACCAAGTACCATAACTACCCTTACTCCACTAGCAATGTGTGAATTATGGAAATCTCTTAAACTTGACATATCGAAATTCTGAACTGATTCATATACATCCTTTCTGTAATCATGATTAACTCCTAATTTTTGATGTTTTTCATATTCACTTAATACTCTTGATTTAGTTAATCGTTCAGTTCTTATTTTTTGCTCTATTCCCTCTTTAGCATTATTCATATTTGCTTCAGCTTCTGGCATAACATCCAATAATTCAGTCATTCCTAACATTGCGTCAGCTAATTTATCAGCTTGAGTACCAATATAACTCATTAGATAATGAGAACTATTAGTATCCTTGGAAGAGTGTAAGTACTATAAACCGAATATGCTAAAGCTTTAGACTCTCTCATTTCCTGAAAAACAATAGAACTCATCCCCCCTCCAAAATATTCATTGTGATAAGTAATAATTGGGAGCTCATTAAAATTAAACTTATTTCCCTTAGAGAGCATCATCACCTCAGCTTGCTTCATATCATAATCAACAACATATACTAAAGGCTTCTCCATATTATTTTCAATAAAATCTTTTTTAGCAGGAATTACTTTCAGCTCAGTATTAGTAGTATGTAAAGCTGTTAATTTATCCTCTACAGCTAATATTTCATCAGGCCCATAATACAATATTCTATGCTCGTAAGAAGTTAAGTTATGTATTAAATCCAACAACTCAGTTGACGAAATATTACCTAATTCTTCTTCTGAAAGAATATTCATGAAAGAAGAATTAACCCCATACTTAGCATAATTACCCATTGCTCTCCAAAGAATAATTTGTCTGTCTAGTTTAGCATCAGCTCTCTTTTTAAGAATACTCATTTTTAACTCAGCCAAAGCCTCTTCATCAGCCACTGCACCTGATAGTATTGTTTCAAAAAGCGCTACTGATTCATTAAAATTATCTGACAATCCACTTAAAGTAACTTGTATCTTTTCAGCATTACAACTTACTGAAAGCTCACAACCTAACTTATAAAATTCTTCTTCTTTTTGTGCAGGAGACATTTCAGCTGTTCCTAAATATTTTAAATAATCAACTGCTAATTTTAACCTGTTGTCATGGTCATTCCCCATATCTAAGATATAGTTCAATTTGAATCTTTCGTTTTCAGTATTCTCTTTATATATTAATGAAACATCACCTACACTAGTTTTTTCAATATCATTTTCAAAGTCTAAGAAAACTGGCTCAATATCAGAAACCTCCTCTTTTAATAGATTCACTAAAAATTCCGATTGATCTTCACGATTAACCGATACTGGAGTGATTGCTGGCTTAGTTACTTTCAATACTGATTTATCATCACCATTCCTTTTATAAACAACTACATAATTATCCGCATACTTTGCATTTGCAAAATCAATAATTTCTTGCTTTGTTACCATCCCCAACTCAGCCATTTCATTTTGATGATCTTCCCAAGATATTCCTAAAGTAAAAGCATCAATAAATTCGTTTGCTCTTCCGCTATTACTTTCTAATTTCTTAATTTGATTTAGTTTCAAGTCAGAAATAATAGCCCCTAATAACCAATCAGGGAAATTTCCAGCCTTAACTTCTTCAATTTGTGCTAATAATAAATCTTTCACTTCTTCTAAAGTTTGTCCTTGTTTTGGACTTCCGTAAAAACCATGCATAGAATAATCTTCTAAAACATAAGGGAAACAACCTCCACCAATTAACTCTTGTGCTTGATTTAAGTTCAAATCAATAAGACCTGCTGCAGAATTAGAAAGTACCATATCCATCATAGTTAGCATTTTAGCATCTTCAGTATTTGCCCCTTCAAAACGAAAGCCTATATACAAACGTTCTGCTTCAGGCCCATAAACTTCACTATAAACTGGTACCGAAATTGGCGCTTCTTTAATCACTTCGAAATTAGGATCATCTTTTCTTTCAAAGGTTCCCCAATATTTATTAATTAAAATAATTGTCTCATCATAATCAAAATCACCTGACATACAAATTGCCATATTATTTGGCACATAATATTTATTAAAATACTTTCTAATTTCAGTTAAAGAAGGATTCTTTAGATGCTCAATTGTTCCAATTGTAGTTTGTTGCCCGTATTGGTGCGTTGGAAACAAACCATCAAAAAGAGCTTCAAACATTTTACTTCCATCACTATCTAATCCTCTATTTTTCTCTTCATAAACTGCTTCTAACTCTGTATGAAACAATCTAAAAACAGGATAACGAAAACGCTCAGCTTCTAACTTTAACCATTTCTCAATTTGATTAGATGGTATATCATTAATATAAACCGTTTTTTCATTAGAAGTGTAAGCATTCGTTCCTTTTGCACCTAAACCACTTACCATTTTATCATACTCATTAGCAATAGCAAATTTTGCAGCCTCACCAGAAACAGAATCAATTTGTCTCCATACTCTTTCTCTATTGTCAGTATCATTCATGTCAATAGTTCTATACTCTTCATAAAGAGCTTCAATTTCATCTAACATAGGAGCTTCTTTATCAAAATCTAAAGAACCATAAATATCAGTTCCTTTAAATAACATGTGTTCCAAATAATGCGCTAAACCTGTAGCATCAGCAGGATCATTTTTACTTCCAGCACGAATAGCGATATTAGTCTGTATTCTAGGTGCATCAGCATAAGCCGTCAAATACACTTTAAGGCCATTATCTAAAGTATATATTCTTGCATTTAACGGATCATTAGCGGTTGTTTCATAATTATTTTCAATTTTATTCATTTGTTCTTTTGCGTTTATTGCGAAATAGATTCCTGCTGCTACTATAAGCACAATGGTTAAAATTTGTTTTGGTTTCATATTCATTTATTTTCAGTTAATAATCAGGATCAAGCCCTAGTTTCATTCTTAAAGTTTCCAAATGAGGATTTTGCTCGATCATTTTGGCAAATTTATCTTTATTTGTGTAAGGTATATTACTTTTATCTCCTTTAATTACCTTGGTTGTTATTTCAATATAATCATTTTCTAATTTATTTCTTAGAAACTCCAAAATCATATACTTCTCTTCTAGAATCATCTCTACTTGCGAATGATTACTCAAAGGCAATACAATTAAGAAATTATCATTTAATTCTGGTAAAAAAACACCCAATGTAATGCCTAAATTAGATTTTCCCTTTTGTTTTACAAATGAAATTACTTCTTTCCAGCTTTCTAACATCTTTGTTGAAGAAAAATCAGCATTCCTAAGTTTTGAAACATCAATTTCTTCTTCAACATCTTTCTTTTCATTCATCTGCTTAAAAGCTGCAGTTATAGATAAAGTCTTGGACTTCTTTTTGGAAGACAAAGAAATTCTTGGAATAGATTTAGAAGATATATCAGCAACTTCACTATTACCTTCAATTTCGGATTTTTTGTGACTTTCTGGCGTTTTTTCTATTTTTTTATCTATTTCAGCTACTTTTTCAACAGAAATATGCTTTTTTTCATCATTTAATGTAACTATGAAACTTTTAGGACTTTTTTTTTCAGCCGTTTGATGCCCTATAGAAGAAATTCTCATTAATGATAATTCAACTAAGAGTCGTTTATTGTTTGACTGCTTATATTGCACGTCACATTCGTTACATAAATTCAAAGCAGGAATTAAAAAACTTAACTCACAAAACTTGGACTGCTCAAAATACCTTTGTTTTAAAACCTCTCCTTTTTCTAATAACTGAAGTGTGCTTTCGTCCTTAGCAACAAGTATATCTCTTAAATGCTCGGACAAACCAATAATAAAATGATGCCCATCAAATCCATTGTCCAGTATTTCATTAAATAGAAGTAAAAGTGCATTAATATCATTTTTTAAAAGAGCAGAAGTAACTTTAAAATAATATTCATAATCCAAAATATTTAAATGTTCAATTACACCCTGATAAATAAGTTCTTTTTCCGAAAAACTAATCAACCTATCAAAGAGTGATAAAGAATCTCGCAATGAACCATCTGATTTTTGAGCAATTAAATGAAGAGCTTCTTTCTCAGCTACAATCCCTTCACTTTTAGCAACAAAAGCCAAATGGTTAGAAATATCATTAATACCTACTCTTTTAAAATCAAAAATTTGACACCTTGATAAAATAGTTGGAATAATTTTATGTTTTTCAGTTGTAGCTAAAATAAACTTAGCATGTTTTGGCGGCTCTTCTAAAGTTTTTAAAAATGCATTAAATGCCTGAGTTGATAACATATGCACCTCGTCAATAATGTATATATTGTATTCTCCTATTTGAGGTGCAAACCGGACTTGATCTACTAATCTTCTTATATCATCAACAGAATTATTGGATGCAGCATCAAGTTCGTGAACATTGAATGATGCATTTTCATTAAATGATTTGCAACTAACACATTTGTTACAAGCTTCAATATTCTCGGTAATATTTTCGCAATTGACTGTCTTAGCCAAAATTCGAGCGCACGATGTTTTACCTATTCCTCTAGGACCACAAAATAAAAAAGACTGAGCTAATTGGTTCCTTTTAATCGCATTTTTTAAAGTGGATGTAATTGAATTTTGACCAACAACAGCATTAAAGGTTGAAGGCCTATACTTCCTAGCAGATACAATAAAATCACTCATTTTAATTAAATTTAAAATACAAGATACAAAACTAACATTTCTTTCAAAAAGGCAGCTAAATATTTAATCAAATTAAAAAACTATTCTAATTATGTAAAATTGAATCTTTTTACTAAATTTGCCGCCCGTAAAATATTAACTAAAAAAACAAAAGATGACTACTTACGAAACTGTTTTCATTATGAATCCCGTTTTATCTGAAGATCAGGTAAAGGAAACAGTAAAGAAATTTGTTGACCACATTAAGGCCAACAAAGGAAAAATTACCAATGAAGAAAATTGGGGATTGAAGAAATTAAAGTACGCAATTCAAAAGAAAAAGACAGGTTTTTATTACCTAATTGAGTTTCAGGCTGATGGACAAGTTATTGGCGACTTTGAAGTTGAGTTTAAAAGAGACGAGCGTGTTATAAGATGGCAGACAGTAAAATTAGAGAAATTTGCTTTAGCATATGCTGACAGAAGAAAAAAGAAATTAAGTACTAACGCAAAAGCTGAATAATCATGGGAAACAAAACAGACATAAAATACCTATCTCCGGTAGATATTGAACTAAGACAACAAAATAAATATTGCCGTTTCAAAAAAATGGGAATAGATTATATTGACTACAAAGATCCTGAATTTTTAATGCGTTTTTTGAATGAGCAAGGAAAAATTTTACCAAGAAGAATTACTGGTAACTCATTGAAATTCCAAAGAAGATTAGCTGTCTCAGTAAAAAGAGCAAGACAAATCGCTCTTTTGCCATATGTAGCTGATAATTTAAAATAATCATAAAACTTAAGGAAACATGGATATTATATTACAAGAAAATGTTGAGAAATTAGGTTTCAAAAATGAAATCGTCTCAGTAAAAAACGGGTACGGAAGAAACTTTCTTATTCCAAAAGGTTTAGGAGTTTTAGCAACTGAATCAGCCGTGAAAGTTTTAAACGAAAACTTAAAACAACAAGCTAAAAAAGAAGAGACAGAAATTGCTACAGCAAATAAAATTGCGGAAGCATTACCTAAATTAGAAATCACATTAAAAGGCAAAGTTGCTGAAGGTGGAACCAAATTATTTGGTTCTATAAAAACATCTCAATTTACTGACGCTCTAAAAGCATTAGGACACACAGTTGATTCAAGTTTTGTAAAACTTCCTAAAGTAAAAGAACTAGGCAAATATGAAGCAGAAGTGAGACTACACAGAATGGTTAGTGTAAATGTAGCCTATAATGTTATCGCTGAATAAATAAATTAATACAAATAATTAAAAGCCGAACGTAACCGTTCGGCTTTTTTATTGTCTAATTTTAAGATTATAATATCCCACATATTTTCAATATAAATAAAATGAAAATCACTATATTTGTTTTAATATTTATTGAATAAATTCTTCATTTATAGTATTTGATTATGAACACATATAAAAGCTACATAAATGAGATTAAGGATCGAAAATCTCACAATCTTAACCCTAAACCAATTGAAAGTGATAAACTACTAAGTGAGATAATTGCGCAAATTAAAGATATCAATCATATTGATAGAGAAGAATCTATAAAGTTTTTAATATACAATGTTACACCTGGTACAACTAAAGCAGCAGGAGTAAAAGCAAATTTTCTAAAGGAAATTATTTTAAGCAAATTCACTACAAAGGAAATTACTGTTGATTTTGCATTCGAACTATTATCTCACATGAAGGGAGGTCCATCAGTCAAAATTTTAATTGACTTAGCTTTAGATAATAACAAGAATATTGCTAAAAAAGCAGCAAATGTTCTAAAAACACAAGTTTTTCTTTATGATGCCGATACAGATAGACTTAAAAAGGCTTATGTAAATGACAATAAAGTTGCTAAGGATATTTTAGAGAGTTATGCAAAAGCTGAATTCTTTACTCAACTTCCAGAAATAGATGAAGAAATAAACATTGTTACATATGTTGCTGGTGAAGGAGATATTTCTACAGACTTACTTTCACCAGGTGGAGACGCTCACTCTAGATCAGACAGAGAGCTTCACGGAAAATGCATGTTTGAACACAATATTAATCAACAGAATGAACTATTAGCCATACAAAAAGAACACCCTAATAAGACAATTATGTTAATTGCAGAAAAGGGTACTATGGGAGTTGGTTCATCTAGAATGTCTGGAATAAACAATGTATCACTGTGGATTGGTAAAAAGGCAAGCCCTTATGTTCCATTTATTAACATTGCACCCATAATAGCAGGAACAAATGGAATCTCTCCAATTTTCCTAACAACTGTTGGCGTTACTGGTGGAATTGGTCTAGACCTTAAAAATTGGGTTAAAAAGAAAGATGTTAATGGAAAGACGGTTAATAATGATGATGGAGACCCTATTCTTGAAGAAGTATACTCAATTAAAACAGGAACAGTTCTTACTATAAATACAAAGAAGAAGATATTATATAATGCAGACAAGGAGCTAATTGATATTTCCGCTTCATTCACTCCTCAGAAAATGGAATTTATGAGGGCAGGAGGCTCATATGCTATAGTATTTGGGAAAAAACTACAAACATTTGCTGCAAAAATTTTAAACACTGATATTCCTAAAGTATTTGCCTCTTCAAAAGAGATTTCTCATAAAGATCAGGGATTAACTGCCGCTGAAAAAATATTTAATAGGAATGCGGTTGGGACAACTACAGAAAAAATTCTACATGCAGGCTCTTATGTTAGGGTTGAAGTAAATATTGTAGGTTCACAAGATACAACTGGACTTATGACTTCTCAAGAACTAGAAGCTATGGCTGCTACTACTATATCACCTATTATAGATGGAGCTTATCAATCGGGGTGTCACACTGCAGCTGTTTGGGATGAAAATTCACAGGCAAATATTCCTAGACTTATGAGTTTTATGAATGATTTTGGCCTAATAACTGCCCGTGATCCTCATGGTAAATATCTTGCGATGACGGATGTAATTCACAAAGTACTAAACGACATTACTGTAGATGACTGGTCAATTATAATTGGTGGAGATTCTCATACAAGAATGTCTAAAGGAATTGCTTTTGGGGCTGACTCAGGCACAGTTGCTTTAGCACTAGCAACAGGCGAAGCATCAATGCCAATTCCTGAGTCTGTAAAAGTTACTTTTAAGGGGAAAATGATGGAGCATATGGATTTTCGCGATGTAGTACATGCTACTCAATCTCAAATGCTTGATAAGTATAGCGGAGAGAATGTTTTCCAAGGAAGAATTATTGAGGTTCATATTGGAACTCTACAAGCAGATAAAGCATTTACATTTACAGATTGGACTGCAGAAATGAAGGCAAAAGCCTCTATTTGTATTTCTGAGGACGACACATTAATTGAATCATTAAATATTGCTAAAGGTAGAATTAAAATAATGATTAACAAGGGTATGGATAATAATAAAAAAGTTCTTCAAGGCCTTATAGATATAGCAAACAAAAGAATTTCTGAGATTAAATCTGGTAAAAAGCCAGCATTGAAACCTGATTCAAACGCAAAATATTTTGCTGAATTTGAAGTAGATTTGGATATCATTTCTCAGCCAATGATAGCTGATCCTGATGTTAATAATGAAGATGTATCAAAAAGGTATACCCATGACACAATTAGACCTTTATCATTCTATGAAGGAGAAAAGAAAATTGATCTCGGTTTTATTGGCTCATGTATGGTTCACAAAGGTGATCTGAAAATTCTTGCTCAAATGCTTAAAAATCTAGAAGAAATTAAAGGGGAAATTAAATTTAACGCTCCTCTTATTGTAGCAGCTCCAACTTACAATATAATTGATGAACTTAAACTAGAAGGAGACTGGGACGTCCTACAAAAATATTCAGGCTTTGAATTTAATGATAATGCTCCAAAAAATTCTGCTCGTTTAAAATATAAAAATATGATGTATTTAGAAAGGCCTGGATGCAATCTATGTATGGGAAATCAAGAGAAAGCTGAAAAAGGAGATACGGTTATAGCTACTTCTACACGCCTTTTTAAAGGTCGTGTAGTAGCAGATTCAGATCGTAAAAAAGGCGAATCATTACTAGCTTCAACACCTGTAGTTGTGCTTTCTTCAATTCTTGGAAGAATCCCTACAATGGAGGAGTATCAAAGTGCAGTATCAGACATCAATCTAACTAAATTTAGACCACCAAAAAAGAGTTTATGCTCTTAAAATAATAATAATTTAAAAATAAATATGTTTATGAAAATTATATTATTCTTTTTGTAAAGCATTTTTATAATCATCAATTGCAACAAAATAATCAGGATCTTCTAATACGTTCACATCACATATTTTCTCTGCTCTTTTAATCAACTTTACACAATCAGCTGAAAGGTGGCGCAAATGTATAGTTTTCCCATTTTTTTGGTAGCGCTCAGCTAATTTATTTAAAGCTTCAATAGCTGACTGGTCTACTATCCTACTATCGGCAAAGTCAATAATAATTTCTTTAGGATCACTTTTCACATCAAACTTTGAATTGAATAATTCAATAGAACCAAAGAAAACAGGTCCAAATAATTCATAATGCTTTATTCCATGCTTGTCAGTATACTTTCTAGCTCTAATCATTAAAGCATTTTCCCAAGCAAAAACTAAGGCAGAAACAATAACACCTGAAATAACAGCAATGGCTAAATCAAATACTACGGTAAGAATTGTTACTAAAGCAATTACTAAAACATCAGAAAAAGGAACTTTATTCCAAATCTTAAAAGTATTCCACGCAAAAGTTCCAATTACAACCATAAACATTACCCCAACTAGAGCAGCAATAGGAATCATTTCAATATAGGCCGAAGCAAATAAGATAAATACTAATAATGCTAAAGCTGCTGTTATACCTGAAAGTCTTCCTCTACCGCCTGACTTGATATTAATTATTGATTGCCCAATCATAGCGCAACCACCCATACCACCAAAAAAACCATTAAGAATATTAGCAGCACCTTGCGCTACACATTCCTTGTTTCCATTTCCGTGAGTTTCTGTTAATTCATCAATTAAATTTAAAGTCATCAACGATTCAATTAAACCAATGGCTGCTAAGATTAATGCATAAGGAGCAATAAAACCTAAAGTTTTTAAATTTAAAGCTATAATTGGTAAATTAAAAGTTGGCAAACCTGCTTTAATACCTTCTCCTCCACCTTCAATAATAAATGATTTTACAGTTTGAGTATCAATATCCCCAAAGATTACAATAAGAGAAACAACAATAATCGCTACTAAAGCTTCAGGAACATTCTTTGTGATTTTTGGCAAGAAATACATAATACCCATGGTTAATGCTACTAATCCTAACATAATAAACATATCCCCTTGTTCAAGCCACATCCCTTCACTTTGAAACATTCCTAATTGTGAAGTAAAAATTACTATTGCTAGACCATTTACAAATCCCATCATTACTGAATGTGGTATCATTCTTACAAATTTTCCCATTTTAAATATTCCAGCAAGGGCTTGAAAAACTCCAGTTAAAATTAAAGTAGCGAATAAAAACTGAAGACCCATCATAGCTCCTTCAGGGCCCATGGCATTTCCTTGTTTTACTAAACTCACCATTACTACTGCCATAGCTCCTGTTGCTCCTGAAATCATACCTGGTCTTCCACCAAAAACAGAAGTAACTAAGCCCATCATAAAAGCACCATATAAACCTATAATTGGCGATATTCCTGCAACAAAAGCAAAAGCAACTGCCTCAGGCACTAAAGCTAAAGCTACTGTAAATCCTGATAAAATATCATCTTTTACACTTCCTTGACTTCTTGTAATAAATTTAAATGCTGATTTCATTGTCTATTTTTAAAGGCGCGAAAATAAGTAAACTATCAAGCTAAAGCTTAAAATACCGCATAAAAAAACTTACGTAAAATGAATAAAAATTAATTAATATTGTGGAATCTCTTTCAAAAAATTAATCTTATTGTTTTCATAATCTATAGCGCAACAAAAATGTTGCATCCCATTAGTTACTACTAAAAAATTAACCTTTAATTTGAAATTATATTTTGCAATTTGATCGAAAGTATCTTGTGTTATTTTAACTTCTGGAGCCTTGCACTCAACTATCATATTGGGCTTTCCCATATTAGTATATAAAATAATATCAGCCCTAGTTGATTGCCCATTATATTTTACTGTTTTCTCAACACCCATTAGACCTAAAGGATATCTTTTTTCCGAGTTCAAATAATGAATAAAGTGTTGGCGCACCCATTCTTCCGAAGTTAAAACCAAATATTTTTTTCTTACTGTATCAAAAACTTGCGTAATACCTTTAACTAATTTAATTTTGAGGATCACATTCGGCAAATTTAATTGAGGCATATTCATACCCACAAAATAAGTGAATTATAAAGAAATTATATCATCAATAACAAATAAAAATTTACAACCTGTCTATTTTTTAATGGGGGAAGAACCTTATTATATTGATAAATTAGCTAATGCTTTTGCAAAGAATGTACTCTCAGCTGAGGAGCAAGAATTCAACCAAGTAATCCTTTACGGAAAAGAAATTGAAACAGCACAAGCAATTGCGGAGGCAAAACAATTTCCTTTTGGATCTCATAAAAGAGTAGTAATTGTTAGAGAAGCGCAACACTTAAAAGATATTGATGTTTTAGACACTTACCTAGACAATATACAGCCCTCAACCCTTTTGGTGATTTGCTATAAGGGAAAATCAGTTGACAAACGCAAGAAATTTGGTAAAACCCTATCTAAAAAATGTGTTGTTTTTGAAAGCAAAAAATTATATGACAATAAAATTCCAGCCTGGATAAACTCGTATGTAATAGAAAAAGGATATAAGATTGATAATAATGCAACTGCAGTACTTTCTGAATACATTGGTTCAGATTTATCCAAAATTACTAATGAATTAGAAAAACTCATGTTAGTAATACAAAAGAACGAACAAATTACAACAGCACTCATTGAGTATCATATTGGTATAAGTAAAGATTACAATGTTTTTGAACTCCAGAACGCTTTGGGAAAAAAAGACGTTTTAAAAGCAAATAAAATAATTAATCATTTTGCAGCCAATCCCAAAGACCATCATATAGTACCAACACTTGGCGCTTTATTTTCCTATTTTCAAAAAATAATGGTTTATCATTTTTTAGAAGATAAAAGCCCAAAATTTGCCGCTAGTTCACTAAAAATAAATCCTTTTTTTGTTAGCCAATATCAAACTGCAGCACAATATTATAGCAAACGACAGTTGTTTTATATTTTTGAATATCTTAAAGAGTATGACCTTAAGAGCAAAGGGGTAAACAACAAAAACACTTCTCATAAAGAACTCTTAAAAGAACTAATTTTCAAAATTATACATGCATAATTTTGATCTTTTTATTTAGTTATATTTGCCAACTAATTTTTACAAAAATGCGCAAACTTTTACTTTTACTTACAATCTCATTAATTACTTCATTAGCTTTTTCACAAACAGGAAATATTAGAGGGTTTGTATATGATAAAAATAGCGGTGAACCAATTATGTTCTGTAATGTAATTTTACAAGGAACAAACATAGGAGGGTCAACCGACATCAATGGCATGTATAATATTTCAAAAGTATTAGCTGGAGACTACACATTAATGGTTACTTACATAGGCTATGACTCTTCATCAGTAAACATAAATTTAAAATCAGGAAAAGTGCTTTCTCAAAACCTTGAAATATCAGAATCTAGTGTGAAACTAAATGAGGTAAGAATTTCAGTTGAAAGATCAGAAATGAAAACAGAAGTTAAGGCAGCTTCTATTAAAATTACAAAGCAAGATATGGAAATGATTCCTAATATTGGTGGTGAGCCTGACTTAGCTCAATACATGCAAGTAATACCTGGAGTTGTATTTACAGGTGACCAAGGTGGGCAGCTTTACATAAGAGGAGGTTCACCAATACAAAATAAAGTATTATTGGATGGAATGACCATTTACAGCCCTTTTCATTCAATAGGGTTATTTTCAGTTTTTGATACTGACATCATAAGAAATACAGATGTATACACAGGTGGATTTAGTGCTGAATATGGAGGGAGAATATCTTCCATAATGGATATAAAAACTATTGATGGAAATAAAAAAGATTTTGGAGGAAAACTAACTGCTAACACTTTTGGCTCTAAACTTTTTCTTGAAGGACCCCTTTTAGGAAACAAAAAATCTTCATTTATTTTTTCAGGCAAAACCTCTTACCTTGATAAAAGTTCAGAACTATTATATAAATATCCAACTCTTTATTTTGACGAAAAAGGCTTGCCATATTCTTATACAGATCTATATGGTAAATTCTCATTAAACGGAAATAATGGTAGTAAGATAAATATATTTGGTTTCAATTTTCAAGATAAAGTAGATTATGAAGGTATTTCAGAACTTAATTGGACATCAAAAGGTATAGGTTCAGAGTTCATTATTATTCCAGGAGCATCACCTGTTTTAATTGAAGGTAATTTTGCATATTCATCTTATGATATTTCTTTGAATGAGTCAGCCTCTCCACTAAGAAAAAGTGGAATAGATGGATTTAATATGGGTTTTGATTTTACTTATTTTCAACCTAAAGGAAAAATAAAATATGGTTTTGATATTCATGGATTCTCAACTGATTTCACCACTTACAATTCTGTAAATTCTAAAATCGAACAAAAAGAAAATACTTCGGAATTTTCAGCTTACATTAATTACCAGTTTAACAGTACTCGCTTTATAATTGAGCCTGGATTTCGTTTGCAGAAATACACCTTAGGCGTTTCACCTGAGCCAAGATTAGGAATGAAATATATTGCAAGTGACAAAATGAGATTTAAAGTATCATCTGGTTATTATTCGCAAAATATATTGAGTACAACATCTGATAGAGATATTGTGAATTTATTTTCTGGGATCATATCTTCTCCAGAAGAAATTCCTGATCAATCAAATGGAAATCCTTACAAAAATAAGTTCCAAAAAGCAAGACACTTAATTGCTGGATTAGAGTATGATATTAGTAGAAGGATTGACTTTCAAATAGAAGGATATATTAAAGATTTCACACAGCTGACAAACATTAACCGAAATATGACTTCCAATTTAGATGATGAATTTATTATTGAAAGTGGAGTTGCAAAAGGAGTAGATGTTCTACTCAAGTTTAAAAGTAAAAAATTATACATATGGGCGGTATACTCTATTGGTATCATCTCAAGAAATGATGGAAAAAAAACATATAACCCACACTTTGATAGAAGACATAATATGAATTTTGTTACCTCATACAAATTTGGTAAAAATGAAAGTTGGAAAGCAGATATGAGATGGAATTTAGGATCAGGCTTTCCATTCACTCAGACTCAAGGGTTTTACGAAAATCTAATTTTTTCTGATGGTATAAATACCGACTATACAACTACAAATGGAGAACTAGGAATTGAGTATGCAGAACTTAATGAGGGAAGACTTCCTTACTACCATAGGTTAGATGCTTCAATTTCAAAAAGTATTAAACTAAATAAAATATCTGAACTTGATATGACTTTATCTGTAACAAATGCTTATAATCGAGAAAATATTTTTTATTTTAACAGGGTAAAAAATGAAAGAGTGAATCAATTACCACTTATGCCTAGCTTTGGCGCAAGTATCACATTTTAAATTACTTAGATGATTTTTAAAAAAAATTAATAAAACTTTTATCAATAAAAGAATAATCAGTAACAAATAGTATTTTTGTAAAAACAAAAACTACTGTAAACCGTGAGTAAATTTACTACAAAATATATTTTCGTAACTGGTGGAGTCACCTCATCATTAGGCAAAGGAATAATTTCAGCATCCTTAGGTAAATTATTAAATGCTAGAGGGTATTCTGTAACTATTCAAAAATTAGACCCCTATATTAATGTAGATCCAGGCACAATGAACCCATATGAACATGGAGAATGTTATGTAACTGATGATGGTGCAGAAACAGATTTAGACTTAGGACATTACGAGCGATTTTTAAATAATTCAACCTCACAAGCTAACAATGTGACTACAGGAAGAATTTACCAGACTGTTATTCAAAAGGAAAGAAAAGGAGATTACCTTGGGAAGACAGTTCAGATTATACCTCATATTACTGATGAGATAAAAAGAAGAATTCAAATACTAGGAAAAACTGGGAAATACGATTTTGTAATTACTGAAATTGGTGGTACTGTGGGTGATATTGAAGCCCTACCTTATATTGAGGCTGTAAGACAGCTAAAATGGGAATTAGGTAATTCAGCATTATTTATCCATTTAACATTAGTCCCTTACCTTGCAGCAGCTGGAGAATTAAAAACAAAACCGACTCAACATTCTGTTAAAACTTTATTAGAAGCAGGAATACAACCTGATATTTTAGTTTGCCGTACAGAACATCCTTTAGGATCTGAAATTAAAAAGAAAGTAGCTCGTTTCTGTAATGTTGAGCGTGATGCAGTAATTGAATCCATGGATGTGTCAACAATATATAAAGTCCCTTTATTGATGCAAAAAGAAGGATTAGACAAAGTGGTATTACGAAAATTAGGAATAGTAGACAATACAGAAGTAAGATTAGAACAATGGTGCAATTTCTTAGAAGGGTTACAAAATCCTAAAAAAGAAATTACTATTGGACTTGTAGGTAAATATGTGAAATTACAAGATGCCTACAAATCTATATCAGAAGCAATTATTCACGCAGGAGTAACTAATTCTTGCAAAGTAAAAGTAAATTGGATAAATGCCGAAGAAATAAATAACAAAAATGTAACTGATAAATTGGCTGGACTAAAGGGTGTTTTAGTTGCACCTGGATTTGGAGATAGAGGAATGGAAGGTAAAATTACAGCTATAAAACATATTAGAGAAAACAACATTCCGTTTTTAGGAATTTGTTTAGGGATGCAGTCAGCAGTAATTGAATATGCAAGGAATGTGCTTGGCTATAAAGATGCTAATTCTGTAGAAGCTAATAAAAAAACTTCTTTTCCTGTTATAGACTTAATGAAAGATCAAAAATCAGTAACAAAAAAAGGAGGGACTATGAGACTTGGCGCTTATGATTGTCAGCTTACAAAGGTTTCAAAATCATATAATTCCTACCAAAATACTGAGATAAGCGAACGACACAGACACAGATTTGAATTCAATAATAAGTATAAATCTGAATTTGAAAAATCAGGAATGATTTTCTCAGGATTAAACACTAAAAATAATTTAGTTGAAATTGTAGAAATCCCTACTCACCCTTGGTTTGTTGGTGTTCAATTTCATCCAGAATATAAAAGTACAGTCGCCAATCCTCATCCTTTGTTTTGCGGATTTATTGATGCCTGTATCAATAACAAATAATAAAGCTTTATAATGAAAAAATACGATAAAAATTCACTAATTGGCTTTGCGTTAATGGCTGTCATTTTGATAGTATTTAATACTTTCTTTTTCCCTGAAATACCACAAGAACAAGCCCCAGTTTCAGCACCAACTGAAGCTATAATTACAGAAAATCAATTTTCAGAAACGACATTTTCGACTCCTAAATTAAGTAACTCCGTTATTAGTGAGGAGCAAAAAACAAAATATGGTGTTTTTGCTTCAGCTGCAAAAGGGACAGATGAATTTCAAATTATTGAAAATGATAAATTAAAAATTACAGTTGCTAATAAAGGTGGTAGAATTGTATCCGTAATTTTAAAAGAATATCAAACCTTTGACTCGATAGCACTTGATTTATTCGATGCAGATAGTTCTCGTTTCAATCTTCAATTTACCACGGGACACAACATAAATACTGCTGACTTGTATTTTGTTGCAGAACAAAGTAGTAACACTTTAAGTATGAAACTAAAGGCTGATGACAGCCGTTATGTAGAGTATTTATATACGCTTACTAACGACTATCTTATTAATTTTGACATTAAATTTATAGGAATGGAAAGCCTTATTCCAACAGGAATAAATTATATGAATCTGGAGTGGCAAATGAAAACACCACAAACAGAGAAAAGCAAAACTAATCAGGATATGTATACTGGAATTCAGTACCAGTATAGTGCTGACAATGAAGGGGATTATTTAAGCTTCACATCAACTGATGAAGACAAAATAAATGCTCGTCTAAATTGGGTAGCATTCAAGCAACAATTCTTTAGTGCAATTTTTATTGCTAAGGATGGATTTGAAAAGCCAACTCACTTAATTTCTACAAAAAGTGAAGGATCAAAATTCATAAAGGATTTATCTGCTAAGTTCGAACTTCCTTATAAACACAAATCAGAAGAGCAGCTAAGCTTTCAATTCTATTTTGGACCAAATCACTACAAAACCTTAAAAGCTTACGAATCAGGATTTGAAGAATTAGTTCCACTTGGATGGGGAATGTTTGGATGGGTAAATCAATATATAATTATACCAATATTTGATTTCTTAAGTAAATTTGGTTTTAATTATGGAATAATCATCCTACTTCTTACACTAATTATTAAAATAGGCCTTGCTCCATTCACATATAAAGCATTTTTATCACAAGCAAAAATGAAGGTATTAAAGCCAGAGATTGATAAAATTAATGAAAAGTTAAAAGGAAAAGATCCAATGAAAGCCCAACAAGAAACTATGGGGCTTTATCGAAAGGCAGGCGTAAACCCAATGGGAGGTTGCTTACCGATGTTATTCCAATTTCCTATACTAATTGCAATGTTTCGTTTCTTTCCTGCCTCAATTGAATTAAGACAAGAAAGTTTCCTTTGGGCTGATGATCTTTCTTCATATGATTCTATTTATGACTTAGGATTTAACATTCCTTTTTATGGTGATCATATTAGTTTATTTACATTACTAATGACCATTTCTACTTTACTGTACACAAGTATGAATTCTTCAATGGCAACTGGCCAAATGGCGCAAATGAAATGGATGATGTACTTAATGCCAATCATGTTCCTTGGATTCTTTAATAATTATGCTGCAGGACTCTCATACTATTATTTTTTAGCAAATATGTTTACTTTCACTCAGCAATATTTCATGAAACGTTTTATTAATGAAGATAAAATATTTGCTCAATTGGAAGCTAACAAAAAGAAACCTGCTAAACCAAAATCTAAGTTTCAAAAGAAACTAGAGGAAATGCAAAAAAAGCAAGAACAACAAAAGAGTAAAAAGAAAAAGTAAGTTTAAATTATTTTTCTCAAAAATAGTTCCATACCCTTCTTCTTTTCAGAATCTAAGCTATATGAAATTTTATTATTCAAATAATCTTCAGGATTTTTACAATTAGGGTAACTATCAACTTCAAAGGCCAAAGCTCTATCAATATTTGTTAATCCTTTTTCAAGAGCTTTATTAAAAGCATTGATAAAATCTTGTGATAACTGAGAATTAGATACCCAAGCTGCAAATACAAAAGGTAATCCAGTCATTTCTGTCCAAATAGCAGACAAATCATAAATAAATTTATGCTTATCGTTCATAGCAAAAGCTCTATCTCCAATTACCAAAGCAGCATGTTTTCCTTTAATTTTATCTTCAAAACCAACTTCTTCATTTATAAGTATGGGATTTAACCGCCAATAATCTTTTAATAAAAGCTTAAGCAAGGCGACAGAAGTACGCGATTGATAATCCAACGCTATACTTTCAATTTCTTCAATAGGAACATCCGAATACAAACAAACCGTATCCACAGCTCCATTAGCGCCTATGCAATAGTCCGAAATAATATAAGCCTCTTTTAATTTTAGAATAGCAACAACAGGAACTAAGGCTAAATCTACAGTCCCATTAATAAGTTTATCAGCACAAATAGAAGGATAGTCCAGCTGTAAATCTATAGTCTTAATCAAGTCACTTTGTTTTAACCCATGTATAAAAGGTATCGTGTTTAAATAAGAAACAGCTGATATTTTTAGCATCAGAAAAGTAAGACATAAATGATATAACAACAAGTACACAATTTTAGAATTGTACCTGTGATAAAACCCCAAAGTGCACCAAAAGCTATTTTCACTTCATTGCTATTCGCTTCAATTTTTGCTCCAATATAAGCACCAACAAAAGCACCTACTAAAATCCCAAAAGGTGGAAATAAGAAAATTCCTAATAACATACCTACTAACGAACCTCTAATTGCATACTTACCACCGCCTGCTTTTTTTACACCATATATCTGCAAATAATAATCTAAAACAGTAATAAAAACTACAAATACTCCCAGCCATAAAATAAAATTAACCTCCATTTTACTAATATAGAAGTGAGAAAGTAATAAACCCAAATAAGAAAGAGGAAGGCCAGGCAAAGCTGGAATAATACTTCCTATTAATCCTAAAATCAATAAGGTCCCAATTCCAATCATTATTAGTATTTCCATTTACCAAAAGTAGTAAAAAAGCAAATGTAAAATTCATTTCTCAAAGAACATCTTATTTAAAATGCTTAAATTTGCAACTCTAATTAACAAAAGAAAAAATGGCACTTACTCCTTTAACTGCAGTTACCCCTATTGACGGAAGATATATCAGTAAAACCTCTAGCCTACAAGCTTACTTTTCTGAAGCTGCTTTAATCAAATTCAGAGTAAAGGTTGAAATAGAATATTTTATCGCACTTTGCAATAGTTCTATCATTCAACTAAATCATTTTCCTAATAATAAATTCTCAGAATTAAGAGATTTATACACAAATTTTAAAGAAAGTGATGCACAAAGAATTAAGGACATTGAAAGCATTACTAACCATGATGTAAAAGCAGTAGAATACTTTATTAAAGAAGAATTTGATAAATTAGGACTACAAGAGTTTAAAGAGTTTATCCATTTCGGATTAACTTCACAAGACATCAATAATACTGCAGTTCCTTATTCTATAAAAGAAGCTATAAACAAAGTTTATTTACCTCAATTAACTAAAATTATTACTTTACTAAAAGATAGGGCTCTGCAATGGAAAGCAATTCCATTGTTAGCCCGCACGCACGGACAGGCTGCTTCACCAACAAGAATGGGAAAAGAAATTCAAGTATTTGTTGAGCGTATTGAAAAGCAACTATTCCTTTTAGAAACAATTCCTTTTAGTGCAAAGTTTGGTGGCGCAACAGGTAACTTTAATGCACATCATGTTGCTTTTCCTGAAATTGATTGGGTAAGTTTTTCAAACAACTTTACAGCTGATGCTTTAGGATTGGAAAGACAACAAACAACTACTCAAATTGAGCATTATGATAATTTGGCAGCACTCATGGATAACATCAGTAGAATCAATACTATTTTAATTGATTTCTCTAGAGATATTTGGACTTATGTTTCTATGGATTATTTCAAACAAAAAATCAAACAAGGAGAAGTAGGTTCATCAGCAATGCCACATAAAGTAAATCCCATTGACTTTGAAAATGCTGAAGGCAACTTAGGTATGGGAAATGCAATTTTCTCATTCTTATCGAGCAAACTACCTATCTCTCGCTTGCAAAGAGATTTAACCGATAGTACAGTTTTAAGAAATATTGGCGTTCCCTTTGCACATACCCTTATCGCTTTCGCATCATTAAACAAAGGAATAAATAGGTTAATTATTAATGAAGAAAACATTGCTAATGATTTAGAAAAAAACTGGGCAGTTGTAGCAGAAGCAATTCAAACAATATTAAGAAGAGAGGGCTACCCTAATCCTTATGAAGTACTTAAAGAATTGACAAGAACAAACTCAGTTGTTAATGCCGAAAGTATTTCTTTATTTATTGATACTTTAAATATTAATGATGCTATTAAAGCTGAATTAAAAGCAATTAATCCAAGTAATTACACGGGAATATAAATATAATACTTAGCTTAAGAAATAATAAAGCTGAGCAAATACTCAGCTTTATTATTTTTAGAAACTTAGTTTGTTCTTTTCCAAGTAATCTTCCCAATTCCAAATAAAATGTGTTAGTAGATTCTTCAACTCATTGTAAAATATAGGATTTGGTTTATTCTTTCTCTTAAATAAATCCCCCTGAAATTGATTTATATTATATTTTTCAAAAATACCATACGCCATAGCGCTTATAGAATGTTCAGTATCTATTAATAATTCATTAAAATAGGTTTCATAATCAAGGAATCGCTCAATTGCTAAATGCTGTTCACTTTCAGGTAATTCTTTATGCATTTCATTTAAAATATATCCTCTTAATGTAGCTGAATCCTTTTCTTCAAAAAATATATCTAAATTTTTTATATTCCCTAAGAAGACAATATTTTTAAACCAATCAATATCAAGATTAGTAAGGTTTGGATTATCTTCTAAATTATTGTTATTGTTAATAAAATCCTTAATTTCAACAAAGCCAACCTCAATTACATTATTAAGTAGATTTACATAAATAGTAGCAGCCAGTTCGGCCTTTACTTTTTTCTTTTTTGATAATAAACCTAAAAACTTTATCATATAAATTATAGATTAAAATGTGATTTCGCTTCTGCCATTATCTGTTTTCCAATTGCTAAACAAGCGGTAGCAGCTGGAGATGGAGCATTTAGCACATGTATATTTTTTTTATTTTTAATTATTTTAAAATCGTCAATCACCTCTCCATCATTAGCTAAGGCCATAGCTCTCACCCCACTTCTTCCCTCTACAATATCATCCATTTCTAGTGTCGGCAACATTTTTTGTAACTCCTTCAAAAATAGAGATTTTGAGAACGCCCTTTTATACTCATTGATGCCAAATTTCCAATGATTTATGAACAATCTCCAAGTTCCTGAGAAACTGAGAGCCTGAAGGGTATCTCTAAAGCTAAAATCAGTCTTTTTATAACCTTCTCTTTTAAATGTAAATACCGCATTTGGCCCACACTCAATATCTCCATTCGTCATTCTTGTAAAATGAACTCCTAAAAAAGGAAATTCAGGATTAGGAACAGGATAAACTAAATTATTAATTTTAGATTTAGCATGTTCAGCTAATTCATAATAATCACCTCTGAAACCTACAATTTGCATATCTAACTTTACTTTGTCTTTTAGTGCTAACCTATCCGCAAACAAGCCACCACAAAAAATAATATTCTTAATGTTAAATTTACCCTTTGAAGTAATGATGTTGGACTCATTATAATCTAAAACCTCACAATTAGTCATAACTTTACTATTAGGGTTCTTTTGCAATAATAACTCAGATAACTTATTGGTTATTCCTTTATAATCAATGATTCCTGATTCAGGAACCCAAAGGGCTTTCAATCCTTCAATATTAGGTTCTATTTTCTTAAATTCTTCTGGATTTAACAATTCCAAGCCTAACAAACCATTCTTTTCTCCATTCTCTTTTAAATCATTCAATTGTTTAACTTCAAGAGAAGTTATAGCTACAACTAATTTACCACATACATCATGCTTAATGTTATGTTCTTTGGAAAAAGCAACTAATTCTTTTCTGCCGTCAACACAATTTTTAGCCTTTAAGGAACCGTTCTTGTAATATAACCCTGAATGGATTACACCAGAGTTTCTGCCTGTTTGATGAAAAGCCAATTCTTTTTCTTTTTCAAAAACAACAATGTTAAGTGTTAAGAATTCTCTTTGAAGTTGATAAGCAGTAGCCAAGCCCACAATTCCACCTCCTACTATTGCTATATCAAATTTATTATGTTGGATATTGATAAACTATTTTTTAAGTGTAAAAACTCTAGAAATATTAAAACCAAAATAAATATCTCCATTAGACCATTCACCAGTAGTTTCATGTATAAAAGCCCGCTCAAACATTGCGGCAGAATTGCTTAAATGCAACTGAAAAACATGACCTCCTGTTTCGATATCTAATCCTAAGGAAAGAGGGTTAATACCATTCTCCTTATTTAATTGAAAAAAGTACTCTGCATTAAATGAAATTCTTGAAGTTAATTTATGTCTTGCTCCTAAACCAACAGACAGTAAATCATGTCCATCATCTTTTATAACACTATTTTTATGTACTAAAGTTGGACTTAGCTGTAATGATAAATCTCTGTTAATTTTACTAGCAAATAACACTTGATGCACATAACTCATTTGATCTGACAAAAGATAATCTTCAGCTTGCATATTCTTCCATATTTCTTGTTTAAAGAAAGCTGAAGAATACCAAGCAATGCTAAAAGGAAAAGAATTTTCACCTTTAATTTGGCTCACTAATTTAATTTTTACATTTGCATCAATTGTTTTTAAGAATGAACTTCTACCCAGACCAATTGAAGACCAGTTATTTAATCCATAATCCAAACCAAAACGAACTTGCGCATTATCTAATCCATATAAATTATACGCTCCAGAGTTTAAGGTGCCGAATCGATGCTGTATCAAGAAAAGTAAATCTCCCTTATTAACTAACTCTACAGATTGACTATTTACAATTTTAACTGCTTTGAAAGTAGAACTAATTTTGTAGTTTGTATCATCATTTAGCAAAGACATTAAATCATCTTGGGCAGAAATAATTAATGGAAAAAAAAGAAACACTAACATTTTCCGCTTCATCTATATTTCTTTTAATTTAGCCTTAATAGAAACATCAATCTCTTCTGCAATCTTGTACATTACTATTTTAGGAATTTTAACATTATAATCTTCAAGCTGTATCGTAAAATTAGCATCTATTATTACGTTATCATTAACTTTCACTAAGCTACCCTTAATTGCAACTTGATTAGCTTCACCATGTATTTTTAAAGTACCCGTTGCTACTGAAAATTTATTAATTTCATCAATAATACCTGAGAAAGAAGCTTTAGGGAACTTATCAGATTCTAAATAATTCTCATTAAAATGTTCTTGCATTAATGGTCTTGGGAAAATAAAATCCGAAATATTTAATTGAAAAACCAATTGTCTAGTTTTAGAATCGTACACAGCACTTACTTTTTTATTTTTTGCTGAAATATCCTCAAGGGGAGTTTCAGAAAAAAATGAAATTTCTGCATCTTTTGTTATGAATCTTTGTGAGTAAAGACTAGTACTATATATTAAGAGTAGGAAGAAAATTATTTTATTCACAATCAATCCAGTTTTTAATAATATTAATTTCTGAAGAACTTAAAGGGGTATATTCATCGATAGGCATCCTACGAGAAACAACCTCTTCTCTTAAAGAATGATTGTTTATGGCATCTATAACTTCATTATATGTAACAAGTACAGCAGGACTATCATCAGCTGAAGAATGACAAGAAATACAATTACTTTCAATTATTGGCCGAACTAAGTCCAAATATATTTGCTCATCAGGTACACAAATAACTTCAGGAAGTTCATTCCAAGTACATGAATTAAAAATAAATAAAATAAATAGAAAGAATAATCTTATCATAAAGCAAAACTACAAAAAACTAATTAATATCTATTTGCTTCTCACCTGTTCTATTAAATAAAATAAGACCTATCAATAATAAAATAACGACAACCCAAAGTGCCATTTGCTGGCTGTGAAATTTAGTTATAATTCCAAAAAGCAAAGGACCTAAAAATGAAGTAGCCTTTCCTGTAAGAGCAAAAAAACCAAAAAATTCATTTTGTTTTTCTTTTGGCGTAAGCCTTGCCATCAAAGAACGACTACAAGATTGATTCGGACCAACCATAAAGCCAAGTAAAACACCTGCTACCCAAAACCATTCTTTTGGATTAGAGGTGTCAGGAGAGTGGTAAGCAATTAATGTTGCTAAAATTAAAACAAATAGAGAAAAATTAATAACCTTTTTAGAACCAATTTTATCTTCAATATATCCAAATAAAAATGAGCCCATACCAGCACAAAGGTTAAGTACTATTCCTAGAATCATCACATCTTCAAAACTAAAATCTAAAGTACCAACAGCATATACTCCTCCTAAAGCAAAAATGGTAATTAGCCCATCATTAAAAAATAATCTAGCAATTAAAAATCTGTAAATCTGTCTATAATTAGAAATACTTTTAAAGGTATCCTTTAAAGAATCAAAAGAGGAATTGAAATGAACTCTATTTAATTTTTCTTTTTTCTTATCATTAACAAATAAGAATGTAGGAATACTAAAGAGTAAAAACCAAACACCAACAAGAATATTTATCTTTCTAATTTCATCGGAATTATTAATGTCAAATAAAAATAAAGATAAAAACAAAGCAAGTAAACCACCAACAAAGCCTAGACCCCAAGAATAACCTGAAATTCTACCAATATTTTTAGAGTTAGATAAGTCAGGTAAATAAGAATTGCAAAAAATACTACCAATTTCAAATGCAATATTTGCAATCACAAAACATGTCAGCGCATAATACACTTCACCCTCTTTAGGAAAATACAATAAAATAGAAAATACTGCACATATCAACGTAGAAAGAATAAGAAAAAATTTGCGAAAGCCACCCTTATCTGCCAAAGCACCAAGTATAGGAGAAAGTAAAGACACAACCACCGCAGTAATAGCAATTGCACTAGTCCAAAGAAAAGTTCCTTCTTGCTCATTAACAGCAATTACCTTTACAAAAAAAGCACTATAAATAAAAGTAACAATTATGGTTGTAAAAGGCTGGTTAGCGAAATCGTATAAAGACCACGCAAAAACTTCCTTTCTATTTTTAATTTTAAATATGCTCATAGTAATCACCAATACTACACAATTTATTTCAAAAACTAATTTAAATTATCCTATTAAAAACTATACATTTGCATACCAAAAATATAAAATATGAATTTAGAAGGAATAATAAATGTTGCAGGTAAACCTGGACTGTACAAGGTAATTTCTAAAGGTAATAAGAAAATAATTGTTGAATCATTTATAGATGGGAAAAAATCTCCTTTATATTCTGATAATCAAGCAAATATGCTTGAAGAAATAGGAATATATACTTATGATGATACAAAACCTTTATCAGAAATTTTTGATAACATCGCAAAAAAGGAGAAAGGAGAGCAAGCCTTAAACCATAAATCTTCAACCAAACAATTAACTATTTATTTTAGAGAAATTCTTGCAGATTATGATGAGGAAAGGGTTTATATTTCTGATATTAAAAAAGTAATACAATGGTATAATGCTATGCAGAAAAAAGGATTAATTATATTACCTAAAATAGAGAAGAAAGAAGTTAAAAGTACAAAAAAAGCAATAAATAAAAAATAATAATTATGGGAAATACAATTTCAATACCCACACGTCCAATAAGAAAATTTGTTCCTGAAGATTTAGTAATTAATTCTTGGAATAAAATTAAATCCTTATTTGATAACTTAGATGATAGAGAAATCAATTCTGTTCTTGAATTAGAGCAATGGATGTTAGACCAATCTGAACTTTCTGCAGTTTTAGAGGAAGATATGGCTTGGCGTTATATCAAAATGAACATAGATACTAATGACCAAGAATTAGGAGAGCAATTTTCATTTTGGATTAAAGAAATATCTCCGAAAACAGCTCCTTATTCTCATAAATTAAATTTAAAATTAGTTAGTAGTCCTTATTTAAAAGACCTTGAAAAAGAAAAATATCGCATCTATTTAAGAAGTGTGAAAAAACAAATTGAAATTTTCCGAGAAGATAATATTCCTTTGTTTACTACAATGGAAGAAAAGCAACAGGAATATGGTGCTATTTCTGCAAAAATGTCTATTGAAGTAGATGGTAAAAAGATGACTATGCAGAAAGCTGCACTATTGTTAAAAAGTACAGATAGAGCTAAAAGAGAAGAAATTTATAATAAGATAAGTAGCAGAAGATTGCAAGATGAAAAAGTATTAGATGATTTATTTGATGAATTAATTTCTTTAAGACAGAAAATTGCAAAAAATGCTGACTTTGATAACTATCGGGATTATATGTTTGCCGCTATGGGTCGTTTTGATTACACTCCTAAAGATTGTTTTAATTTTCATGATGCAATAGCAAAAGAGATTGTCCCAATAATTAACTCTTTTGAACAAAAAAGAAAAAATAAATTAGGAAATGAGTCCTATAAACCTTGGGACACAGCTGTTGATGTTGATGGACTTCCGCCTTTAAAACCTTTTGATGGAGGGGCAGAACTTACTGACTTATCCATTGAATGTTTTAATAGGTTAAGACCTTATTTTGGAGAATGTCTTTCCACAATGAAAGCCATGAAACACTTGGATTTAGAATCAAAAAACGGAAAAGCACCTGGAGGTTTTATGTACCCGCTTTATGAAATTGGTGTCCCATTTATTTATATGAATGCTGTTGGTTCTCAAAGAGATCTCGTTACTATGGTTCATGAAGGAGGTCATGCTGTACATTCTTTCTTAAGTAGAGATTTATCATTAACAGAATTCAAATCTACTCCTTCTGAAGTTGCTGAATTAGCTTCTATGGCTATGGAATTATTGTCTATGGATCATTGGGATGTATTTTATTCTGATGCAGCTGATTTAAAAAGAGCAAAACTTGAACAATTAGAAAAAGCTTTAGAAACTTTACCTTGGGTAGCTTCTATTGATAAATTCCAACATTGGATTTATACTACTGAACATACAGCACAACAAAGAAAAGAGAAGTGGCTATCCATTTCTGATGAATTAGGGAATCAAATTATTGATTGGGAAGGAAATGAAAATGTACACGCAAATCTTTGGCAAAAACAATTGCATTTATATGAAGTACCTTTCTACTATATTGAATATGGAATGGCACAACTAGGAGCAATTGCTATGTGGCGTTCATATAAACAATTAGGAGAGCAAGGACTTGATAATTATATGAATGCACTTAAATTGGGATACACAAAAACAATAGGGGAGATATATGAAACAGCAGGAATCAAATTTGATTTCTCAGCAAGCTATGTAAAAGAACTAGCTGATTTCATAAAAGAAGAATTAGAAAAGTTAAGTTAAATTTTAATAAAAAATGATCTCAGTTCGATTACCGTAAGGCCCACCAAAAAGAAACCCACTCAATTAAGTGGGTTTCTTTTTATAAATTACGATAATTTAATAATTATTCAGATAATTGTTTGTAAAATTTACGAGCATCCCAATAGTCTTGTTCTTGAAATATCTTGCCATCTTTCATTTTAACAAGGGTTGCGCCATAAACATTAACTTTTTTACCACTTTCAGCATGGGTCCCTTTAAAATTCCAGTGCTTAATAAGTTGATCACCATCACCAAATAAATTGACAATTAAAAATTCAGAGTCAGGAAAACCTGTAATATATCCTGCATAAGCATTTTTAAATTCTTCTGGACCTGTAGCGTTAACAACTCCATCTTCATTCAGATGGGTAACATTCTCATGAAGGTATTCATCTAATACATTAATATCTCTCTTAAGAAAAGACTTTTCCCAAGCAGATCTATAATTTTCCATATTGTCGGATAATAATACTTTTGAATTTTTTAGTTCAGTACATGCATCTGATTCTTTATTAGTACAACTAAATATAGAAAGCACTAATGTTATTAATAATAATTTTTTCATTTTTTTCATTTTTTTTATTTAATGTGTAATAATAATTAATATATACCATTTATAATAAATCTTAATAAAAAAGTTCGAAATAAGGACCGAGAGGCCCACCAAAAAATAAACCCACTCAAATGGGTGGGGTTTTATTTATTCAAGAATTATTTTCTTCTCCACCGTTCCATCATCATAGATGTAAAAATGAGGGGTATTTTTTGTATTTATATTTTTTTGTCCCAACAAATTAAATATTGAACTAAGCTTCTTATTATTATTATTATTTTCAGTTAATTCTGTTGTATTATTAACAAAAAGTGAGAAAAAATCCCAAATTTCTTGTTCAATAACAATATCACTATCACCCCAATTATGACCATTGTTATGTGAATATAACCACACTTCATTATTTGTTGAACTCGAAAAGTGTTTTTTACTAATTGTAATGTTACCATCATTATTTAAATCTGGAAATGTATCAACATTAAAATTTGTTAAGGAATTTTCATTTATCCAAAAATCGACTAATGTGTCAACACCCAAATATGGACCCCAAAGTTGATCATATAGATCACCATCATAAAAAGAGGTATTATCGTTATACCCATGTGTCACAAACATAGGTGCTGGCATATTCGGATTAAAAAGGTTATTAATTGTTCCATTTGGAAATACAGTTCCGGCAACAGGAGCAAAAGCCTTAAAAACATTAGAGCCATCAAAGGCAAGTAAATAGGATATTTCACCACCATTTGAAAATCCAGTAATAAACGTGTTATTTGAACTTAATTGATAGTTTGATTGAAGAAAAGATGCTAAAGATTCTAAAAAATCAATATCATCAACAGTTACACCAGAATGAAAATCATAGCCAACATTCCAAAAATTATTACCCCAACTGCCTGTAGTTCCTTGAGGATAACAAACAGCAAAACCATTTTGGTCGGCAATAGCATTCATTCCAGAAAAGCTCATTATTCCTTGAGCAGACTGTGCGAACCCATGCGCTACAAAGACTAATGGTGCATCTAAAGCAAGATTATTTGGAGAATAATATATATAGTCTCTATTTAATCCATCATGTAGAAAATTAAAGGACTGTTGACCAAAAATTAAAAAAGGAAAAAATAATAATAGAAGCAGTATTTTTTTCATTCTAAAAAATTTTAATTATTTAACTTCAAAATTAATAAAAAAGCATGAAAGTAAAGCTAAATTTTATTTTAAAAAAATTTAAGACATAGTTTAATTCTCTAGAAAAGTTCGAACTTAGGAGCGTAAGACCCACCAAAAAGAAACCCACTCAAATGAGTGGTTTTTTTATTTATTCAAGAATTATTTTAAAAATAAAACCATGTCCCAATTCTTAATTATTCTTTTGGATATATATTTATTAGCATACCCCCACCACATAGAACCAACAGATGAATTTAATATCTCAATATAATTCTCATCAGAGGTTCTTGCAAAATGTACTTTATAGATATAGTTGCTGACAACAAAAGCTATCATTATATTATCTTGCTCAATTATAGGATCATCCCAAGGACTTGTCTGAAGATATAATTCATACAACCAATTAGGCCCTTTGAATAAAACTTCCCTTTTCTCTTCATCTAAAACAATGGATCTAAAAGTGTCAAAATCTTTTTCAATTTTTATTTATAGTTTTACTACTTTTTTGATTGTTTTGTTATCATCAGTGGATATGAAATAAATTCCTTTTGACAAATTTCTAATATCAATTTTATGAGTATTATTATTTTTATCTATATTAATAGCACTTACGATTCTACCAATATTATCTGTTAAAATAAGTTTTGAGGAATTTGCTAAATCACCGATTACTATAATCTCATTAGTTGCAGGATTGGGAAATATTGTAATATTTATATCATTAATTTCAGAATTTGATGATGCATCCTCAACTCTAAATTCATGATGAATAAATCTCCCAAAATCACCATCAAAAGATTTTAGCCAACTTGCTCCAATCTCACGAAATCTAGCCATTCCTCCTCCATCATTATTTGCCCAAAAATCGAATCCATCATCATCGGTATCAGTGATTTTAAAAACATAGCAGCCATTATCAAAGGTTAGCGTATCTCTAAATTGTGTGTTTGAGATTAAATCACCACTAGCATATATTGAGTTCTCATTATTATCAAAGAATTCCCATGAAGATTCGGAAACTTGAGTCGAAGAATTTACCACCCCACTATTTGTTTGAAACCACAATGCAAAGGTATTTGGATAGGTAGGAGCAGATTCAAAACTAGAATTCATAATATTATTAAAATAATACTGATCAGTTGCATTATTAGGCAACGAAATTATAACATGAAATATATTATTATTGGCAGCTATATTACTCCATAAAGAAGCGGGGTCAGGCAATTCAACTTCTTCTTTTTCAAGAAAATTAAGATTTCCATTCCATTGATACATTTCATGTGATGTAGCTCCATTAGCCCAATATTCAATTTGTAATGAAGTTAATGTTGTATTTCCAGTATTTTGTATTGTAATTTTAGGTTTTGAACATAGAGGATTAGTTCGCACGTGTAGTATTTGATTGGTAGGAGATAAAATATCAACAATAGCAGCATCTAAAGAGTGATTAGGAGTCCCGTAACTAACTAATTGACTACTTACCCAATAATTTGAGGCTCCTGTCGCACTACTTACCCCATAATCAATATTATGAATTTGTCCTGGATTTACCAATTGTGTAATATCATCCTCTCTTACGTCAGAGGCTTGACCTGGGCACCAACCAGCTCTATCATAAATCCAAGTGCCACCTTGAGGATAAACAGGATTTTTTGCACACTCTGTCCAAACCGGCCAAATATATTCTTGAGTCCCTCCATCTATATTTAAATAATGATTTTGTGAAATAAATTCGCCCTGCTGACCGTGCCCAGTAATGGTTGTTCTTAGCTTATATGCTGAAGCATTTAAATGCATCAATACATCTCTTGGCTCAAAGGCATCATCAGCCATAATTGCCCCATACCCTTTTGATTGCGGCCTCCATATTTGTTGCATTTCTAATACATCTCTAGTAGGTGTCCCAACAATAAATAAAAATTTAATATCCATATCTTCTTGCCATTCTCCACCACCACCCATTGTGATTTGTTTATTTCCTTTTAAAACTGGAGCGTAATCGGTAACATCAAAATACCATGTTTTACCATCTTGGCCTAAGTCTAGCCCAATTCCGTAAGGAGTAACAAAGGACATAATTTGAAAGGACATTGGATAACGTTTATAATAGATTAGATCTATACTATCCATAATAGTAATTGATCCATCAATGTTCGTAGTATCTACACTTAATACATTTCCATTTGCATCAAACAAATAAGATAATGCCTCCCAATAAGTGTCAGTAGAAACAGTAGCAATACTGTCATTTTGTAAAGTTCCATAATTGGGCACTATTGCGTATTGTGTAACAGTATTTGCGCTAGCAATTAATGAATCTAAAATAGTATTAGTTAATAAAGTTAAATAATATTGACCTTGGTAAAAGTTAATATTTGGTCGAGAATTTACTTCTGTAAAAAACTGACCTATTTCATTTCCTCTGGTATAATTCCAATTAATATTTCCGCTAAAAGTTGCAATTTGTTGATTTATTGTATTATCTAAAGATGTTGTCCCTTGACCCTCATTTAAAGGATAATGAGCAACTAAATTTGAATAATCAGGATGTAAATTATCAATTCGTTTTATCATCCAATCATTTATAGTTGCTCCAGAAAGTTCTTTGTCAAAAATTCTTAACTCTTTAATGTGACCATCCCAAAAAAATCCGTTTCCATTACCATTACTTGCTAATTTTAATGTTGCAATATCTATTGTTCTGGTATGTCCAGTTCCTGAGTGCCACAATACACCATTTCTGTATATTTTCAAATCTCCTGTAGTTGCATTTTTTGTAAATGCCCAATGACTCCATCCGTCAGTATATTCACTTAATGATGCTGCTTTGTCAATTCTATCATAAGATGTGTTTCCGCTATTCCCACAGTCCCAATACATACTGCCATTACTCCATGGGAAGTGTATATTTAAAGTTCTGTAATTATTGGCATCATATCCTTCTATTATTGTAGTGTTTTGGGGTAATACATTAGCATTCCCATTTATCCAAAATGAAACAGTAACTTCATTAGAAATGCTGCTTATTGCAGAAGTTGGCAGATCAATACTTTCAGCAGAATTTACAGTTATATGATTTGCGTCATTTGAAAACAATCCTAAAGTACTGCCCATTTGTTCTCCTTCAATCAAAGTTATACTTCCATTGGTTGAATTTGTTATTGAGAATTCTACTATAATATTGGACACTGAATCCCAAACAAAATCATTTATGAATTGGAATCGGTTAACTCCACTATTAAGAAGTGTATTTGCATTGTAAACTTCCGTAAATCCATTTATATGAGGGTTGATATTGCTTAACACGCTATCAGCAGTCAACTTTAATTTTATTGTTAAGAAATTTGCTATTTGACTACCACTTAAAACATTTAAAGAAAGAGCGTTGATGGTGTCATTTAAGAATCCTAATGCAACTAACTCATTTGCTTTATACAAAAACTGAGATTTATGAGAATTTTGATCTGTTGCGATTACGAAATCAAGAGAATCTGAACCACTTCCTACATGAATAGTGTCTTCCGAAATCATTGAATTTATTAAAGCGGTTTGCTGCTGATATTGATAATAATTATAAACGGGACTTATTGAATAATTATAAATATTACCAGAAAAAGAGGAAATTGCATAACTTACATGATAAGATAAAATAGAATCAACTCTAGAGGAATCATGTATGTATGTGTGGCAGCTATAATCCCATTCTCCACAAGCTACATTATTTCCTCCAGTAGTATTTATTTGCCCATCTTTACACCTCATATTATAAGATAAAATGATTTTTTCAAAGGTTAGGCTAGTATCAGTTGGAAAATTCGCAATAGTATCTCTAGTATTACTTGAATAATCAAAAGTTTGAACAACAATGGTGTCTCCAGGGTTTTGAGCTATAGCGCCCATAATTAAAAACATTGCTGTTAAAAAGTAAAATAGTTTTTTCATAAAGCAAACGTACTTAAAAATTTCTTAAAAAAGTTCGAACTTAGGACCGAGAGGCCCACCAAAGCGGAATCCATCTCATTATGAGTTAAGATTCCGCTTTTTTTATTCTCATAAATACCTGAAGATATTTTACTTACCTAATAATAAATTTTTAAACTCATTATAATTAGAAATTTTAGTAAATATTTTTTTCTTCAAAATTATCTTTTCAATAGATTCGGGAGGTTTTAACTTTAAATTTAGGTTCTTTTCAATATGATTTGAGAATTTTATTGGATGGGCTGTTTCAAAAAAAACACCCTTAAAATTACAATTTAAATTTAGATATTTTTTCAAGCCTAAATAACCAATTGCACCATGAGGATCAAGAATATATTTACAATCCCTATATACTCTCTTAATAGTATTAATAGTTTGATCATCATTAAAACTAAAAGATGATAAATTATCTTTAAGTAGATTAAAATCATTGTATAATTCTTCAATTCTAATAAAGTTACTAGGACTTGACACATCCATTGCATTTGAGATTGTCTGAACTGTAGTTCTGGGATTATAAGTTTTTGTCTCTAAGTATCTAGGGATTGTATTATTAGCATTTGTACTAGCAATAATATGATCAATTGGCAATCCTAGTTTTTTAGCCATTACACCAGCACAAATATTTCCAAAATTACCACTTGGAATACTAAAAACTAATTTTTTATCAGATTGGATAATTTGTTTGAATGCAAAAAAATAATAAAACATTTGAGGTAACCATCTTGCTATATTTATAGAATTCGCAGATGTTAAATTTAATTTGATATTTAATTCCTTATCAATAAAAGCATTTTTAACCATATTTTGACAATCATCAAAAGTACCATTCACTCTGTATGCAGTTATATTTTTTTTATTAGTTGTAAGTTGTCTTTCCTGTATATCACTAACCATATCCTTAGGATATAAAATCACAACATTTACCCCCTTAATATCTAAAAATCCATTGGCAACTGCAGCACCTGTATCTCCTGAAGTTGCAACAAGAACAGTAGTTATCTCACTATTTGATTGATTAAAATAACTAAGGCAATTTGCCATAAATCGTGCTCCAACATCTTTGAAGGCAAGAGTTGGTCCATGAAAAAGCTCTAAAGTTTGTATACCCTCTTCAATTTCAACTAGTGGAAAATCAAAATCTAAAGTATTTTTTATGATTATTTTTAAATCTTTTTCATTAATTTCATCACCAATAAATTGCCTTATTACTTCATAAGCAATATCAGTATTTGAAATATTTTGTAAATTTTCAAAAAAAGATTTTTCTAGTTTATTAATTTGTTCTGGAAAAAATAAGCCACCATCGTCAGCTAATCCAATTTTTAATGCTGTTTCAAAATTTACACTTGATGAAATTCTATTTAAACTCCTATATAACATTCTACTTGATTTCAATTATTTTTATTCCTATATCATTTATTGGAGAAACATGAATATCAAATTCAATATCTATTTTATCATAAATCTCTTTCATAGATAAAGCAATATTGTTTGCTGTAGAAAAACCTTTAGAAAGAGCAAAAACAGATGGCCCCGAACCAGAGATACCACAACCTAAAGCTCCATTAGATAGACTTGTTTTTTGTAGTTCATTAAATTTTGGAATTAACTTAGATCGTAAAGGTTCAATTACATTATCCTTAATAGACCTACCAATTAATTCATAATCCTCAGTATATAGACCAGCTATAAATGACCCAATATTAGCAGATTGTTCTGTCATTTGTTTTAGTGAAATATCTTTTTTTAAAATCGCTCTAGAATCTTTAGTTCTTACTTCTATCTGAGGATGAATAATTGTAAACACAAGCTCAGAAGGAGTAGATAACTTAAAATAATCATACGCTGAACCATCTCTTACAAAAGTAAACCCACCTAAAAGAGCCGCTGCAACATTATCAGCTATTAAGGAGCCGCACGCTACCTTCTCACCTTCCATTGCAAACTTTATTAATTCCTTATTTGAATAAGGCTTACCAATTAATTGATTTATTGCAAAAACACTTCCAGCAGCGCTAGCTGCACTACTGCCAATACCACTACCTGGCTTTACCCCCTTATGAATTTCAATTTCAAAACCACAATTAACATCAGTTTCTTTTAATAAAGCAGAAGCAGAGACACCCGCTACATTTATATTAATATCTTTAGTAAGTTTTTGCCCGGTTACTTTAGTTATAACTATACCTCTCTCTCTTTTTTTTCTTACAACTATTTCATCACCAACTTTATCAAGACAAGCTCCTAAGATATCAAATCCACATGACAGATTTGCAACAGTTGCAGGTGAGAAAACTCTAATTTCATTCATTGTACAAAATTGATGATAAGAATATTAATAAACTAATAATATTAAATAAAAATGTTAATTATACGTAAAGTGAGTGAATGAGTTTTTATTTTAAATAAATTAGCTCTAACTATTCTTAAAAAAGTTCGAACTTAGGACCGAGAGGTCCACCAAAAATAAACCCACTCATTTGAGTGGGTTTTTATTTAATACATAATCATGATAGTAACAATTCACTATTGGCAATCTTCACTAAAATAAATTTGAGAATCAACATTTGTCCAATTATTTGTTGACCAATTACTATCGTCAACCTGAACACAACTAAGATTAGGGCAATCTGATATACTTAGACTTGTTAAAATATGATTTAATCCATTCTTTAAATCAAGATTCCCTAATGAGGAGCTAAAAATTGATAGGTGTTTTAATGAACTAAAGTCTTCTATACCTGTAAGATCAGAAATTCCAACGGTAGGAAGCCAAGATGCAATGATTAAAGATTCTTGATCTAATAATTCAGTAAAAACATAATTATTATTACTGATAAAATCTCCCCTTGTATTAAAGGGATTTCCAAGGCTAAATTGTTCATTTTCAAGATATGCCTCAAAGTTGTTATCTGGAACATAGGTTTTATTACAATTAGAAAGATAAAGACAACCATCATTATTACCAACAACATTATTATAATTATAATTACAGGCAGCAGGATCATTACACCCAAGACATGAATAATCACAACCATAGGCTCCATTATGATTTTGAGCACTAGCATTTGCTTCTGGATCATAATTACAAGCTATTGGGTCCATACAACCATGAATAGCATCTGGATCTGGAAGAAACATAAATTGATCATTTTCTTCAAATTTCTCACAGGAAACAATTAAAATTGGAATAAATAAGAATAAAAACTTTTTCATGAAACAAAAATAATACTTTAAAAATAAAGTATTATGCTAAGCATAGTTTCTTAAAGAAGTTCGAAATTAGGAACGAGAGGCCCACTAAAAAGAAACCCGATCATTATGGGTTTATAGAAAGTTAGTATTAAGGAAATCTATACCCTTTTTAAAACCACAATGATAATCTCGTATTAAATCTTCTTTGCTAGTTCCAACTACTCCTGACTTTAAGAGATTGTCAGGACAGATCTGTAGAATCTTTATGTTTTTATGTTTTTTCGTTAAAAAATCTACAGCTTCATTATAATTATTCTTTTCTTTAAAGAAATTATCACTTACATGCGGCTTACTCTTCCACCAATATCCAGCAAGCAAGGACAAATAACTTAATCCATCTAATTTATAACCTAAAGGGTGTGGTCTAATAACAATTATTTTATTTGCACCAAAATCAGATGCTGATTTTGCTGGTATTGCATCAGACCATGCTCCATCCATTAAATTTACCCCATTAACCTTACATTTACCTTTAGTAAAAAATGGCAATGAAGAAGTTGCTCGTAGACATCTATAAATAGTCTTTTTGTTTGGCTCTAAATAAACAGCTTCACCATTATCTAAATTTGTACCTACTATATAAAATTGTTTATTCTCAGTAGAATCCTTAATATTTTGTAATTCTAACGGTTTATTTTTTTTAGCATATTCTGTTAAAAACTTTAAATCCATATATCCTTGTTCTGAAAAGGCATGTTTATAGCTTAAGAATTCCTCATTAACAGATACTTCTTTTGAAAGCGAAAAATATGATTTGTATTGACCAGTTATATAATAAGTTAAAGACATTGCCCCACTTGAAACACCTATATAAATATCAAAAGGATTAAATTTATTCATTAAAAATGCATCTAAAACCCCCGCTGAAAAAACAGATTTAAATCCCCCTCCTTCAATTACTAATGCTATTTTTTCTTTTTTCTTCATATCTGTTTTATTATAGCAAATATAATATAAAAACTATGCGTGCATAGCTTTTTATGGTAAATTAACTCTAACTATTCTTAAAAAAGTTCGAAATAAGGACCGAGAGGCCCACCAAAAATAAACCCACTCATTTGAGTGGGTTTTATTTTATAATTAATTATGAAAAAAATACTTTTAAATAAAAGCCCCACCGTATTCCCAACTAAATATCCTTAAAGTTAGCGTCAGGTATATTTACATTAGAAGGCTGCCCAAAACCAATAAAAGTAAGCAAATTAATATTAGTAGTAATTTTTTCATGATCTTAGTTGTTTGTTAATCTTTTATTCAAGAATTATTTTTTTCTCAACTGTTCCATCATCATAGATGTAAAAGAGTGGTGTATTCTTTTTCTCATTTGTTGATTGACCAAATATGTTTGTAATTTTTAATAGTTCTCTTTTGTTTGGATAAAGTTCAATTGTAGAAGTACTTTGATTGATACAGGAGCAGGAGTCTTCATCCCATACAGTCAAGTTAGGGCAATTTGGTGGGTGAACTAGATTAGAACCATTCATTTTAGTCATTATAATAACTTCATAGCTGTAAGGAGGTACAATAATGGGCGGTTGGTTTGCAATGGGTAGTACTATAGAAAAACTTGATATGTTTATAGTATATTTTTCATCCTCAGAGCTATTTAGGTTTAAATAAGCCTGATCAGGCACCCATACTATTGTATTATCACCTATTATTGCACCTCCAGGATACGCCGGTTCAATTGTTAGAGGAATATTTATTCCTTGCTCATCAGTCATAGATATTGTAGTATTACTAAAGTCTGCATCTGGCATAGACAAAGACCATCTCTCAAATACTAAGGGAGCAGGGAAAAAACCTTCAGATGGATAAGCTACAAATTCATAGAATGGCGCGTTAAAACTCGGGATATCCGCCACCCAGGTTACATTTGTATTATCAGTAGAACCTGTTCCAAAAGTATTTGCTCTTGTGTATAAGAGCCATCTTCTATGTCCAACAAAGTAATTGTGACTTCCAGGATCCTCTATCATTCCAGTTATAGCTCCTGAGGAATGTCTACCAATAACTAAATTGGAATTTGCAGCAGCAGATGCTCCATCTGTGGTATAACAATTCCAACTTGCTGGGGGGTAATGATCTACTGTTCCATTTGCCTCCATCATTAATGCTGATTCTTGGCATTTTTGATTTAAAATTGGGTCAAAGATAATGTCTGAAGGCAATCCTACTAAATCTCTAAAATAGTTTATTCTATCTAGTGTATTGTTTATTGAGAGAGTTGAGATTGTACCGGGATCACAAGTGTTTATATTTCCCGTCCATCCTAATTGAGGTGTTGAAACCTCACTGCCTAAATATATATTATTGTAATTGTCAACTATTTGTTGTCTATCACATTGCCCAAACCCAATAGAGGGTAAGCAAATTAATACTAGTAGTAATTTTTTCATAATCTTAGTTGTTTGTTAAGCGTTTATTCTATAATTATTTTTTCACTTACATTTTGACCAGAGTCTAAGTCTGTGATTTTAATTAAATAAGTTCCTTGAGTTAAGGTTTGAATATCAATTGTAGATTGGTTTGTTGTACTGATCATTATTCTTCCTTGTAAATCATAAATAGTTGCCTCATATTTTAGGTTGCCCGAAACATCAATATTGATCATATCTATTACCGGATTTGGATAAATAGCGAATGCTCTATCATCTAACTCTATTTGATTAGTACTCAATATGTTTTGATAGATTCGTATCTCATGTACGTTGCCCTCACAAGAACTAATAGCTAGTTCGCTTAAAAAGCCTTCAGTAGGGTTTTCAATTATTATGGTTTCAAGCGTACCATTAATAGAGTTTCCTGGATTATTGATTGTGTTTCCCACAGTATTTATGATCATCCCAGTACTATCCATTAAATGAGAGAAGGTACATTGTGGACTAAAATAACTGCAATAACTTATAACGTCAATCTCTACTTTTTGGATGTTTTGTAAACCTGATAAATCAACAGATAGTCTTGATGGGTAAAGCCATACATATGTTGGCTCTACATCAAAATAACAAGCTCCTGCCCCACAATCATCACTAGTTCCAATGACAAAGCTAAGATCTAAATTTTGTTCTGTCCAAATATCATTACAATTCGTGTTTGAAGAAATACTGTCAAGAGTGAGAGTTATAGATTGCCCTGAAGCTATTAACTGTAAAAAGAGTAAAAATGCGAGTGATAAGATCTTGTTTTTTTTCATAATCGTATTGTTAATTTAGACAACAAAATTAGGTAATAGAGTTAGAGTACCACAATACGCTATAAAGCGTAATTTAATAAAGGAGTTTAATTAAAAAACCATGCATATTTTAAGCATTCTATTAAAAGTGAGAGGATTTATACCGCCATACACCTAACTTCTCTATACCTATTAAAGCATGTATTATGAAAACTAAGTTTATTTAGAGAAAGTTAGGTGTATTTAAGTAATCTATTGAAAAATTAATTTGTATTTAATAATAAGTTTTACAAAACAAAAATAGATTTTATCTTTAGTTACCACAATACGCTATAAAGCGTAATTTAAGTCAAGCGGTTTAGTTGAAAAAACATTTATATTTCAAGCAATTACTAAAATGCTTAATTTCAAGTTTATGCCAAATTCTATTTCTATGAGTTCGGATGGTATTGGGAGAAATATGCATTTTTTCAGCTATCTGTTTATTGTCATATCCATTAATGATGAATTTGAGTGTTTCCCTTTCTCTTTTAGTTAAGCTAGAATATTTATCAGTATTATTCTTCATGAAGTGATGTTGTTCAATAATAGTTTTAAATAAATTGATAATACCATCAAATTTTGATGCATCTTCTTTAAACTCAAATACTATTTTTTCATTATCATCTATTCCTTTAAAAGTGATATCTAAATTCTGATTAATAGTCTTATAATCTATAGCTTTTGATTCTTTACTTAACCAATTAATAGCTTCTATTTCATTTGTAAAATACTTTGGGTTAAATCCAGTATATGGGTTCTCTACTCCTTGCATCAAAACCGAAACATCTTGTCCAAAAACAAATGCCAATTGATCATAACCATCAGCCCTTCTCTTTACAAATCCAGATTTAAATATTGGATTTAAAATAACTTCATCAACCCATTTTTTTGTAGCAAGATTTGGTTTAAAGGTTTTTTTATCTAGAATCCAAATCATTTGACTAGGCTTAATTTTCTTAGATATGTCTAGATATTCTATCAACTCTTCTCTGTACACCACATCATTATGACGGGTTAGATTTCCAAGTATTAATTAGCCTTGAATTTTCTTTTTCATATTCTATGATTAAATGAGGGCCATTATATACTTCCATAATGATATTTTAGTATTTATAGATTATTTCTTAACCAAAGATTATAACTTATTATATCTAAATCTTCTGAATCATAATCTGACATATAAGACAATATTCTTTTTTTATCATCTGCGATATCCTCATCATTGATCTTCTTTGATATTATATTTATCATTTCTCTATCTCGAACATACTCTTCATCCAATAATAATTGCTTATGGTTTCTTCTAATATCTTCAATCTTATCTATAATATTATGTTGTCCATTTTTAAACCTAATTATTACATCAGCAATCAAAATCTTTAATTGAAAAGCTTTATCTAATAAAAGAAAATCTTCTTGTAGAATTAATCTAGACATATTCTTTTGAGCATCAATAAAATTATCCTGATGAAAATAAATTAATGATTTATTTAAATAAATGAAACTAGTGTAAGATGGTAATTTTTTAATGACTTCATTTTTACTTGCTTTATTTAAATAATCTAGTGCTTTATCTTTATCAGTCTTAGCATAATTTAACACCAAACTATTATAATAGAAAAACAGATACTTATCATGCAAAAAAGAATCATACTCTTTCATGCTAATTAGTAATAGTTCAGCATATTTTAATGATTCCTTATGCTTCTTAGTTTTATACAAACAATTTGTTAAATAAGTTAATAGAGTTAACTTTTCATTATGATTTGACCTATCAAATAACATATCCTTTTTAAACTCATTATTACTTTCAATTAGAAACTTCTCTAATGATTGATAATCGCGTTCCTGCAGCAATAAACGACTATACATTTTAAATAATCTTATTCTAAATCTAGCACTATTTACTAAATTCTTTTCTTTTGAAATCTTTCCGTATTTTGTTTTAATCAGTTGAACTAAGCTAATATCTGATTTGCCAAAATTCTGTTTTGTTCTTATATCATACATTATTTTAGCTAATAATAAATCCATCTCATCAATCTCAGACAATATCTTAATATTATTTATTTTTAGCTCAATATAATAATCTACATCAATAGAAAGTATTTCATGAGAAATCTTAATTATCTCTGAATAAATGATAGACAAAACCTCATGTAATTCTGAATCTATTGCTTCCTTCTCAGCATGCTGTAAGTAATGAAAAGCTAGCTCTAATTCACCTTTATTTTTATATACTCTTGAAAGCAATATATAACTAAAGGATTTAGATTGGTTATCTTTCCAAATATGCTGCCATACCATAGAATTATTCAATTCATGATAAAGTCGGTTTTTAATTTGATAATAATTATTTGGATTTGTTTCTAGTTTCTTTAAGACATCTTTAGTAGTGAAATCACCTTTTTTCTTCTTCATATAATCAAAAAGATCTACATCTTTTCGATTCTTATTATCTGTTCTGTTTAGAAATAATTTAAAGAATCTAACCTCCTCCTTTGAAAGTGTTGCAACTATAGTGTCTAAAGCATTATTCATTAGAATGATTATTTTTTAATGTATTTCTTACCATCTCTTATGTACATAACCCCTGAAGGAATATCAATAATATTATCATACCTTCTACCCATCAAATCGTATAAAGAATTATCAAATTCTTCATAAATAGGATAAATCATCTCATTAACAGATGTTACAGGTGGAATTACATATAATGGAGTAACACTGGTATCTGAAATGAATGGGACAGCCATAGAAGGCCAGATAACAACTAAATTATCTCCTGCTTGTTGATATAATTGAACCCCAACAGGAGGTGAAATATAAATACTATCTCCTGGATAAAAAGCAGCTTGAGGTATAGTTTGTGTAAATGAAAATGGTTGTAGATTAATTATAGATGCGTTCACTGGAATAATCGCTATGTTAGCAGTAATAGAACTAATGAAGTATGTTGTGATACTATTATTTACAAACCAAAAGTCTAAATCTAAAGGGGTTGCATACTGAACTGTATCAGCATGATAGACTCCATTTACACTAATATACTGAGGGAGAGAGAGGCACTGATTCTGAACATCTAAAATTGAATTACAATTTGTTTTGTTAGCATAAATAGTAGATGGCCCATACCCCTGGTCAATATATTCACAAATATTATCAAGATTACAGTAACTTAAAGAATCATTGTCTGTTAAAATAAGATTAGATATTTGATTTGGAATAATACTGTCTAATCCAAATAAACTTTGTAATGATATATTTTCAACAATTTCTATATAACCATCTACTGTTAAAACAGATGATAAGCCAATAAGATTATTAAGCATAGGATTTTCAGAAATTTCTAGGTTTCCAATAAATTTCAAATTGTTAAATCCATTAAGGTTTGTCAAAGATGTTTCTTCTATATATAAGCCCCCTATTAAAGAATCTATATCATCAAAGCCAACAATATTAACAATATTATCACATTCCACAATTCTAACTTCATTTACACTATTTAAATTTGCAATCCCATTTGTAGAAATAAGATCTCCACATTCCAATAAAGATAGACTCCCTCCAATGTGACTCAAATTTGTTAAACCATATAAATCTGTAATTATATCATGAGGCTCATCAATATAAACATTTCCACCAACATATTTTAAAGCAGAAAGCCCAGCAAATGAAGTGATCTCACATTCATTACACACTACACTACCACTTATAGAATCTAATTGAGTTAAGCCAGGATAATTAGTTAGATCTCCTCCATCAAAAGGTAGTCTGAGTGTACTAGGTAGGTTATTGCAGTTTGGATAATCAACAACAAATTGAGCAATATCAGAACAATTATAGTAACTTGGAAAGCCTATAGTAGGACAATTTTGCCCAAACCCAATCATTGGTAAGCAAAGTAATAATAGTAGCCCTTTTTTCATATTTTTAATTTTTATTATATAAAGTAGGGGCTTAAAGCCCCTAATATTATTACTTATAGATTAACCACTTAAACTATTCTATTATATATTTCTTATCTATTGTACCATCCTCATAGATATAAAATAAGATTTGTTTATTTTTTGGAAATGTTTCTCTTCCTAAAACATCTACTATTTTAATCAATTTCTTGGTATCTAAGTTCATTTCATCTAATGAAGTAACACTACCCATCTTAGCCCAAACGCCTGAATTTGTATCCCATATCCAGGTTACACAACATGTAAAATAACCATTAACATCAAAGTAAGAAATACAAACATTAATAGTGTCATAGGGCTGACCATTATTCATATTATTAAAAATCTGATGTGAATTAGACATACTATCTACTCCTAAAACTGTTCCATCTGGAGCAGTAGTAATCCAAGAAGCAATATCCATGATGCTAAACGGTACTTCCGCCATTAAAATTGTTTGTGGTGAACCACCTGTACTAAAAAGAGTCATGGAATCACAAGCAACAAATTGTCCTGCTGAATAAGAATAATTAGCAGAATAGACACACCCATTAGCATCAGTAACATCACAATTTCCTGACATACTTAATGAAACAGTAATAGCTTGTGTAGTTTCACCAGTACTCCATAAATAAGTATATGGCGCTATTCCTCCAGTAATATTTGCAGTAAAAATGTTTGTGTTCTGAGCGATAGAAGCTACACCAGGACATGGCGCTCCACATCCTAATTGACAAGATAACAATGAAGTATATTGTCCTAATCCAGTTCCTGAGTCAGCACAGCCTAATATTGTATTTGGCGCACAATCCCAAGAAGGTGTAGGAGTTCCTCCTGGAACTGACCAAACACTTCCATCCCAATATTGAAAAAAACAACACATTAAAGTGTCAACATAACCTACTGTATCGGTAAGTGTGTAGGATATACAAGTTGTAAGTGTATCATAATACGTTCCATTTGGGTTATAGTTGTATACCATATGTGTACAAGGACCACTAAAACAGCTATCTTCAGCTAACATATTTCCATCACCATAAGTTACAGCATACAAAGGTGCCATAGTAGGTAAACTATTTCCAGTTACTGGTATTGCTATTTCTAATTGATATTGTGAACCTGTTGTGTAAGTCATGTTTGGATCACATAAGGTTTGTGCTTGAGCAAATAAGATTGTCAAAGCTGCCATTGTTGTTAATAATAATTTTTTCATAATTTTGTTTTAAATTTAATAATTTATTTTAGATGCTTAAATCGATTTTAACAATGCAAAATTATGTAGTTTCTTGCAACTTACAATATCTTTTTAAATAACATCTTACGAATTCAAAAAACTTATAACAATTTTCATATCTAGTAATAGCCTTACATATTCAGATTAATATATCTATGGAAAAAATTCGAACTTAGGACCGTAAGGCCCACAAAAAATAAAACCCACTCAAATGAGTGGGTTTAATTATTTTAGAATTTATGAAAAATAATTTATTTTTATTTTTTTAGTTTATTTAATACTCTTTTCAAAATATTATCAAATCTCGGTTTTACAAACCAATTATGATTTGTATTTCCAATTCTTTGATTTACATTAGTGTTTATAACTGTACTTCTTGAGGCATTTATTGTCAATGATTGATTTGCAGATATAGAAATATTCCCTTCAGGGTAACCAAGAAATATTAACATTGGTTCATTGTAAGATGTATCCATACCGTATGACATTGTTAATGCAAGAATGTCAGACCCTGTGAATGTACAGGTAAACTCAGTTAATTCTCCATCGTCATTTATTATTGTCACTACATTATTTGAGTAGGAATATATACTTGTATCATCATCAGCATCAAAAATTGCTAGTCCATTATCAGTAAACTCCAAATTTCCGTCTATCCCAGCTTCTGCTGGCGTCGTTGTTTCAGTTCCAGAGTATGTCATTATCTCACCATCCAAATCATTTACTGTTTCTCCATCTATAATAGTTGTCATTGATGTGTCTATAGTAACAGAAGTAGGTGTCCACACACCTACAATTGAGGTAGAGTTATTATTATTGTTGTTGTTGCTTGAATTAGTTTCTTCATCTTCTTTCTTGCAAGCAGAAAATATTATGGATACTGCTAATAATGTGTAAAGTAATTTTTTCATTTTTCTTTTTATTTAGTTAATATTTCACAAAAATAAAGGATTTTAAATAAAGTATTATGCTAAGCATAATACTTTAAAATAGTTCGAACTTAGGACCGAGAGGCCCACCAAAAAGAAACCCACTCAATTGAGTGGGTTTTATTATTTTAGCATAATTTAAAGCCAAGAACATTTAAATATGACAGAATTTAAAAAACATATAGAAACCAATAAAAAAGCCTGGAATAAAAGAACTCCTATTCATATAAAATCTAACTTTTATAATAATGAAGAATTTAAGAAAGGTAAGACTTCATTAAAACCTATTGAACTTAATGCTATCGGAGATGTAAAAGGAAAGTCATTACTTCATCTACAATGTCACTTTGGTCAAGATAGTATTTCTTTTGCCAGAATGGGAGCTAAAGTAACTGGTGTAGATTTTTCAGATGCAGCAATAAATGAAGCTAAAAGAATAGCAGCAGAAATGAATATGCATGTTAACTTTATAGAAAGCAATGTTTTAGATTTAAAACTTAACAAAGAGTTTGATATAATTTTTAGCTCTTATGGAGTAATTGGATGGCTTCCTGATTTAGATAAATGGGCTGCAACCATTGCTACTCACCTAAAAAAAGGAGGACTGTTTCTATTAACTGAATTTCACCCTTTTTTAGATCTCATAAAAGATAATGGATACGACTATTTCTACGATCCTAAACCTGACATTGAAATTGAAAACGGTACTTATACTGATGGTGGTTCAGAATTAGTAACCAAAACATGTTGGTGGAACCATTCACTAACAAATATATTTTCCGCATTAGAATCTAACGGATTAAAACTAACACATTTTGAAGAATTTGATTATAGTCCATTCTTATTGGATGGAATGATTAAAAAGGAAAAAGGGAAATATGTTTTAGAAAAAAGAGAAAAGAATAGTACTCCTTATGTATTTAATCTAAAAGCTACTAAGAAATAAAAAAGTTCGAACTTAGGACCGTAAGGCCCACCAAAAAGAAACCCACTCATTTGAGTGGGTTTTATTAATTCTAATTAGAAGAATTTATTTTATAAAAAAAAGC
>CAJJAH010000004.1 GCA_905182255.1 Cryomorphaceae bacterium BACL11 MAG-121001-bin54
TATATGCTTAATAAAGTTAGTAGTGTTCTTTTCATAGTTATTTTATATTTTGTTTACTCTTTTTTGGTGTCTTCCTCCTTCAAATTGGGTGCTAAGAAATGTGTCTACAATTTTTTCTACTTCTTCCCAATCTAAATGCCTAGCCGGCATAGTAAGTATGTTTGCATTATTATGCATACGGGCTTGTTCTGCAATATGAGGATTCCAACAAAGTGCTGCTCTTATTTTTTGATGTTTATTGGCCGACATATTTATTCCATTACCCGTTCCACAAAACTGAATACCCAATTCATTTTCATCTTTTTCAATACTTTCGGCTAATTTATGTGCAAAGTCAGGATAATCTACACTCTCTAAAGAATGACATCCATAATCATTAATTTCATTATTTTTACTAGATAAAAATATTTTTAATTTTTCTTTAAATTTATATCCTGCATGATCGCACGCTAATCCTATTTTCATGTATTTTTATTTTAACAGTGTGTTAATATTTATTTTTTAATTCTAGTTATATATTTAAAGTTATTAAAAAAATTGTTTTTAACTTGTTAGTAAATAACTAATCAAAAATAACAAGTAATTATCAATTATTAATTTTAAAAACTAAGACAATAAATAAATAAATAATCAATAAATATTATTATTACTTATATTTTATTTTTAAGAACACTTATTAACTTTATTTGATTGTAAATTTAAAATTATTTATTAATATTTAATGGTTAATTAAGCTTATTAACAACTTGTATTTTTAGTTAGTTAAATATCTAAGTTATTGATTTTAAATTATTAAAAATTAACATAATTATTTACAAGTTGTTGATTTATTTTTAAATATTATTAATCCTATTTATATTAATAATAATTATAAACCTAACTAACACCTTATATATATATACATAAATCTTTTTTAAATTTATAATAAATAATATATATATTATATATAATTACTGTTAACTCAATTTTTACTTTAAATAAATTTGTATACTTTTATACTCTAAATAATTAACTTTAAAACTATGAAAAATATATTTACTTTATTAATTGGAACTTTAATTTTTTTCAATTCAAATTCACAAATAACTTGTGTAGATAGTAGTTTGATAGATCCAACAGCTTTTTGTTTTACGTTAATTAATGAGGTTTGTGGATGTGATGGGGTTACTTATGATAATGAATGTTATGCAGAAGTAGTTGGAGGTAATACTTCTTGGATATCCGGACCTTGTTCTTCAAATCCACCTCAAACAGGTATATGTGAAAATTTTGATTCATTTCAAAATGGTGATCCAGTAGCTCAAACATTATCAGATTGGAATACTTGGGGAGAATTAATGAGTGGAACTACAGCACCTTTTGCAGATGATGCTAATATTAGTAATATTATGAGTTACAGTGGTTTAAATTCTTTATATTTATTTTCCGGCGCCTCTCAAGGTGCTCAAGATATTGTTTTACCTTTTGGAACTGCAGCACCATATGAACTAGGTATATTTGAATTTTCCTCAATGTTTTATATTAATGCAGGAACAGGAGCATATTTTAATTTTCAAGCTGAAAATATACCTGGAAATGTATGGTCTTTAGATTGTAAAATGGATCTAGGTTCATTAGTTTTAGAAAATACAGGAAATGGATTTAATTATTTAACAACTACCTATCCTGAAGAAGTTTGGTTTGAATTAAAATTAGTTTGTGATTTAACAAACAATAATTGGGAATTATTTATAGATAATCAAAGTCAAGGAAGTTTTACAAATTCAGTAAATAAAATAGCATCATTAGATTTATATCCAATTATAGGACATCAATTTTATGTAGATGATGTTTGTTGGTCATACATAGAACCAAATTTAGAAGATTTAAATGCCCAGGTTATATTAGTTAATTCAATTACAGGTTTAACAGGACAAGATAGAAATCCATCTATAGATGTAAGGAATTTAGGAATATCTAATATTACATCATTTGATATAGATTTTGAATATAATGGAACTACAATAACAGAAAATATTAGTGGTGTAAATATGCTTACACAGGATATTTATACAGTTAATTTTAATAATAATATAATATTATTAGGAGGAATAAATACTGGAATTGCTACTGTTTATAATGTTAATAATTTAGGACCTGATGATGATAGTTCAGATGATGTTATGTCAATTCAAATAGAAGCTATAACTCCAGCTGAAGGTAAATTAGTTATAGGAGAAGAAGCAACAGGTACATGGTGTGGGTGGTGTCCAAGAGGTGCAGTTGCATTAAATTGGATGGATAAAGATTATGAAGGATATTGGCAAGGTATAGCAGTACATAATGGAGATCCTATGACAGATCCTGATTATGACAATGGAATGGCTCCTTATATTTCTGGCTACCCAAGTGGATTAGTAGATAGAGGAACAGATATAGATCCAGGAAACTTTAAGCAAGATTTTTTACAAAGAATTGTTGTTAATCCAAATGGAATTATTACAAACGGAGCAGAATTAAATGGAAATATATTAAAAGTATCTCTAACAGTGAATATACAAAACAGTATGAGTGGTAATTATAAATTAGCATGTGTATTGGTTGAAGATTCTGTCACAGGAACTGCTACTTCCTACTATCAATCAAATTCTTACAGTGGAGGAGCTTCTGGTTCTTTAATAGATGTGGATGGAACAGATTGGGCTAATATGCCATCGAATGTACCAGCTTCACAAATGATTTATCGTCATGTAGCTAGAAGTGTTGCTCCAGGATTTATGGGAGAATCACTAACCTCAAACACATTTATTGCGGGAGATAGTGAAACTATTTGTTTTGAATTTATTTTAGACCCTTCTTGGGATCAATCACAAATTCATATAGTAGGAATGTTTATTGATGATAACAATCAAATTGATAATGCATCATCATCAGATATTACAACTGCAACCAACACAGGATTAAATCCTTCTTGCGCAACAACTAGTATTGGAATAGAATTAAATGGGCCGGATATAATAAATATTTATCCTAACCCAGCTAATGATAAAATTTATATTTCAAACCTAACAGAAGAAAATACTTCTATTAAAATATATGATATTAAAGGAACTTTAGTATTTGAAAATAGAATTTCAAATAAAGAATATTTAAATGTTTCAAGTCTTGCAAAAGGAATATATCAAATTAAATTTGAAGGAAAGGAGGTTAATGAAACAAGAAAATTAATAAAAAATTAATTAAACTAATATAAAGTCCATTTGCTTTCTTTCTAAGTCAGCTCTTTGAATTTTTATTTTTACTTTTTGCCCTATTTGGTAGCTGGACTTTGTTCGGTATCCAATTAGGGCATATTTTTTTTCATCAAAAATATAATGATCATCCTTAATACTACTTACCTTGACTAGCCCTTCACATTTGTTTTCAGTAATTTCAATATATAATCCCCATTCTGTAACTCCAGAAATAACACCATCATAAACAAAACCAATTTTATTTTTTAAAAACTTAACCTGCATAAACTTAATTGAATCGCGCTCTGCCCTTGAAGATACTTTTTCCATTTCAGAACAATGTTTGCATATTTTTTCAACGACATCTTTGTTAACTGATTCTCCACCACATAAATATTTATCTAATAATCTGTGTACAATTAAATCTGGGTAGCGTCTTATTGGAGAAGTGAAGTGGGAGTAGTGTTTAAAAGCTAAACCATAATGACCAATATTATTAGTAGTGTATATAGCTTTTGCCATTGAGCGTATAGTCAATGTTTCTATCATTTGTTGTTCTCCCTTCCCTTTTACATTTTCAAGTAACTTATTTAATGAATGAGATAGTTTATCAGAACTTTCATTATTAATAGAATAACCAAGCTTTTTAATAATATTATTTAAAGTTGAAATTCTGTCGCTATCAGGAGTATCATGTATTCGGTAAACAAAAGTTTTAGCTATTTTTGATGAAGAACTAATGTGCTTAGCAACTGTTTTGTTAGCCAATAGCATAAACTCTTCAATCAAATGATTGGTAGATAAACTTTCTTTAAAATATACATTAATTGGATTATTGTTATCATCTAAAATAAATTTAACCTCTGTACTTTCAAAATTTATAGAGCCATTTTTTTGTCTCTTTTCTCTTAATATTTTTGATAACTTATCTAGTAGTAAAAGTTCTTTTGCCAACTTTCCTTTTTTATCGTCAATAGTTTTCTGGGCGGTTTGATAGGTAAAACGAACATCAGAATGAATGACGGTTTTCTTGATGCTATGGTCTAGTACATTAGCTGATTCATCCATTTCAAAAAGAATAGAGTAGGCTAGTCGATCAACATTAGGTTTCAAAGAGCAAATATTATTTGAAAGCACTTCTGGAAGCATTGGGATTACTCTATCTACCAAATAAACAGAGGTAGCCCTTTCAGCCGCCTCCTTATCAATAACACCCCCCTCTTCAACATAATGAGAAACATCAGCGATATGAACTCCAACCTCCCAATTACCGTTGTTTAATTTTTTAACAGAAAGAGCATCATCAAAATCTTTTGCGTCTTTAGGGTCAATTGTAAACGTGGTTGTACCTCTTATATCTAGCCTTTTGTTAATATCATCTTTAGAAATTACTTCCAAAATTTTATTAGCCACCTTATCTACTTTGTCAGGAAATTTAGGAGAAAATCCATAATCGTATAAGATTGAATTTATCTCAGTATCATGATCATTAATCTCACCAATAACCTCAACCACCTTTCCAATAGGATTTTTATATTGTGAGTCCCACCCATCAACCTTTACTACTACTTTTTTATTTAGATATTCCTTTTTTATTGTTTTAGGTGGAATAAAAACATCAAATGAAACCTTCTTGTCATCTGTAATTAAAAAATAATTTGAAGAAGAGCTGTCTATTACGCCAACAAACTCTTCTTTCCTTCTTTTAACAACCTTTATCACCTCTCCCTCCTGCTTGTTTTTTCTTTTTGTAAAAAGCAACACCTCAACTTCATCTCCTGCTAGCGCAAATTGAGCATATTCTTTTGGAATAAAAACTTCATTTTCTTCATCAATATTCGCATAAGAGCCCCTATTATTTGTGTTTTTTATAGTTGTAATTAATGTTGATGTTTTTTCTAACAAACGATAAGACCCTCTATGCTCCTCGGTGAGAGTTCCAGAAATAACCATTTCTTTTATTACATCAATAATCTGGATTTTTACACCCATTTCAGTTACTTTTAACATTTTAGATACCTGCTTATAATTTAGTTTTTTATTTGGATTTTCTCTAAAAACAAATAATATTAAATCAAATAGTTTTGAATGATTAAGACCCCTTTTTTGGGGCTTTTTATTTTTTTTCTTTTTCTTCATAATGTAAGTAACAAAAATATGTTTAATTTTACCAAGTGAGACTGCTGAAAAGTAAACATATCATTATCTTATTGTTAAGTGTTGTTGTATTAAGTTCGTGTAGAACTAAAAAAACATTTAACGGAACAGCCACCCTTCCATGCACCGACTTTGAAACAGAGGCTAAAATAAAAAAGAAATCAAAGTGGAGGCTGGTACTGTATAAGGACGGGCAAAAACTAGGTAAAAAATCTAAAAAAGGAAGCAGCAGGCTATTTAAGAAAAAAAACAATTAAATAGTATTGGTGAAACTAATTAAATAGTTGGTTCGTATAAAAATTTATAAATAACAATAAAAGACGCACTATTTATATTGCTTGTCATTTATGCCTATTTGATTTTAATTTGATGTGGTTAAAAATTGTAATTTTTTATAGAAAATAATTTTGGTTAATACGCAAAAAGTCCAGCTTAAATAGCTGGACTTTTTGTTTGCTCCCCCTCTAGGACTCGAACCTAGGACCCTCTGATTAACAGTCAGATGCTCTAACCAGCTGAGCTAAGGAGGAGTGTTATTAAAACGGCTGCAAAAATAACACAAAGGTTGAAATAATAAAATATATTTGCAAAAAAAATAATTATGAGTATTTTAGTTGTAGGAACGGTGGCCTTTGACGCAATAGAAACTCCCTTTGGAAAGACAGATAAAATAGTTGGTGGAGCAGCAACATACATCTGCTTATCATCATCATTTTTTGCTAAAAATTTAAACCTTGTATCTGTTGTAGGAGAGGACTTTCCCAATGAAGCAATACAGATGCTAAAAAGAAAATCAGTAGACACTGATGGCTTGCAAATAAAAAAAGGAGAAAAAACATTTTTTTGGTCTGGAAAGTATCACAATGACATGAATACTAGAGACACCTTAGATACTCAGTTAAATGTATTAGAAAATTTTGATCCAATTGTTCCTGAAAAATATCAAGAATCAGAATTCTTAATGCTAGGAAACCTAATGCCAAGCGTCCAAAAAAAAGTTTTAGGTCAAATGAAAAAAAGACCTAAATTGGTTGTGTTAGATACCATGAACTTCTGGATGGATCTCTTTATGGATGATTTAAAAGAAGCCTTAAAAGAGGTTGATGTATTAACCATAAATGATGAAGAAGCTAGACAGCTTTCAGAAGAATACTCATTGGTAAAAGCTGCAAAAATAATTCTAGCTATGGGTCCTAAATACCTAATAATCAAAAAAGGAGAGCACGGAGCTCTTTTATTTAATAATGAAGAGGTGTTTTTTGCGCCAGCCCTGCCTATGGAAGAAGTGTTTGATCCTACGGGGGCTGGAGATTCTTTTGCAGGAGGATTTATAGGTTATTTAGCTAAAACTAACAACATCTCTTTTGAAAATATGAAAAGAGCGGTCATTAACGGTTCTGCAATGGCATCTTTTTGTGTTGAAAAATTTGGGACACAGAAATTAACAGAAATTACTCAGAAAGATGTTAGTGCACGTATAAACGAATTTGTAAAACTAGTTAAATTTGATATTCATTAAAATAATGAAGATCCGGTATTTTTAACATTATTTTCATACCAACTGTCAATAAGTAAATCGCTAGAGCTAGCAGCTTGCACCGCCAATGAATCACATCTTTCATTTTCTTTGTTATTGGCATGACCCTTTACCCAAATAAAACTCACTTTTTGTTTTCTGTATATTTTTAGGAAACGAATCCATAAATCTGGATTTTTCTTTTTGTTAAAATTTTTCTTTTCCCATACAAGCACCCATTTTTTTTCAACTGCATCAATCACATATTTTGAGTCAGAATAAACAGTAATAATTGATTTTTCCTTTTTAACACTTTCTAGTGCTGTAATAACAGCTAACAGTTCCATGCGATTATTGGTTGTAAGTCTAAATCCCTGTTGCAGCTCTCTTCTATATGCCCCGCTAATCATCACAATTCCATACCCTCCGTTTCCAGGGTTTCCCTTAGCAGAGCCGTCAGTATAAATAATAATACTCATTATTTAAATAACTTTTTTATGATTACTGACAGGGTTTTCATTTTTATAAATTTTTAATCATTTTTTCAATAGCTAAGGGAAAATAATTTTGCTCTAATTTATGTATTTTTTGTGTTAATGTTTCTGTAGATTCATTAAAAGAAATAGAACACTTTTCTTGTAAAATTATCTTTCCCTCATCATAGTTTTGATTAACAAGGTGGATGCTAATGCCGCTTTCGGTTTCTTTATTTTTAATTACAGCTTTATGTATGTTATCCCCATACATTCCTTTTCCCCCATACTTTGGTAATAATGATGGGTGAATATTGATGATGCGATTCGGGTAGCTATCAATCATTTTAGGGGGAAGCTTAAGTAAAAATCCAGCCAATATGACAACATCAACACCTCTTACTTTAAGTTTTTTATGCAAATTAGCAAAATTATTAAGCTCATTTTTAGTAAATACATACGTTGGAATATTTAGTTTTTTAGCTCTTTTTACAATTAATGCGTCTCGCTTGTTAGTGCAAATTAAAACTACATCAATATCAGGTGATTGAGCAAAATAAGTGCAGATATTTTCGGCGTTTGAGCCCGACCCCGAACCGAATATTGCAATTTTTTTTGGCATTATTAATTTTTTATTAAAAATAGTATAAACAAAGATATGTTAAAATAGAAAATAAGAAAGGTTGCGAGTTCTTTAATTTATAGTTTTATTTGCACATTAATAATTAAAACATTTAAACATGTCAGATGTAGCAGAAAAAGTAAAAGCAATTATTGTTGACAAGTTAGGAGTTGACGAAAGCGAGGTAACTAATGAGGCTAATTTTACTAATGATCTAGGAGCTGATTCCTTAGACACAGTTGAGCTGATTATGGAGTTTGAAAAAGAATTTGATATTCAAATACCAGACGATAAAGCGGAAGCTATCGCAACAGTTGGTGACGCAGTTTCATTTATTGAGGCAGCCTAACTATTCAAAATGAAAGGTAGAAGAGTAGTTGTTACTGGGATGGGCGCTTTAACCCCTATTGGAAACAATCTTAATGATTATTGGAGAGCCCTGCAAGATGGGGTAAGCGGCGCTGCGCCTATTACTCATTTCAATGCTGAAAATTTTAAAACACAATTCGCTTGTGAGCTTAAGGGTTTTGATGTCACTGATTTTATGCACAGAAAGGAGGCGAGAAAAATGGATTTATTTTGTCAATATGCAATGGTTGCAAGTGATGAGGCAATTATAGATTCCGACTTAAATTTGGATGAAATTAATCTCGATAGAGCTGGTGTTATTTGGGGCTCGGGTATTGGCGGAATGAAAAGCTTTCAACAAGAAGCTTCAGATTTTGCACAAGGAAATGGAACGCCTAGATATAATCCATTTTTTATTCCAAAGCTTATTTCAGATATACCTGCCGGACATATATCAATAAAGCATGGTTTTAGGGGCCCTAATTTCACTACTGTTTCTGCTTGTGCTTCATCAACAAATTCTCTTATAGATGCATTTAATTACATTAAATGGGATAAGGCGGATATTTTTATTGCAGGAGGGTCTGAAGCTTGTGTTTTTGAAACAGGTATAGGGGGCTTTAACGCAATGATGGCTTTATCAACAAGAAATGACGATCCAAAAACTGCATCCCGACCCTTTGACAAAGACAGAGATGGCTTTGTGATGGGCGAAGGAGGGGGCGCAATTGTAATTGAAGAATACGAACACGCAATTAAAAGAGGTGCAAAAATCTATGCAGAAATAGTTGGAGGAGGCTTAACAGCTGATGCGCATCACATAACAGCGCCTCACCCTGAAGGGTTGGGAGCGCGAAATGTTATGCAGTTAGCAGTGGAAGAGGCTGAAATACCTTTGTTAGACGTAGATTATATAAATGTGCACGGAACATCTACTCCTCTTGGTGATGTCGCAGAAACCAAGGCAATCAAGGCCTTGTTTGGTGAGCATGCCTATAGTTTAAATATTAGCTCTACAAAATCAATGACAGGACATTTGTTAGGTGCCGCGGGAGTTATTGAATCAATTGCTTGTATCATGGCCGTGAAAAATGATATTATTCCTCCTACGATTAACCACTTTACTGACGACCCTAATATTGATAAAAAACTAAATTTAACTTTCAATAAAGCACAAAAAAGAACAGTTAACTATGCTTTAAGCAACACTTTTGGTTTTGGAGGGCATAACGCCTCTGTCTTATTTAAAAAATATACATCATAACACTTTTTAAACGAATATATGAAAGGTTTACTTGCGATAAGGGTAATTCTTTTTTATTTAAAATACTAGGCTATAACCCAACACGAAAAGAGATATATTTAAAGGCCTTACAGCACAAGTCATATAGTATTAAGGATAATAACGAAAGGTTAGAATTTTTAGGGGATTCAATTTTGGATTTTATTGTCTCCAAGCAACTTTACTTAGAAAACCCAGAACAAGAAGAAGGTTTTCTGTCCCAACAAAGAGCAATAATAGTTGGAAGAAAACACTTGAACTTAGTGGGAAAGAAAATTTTTTTAGATTCTGACATAAAAAGCAACCTTAAGCTAATTCCAAAAAGTGTTTATGGAAATACAATTGAATCAATTATTGGGGCAATCTACATTGACAAAGGAATAGAACGAGCAGGAAAGTTTATTATTGAGCATATTTATAGTTCAGAATTTATTAAAGATCTTTCTGATACAGACTACAAGAGTAAGCTGTTAAGGTTGTCTCAAAAATTAAAAATACAAACAAAATACAAGGTGATAAAAAGAGAGGGGCCTAGCCACAAGCAAGAATTTCTTGTTGCTGTTTATATAGAAAATATTAAAAAAGCAGAAGCGCAGGCCTCATCTATTAAGGACGCAGAGCAAAAAGCAGCTAAAAAAGCATATAATAGTGTATTTTAGCAGTTATGAAAACAAGGTTTACATTAGAGTGTACTGAAGACTTTGACTTTGCTGTGTTGGCAATAAATAGCCACACAAAAGCCTACAAGTTGTGTTGGAGTATTAATAACTCAATGAAATTAAATTTTGAAAAAGAAGAAGATCATAGTATTAAGGGAGATCTGAGGTTTCCAAGATATACATATGTTTCAGATGAAGGAATAGAATATGATTTGTTAGCTAATCGTTCTAAAAAAGGATACTTGGTTCCGAGCCAAAAAAGTATTAATTATTTTTTGGTTGTAAAAAGCGATTATTGGAGTCAAGAAAAGCTCGATTTTATTAGTAAATTAAGAAGCACAACAGATGTTTTGTTGGCTTTTGAGATAGATATAGAAAATTTAAAATATATAGATAGATTTATTTTTAATGATAAGAAAAACTAAGATAATAGCGACCATTGGTCCATCAACATCATCAAGGCCTATGTTGAGAAAAATCATTCAAAGAGGAGTAAATGTGTGTAGATTAAACTTTTCTCACCTTGAACATGATGATGCAAAAGAGATTATTTCAAACATAAAAGAGATAAACCAAGAACTGAATATGCACACGGCTATTTTAGCTGATTTACAGGGACCTAAAATAAGGGTAGGCATATTTGAAAAACCAATAAAACTCAAAAAAGGAGATGAAGTAGTTTTTAGCACTAAAAGAAAGAAAAACACAATTCATATAAGTTACTTTGGTTTTGCTAAAGATGTTTCTAAAAAAGACAAAGTCTTGTTGGATGATGGGAAGTTAGCGCTGGAAGTCATTAGTACAAACAAGAAGGATACGGTTGTTTTAAAAGTAATTTTTGGAGGTTTATTACAGTCTAGAAAAGGGGTTAATTTGCCAAACACTAAAATTTCACTTCCCTGCTTAACAAAAAAAGATAAGTTGGACTTAGATTTTGTGCTTTCAGAAAAAATAGAATGGATAGGCCTGTCATTTGTTCGCTCAGCGAATGATGTTAAAATTCTAAAAAGAATAATAGAAAATAAAAAACTACATCACAAAATAATTGCTAAAATAGAAAAACCAGAAGCTATAAATGAAATTGATTCAATAATTAAAGCGGCTGATGCAATTATGGTTGCACGGGGAGATTTAGGAGTTGAGGTGCCGTTATACAAGGTTCCTGTTTATCAGAAAATGATTGTTGAAAAATGTATTGAACACTCAAAACCAGTTATAATTGCAACACAAATGCTTGAAAGCATGACGGATAACCCAACAGCAACAAGGGCTGAGGTAAATGATGTGGCAAATTCTGTTATTGATGGGGCTGACGCAGTGATGCTAAGCGGAGAAACATCTATTGGAGCTTACCCCTTAAATGTTGTTGATACTATGCGAAAAATCATTAGAGACGTTGAGAGGAGCGACCATAACATATCAAAAAGTATAATAAATAAAACGCTGGTAAATAACGAACGATTATTGACAAATGCAATTTGCTCAAATGCATGTGATATTGCCAAAAGTACAGAAGCAAAGGCAATAATAACTGTCACTTATTCTGGATTTAATACTATAAAAATGTCAAGCTATAGGCCGAATGCATTTATTTATGCCTTTACAAATAACCATACGATTTTAAATACGCTAAGTTTGGTTTGGGGGGTAAGAGGTTTTTATTACAATAGAGGAACAACAACAGATCAAACCATAAAGGAAACTAAAGAAATTTTAAAGGATAGAAATCTCTTAAAAAAGGGAGATTTAGTAGTAAATTTGGCTAGTATGCCAGCTCAAGAAAAAGGCATGACAAACATGATGAAATTAAGTAAAGTAAAATAAAAATGATAAATACAGTATTATTAGCAGAAATTTGCAAGGTTGCAGGAGCTCCGGGACACGAACAAAGAGTGAGGGAAATCGTATTGAGAGAGGTTGAGTCCTTAGTGGATGAAATAAGAATAGACAACATGGGAAATGTTGTGGCAATAAAAAAGGGAAAAGAAAGTAGACGAGTAATGATTGGTGCTCATATGGATGAGATAGGATTTATTGTCACTCACATTGATGACAAAGGGTTTGTTTATTTTCATACTTTAGGTGGTTTTGATCCAAAAACACTAACCGCACAAAGAGTAATTATACATGGAAAAGAAGATATAATTGGTGTGATGGGGGGAAAGCCAATTCACCTGATGAATGCTGCAGACAGAGCAAAGGTTCCTACAATTAAAGATTATTTTATTGACACAGGAAGAAGTAAAGAAGATTTGGAAAGCATTATTTCAGTAGGAGATACAATTACCAGAAGTAGCGAGCTAATTGAAATGGGAGACTGTATAAATTGCAAATCTTTGGATAATAGGGTGTCTGTTTTTATTCTTATTGAAATGTTACGCGAGATGAAAGACATCCCACCTTATGATGTTTACGGTGTTTTTACAGTACAAGAGGAAATTGGGATTAGAGGGGCAAATGTTTCTTCAATGGATATAAATCCTGATTTTGGTTTTGGTTTAGACACAACTATTGCTTGGGATACTCCTGGAAGCACAAAACAAGAGCAAGTCTCAGCTTTGGGTGAAGGGGCTTGTATTAAGGTAATGGATTCTGCTACTGTTTGTGATTACAGAATGGTAAAATACATGAAAGAATTAGCGAAAAAGAAGAAGCTAAAAACACAATTGGAGATATTACCTGCAGGAGGAACAGATACAGCAGGAATACAAAGAATGAATCCAGGAGGAAGTATTGCTGGGGCGGTTTCTATACCCACAAGACACATTCATCAGTCTATAGAGATGGTACACAAAGAGGATGTAAGAGGAGCGATTGATTTACTGAGGCACTCAGTAGAAAACCTACATACTTACGATTGGAGTTTTAGGTAAAGGTTGGCCTCTTATTTCTATTTTAAATATAATATAGATACTAAGCCTCCCATTACAATCCCTTTCTTTTCAGCTTCTAATTTACAAAAATATTAATTATTGATTTTAAATTAAAAATAAATAGAATATTTTTAACATACTAAACAATCCCAAGCCCAATAGAAACAGCCATTAGCATAATCATTACTGCAACAGTAATTTGCACAAAGTTAGTGGTAATTTTCTTTAATAGTTTTTTACCAATTAAAGCGCCAGCAAATGCAGCAAGCACAGCCGCTAAAAGAAGGTTGATGTTTTCTTCAATACCAATAGAGGTGTATTTTGTAAAATAAATCGAGACTCTTGAAATGTCAATAACAGTGGAAATCATTACTCCAGTAGCAATAAAACTCTCTTTGCTCAATCCGCACTTAATTAAAAAAGCACTTCTTAGTGCCCCTTGATGACCTGATAGTCCACCAAAAAACCCACTAATAACACCCCCAATAAATAGTTTGTTTTTAGCAAATTCCAAATTTTTGATAAAAGGCATTAATTCCAAAAATGCAAAGCCAAACATTAAGAAAGCAACTAGTACTTTTATGGGAGTAATGGAAAAAACTTTCCCCCCTATTACATATGAAAGCCATTCTGAAGTTTCTGAAAAGGACATTAATAGCCATGCCCCTATTAATGCACTAATTACAGCAGGAGTGCCAAATTTTAGCACAATTCTCCAATTTGCTTTTTTACCTACCAAGTACATTTTAAAAAAATTATTTAAAAGATGAACAACCCCGGTTAAGGCGATTGCCATTTCAAGAGGAAAGAAAAGAGCAAAAACAGGCATTAAAATTGTACCTAAACCAAAGCCAGAAAAAAAAGTGAGTAGTGATGCGAAAAATGCAGCTAAGCAGATTAATATTATTTCCATCTAAATTTAGATGCTTTTATCAAACTGCTTTAAGAAGCGCACATCATTCTCAAAAAAGAGTCGCAAATCTTTTACTCCATATTTTAACATAGCAATTCTTTCAATTCCCATTCCAAAAGCATATCCAGTATATTTTTTAGAATCAATGCCACAGTTATCCAAAACATTTGGATCAACCATTCCGCATCCTAAAATTTCCAAATAACCAGTGTATTTACATACATTACAGCCTTTGCTGTTGCAAATATTGCAACTTACATCTACTTCTGCAGAGGGCTCTGTAAACGGGAAATATGAAGGCCTCAATCGTATTTTTGTTTTTTCTCCAAACATTTCTTTTGCAAAATAAAGAAGAGCTTGCTTTAAGTCTGCAAAACTTACATTTTCATCAATATATAAACCTTCTACTTGATGAAAAATACAATGTGCACGTGCTGAAATAGCCTCATTTCTATAAACCCTACCTGGAGAAAGAGTTCGTATTGGGGGCTTATTTTCTTCCATAAATCGCACTTGCACCGAAGATGTGTGTGTTCTTAATAAAATATCAGGGTTAGTTTGAGTAAAAAAGGTGTCCTGCATATCTCTGGCAGGATGCTCTTCTGGCAAGTTTAATGCAGAAAAATTATGCCAATCATCTTCAATTTCTGGCCCTTCTGAAACAGTAAAGCCAATGCGATTAAAAATATCTACAATCTTATTTCTCACTAAAGAAATAGGATGTCTACTTCCTAAATTATTTAGAGAAACAGGTCTACTTAAATCAATTTCTTCATTCTCTTTTTCAGAGTTAAAGCTTCCTTTAAATATATCAACTTTAGTTTGAGCATTTTGTTTTAAGGCGTTAATTGCCTGTCCAAATTCTTTTTTGCTTTCGTTAGGAATTTCTTTGAATGCGGCAAATAAAGTATTCATTTCACCCTTTTTACCTAAAAATTTAAGTCGGAACACCTCTGTTTCTTTCTCTGATTTCGGGACAAATGCTTCAACCTCTTTTAGTAATTTCTTTACCTTTTCTAACATTGCAATAATTTATATATATTTGCTAATTCAATTACAAAGAAACAATAATTATGCTAAATAAGATTTTTAAAACTATATTATTAGGAGTTTTTGCTCTAGTGATAACAACTACTTTTTCGTCGTGTGAAAAAGAGAAAGACACAATAGCTGTAATTATTGTAAAGGACGGCTCTGGGAATGCAGTACCTCAATCAAGAGTTATTTTACATGCAAACCAACTAAAACAATCATTAGAAACATATAACCCAGATAATTACGACAATAGATCTTTAGACCTTTTGGTAAAAGCTAACCTAGATACTTTTTATAGTCCAACTGGACAATATTCAAATATATTTATAGCAGAATGGACTGATAATAACGGAAGGGCAGAATTTACACTTCCTTTAGAAATGATTTTAAATATATCAGTTATGAAAATAGACGGAAATGATGAGTATTTAGGGGCAAATATTATTAATATTAAAAAAGAAGAAGCGACTACTCAGGTTGTGACGCTCATTAATTACTAAGATATTTTATAATGGCCTCCTTCATTAGTAGCCCTTGCTTTGAGTCGTTAAGATTTTTTAGCGCTTTTAATTCGATCCAGTGTGGCCACCCATCCTCATCTACTCTATCAAACTTATAAAATCCAAAAGGAGTTAGTATTTTACACACCGCAACATGTAGAATGTCTACTTTTTCTTCCCTACCAAATCGTTTAACCCCCATATTTAGTTCTTGTACTCCAATCAAATAAAGTATAGCCTTCAAGTTTATCTCATCATCAAATTTTCTCTCTATTTTTAAAACTAAAGCATCCCATTGTTTATCCAAGTCATTCATAGCGCAAAGTTAAAATTTTAATATCTTTACTGTATGAATTATTTAGATATTATAATATTGGTCCCTTTATTATATGGGTCTATAAAAGGCTTTTCTAATGGACTAGTTAGCGAAGTAACTTCATTGTTGGCTTTATTTATAGGTGTATTTATGGCTATTAATTTCTCAGAATTTTTGGAGCCAAAGTTTATTGATATACTTGATGGTTATCAGCAATTTGTTCCTGTTTTGGCTTTTGGGTTTTTATTTTTAGTAAGCGTTTTATGTGTAAAAATGTTAGGGTTTTTTGTTGATAAAATAGCTAAAGCTCTAGCATTAGGATTCTTTAGCCGAGTACTTGGAGGCGTTTTTGGTTTTTTAAAAGTAGTAGTTGCTTTTAGTTTTCTACTCTTTTTTATTAACGATTATAACTTGTTAAAGAGCCAAACTAAAGAAGGTTCTGTATTGTTTAACCCACTTACTAATGTTGCCAAAGTTATAACGCCACAATTAAAAAAACATCAATCTATTTTAGATCAAATTGATGAAAAAGCCAAAAAAGCCAAAAAAAAATTGAATCAGAAAATTAATTTTTAATAGCAGTTAATGCGGGAAGTTTTTTACCTTCAAGATACTCTAGCATAGCGCCGCCACCCGTTGAAATGTACGACACTTTTTCAGCTAAACCAAACTGCTTTACAGCAGCAACAGAATCTCCTCCTCCAACTAATGAAAAGGCTCCCTTTCGTGTTGCCTTGCATATTGCTTCTCCAATTTTTTTAGTGCCGTTTAAAAAATTATCCATTTCAAAAACCCCCATCGGTCCGTTCCAGATAATTGTTTTCGAATTTAATATTACTTTAGAAAAGCGAGTGATGCTGTCACTCCCAATATCTAGACCCATAAATCCGTCAGGAATATTTGTAATTTCAGAATGTTGAAGGACTGCATTATTATTGAGCTCATTTGCATTTAGCGAATCAGAAGGCAGTAACAACTTAACTCCATTTTCTTTAGCATAATTAATTAAGTCTTTTGCCAAATCTAACTTACTATCCTCCACTAATGAATCGCCAACACACCCTCCCATTGCTTTAACAAAAGTATAAGCCATCCCTCCCCCAACAATTAGGTTGTCTACTTTGTTGAGAAGTGAGGTAATGGTATCAATTTTCCCTGTTATTTTTGCGCCACCTATAATTGCAGTAAAAGGTCTTTTGGGGTTCTCAAGTGCAGTTTCTAAATTATTTATTTCCTTGTTAAATAATAATCCAAAATATTTATTTTTCGGAAAATAATTAGCAATAATAGAGGTTGACGCGTGCGCCCTGTGTGCGGTTCCAAAAGCATCATTTACATACAGATCACCATGTTCGGCCAATTTTTTCGCAAAATCATTGTCTCCCAACTTTTCTTGAGAGTGAAAGCGCAAGTTCTCTAATACTAATACGTCTCCATTTTTCATTTTAGACACATCTACCGAGGTCTTTTCACCGATACAGTCAATACTAAAGCTAACTTCGGTTTTAAGTAAGTTAGAGAGGTGTTTGGTCGTGTGCTTTAATGAAAATTTTTCTTCAAAACCATTTTTTGGTCTCCCAAGGTGAGACATGATAATTGCTTTCCCTCCACTTGTAATTACCTTTTGAATTGTGGGTAGGGCTGCTTTAATTCTACTATCATCAGTAATGTTAAAATCCTTGTCTAAGGGCACATTAAAGTCAACTCGTAATAAAACCTTTTTTCCCCTCAAAGTTATGTTACTTATGTTTTTCATTTTGCAAAAGTAAAATAAATGCTAAAATTGAGCACAAAATATTTACATTTGACAGAAATAAATTTTGAATGTTATTTAAAGAGGTAGTAGGAAATAGTTTAGTGAAAAAGCAACTAACTGATGCGGTTAAAAACAACCGAATTAGTCATGCTCAGCTTTTTTCTGGTAAAAGTGGTAGCGCTAAATTGGCTTTATCACTTGCGTATGCCCAATTTTTAAATTGCGAAAACAGAACTGCAATTGATTCTTGTGGAATCTGTTCCTCATGTATTAAAATTAACAACCTATCTCACCCCGATTTGCACTTAGTTCTTCCGGTTTTAAAGACTAAAACAGTGCAGAGTCCTGTAAGTGACCATTTTATTAGTCAGTGGCGCAAATTCATAACTAACAATTATTATGGATCACTAAATGGTTGGATTGATTCATTTGGAACTGAAAATAAAACAGGGCAGCAAGGGACAATTTATAAAGATGAGGCAAATAATATTCATAAAAAATTAAGCCTCAAAAATTATGAGGCGAAATATAGAATTGTGTTGATTTGGATGCCAGAAAGAATGAATTTAGAAACATCTAATAAGCTCTTGAAGTTGTTTGAAGAGCCACCAAAGGGAACTGTCTTTTTACTTGTAACAGAAAATGCTAATCAACTTTTACCTACTATAACCTCAAGGTTACAGACGCTAAAAATTGCAGATTTTACGACAGAAGATATTATTACCTATTTTGGAGGGGAGACTTTGTCATTGGAAAGAGCGAAACATCTTAGAAATTTAACTAATGCAGATTTGGGAAAAATTAGTCAAATTTTGGATGATAAAGAAGGTGAATTAGATTTATTTTCTGACTTTTCAGATTGGATGCGACTTACATATAAGATGGATGTTCAGGGAATTTCAAATTGGGTAGACAATCTTTCTTTAAAGGGCAGAAAACAGCAAAATATATTCCTGTCATATGCTATAAAAATGATTAGGGAGTGTTTAATTTATAATTTTGCGAGTTATTCTTTGCTCAAAACAAACAAAAATGAACTTGCTTTTTTAACTAAATTTTCGCCATTTATACATGAAGAAAACAGTGTGTTTATAGCTGAAAAATTAGAAGAATCAATTAAAGCTATTAATAGAAATGCAAATGCAAAAATCTTATTTTTTGAGCTTTCACTTCAAATGGTGAAATTCTTAAGACTTAAGCGTAAATTTGCCTTAAAATAAAAAAAATGGGTTGTAGTAATTGTAGTACATGTGAGGTGTCTGAGAAAAGAGGTTCTGCTAACAGTACTGTTTTTGACTGGTTATATCAAATTGACGCTCCAAAAAGCGAAAACAGTAACTTGGTTGAAGTGCAGTTTAAGGGAGACAGGAAAGATTTTTACGTTAATTCAGAGGATATTGATATTAGCAGTGGAGATTGGGTAGCAGTACAGGGCGAAAAGTCTGGGCATGATATTGGTAAAGTAACTATGAAGGGAGAGCTAGTAGCTCTTCAAATAAAAAGAAAAAGCAGAAATGTTGAAAAGGATCCAATAAGAAAACTATTTAGAATAGCGTCAGAAAATGATATGCAGAAATGGAAAAGTGCAGTAGCAAATGAGGACGATATTTTAATCAAAGCAAAACGAATCATTGAAGACTCCAGATTAGAAATGAAGCTTACGGATGTTGAGTTTCAGGGTGATAATTCGAAAGCAACATTTTATTATACTGCAGAAAAAAGAGTTGACTTCAGAGATTTAGTAAGAGAGTATTCAAGAAACTTTGGAGTTAGAGTAGAAATGCGCCAGATTGGAGTTAGACAAGAAGCTGCAAAAATTGGAGGAATAGGTTCATGCGGTAGGGAGCTTTGCTGTTCTACATGGATGACGGACTTTCCTTCAGTATCAACTAATGCCGCTCGATATCAGCAACTATCAATTAACCCTCAGAAAATTTCAGGACAATGCGGAAGATTAAAGTGTTGTTTGAATTTTGAATTAGATGGATATACTGAGGCTTTAAAGGACTTTCCGAGCACAAAAGTTATGTTAAAATCTAAAAAAGGAAATGCGAAATTTGTAAAATTAGATGTTTTTAAAGGTGTCTTATTTTATTTTAATATGGATAACCCTGGTGACTTGCTTGAGCTGTCCATTGAAAATGTAAATAAAATAATTGCATTAAATAAGAAAGGAGAGCTTCCTGCAAGCTTTGAAAGTTTTGTAATTGAAATCGAGCAAAAAGAAGTTTCTTTTGAGGACGCTATGGGCCAAGACAATATTGGGCGTTTTGACAAAAAGAAGAAGCCAAAATTCAAAAAGAAAAAAAAGGGAAATTGTCATTGTGGAAAAACTAAAAATCCAAATGGAAATTGTGATGGGTCACACCGTAACTAAAGATAATTATTCGATGCGGATTTTAGTTTTAATTTGCACAATAGGCATGTTAATTTCATGTAATAACTCTATTGTTTTTGAAGAGTATAAAAATTTTGAAAATCAGAAATGGAATTCAGATAGTATAGCGCTTTTTAACTGCTTTGTAGATGACACTACTAGTAAAAATATAATAAAAATTAAGTTAAGACATTCGGTTGATTATGAATTTCAGAATTTATTTATATTTATTGAATCAGAAGTGAAGGACACCGTTGAATTGATATTGGCTAACAAGGAGGGAATGTGGTTGGGCAAAGGAATTGGAGATATAAGGGAGTTTGAGTTTGAATATAATAACTCAAAGTTATTTAGTAAAAAAGGAAATTATTCTTTTAAAATTGAACAAGCAATGCGTTATGGATCGCATGAAAAAATACAAGTACTAAATAATGTTCTTTCGTTAGGCTTGAGCATAAAAAAAACAAATGAGTAGATACAAAAAGATACTTTTGTGGTTAATTATTACCAGTCCATTTTTCGGGTTGTTTTTGCTGGTTAATTTAACAGCTATTGGTTTTTTTGGTGACCTGCCTTCATTTGAGCAATTAGAGAATCCAAAGAACAATTTAGCAACTGAAGTTATTTCAGAAGATGGTGTTATTTTGGGAAAATATTTTTTTGAGAATAGAAGTAGAGCAGATTATAATGAGCTTCCAGAAAACTTAATTAACGCATTTATTTCAACTGAAGATGTGCGCTTTAGGAATCATTCAGGAATTGATGGAAGGGCATTATTAAGAGCAATTTATGGAGCATTAGTTGGAAAAAGTAGTTCGGGAGGGGCAAGTACGATTACTCAGCAATTATCCAAAATGTTGTTTACTAAGAAGCCAAGCTCTGGTATAGAAAGAGTGATGCAAAAAATAAAGGAATGGATAATTTCAGGAAAACTTGAAAAACGCTACACAAAGAACGAGATATTAACTATGTATCTAAATCGTTTTGACTGGGTGAATAACGCGGTAGGGATCAAATCTGCATCACAGGTTTATTTTAACAAACCACCAATTGAATTAAATATTTCAGAGTCAGCAATGCTTGTGGGAATGTTAAAGAACCCGTCTTACTATAATCCAAATAGAAGAATTAAATTAACAGAGGATAGAAGAAATGTTGTTCTTTCTCAAATGAAAAAATATGATGTTATTTCAGACTCTTTGTACGATACCTTAGCTCAGCAGCCAATTGTCTTAAATTTCAAAAAAGCAAGTCATAATGAAGGGCTTGCTCCTTATTTTAGAGAGTATTTTAGAGGAGAATTAAAGAAATGGTGTGCAAATAACACTAAACCGGATGGTACAAATTACAACGCTTATACGGACGGATTAAAAGTATATACAACTATTAATTCGCGTTTGCAAAGGTTTGCAGAAGAAGGAATGCGCACCCACATATCATCTTTACAAAAAGATTTTAACACCCACTGGATGGGCTATACAAAGGCCCCTTATCCTGATGATTTTGAATGGGAGCAAATAGACGAAATTATTGACCAAGGAATGAGGCGCTCAGAAAGATATAGAAAATTAAAGGAAGCGGGAAAGTCTGAAAATGAAATAAAAAGTATTTTCAAAAAGAAAGTGCAAATGACTTTGTTTTCCTGGCAGGGAGAGATAGACACTCTACTCTCACCTAGAGATTCTATCAAGTACAATAAGTTTTTTATTCACAGCGGAATGATGAGTATGGACCCAAGAACAGGATATGTTAAGGCTTATGTTGGGGGGATAAACTATAAGCATTTTAAGTACGACCACGTTAAGATGGGAAAGCGACAAGTAGGGTCTACATTTAAACCCTTTTTATACTCCTTGGCTATGCAGGAGGGCTACACCCCTTGCTCTGAGGTGTCTAACGTTCCTGTTGTTTTTGATAAAGAAAGATGGGGTCTGGAAAAAGACTGGGTCCCAAAGAATTCGGGAGATGAGTTTGATGAGATGTCATTAACCTTAAAGTTTGGCTTGGCTAATTCCATCAACACTGTTACCGCTTACATTATGAAGCAATTTGGCCCTCACGCTGTCGTTGATTTAGCAAAAAAGATTGGAATCCAGTCTAAGATTTTAGCAGTTCCTTCTTTATGTTTAGGAACTTTTGATTTATCGGTTTACGAAATGGTTGGTGCGTACTCTACTTTTGTAAATAAAGGAGTTTGGACAGAACCTATTTTTGTTACTCGAATTGAAGATAAAAATGGAGTGGTATTGGAAGATTTTTTACCAAAAACACAGGAGGCTATGAGTAAAGAAACAGCAGATATTATGGTAAGAATGTTGCAAGGAGTTGTGGATGGAGTTTATAGCCCTGCCGCTGAAATAACTAGAGGAACGGGAGTGAGGTTGCGCTACAAATATGGTTTCGAAAATGAAATGGGAGGTAAAACAGGAACGACTCAAAACCAGTCAGATGGTTATTTTATGGGTATAACACCTAATTTAGTCACCGGAGTTTGGAGTGGTTGTGAAGACAGAGCGGCTCATTTCAGGACAATATATTATGGACAAGGAGCTAACATGGCATTGCCGGTCTTTGCTGAATATATGCAGAGGGTTTATGCAGATACTTTAGAGTCAGGAATCTATCCAATTGACTTTGATATACCAAAGTCGGTCGACCTAAAATTAGATTGTGGTGAGGCAACTAATAGTTTTGAAGCAGAAGAATTTAATGAAGAATTTTAAATTATGATAAATAAGACAGTTGATAATGTTGAACAGGCGCTAGAAGGCGTGGAAAGTAATATGACTTTTATGTTTGGGGGTTTTGGGCTTTCAGGAATAGCTGAAAACGCAATTGCTTCCCTCTGCAAGAAAGAAATTTTTGGACTAACCTGCATCTCTAATAATGCTGGAGTGGATGACTTTGGATTAGGACTCTTACTTCAGAGAAAGCAAATTAAAAAAATGATTTCCTCTTATGTTGGTGAGAATGCTGAGTTTGAAAGACAAATGCTAAGTGGTGAATTGGAAGTGGATTTAATACCTCAAGGTTCTTTGGCAGAAAGATGCCGAGCAGCAGGAGCAGGAATACCTGCATTTTTCACTCCTGCAGGATACGGAACTGAAGTGGCGCAAGGAAAAGAGATAAGAAAATATAAGGGTAAGCCTCATATTTTGGAAACAGCACTAACTGCTGATTTTGCATTTGTAAAGGCCTGGAAAGGTGACACTGCAGGGAATTTAATTTTTAAAGGTACTGCCAGGAACTTTAATCCACTCATGGCAATGGCAGGCAAAATTACGGTTGCAGAGGTAGAAGAACTAGTGCCAGCAGGAGAGCTAGATCCAAATCAAATTCACACTCCAGGAATTTTTGTACAAAGAATTTTTCAGGGAGAAAAATACGAGAAAAAAATCGAGCAAAGAACAATTAGAATTAAAGAATAATGGCTTTAGATAAAAACCAAATAGCACAAAGAATAGCACAAGAATTAGAGCACAATACTTATATAAATTTAGGCATTGGTATTCCAACCTTGGTTGCAAACTATATTCCTAAGGGAATTGATATTGAATTTCAATCAGAAAATGGAGTGTTAGGAATGGGACCTTTTCCTTTTGAGGGAGATGAAGACCCAGATTTAATAAATGCAGGAAAACAAACTATCACCACTTTGGATGGAGCGGTACTTTTTGATTCCGCTACTTCCTTCGCTATGATAAGAGGCCAACATGTTCAGCTTACAGTGCTGGGTGCTATGGAGGTTTCTGAAAATGGAGATATAGCCAATTGGAAGATTCCTGGAAAAATGGTAAAAGGAATGGGTGGAGCTATGGACTTGGTAGCTTCTGCTGATAATATTATTGTTGCAATGATGCACACCAATCGAGCAGGGGAAAGTAAAATTTTGAAAGAATGTACCTTACCTATTACGGGTGTAAACTGCGTAAAGAAAGTAGTAACTAACTTAGCTGTTTTGGAAGTTACCGAAAAGGGTTTTAAACTTTTAGAAAGAGCGCCAGGCGTAAGTGTTGAAGAAATAAAAAATTCGACTGAAGCTAATCTAATTATTGAAGGTGAAATTCCTGAGATGAATATCTAAGAAAAAAATATTTACTAAATCATCCAATTTTACCCTTTCTAACTACTCTGCTGTATCAGATTTTACTAAATTTATTGGATTCAATTTACTTTAATACCTTTACTTTCTAAATGTTTTTTTATATCTTCTAGTTTTCCTTCAGGAATAGCATCAATTAATTTCTGAGTATATTCCGTCGCTGGTTTATTATAAATTTGGTCAGCATCTCCCATTTCTTCAATTTTCCCTGCTTGCATAACAATCATTCTATCACTCATGTATTTTACAACTGATAGATCATGAGAAATAAAGATATAGGTTAGTCCAAATTCTTCTTTTAGTTCATTTAACAGATTCAATACTTGCGCCTGTACAGATACATCTAAAGCGGAAACCGACTCATCACAAATAATAAACTTAGGATTTACAGCCAATGCTCTTGCAATACCAATTCTTTGTCGTTGTCCTCCAGAAAATTCATGTGGATAGCGGTAAAAATGAGCAGGATCTAAACTTACTCTTGTTAAGAGTTCTTTAACTTTTTTCTTTCTTTGCTCATCATTTTCAAGAATACCATGCACTTGCATAGGCTCCATAATTGCATTTCCAATTGTCATTCTTGGGTTAAGTGACGAGTAAGGGTCTTGGAAGATAATTTGAACATCTTTACGAAAGAGCCTAAGCTCTTCAGTATTCATTTTTGCAATATCCTTTCCTTTGTAAATCATTTGCCCCTCAGTAGGCTCTTCAAGGCGAATAATCGTTCTTCCAATTGTTGTTTTACCACAACCACTTTCTCCAACCAGGCCTAAAGTTTCTCCAGGATAGACATCAAAATTAACATTATCTACTGCTTTAACATGATCGCTTATGCCACCAAAAAATCCATTTCTGATTGGGAAATAAGTTTTCAAGTTTTTGATTTGCATTAAAGGTTCCAGGCTGTAAAGCTGCTTGTGTTTTGCAACTCTTTCGCTTTCAGGAATAGCTAAGTCTTTTGTAAAATCTGCTACTGAAATACCATTATCAATTATCTCTCCACTTTCATCAATTTTCATAAAATCAGAAACGGTAGGTAAGAAAGTATAGCGCTTATTCAAAGGAGGTCGGCAAGCTAAAAGTCCTTTGGTATAAGGGTGCTTTGGGTTAGTAAAAATATCCCAAACACTTCCTTGTTCCACAATATTTCCTTTGTACATCACGACTACTTTATCGGCCAATTCAGCTATTACTCCCAAATCATGTGTGATGAACATAATTCCCATATCATGTTCTTTTTGCAACTTTTGCATTAGTTGCAATATAGTTTTTTGTACAGTAACGTCAAGGGCAGTTGTTGGTTCGTCAGCAATCAAAACTGATGGCTGGCAGCTCATTGCCATAGCAATCATTACCCTTTGCTTTTGTCCACCAGAGATTTGATGAGGATAGGTGCTGAAAATACGTTCAGGAGTAGGTAGTTGAACTTCTTCAAACAATTTTATAGTTAATGCTTTTGCATCTTTCTTGTTCAGTTTTTGATGCAAGATAATAGCCTCCATCACTTGGTTTCCACAGGTAAATACCGGGTTTAATGATGTCATTGGCTCTTGGAAAATCATAGCGATATCATTCCCTCTGAACTTGCGTATTTCTTCTTCCGAAATAGCTAAAAGGTCAGTAGCAGTTCCATCTTTTTCATGAAAAATAATTTCACCACCACTAATTTTTCCAGGAGGGCTAGGAATCAATCGCATAGCTGAGAGCGAAGTAACCGATTTTCCTGAACCTGATTCTCCAACGATACCGATCGTTTCTCCTTTGCTAAGGTTAAAACTAACTCCATTTACCGCCTTTACAATTGCTCCTTCTGTGTGAAATTCTGTAACAAGATTTTTAAATTCTAATAATATATTTTCCATCTTCTTTTTTTAGGTGGTTAAAAATAGTTTTTAAATTCTATTTAAACAAACTCAATGTTGTTTTCTGAAATCAACTCTTCTCCTTTATATTTTAAAAGCAGCTGAGCTACTGTTAAAGTATCTTTCTGACAATATCTTTTAATACGCTCTAAATTTTTATCATTCCAGTAAACACCAGCTACTTGGCTGCCATCAATATCATCCCTTTGTGTTGGAATATTAAATAGAGCAGCCAATAATTTTATGGAAGTATAATGCTTGTAGTCACCAAATCTCCATAATTCCATTGTGTCTAAATGATTTACTTCCCATGGTTTTTTACCTCCAATATCTAAAATTGCTGGTAGTTTTAATCCATTGATGAGTGTTCTCCTGGCTATAAATGGAAAATCAAATTCCTTCCCATTGTGTGCACAAAGCTGATGTTGTTTTTTATTGAATTGTGAATTTAGTAATTTATTAAAATCAGTAATAATTTGCTTTTCATCATCTCCATAAAAGGATTTTATACGAAAATTATTTTCGTCTTTATTAATAAATAAATAGCCAACAGAAATACAAATGATTTTAGCAAACTCAGCCATCACGCCTGCTTTTAGCTTGTAAAATTCAGCAGGCGTATACTCTTCTTTTCTCTGCCAAGCTGTTTTTTCGGCCCATAAAGTCTGAAAAGTAACGTTTAAATCCTTAAAGCTTATGGAGCAAGGAACAGTTTCAATATCCAAAAAAAGGACATTCTTTATTTTTATTTCGGATAGCATTTAAGGGTACATTTCAAGTACAGCATCAGTAAATTGATAAAAGTCTTCATAGTGACCATCAGGCATGTAAGTTCCATGTTTTTTCCCTAATCTAACGATAATCATATCTTTTTCTGGAATACAAATTACATACTGCCCCCAAAGCCCCCTTGAGTAATAGATTGGCAACCCTTGTCGTTCAGCTAACCAAAATTGATAGCCATAATTAGTGTTTTTATTTCCTTTTTCATCTAATAAACCAGCAGCTGATGTTGCTTTAGCTATATAATTACTATCTAAAAGCTGTAATCCATTCCAATTACCTTGGTGCATATATAGCTTTCCTAAACGGGCAAAATCTCTTGCATTTGAGTTGATGCAACAAAAGCCTTTTTCATCCCCACCCTTCACATCAGTGCTCCAAAGAGCATCGCGTTTGGCACCCATTGGTTGCCACAGTTTTTTGGATGCGTATTCACTTATTGTTTCTCCAGTAGCCTCCTCAACTATAAAAGTTAGTAATTGAGTGCATGAGCTATTGTACTTAAATACCTTGCCAGGTGTTTCTACTACAGTTAAATTTTTAATCAAATCACTTAAATGATTTCCGTAATAAGCCTCAGCAGCCTGTCCAATTGGGTTATAATAACTCTCAGTCCAGTTGAGCCCTGAACTCATGGTTAGTAAATCTTTTATGGTTAATTCTATATTTCTTCCTTTACAAAAATCAGGTAAAAAATCACAAACTTTTTGATCTACACTTTTAATCTTCCCTTCATTTATTGCAACTCCAATTAAAGTAGAAACCCAACTCTTGGATATTGAAAATGAATTTGACACAGAAGAGTCACTATAGCCGTGCCAATATTTTTCAAAATTTATACTGTCGTTTATTATTACCAAAAAAGCAACTGTTTCCAAACTCTCATTTACAGGTTTAATAAATTCAGGTAAATTAGCTTTATTGTAATCCTTTGAAACTCCCCACTCTTGATGTTTTCCTGCCTTAATAGTGTTGGAGGGCAAGTAAATAAAATCATTAATATAAGATGAGGTGTTTCCCTTTAAATAAGTAATAGAAATTGCCTTGTACAACCAGCTTCTTCCACTTATAAGAATAAGCAGATTGAGAGATACAAAAATGATAAGTAGATATTTTAATATTTTTTTCATATTAAATAATTTCTATCTCAAATAACTCAATCAAATGGGTTTTAAGTTTGTTTCTTACTTCATTCATATTAATTTCCCTTCCTAATTCATTTTGAAGGGAAGTTACATTTTTATCTGTAATACCACATGGAATAATATTCCCAAAATAAGATAAGTCAGAATTTACATTAAAAGCAAAGCCGTGCATGGTAACCCAGCGACTACTTTTAACACCTAAGGCACAGATTTTTCTTGCCTTTGACGTACCAACATCAAACCACACTCCTGTTTCCCCGTCAGAGCGCTCAGATTCTAATCCGTACTCTCTCAAAGTAAGAATTACCGCCTCTTCCAAAAAGCGTAAATATTTATGAATGTCAGTAAAAAAATTATCCAAGTCTAAAATAGGATAGCCTACAATTTGTCCCGGACCATGATAAGTTATATCACCTCCTCTATTTATTTTATGAAAGGTTGCCCCTCTACTTTTTAGATAATCATCATTTACCAAAAGATTTTTTTTATCTCCACTTTTGCCTAAAGTGTAAACATGTGGATGCTCACAAAAAATTAAATGATTTTTAGTGCTAACTGTTTTATTTTCTTTTCGGTTTGACGATTTTACTGATAAAATTTCTGCAAATAGTTCTTCTTGATAGTCCCAGCATTGCTTGTAATCAATCAGTCCTAAATCCTTAAATGATACTTTCTTGTTCATTATATTTTAGCAAGTTCCCCTTTTAGAAAGTCTATAACATCTATCTCAATAGCATCTACATTATTCATTTCTGAAAGATACCAGCTTGTCCAATCCCCCACACTAATATGATGCAGCGAATTTTCAATTAAAGAATCGCCTTTACTCCATATTTCAGTGATATTACTTGTGAACTTTGAAATCACCTTTTTATTAATATCCATTCTTATTTGGTTACGATCGTAATCACATTTATTACGGAAATAAACAACTGCTAAAGCATCAACATTGGTACGCCAACCCAATAATTCATTATGATTCATTTCAGGAATAACATTGTGCCATCCAAGCATTTTACTATTTTCATTTAATTGCTGACGGAAACGAACAGCTACCCCTTCAAATCCCTTAGCTACATAAATAACTGGAGTTTGTTTGTACATTTTTTTTGCCAAATCCATTGCTTGCTTTTGGATATCAGCTTTTTCTTTGTCAATTAGATTAATTGCTTTTTCAAAGTCTGATTTAAAAAAATCGTCAATAATCCCATAATGATTTAACATAAAGAATAGTTCAGTAAATGCATAGCCAAACATAGCTCTTGGTGGTTGATTTCCTGGAATAATTATTTGGTTGTAATCGTTTTCTTCAGCAATAGTTTTTAATTTCCCACCAGAAGTAATTACTGCAATTTCTGCCCCTCTTGCTTGGCATTTTTCTAAAGCATAAAGAGTTTCCTCTGTATTTCCTGAGTATGAATTCGCAATAACAAGTGTATGCTCATTTACAAAATTAGGAATGCTGTAGTCTTTTGTTGCAGCAATAGGAATCTTTACTTTTGACGAAATAATATCACTTACAATTGTCCCTCCAATTCCAGAGCCTCCTAATCCACAAATCAAAATACTTCTAATTTCTTTAGTAGTAAGGAGTTAAAGTCTGTATTGCTTGCAATCTCAATTGCGTCTCGTAAATGATTGCTAAAATCATTGATATAATCGTTCATTTTCATCTTAAATATTTTTATAATTTGATATTAAAATTGTGCTTGTTAAAAGAAGTCTAAAATACGAAATAATAGGATAATAGAATTCCTATCTTTGCAAAAAATTTAACTGATGACAAGAGTACTTTCCGAGCAAGAATTAGTGAGAAGAGAATCCTTACAAAAATTAAGAGATTTAGGAGTTGATCCTTATCCAGCTGACCTATTTGATGTAAATACAACTTCAAAACAGATTAAGGAAAAATACAAGAGGGTGAGGAATTAAATGTAGTGATTGCGGGGAGATTGATGAGTAGAAGAATTATGGGTAAAGCTTCTTTTGCTGAGTTACAGGATAGTGATGGAAAAATTCAAATTTATGTAAATAGAGATGAAATTTGCGAAACAGAGGATAAAACCATGTACAATACAGTTTTTAAAAAACTATTGGATATTGGTGATATTATTGGAATTACAGGTACTGTTTTCATCACTAAAGTTGGAGAGATATCAGTAAAAGTAAAAGAGTTAAAGGTCCTTACAAAATCCTTACGCCCTTTGCCTTTACCAAAGGTAGATGCTGATGGAACGGTGCATGATGCTTTTACTGATCCTGAAAAAAGATACAGACAGAGATATGTTGATTTGGTAGTAAACCCTGAAGTAAAAGATGCTTTTATTAAGCGTACTAAATTAACAAACTCCATGCGTGAGTTTTTGAATAAGAAAGAATACCTGGAAGTTGAAACACCAATTTTACAACCACTTTATGGTGGGGCTGCTGCTCGTCCGTTTAAAACGCATCACAATACTTTGGATATGGAATTGTACCTAAGGATTGCTAATGAGTTATATTTAAAAAGATTGGTTGTAGGTGGTTTTGATGGTGTATATGAATTTTCAAAAGACTTTCAGAAATGAAGGAATGAGTCGTTTTCACAATCCTGAATTTACACAAATGGAATTGTATGTTGCTTATAAGGATTATGCTTGGATGATGGACTTAGTGGAAGAAATGGTAGAGAAAATTGCTATGGATTTACACGGAAAAACAGAAATTCAGGTTGGTGATAATTTAATCAATTTCCAAAGACCTTGGAAGCGTTATACTATGTATGAGGCGATAGAGCATTTTACAGGAATTGATATTTCGAAAATGGATGAGCCTACTATGGCTGAAACAGCTAAAAAGTTAGGTGTTGAGGTGGATAAAAGTATGGGTAGAGGGAAATTAATTGATGAGATTTTTGGAGAAAAATGTGAAGGACAATTAATTCAACCTACTTTTATTACGGACTATCCTGTAGAGATGTCTCCATTGGCAAAAAAAGCACAGAGAACATGAAGGTTTGGTAGAGCGTTTTGAAGCGATTTGTAATGGAAAAGAAATCTGCAATGCCTTTTCAGAATTGAACGATCCTATTGACCAAAGAGCAAGATTTGAAGAGCAATTGGAGTTAGGAAAAAGAGGAGATGATGAGGCAATGTTATTAGATGAAGATTTCTTAAGAGCAATAGAATACGGAATGCCACCAACTGCAGGTTTAGGAATTGGAATTGATAGATTAAGTATGATTATGACCAATAGTAATTCTATACAAGATGTATTGTTTTTCCCACAAATGAAAGCTGAAAAGGGAGGGGTTGAGAATTAAGAAAAAACTTACCTAAAGTAAACTATCTTGCTAAAAGTTTTTTAGAAACTTTATATTTTGCGGAATAAAAAAGACCGGCTTGGCTAGTTTTAAGCGTCAAAAATTCCTTCTTGTACCACTTTGGGTCAGTTGCTTTCTTTTTGTGATCTTCATGTGATGAAGCTTCAAGTACTTCACTTTTAATCCAAGGCTCAATACTATAAATGCTTAGCCCAAAATGTTCAGCTCGTTGAAGAACAATTTCAAAATCTGTTTCAGAAAAAAATTGTATTCCATCTTTTCCAAACCCATCATTAAGGTTTTTTAAGCCTGTAAATATATGTTGTTCTAAAAATTTTTCTTGTTCCATGTTTGTGTTTTTTCTAAAGATTTGTATTTGAAATATAATTAACAAAAATAGGCTAAATTTCTTACAACCAAAACTAAAAAGTGTGGAGTAGAATATTGCTTTTTTGTTAAAATACGCATACTTCCAATTTTGCTTCTTATGATTTTCTAATCTTTTCTGTCTTACTCTTGCCAATCAGCTTTATCAATTCTTCATTTTTTGCTTCCATTACTTTTTTAACCGAACCAAAATGAGTAATCAACATCTCTACTGTCTTTGATCCTATTCCTTCAATTTTATCTAGAGAGGTGCCAAGGCTATCTTTCCCCCTTTGTTTTCTATGGTGGTTAATCCCAAATCGGTGGGCTTCATCACGTAATTGTTGTATAATTAGCTTCAAGCTTTCTGATCGTTTGTCCAAATATAATGGAACACTATCTCCTGGGAAATAAATTTCTTCCAAGCGTTTGGCAATACCAATAATGGCTATTTTTCCTCTGAGTTTTAATTTATCTAAACTTTTCACTGCCGAGCTCAATTGTCCTTTTCCTCCATCAACAACAATCAATTCGGGCAAAGGCTGCTCTTCATCCAATAGGCGTTTATATCTTCTATAAACGACCTCTTCCATACTGGCATAATCATCAGGACCCACTACAGTTTTGATGTTAAAATGCCGATAATCTTTTTTGCTAGGCCTTGCATTTTTAAACACCACACAAGCCGCTACAGGGTAAGTACCTTGTGTGTTGGAATTATCAAAACACTCAATATGTCTTGGGCGATTTATAAGTCGTAAATCTTTTTGCAATTGCTCCAAAATACGTTTATTATCTTGCTTTTCAAGGTTATTTATTTTTCGTTTTTGCAAATCTAATAGCATGTATTTTGCATTTCTCAAACTCAAATCAATTAGTTTCTTTTTGTCTCCAATTTTAGGAACGATAATGTTTAAATTTTTTAAAAAACCTTCCAGGTAATGAGAGCAGTAAATTGTACTTGAAGTACTCTTATGCCGCTCCCTAAGTTCTACTATTGCTAACTGCAATAATTCCTCCTCCGTTTCTTCTAATTTCTTATTTAACTCCAATGTATGTGCCTGTACAATTGCTCCGGAATTTATTTTCAGATAGTTAACAAAGGCAGTTGTTTCGTGGCTAAGTATAGTAAATACATCTACATTATTTATTTTAGGATTTACAATAGTTGATTTGGCTTGATAGTTGCTCAATAAGTCAATTTTATCTTTAGTCGATTGAGCTTTTTCAAATTCCATTTTATTTGAAAAATCCAGCATTGAAGCTTCCAGATATTGTATTACTGATTTAATATCCCCCTTTATTATCTGTTTAATATGTTCAATTCCTATCTGATATTCTTTAGCACTTTGTTTGTTTTCACAAGGCCCCAGGCAATTTCCAATATGATATTCCAAACACACCTTTAGCTTTTCTTCTTTTATATTTCTCTCTGTTAAGTTTAGGCTGCAATTTCGCAACGGGTATAACTGATGAAAAAAATCCAAAAGTGTTTTTACTAAACGAACAGACATGTAGGGTCCGTAGTAAGCCGACCCATCTTTTATTACATGTCTAGTTTGAAAAATTCTTGGGAATGGTTCGTTTTTTATACAAATCCAGGGGTATGTTTTCCCGTCCTTAAGAGCAACATTGTACCTGGGTTGATGTTTTTTTATAAGGTTGTTTTCTAAAAGTAGCGCATCCATTTCACTGCTTACTACTAAGTACTTTATCTCTTCTATTTTGCTGACTAACACCCTTGTTTTTGCGTGCTCTTGTTTCTTAGTAAAATAGGAGGAAACCCTTTTTTTTAGGTTTTTAGCTTTACCTATATACAATAATTTGTCCTCTTTGTCGTAGTACTGATAAACCCCTGCTTTTTGGGGAATATTTTTTAACAGGACTTCTATATGTTTTGGTGCGGGCATTATTATAGCAAAACAACAACTTTTTTATAAGAATCTCCATGCTTATCTTTTAAAAATACCCTAATTAAATTAATATACATATCATTTTGTAGCAGCATACCAATTTTTATATTTCTTCACAAACTGGTTTTTTTGGGTTATGTACACTTAAATTGTATTAGCCCTTTCCTACAATATATGTTAGGGATAAAAAGTAGTAAGCATTTTCTCATAGTCCTTAAATATAGTATTTTTGATGTTTAGAAAATAAATATGTAAAGTTCAGATTCTTGAAATTTCAATATTAATTTAAAAAATAAGACTCACAAATGAAATTAGCATTAGTAGGTGCAACCGGTATGGTGGGTAGAGAAATTTTAGCCATTCTTGAAGAAAGAAACTTTCCAATAAGTGAGTTGAGCTTAGTTGCGTCCAAGAAATCTTATGGAAAAACTATTTCTTATTTAGGTCAAACAATAGCAGTTATCTCGCTTTACGATTTGTTACACAAAGAGGTGGATTTAGCTTTATTTTCAGCTGGAGGTAAAGTTTCTGAAATATGGGCGCCTCAATTAGTTGCTAAAGGCTGTAGGGTAATTGATAATTCTTCTTTTTGGAGGATGAATAAAAAGTACAAGTTAATTGTTCCTGAGATAAATGGCAATAAGCTTACTGAAAATGACATGATTATTTCAAATCCGAACTGTTCCACAATACAATTGGTTATGGCGCTAGCTCCATTACATCAAAAATTTAAAGTAAAGCGAGTAGTAGTTTCAACTTATCAATCCATTACTGGTTCAGGAGTAGAAGCAGTTAAGCAATTGGAAAACGAAGAAAGAGGAATTTTAGGAGAGATGACTTATCCTCATTCTATTTATCAGAATGTAATACCCCATTGCGATATGTTTGAAGAAAATGGATACACTAAGGAGGAAATGAAACTAACTAACGAAACTAAGAAGATATTAGACAAAGCCATTGACGTTACGGCTACAGCAGTTAGAGTTCCTGTTGTTGGAGGGCACTCAGAAAGTGTAAATGTAATGTTTGAAAATGATTTTAGTTTGGATGAAGTTAGTTTAGCCTTAAGTGAAATGAATGGAATTGAGCTAGTTGACAATATTTTAGAGAATAAGTATCCAATGCCTATAACAGCCTATAAAAAAGATTCAGTTTTTGTTGGAAGAATACGAAGAGATTTCACACAAAAAAACACATTAAACATGTGGGTGGTAGCCGATAATCTTAGAAAGGGAGCAGCACTTAATACAGTTCAAATTGCAGAACATTTAGTGATGAAAAAATACGTATAAATGATTATTAGTCATAAGTATAAATTTCTGTTTATTGGCCTGCCTTTTTCAGCTTCTTCTGCAATTTCAAAAGAATTACACTTAAATTATAATGGAGAGCCTTTCCTGAGAAAACACTCTATGTATTATGAGTTTAAAAATTTAGCAACTCAAGACGAATTAAATTATTTTGTATTTGCAGTGCTCAGAAACCCTATGGAAATTGCTGTTACAGTTTATGAAAAAATGAAGGCAAATGCAAAAGGAAATTTCACAAACCCTGAATTATTTTCAGAAAATGGAGGCTATATAACTAAAAAACAAAGAAATAAATTTAACTTCATAAAGGATAATAACTCCACATTTCAAGAATATTTTATAAAATTTCATCAAAAGCCATACGACAACCTATCTAGCTTAACAATAAAAAATTGTGATTTTGTAATTAAGCATGAGACTATTGCTAAGGATTATCAATTAGCACTTAGAAAAGCAGGGGTGAGCAACCCAAAGCCACTTCCTGTAGCAAATAAAACAGTAGGTAAAAAGAATGACTTACTTGAGTATTACACTAACGATATCAAGGAAATATCAATTGCTGTTTTTGGACCATTTTTAGAAAAATACAATTATTCATTTCCGAAGGAATGGGGCGAGGTAAAAATACCCTTAAAAAGTAAATTTGAATTTTTAATATTAGGGGTTTTAAGAAAATTGAGTCAAAAATATTTTAAAAATCATACGAATAAAATAGAATTAGAAGGAACTATTTATGGTGATATGCAAAGGGATAAGAATTAATTAAATTCTTTTCTGTAAAAAAGAAAAATCATAAATATACCTACTGATATTCCAGCATCAGCAATATTAAATACTGGACGAAAGAAGATGAAATGTTCGCCACCCCAGATTGGCAGCCAACCAGGAAAATGACTATTCATTAATGGAAAGTAGAACATATCAACTACTCTCCCATGAAGAAAAGATGAATACCCCCCCCCTTCAGGCATAAAGCTTGCGATATTATTGTAACTTTCATTAAATATAATTCCATAGAAGGAACTGTCAATAATATTACCAATTGCACCCCCGATAATTAAACCTAGAGCAATTAAAGCTCCGTCAGAAATTTTTTTCTTAGTTAAATTAAATAGATATATTATTCCTACTCCAACAACAATTATCCTAAATAGAGAGAGTATTTTTTTACCAGTATATCCGCCAAGCTCTATTCCAAAAGCCATGCCATTATTTTCTGTAAAGTGAATTATAAACCAGTCAAAAATTTCATACTCTTCTCCTAGAACAAAACTAGTTTTAATCCATATTTTTAGAGTTTGGTCAAGTAATAGTAGAATAAAAGATGTGAAAAATATTTTTTTCAAAGTAACTTATTGAGCGTTTTTAGCCTCAATACTGAGCGTTGCATGGGGCACAAGTTTTAACCTCTCTTTCGCTATTAATTTTCCTGTAACCCTACATATTCCGTAAGTTTTATTCTCAATACGAATTAATGCATTGTTTAGGCTTCTAATAAATTTTGCCTGTCTTTCAGCTAGTTTAATGTTTTCTTCTTTTGAAAGAGTAGACGACCCTTCTTCAAATTGCTTAAAAGTAGGAGAAGTATCTTCTGTTCCGTTGTCAGAATCATTAGCAGTGGCAGCCCTTAGTACATCTAAATCGTCTTGAGCACTCACAATTTTATCTAGAATTAATTTTCTAAATTCTGTAAGTTCATCTTTTGTATATGTAGTTTTTTCAGCCATATTTTTAATGTTTTTTAATACTCACTTTTGCAGTAATGCCCTCTACTAATTCAAGATCATTAGTTTCGCTTTCAATATTATTTGAGAATTCTAGTTTATCTGCTAAAGTTTCATCACAAATATAAGAGAAATTATTTTGAATAGCAGATTTTAGTTGTTCATTATTTTCAACTAAGATGCTAACCTTATCAGTAACTTCAAAACCATTATCTTTCCTTAGATTCTGAATTCTGTTAATGAACTCTCTTGCTAATCCCTCCTCTTTTAATTCAGCTGATATTGTAATATCTAATGCAACAGTTACCCCATCATTATTAGCTACAATGCAGCCAGGAATATCAGCAGAACTTATTTCAACATCTGTTAAGTCAATGGATATGGCGTCATTAATTTTATAAATACCTTCAATTTCTATTTGTTTAATATTAGTGGAAGTAAACTGTGTAATAGCTTCAGAAATCAGCTTCATATCTTTACCAAACTTTGGCCCAAGAGTTTTAAAATTTGGTTTTATTTTCTTAGTTAACACATCAGAATTTTCTGTTAAGTAAGCAATTTCTTTAACATTAATTTCACTTAATACAATTCTAGAAACATCTTCAATATCTCTTTGCATTTTTGGATTTAGAACAGGAATCATTATTTTTTGTAAAGGCTGCCGTACTCTAATCATTTCTTTTTTTCTTAATGACAAGGCAAGTGAAGTAATATTCTGAGCTAAATGCATCTTTCTTTCTAAGTCAACATCTATATTATTATTATCAGCTTTTGGGAAGTTTGCCAGATGAACTGATGTTATGGAATGCTTTTTGCTAATTGTATTTAGGTCTTGAAATAAACGATCCATAAAAAATGGAGCAATAGGAGCTGAGATTATTGAAATCTTCTCTAAGCATTCAAATAGTGTTTGGTAAGCAGAAATTTTATCAGTATTATACTCTCCTTTCCAGAATCTTCTTCTGCTTAAACGAACATGCCAATTGCTTAGTTTGTCCATTACAAATTCCTGAATTAAACGTGCAACCTTAGTAGGCTCATAGTCTTCATAATTTCCTTCAACTTGTTTAACTAAAGTATTTAGTTCTGATAGAATCCATCTGTCAATTTCACTTCTATTTACAACTAAAACCTCATTCTCGGAATAGTTGAATCCGTCAATGTTGGCATAAAGTGCAAAGAAAGAATAGGTATTATAAAGAGTGCCAAAGAACTTTCTTTGAACTTCCTGTATTCCACTTTCATCAAACTTTAAGTTGTCCCATGGCTGTGCATTTGATATCATATACCATCTTGTAGCATCAGCACCGTATATATCAATAGTCTTGAAAGGATCTGTAGCATTTCCTAATCTTTTAGACATTTTATTTCCATTTTTATCTAAAACCAATCCATTGGATATAACATTTTTATAAGCTACAGAATCGAACAGCATAGTTGAAATTGCGTGCAAGGTAAAGAACCACCCTCTTGTTTGATCAACTCCTTCCGCAATAAAATCAGCAGGATAATTTTCTTCAAATGACTCCTTATTTTCGAAAGGATAATGCAGCTGAGCGTAAGGCATTGATCCTGAGTCAAACCAGACGTCAATTAAATCTAATTCTCTTTTCATTGGTTTTCCATCATTGGAAATAAGAATAATATTATCAACATACGGCCTGTGTAGGTCAAAAGTTGTGTAGTTTTCTGATGACATATCTCCAACAACAAAGTCTGCCAAAGGATTCAAATCCATAAATCCAGCAGCAATTGATTTTTCAATTTCAGATTTCAATTCTTCAATCGAACTAATACAGATTTCTGTTTCTCCATCTTCAGTACGCCAGATAGGAATTGGGATTCCCCAAAAACGCGAGCGAGATAAATTCCAGTCTACCAAATTCTCTAACCACTTTCCAAAACGGCCTTCCCCAGTTGATTTTGGTTTCCAGTTAATGGTTTTATTAAGCTCTAACATTCTATCTTTATAGTCAGTTGTTTTAATAAACCAACTATCCATAGGGTAATAAAGTATTGGTTTGTCAGTACGCCAACAATGTGGGTAAGAGTGTTCATATTTCTCCGCCTTAAAACAAAGGTTTTCTTCCTTTAGTTTTATAACTATTTGTACATCAGCAGAAAGTTTTGGTTTTTCATCTTCATCAGTATAATACTCATCTTTCACATATATTCCCGCAAAATCAGTTACGGAATCAACAAACTTACCCTGTTTATTAACTAGTGTTAAGCTTCCAATTCCGTTTTGTTTACAAACTCTATTGTCGTCAGCTCCAAAACTTGGTGCTAAGTGCACAATTCCAGTACCATCATCTGTAGTAACAAAATCTGCTAAAATAATTGTAAAGGCATCACCATCTTCTGGCTGAGCATAAGGTAATAGTTGTTCGTATCGTAAACCAGCCAACTTATCTCCTTTTAATTCAGCTATAATATTAAATGGTAAATTTTTACCTCCAACAGTATAATCAGCAAACTTCAATCCATTATTTTCTGGTTTAAAATAGTTGGCAAATAACTTCTTTGCCACAATAACTGTAATCGCCTTTCCTGTATATTGATTTAAGGTTTCTACTAATAAATAATCAATTTTTTTACCAACTGCTAGTGCTGTATTAGAGGGCAATGTCCAAGGGGTAGTTGTCCATGCTAAACAATAGATATCATTTTTAGTTTTACTTAAAATAAAATCAGATTTATCATTTTTTATGACTTTGAATTGAGCGATCGCTGAGGTGTCCTTTACATTGCGATAACAGCCCGGTTGATTTAGTTCGTGCGTACTTAATCCGGTACCTGCTTTAGGAGAAAAAGGCTGAACCGTATGACCCTTGTAAAGCAATCCTTTTTTATGCATTTGACCTAATAACCACCAAACGCTTTCAATATATTTGTTGTCATAAGTAACATAAGGATTTTTCATATCTACCCAATATCCCATTTCTTCAGTGATATCCTCCCAGCTTTCTTTGTACTTCATTACATTTTTACGACAAGCCTTATTATACTCCTCAATAGATATTTTTGAACCAATATCTTCTTTTGTAATTCCTAATTCTTTTTCAACAGCGAGCTCAACCGGCAACCCATGAGTATCCCACCCCGCCTTACGGTTTACTTTAAATCCTTTAAGTGTTTTGTAGCGGCAAAATAGGTCTTTAATAGTTCGGGCAATTACATGATGAATGCCAGGCATTCCGTTTGCTGAAGGAGGTCCTTCATAAAATGTAAAAGTTGGATTTTCTTTTCGGCTTTCGATACTTTGTTTAAAAACATCATGACCTCTCCAGTTTTCTAAAACTTCTTTATGTGTTTTAGATAAACTTAATTGTTTGTATTGCTTGAATTTGCTCATTTTTTATACTAAATATAATGCTTGCAAATATAGTTTTTGCATTTTAGATAGGCAATGCTAATTTGTCTTAAAAAATGAGTTGAATTATTTAACGAATAATAAAAATATGTCCCATATCTTGATGTTTCCAGCCTTCAAAATCTTGGAAATACACCTCATAAATATAGGTACCCATAGGTAAATCATTGCCTGTTTTATAATGTTTCCCATCCCAGCCATTTTCATTTAAGAAACATTCTAAGTCAGCAATTTTTTCAGTAGCATATACTAAATTAGAAAAACGATCGTAAACATTAAAATAAAAAGTAGCCTCTCTAATCCCATTATGTGTTAAACAAAATAAATCATTAATTCCATCATAATCTGGAGTGAATGAATTTGGAATATACATCCAATAATCATCCGCAACCCAGAGTTGCTTAAATGTAGTATCACTGCAACCGACATCATCCGTAACAATTAGGTTTAATTGATAGATCCCTACTGAATCTTTAAAAACATGATAAGGGTCTGGAGTAAAATCATTGGGCGTGTTATCTCCAAAATCCCAATTCCAAGCTACTATGTTCCCTAGCGAAAGATCATTTAACTGTACGGAGGGATACAAAACAGACAAGGTGTCACTAGCTGCAGAAAAAATTGCAGTGGGCGATTCAAAAACAGTAACTATAGCAGAGCCATTAATACTACCACTACTAATAGCATCTGAGAAATATGTCAATGTGTAGATCCCTTCTTTTTTAGTTTTAATGTGATAGGGATTATCATTTGTGGTTATGCTTGACTGGTTCACACCATTAATAGCATAAATAAAAGTATAAGGAGGAAAGCCTGCAGCAAAGGAAACTTCTACATCAGCCTGAGTTGAACTATTATCACAAACTACTTCATCTCCAGAAATAAATGCTGCTAGTGGAGGAATTAAACTAATTACCAACTTAACAGTATCGTTGTATGCTGAAATGAAAGAATTAGCCTCAGAATTTCCATTTAACATAGTAATACTATCATAATCCCAACTTACAAAAGAATATAAAGGATCGATATTAGGTGTCAATGTAATGTTCTCATTATTATAATAAGATGTACTAGTTGGAAAAACACTCGTATTTATGCCATTAATATCAATAGTTGTGCTTGTGCCAGTAGGAAAAATATCATAGACAATTGTTGGCTTTTTATAAAGATGTAAGGTTACGGTATCATTGTAAGATGCAGTAAATGAGATGATCGGGCTAGTGACTGTTGGAGTTAATGCAATGCTATCAGAATCCCATGTGTTGAATCCAAACATAGGATCAAGGTTTGCCGAGACATTGACCGCTTCGTTGATTATATAGTTTATAGTTGTTGGAAAGGTATTAATTAACGTGCCATCAACCGATATATTTGTTGTTGTTCCTGTTGGTTTTATATTGTAAGTAATATCTCTCGTTGGAGTAGGTGGAATAAAATAGGCTTGTACTATTACGTCACTTTGTAAATCTAATACCAAGGTATCTACGTTGGGGTCAAATACATATGTATTTGTTGAGATAATTTCCCAATGATCAAAAGGACCACTTACTACTTTAAAAGGCAAATCAATACCTCCAAATCTTTGGTCGGTCCATCCAGTATTTAAATCATTAATAATATTACTATTACTCATTTCTACTTCTCCAACTCCTATAATTTCAACAGTAACATCAAATATTCCGGTAATAGCAGTATCGCAATCCACAAAACCTGAATTCATACTATCACACCTTGCTAAAATAAAATCTCTTAAATCAGTAACATTGTTTTCCCAAGTAGTATAAGTACCTCCCCAGGTTGCAATTTGCCTTGGCATTTCAGGCTCTATTACGGCTATCATACTATCTAATACATATATCATAAAATCGCAAGATAATCCTCCATTTGCTAAATCTTGCCATCTGTTAATATAGTCATCATGAAATTCCTGATTGGTAAGTAGTGCACTCCAGATAGGGACATGTCCTTGCCCACCTGGATTATTCAATAAGTCCGCAGCTTCACAAGGATCATTTGTAGGAGTCTGCTTGCCAGCCCCCAGGCCAAGAGTAATTAATATAGTGATCAAAAGTGGCATCCATATCCCATAAAGCGTATCTCCATTTTTTCTTATCTCCATTAGGGTTTAATCCTCTCCACCAAGCAGTATTCCAATTTAACCAGTCGGAAGCAACTACGTATGAATTTAAGAGAAAATAATCAATAATACTGCCAGTATTAAAAATTCCTTTAGCATAATTATAGTTAGCTTGATCACTCATTGGATTTGAGCGTACATATAATTCTCTATTACATTCCAGTTCCCCATAATCAATAGGATCTGCAGGCGGCCCAACTTTTGGTAATTCTGACCAAGTTTGACCCCAAGTTTTCAGAATAGTCAACTTGACTCTTAGATGGCTTGATCGTAATAATGCTTAGTGAAATCATGATCATCTGCTTTTTCTCTAATGTCATATACACCCCAATATTCTCCATTTAGGTACAACTATACATGAAGTAGTGAGAGCGCTCATCCATTCTTAAATCTGCTAATTGAGATAAATGATGAACGTAGGCATCTCTGATGTGAGCTCCTGAGCCTCCATTAGATTAAGGGATAATTATCATTTGCAGCAGCTTTTACAATTACTTCTTTGAAATTTATCGCGATCTCTTTGTCATCAAATATTTTATCTTGTAAAGCATAATTATATCCAAATTGGTCTCTCATTACATAATCAAACCCTCTTTGATCGTAGGCCCAAGAATCATTTCCATGTTTATTATACTCCCCAGTTCCTTTATCAAGCAACATTCCATTTTTATCAAACCATTCTATAGTTCCTTCAGGCTCTATCTGATTCCCATTTAATAAATTATCAACCTGTTCGCCTGCAATTGATAAGATTGGGATAGTGTGTGTATCGTTAATGAAAAAGGTATGAAAATCAATAAAACTAGACGGAATATTAGTCCGTTTGAGCTATATGCAATTGCCTTTATCACCGAGGTTGAAGTAATGTTAATTGGAATGTTATTGTACTGAGTAGAGCTGTTATTAGGCTCATCTCCATTATCAGTGTAATATATTGTAATCTGAGGGTCTGGGCTGCTCATCGTTAAGTTAACGGCAGTATTATTATAACCTCCAGATTGTGAAAAAACAGGAGTTGTTGCATATTCTTCCATTGCACCAAAATTATTCGCATTAGGCGTTCCTGAAATAAAAACACTCCAATTTGCAGCCCCGTCTGTTTCTCTCCCTCTAGTGTGCGTTTTTTGGTTTGGCATTACTTTTATAGAATCCTGAAAGATTCCAGAAGCATCAGAAATCATAAAGACTTCATTTCCTTTCGTTTGTGTAATCTTAAAGTTTGTGTGTGCATTTGATCCAATCAATTCATCTCTTCCAGAACAGTAAACAACAGCCAAGCCATTTGCCGGCACAATGAATGAAGATGGAAATAACCATTTTGATGGATTAGAAGTTTTATCTGTGAGCGCCCATCCATTAATATCAATAGGGGAGGCGGTAGGGTTATACAGTTCTACCCAATCTTCATATTCACCGTAGTTATCAGCGTATGTATCATAATTGGCAGCAGAATATTCATTAATTAGAATCTGACCATTTAAAGAAAATAAAGTAAGACAAATAAATAAGGCAGTATAAATTATTTTATTCATTCTACAAAAATACAGAAAAAAAATATTTTTCCCACCAGTATCAGCTAGTTATCTTATGAGTTCAAACATAAGGACTAATGACATGTACTTAAAGGTACATTTTTTTTACTTTTGCAAATTAATTAATATACTTTGATGCAGAATAATATAAAAGAGGATTTACATTTTTTTAATGAATTAGTTAATGATTTAATTAACGATGAATTAGTTAACCCCATTGCTAACGCAATTACAACTTCAGAACTGACTTCAGAATTTGATTTAGAATTAAAATCAATACCAGCAATAACTGAGGATTTTAAGAGAGAGCTAAAAAAATTAGTTTTAAGCACACCTAAGTCATCTTCAAGGTTGTTTTTTAATCAGTTGTTTGGAGGCAGACATAGTAAAGCAATTTTAGGGGATTTATTGGCCGTTATGCTTAATAATAGTATGGCTACTTATAAAATTGCAGGACCTCAAGTGGCAGTCGAAAAGGAGATAATCAAGCAAGTAAATAAGCTAATTGGATACCCCGAAGGCTGTGGAGGTACTTTTCCAACTGGTGGTTCTATGGCTAATTTTATGTCTTTAGTTATGGCAAGAGATAAAAAGGATGCGGAGATTAAAAATAAAGGTATGCAGGGAAAACTGATTGCATACACTTCGGTAAATTCTCATTATTCTCTTGCAAAAAACATTGCGTTTGCAGGAATAGGAAGGGATAATATACGCTATATTAAATCAAATAAAGTTGGACAGATTGATGTGCCTGACTTTAAACAGCAATTAGTAAAAGATATTGAAAATGGATTTGTTCCTTTTTATATGAATGCAACAGCAGGAACAACTGTTTTATGTGCGTTTGATAATTTATCAGAGTTATCCCCTGTTTGTAAAAAATACGATATTTGGATGCATGTTGACGGCGCATTTGGAGGTGCAGTTATTTTTACTGAAAAATATAATCATTTAGTGAAAGGTATTGAGCTTTCGGATTCTTTTTGTTTCAATGCTCATAAAACCCTAGGCGCACCAATAAGCACATCAGTAATAGCGGTAAAAGACAATAGGGATTTATATAATTCATTTAACAATGACGCTACTTATCTTTATCAAACTGATGATGAAAATTATAATTTGGGACAAACTTCTTTTGAATGTGGAAGAAGAAATAATGCCTTAAAGTTTTGGACACTTTGGAAGGCTATAGGTACTAACGGCATTGCTAAAATTGTTGAACACGAATTCCAATTGGCAGATACGGCAAGGAATTATGTGAGAAATAATGATTCTTACACTTTGTATAGTTTTGATGATTCTCTTTCAATTTGCTTTAACTACAAAGATTTTGATCCAGAAGATTTATGTACTAAATTATATCAGCACAATAAGTTAATGGTAGGATTTGGTTACTTTCATAAGCAAGGGTTTGTGAGACTAGTTACTATTAATGGAGAAAATACAAATGAAAACATTCTGAATTTCTTCAAAGTACTTGAAGAATTTATAGATAAATATCACGACAAAATTAAGAGGATTACTTAATTTTTTAAATTAAGGCAAGGCTACTATAAAAATGCGTAACACGTTTGTGTAATTTGTGATTAAAAAATATGTTATTTAAACAAAATTAACTCCAAGCGATGTTTGAAATACTAGTAATGATCTGCTCGTACGGTTCAAAAAGTTCTTATTTACTGGCTTTCTAAAAAGAATAAGAGATACCATTAATTAGCTGATAATCTGTTTCGGGGATTCCTATTTCAGGCTCGCTATCATAATTGAAATTAGTATTAATGCTTAATAAAAATTGAGTGCTTAAATTCATTCTTACTGAAAGATTACTAATCCATCTGAAATCGCCAAAACCATCTAAATTTGGCTGATAACTATTTTTTAAAGTAATCTGCATAGATTTCTTAATTTTTTTGGTAAAAAGGATGTTTGAGTTTAGCCTGTTTTGTAATTTATTCTCTCTTCCCAACACATTTTCTTTTTCTCTTTGTATAGTAATTCCGATATTAACAGATTTCTTACTAAATAAGCTATAGGACACTCCAATACCTATAGTGTATCGGTTTTTAATTTTTTTATCAATATCGTATAGATTTTGAAATAAGAATCTAATGTTTAAGTTTTTAGAAGTCAATTCGTATTTCAAATCCTGCTTACCTTTATTTAACAATTCTTCTTGGCCAGTTTTGCTTACAAAGGCAATGTTATTATTAAGTGTTAATATATGATTTCTCACTTTATAATTAAGTCTTAAAATATTGTTAAACTGAAAAATTTCTTCTGTGTTTTTTGTAAAATTAAGCCCTAAATCAAAGTTGCCTGACCATAATTTTTCTTTGGATTTACTATCTTGAGAAAAGCAAAGAGTAGTATACAGTATAGTTAATAGTAATAAACAGCTCTTCATTAGGAAAGATTTTTAATCTTAGTCTCTATGATTTTAATTTTAGTTTTTGCATCAGTGAGTTTATTTTTTTCGTTTACAACTACCTGATTGGGGGCATTATTGATAAAGCTAGCATTACTTAATTTACTCTCTACTGATTTTAAGAATCCTATAAAGTAGTCTAATTCTTTTTGTAGCTTTTCAATTTCTAATGCAACATCAATATTACCAGCTAATGGGATAAAGTATTCGTTTGATTTAACCATAAAACTAAAAGCGCCATTTAGTTTTTCAATTGTAGTATTCATGTTTGAAAGGTTTCCTAATTTTGCAACAATAGCATCTAAATTAGTATTGGGTTTTTGGTTTTCAATAACGAGTAATTCTAGTTGTTCTTTATTGACAATATTTTGCTGTTTTCTTATTGTTCTTATTCCTGCCACTACTTCTTTTGTATTTTCAAAATCAGATAATAGTTCCTCGTTTATAATTCCTACTACTGGCCAATCTGCAACAATAATATCGTCTTTTCTATTATCAATCAAATGCCATATTTCTTCTGTTAGGAAAGGCATAAAAGGATGTAATAGTTTTAGTATTCTTTCTAGCTGCTTAATTGTTTCAGCATATGTAGCGCTGTCCATTGGGCTTCCGTAGTTTGGTTTTACTATTTCTAAGTACCATGAACAGAAATCATCCCAAACCAACTTGTATGTCCCCATTAAAGCTTCAGAAATTCTATATTTACTATATGATTCGTCAATTTCATTAATAGTCTTACTCAGCTTACTTTCAAACCAATTTATGGCCTTTTTTGAACTTTCTGGTTGCTTACAGTCAGACACCTCCCATCCTTTTATTAAACGAAAAGCATTCCATATTTTGTTAGAGAAATTACGGCCTTGCTCACAAAGCCCTTCATCAAAAGGGATGTCGTTTCCTGCTGGCGCACAGAGTAACATTCCTACTCTCACTCCATCAGCTCCATATTTTTTTATTAACTCAATAGGGTCAGGAGAATTCCCTAGTGTTTTACTCATTTTTCTCCCTTGCTCATCTCGAACTAGTCCAGTAAGATAAACATTTTTAAAGGGTAATTTCTCTCTATATTCATAACCCGCCATAACCATCCTGGCTACCCAAAAGAATAATATGTCAGGACCAGTAATTAAATCATTGGTAGGGTAGTAGTAATTTATTTCTGTATTGTTAGGGTTTCTTATCCCATCAAAAACAGAAATTGGCCATAGCCACGAAGAGAACCAAGTGTCCAGTACATCTGAATCTTGTTTTAAGTCATCCATAGTTATTGACGGATTCTTTTTTTGCGCTAAAGCTAACGCTTCTTGTTTGCTCTCAGCAACAACGTATTTATTGCCTTCGTAGAAATAGGCTGGAATCTGTTGCCCCCACCAAAGCTGACGAGACACGCACCAATCTTTAATATTTTCCATCCAATGCTTATAAGTATTTTTAAATTTTGGAGGATGAAATTTAATATCATCATTCATTACATGTTCTAGTGCAGGTTTAGAAAAGGATTCCATTTTAAAAAACCATTGCATAGATAGCTTAGGTTCAATCACCGCATCTGTTCTTTCTGAAAAACCAACTTTATTTTGGTACTCTTCCATTTTAACTAAACATCCTTTAGTTTTTAAGTCCACAGCAATTTCCTCTCTTACTGCAAATCTATCTTTCCCAACATATAAGACTGCATTTTCACTTAAAGTGCCATCATCATTTAGGATGTCAATTGTTTTCAGTCCATACTTATCTCCTAATTGATAGTCATTTATATCATGTGCTGGAGTAATTTTTAATGCTCCTGTTCCAAATTCCATATCCACATATTCATCAAAGATGATAGGGATTATTCTATCTAATAAAGGAATAATTGCTTTTTTATCTTTTAGGTGTGTGTATCGTTCATCATTAGGATTTACACAAATTGCTGAATCACCTAAAATAGTTTCTGGTCTAGTGGTAGCAATTGTTATTGTTTCATTAATTCCTTCAATTTTATATTTAATATAGTAAAGTTTTGAATTTACTTCTTTGTGTATTACCTCTTCATCTGACAAAGCTGTTTGTGCTGATGGATCCCAATTTACCATACGCACGCCTCTGTAAATAAGTCCTTTTTGGTGTAAGTCAACAAAAACTTTAATTACAGATTCACTCATTTCATCATCCATAGTGAACTTAGTCCGCTTCCAATCGCATGAAGCTCCTAATTTTTTTAATTGTTCCAGAATGATTCCTCCATGCTTTTCTTTCCAATCAAAAGCATGTTCTAAGAATTCTTTTCTTGTTAGGTCATTTTTTTGGATACCTTCTTTTGCTAGTTTCTGTACTACTTTTGCTTCAGTGGCAATTGAAGCATGATCAGTGCCTGGTACCCAACAAGCATTAAATCCCAGCATACGAGCACGCCTTACCATTACATCTTGCAAAGTATTGTTTAACATGTGCCCCATGTGTAGAACACCAGTTACATTTGGCGGAGGGATTACAATAGTATAAGCCTCACGCTCATCAGGGTTGGAATTGAAATAGCCTTTTTCGATCCAGTGCGCGTACCATTTATCTTCTGTAATTAAGGGGTTGTATGTTTTTGGAATACTCATTTAGGTGATATTTATATATTGCAAATTTACACATTCTAATATTCTGAGGATTTCATGCAATATCTTATTTGTATAAATAAAATATTTTGTTAAATTTGCCGTTCATTATTTCAAAATTAACTAAAAAAAAAGAAATGAGAAAATTACTTTTATCTCTAGTGCTTATATCAGCTTTTACATTAGGAAATGCCCAAAATGTTATAACTACTGATGCTCCCAAAACCGTAGAGTCTACGAATGTAACTATTGATTTTGTATCGAAAGTTATGGATTACGGAACGATCGAGCACAATGCTGACGGAGCTAGAAAATTTGTATTCACAAATAATGGAACTGAACCTTTGCTAATTAAAAATGCAAAAGGAAGTTGTGGCTGCACAGTACCAACATGGCCAAGAGAACCTATTGCTCCTGGAGTCACAGCTGAAATTGGTGTGAAATATGCAACTAATAGAGTGGGGAAATTTACAAAAACAATTACTTTGACAACTAATGCTAGTAAGAAGCCAGTCATATTAACAATTAAAGGAGAGGTTAATCCTGCTCCAAAAGAAGAGAATGCGCCTTTGAGAAAAACGGATGGATCTCCTTTAGAAAAGAAATAAGCAATTCAAAATATATTACGACATTAGCACCCTCATTTATGAGGGTGTTTTTTTATAAAAATTTTACAATAATGCCAAAAATATCAAATAAAGGAATTAATATGCCAGAGTCACCAATAAGAAAGTTGGTGCCATTTTCTGAAAAAGCAAAAAAAGAAGGAAAGAAAGTTTATCATTTAAATATTGGTCAGCCTGATATTAAAACTCCTGAATTGGCTTTAGAAGCAATACATAATTTTTCTGATAAAGTAGTAGAATATTCTCATTCTGCAGGATTTGAGAGTTATAGAAAAGGATTAGCTAAGTATTACCAAAACTTAGACATAGCAATTAATCATGACGATATAATTGTAACAACAGGAGGTTCTGAAGCACTTTTATTTGCATTAAATACTTGCCTTGATGATGGAGATGAAATTATTATTCCCGAACCATTTTATGCAAATTATAATGGCTTCTCCACTTCATCAGGAGTAAAGGTTAAGCCAATTGCAACCTCAATTCATGATGGTTTTGCATTGCCTAAAATACAAGAATTTGAAAAACTAATTACTTCTAACACTAAAGCTATCTTAATTTGTAATCCTGGGAATCCAACAGGATACTTATATTCTAAAGAAGAATTAGAAACGCTTAGAGATATTGTTGTAAAACATGACTTGTTTCTTATTGCTGACGAAGTATATCGTGAATTTGCTTACGATGGAAATGTGCATCATTCAGTATTGAATATTGAAGGCTTGAAAGATAATGCAATTGTAATTGATTCTACCTCAAAGAGATATTCTATGTGTGGCATTAGAGTGGGTTGTATAGTCTCTAAGAATAAGGATTTAATGGCAACTGTAATGAAGTTTGCGCAAGCAAGATTGTCACCGCCTACATTTGGGCAAATTGCTGGTGAAGCAGCACTAAAAACAGATGCCTCTTACTTTGAAGAAGTAAGTGCAGAATATGTAAGTAGAAGAGATTTGTTAGTGGAGGGATTAAACGAAATTGAAGGAGTGTTTTGCCCAAAACCAACTGGAGCTTTTTATGCTATTGCAGAGCTTCCAGTTGATGATGCTGATAAATTTGCACAGTGGTTGTTGGAAGATTTTGAATTAGATGGAGAAACTATTATGGTAGCTCCTGCTGCTGGCTTTTATGCAACACCTAATATGGGTATAAGGCAAGTGCGTATTGCATATGTATTAAATAAGAAATCATTACAAAAATCGATAACTATTTTAGCTGCAGCACTTAAGGAATATCCTGATAAAATAAGCTAATGAATTTAGCTCAACATAAAAAGCAAGTAATACTAAAGCGAAAAGAAAACAAGCAGTTCTTTAGTCGTTTAAAAAAAGTAAAATCAAAAGTGTTGGATAAACTTATTCATCCTTTACATGATAAGGTTTTTGCCTGTACAGATTGCTTGAAATGTGCAAACTGCTGTACCACTACAGGGCCTTTATTTACAGACAAGGATATTAGTAGAATTGCTAATCATTTAAGAATTAAGCCATCAGTGTTTGTAGGCAAGTACTTAAGAATAGATGATGATATGGATTATATTCTTAAATCTGTCCCCTGCACTTTTTTAGAAAGCGACAATCACTGCTCTATTTATTCTGTAAGACCAAAGGCTTGCCGTGAATTTCCACACACTGATAGGATAAGGCAGGGTCAATTATTAAAATTAACTGCCAAAAATGTAGAGGTTTGCCCTGCAGTTTCTGAGATTATTGACAAAATGAAAAAGGTATTATAAAATATAGTTAGCTTTAATATTTTAAGTATTGAGAGGTATTAATTTGGTAAATTTTTTATTTTTACAAAATGCAAAAAGACTTTATAATAGTACTTGCTTGGCCTGAAGGTATGGTAGCGGCAGCAGGTGGTTGGTATGATAAAGTTCTTTCTAATAACGGACAATATAGGGTAGGGCATTCAGCGTTGATTTTAGTAAATTCAACTACTAATGAACTAAACTATTTTGATTTTGGCAGATATCATAGTCCATTTGGATATGGAAGAGTAAGAGATTTAGAAACAGATCCTGATATTTCTCTAAAATCTAAGCCTAGAATTTCAGGTAATTCAATTCATAATATTAAAGAGATTTTATTAGAAATATCTAGTTTAAAGGCTACGCACGGGCACGGAAGCGTATATGCATCAATTTTAAAAAATATTAATTTTAATAAAGCTTATAAAAAGGCTAAAGAGATACAAAATATGGGTTTAATTTCATATGGTCCAGTAGTTCTCTCAGGTACAAATTGCTCAAGATTTGTTACCACAATCATGATTGCTTCAAAACCAATTTGGCTGATTAGATTAAGATTAAAATTTCCTTTTTGTTTATCCCCATCACCTAAACGGAATATTAGCATTGCAAATTCTAATTATCATGTTGTTAGTATGAACAATTACAGGCAAATAAATAAAAGCTATATGAAGGCATATTTCACTAGTATTGAAAGTATATGACCATGAAATCTAAAAGACATATTAATATTCCTAAGAAAGCACAATGGCTAAGCGGTACAGTTGGTTCCGGTTCTTGGTTTTCTATTACTGAAGAGGGAAATAAATATCGAATTCAAAGATTTTCACCTGAAGGAAAATTAGAGTGTGATAGATTATTTACAGTAGATAATATTACTTTTGATTTACAAATTGACTATCAGTTCACCTTTCTTTCGCATTGCAAAGAATGCACAATTACACAAAACGAAATAACTTATAAATTTTATCATCATGAACATTAAAGTGTATGGAGCAGACTGGTGCTCAGATTGCGTAACTGCAAAAAGATTTTTAGACTCTAAAGGAGTTGAATTTGAATATATTGATATTACTGATAATCAGCAGGCTATTGCCTTAGTTGAACAAATAAATAACGGTAAAAGAGTAATACCAACATTAATGGTGGATGGAGTGAGTTTTACAAACCCAGGTATTAATGGATTAATGAAAATATTAGCACAATAATCTGTAATTTTGTAATCCTAAAAATAATACCATGAGTGATTCAATAAAACATGAATGTGGAGTAGCAATGCTTAGATTACTTAAGCCTTTATCCTATTACCAAGAAAAATATGGTAGTTCACTTTATGGCTTAAATAAGATGTATTTATTGATGGAAAAGCAACATAATAGAGGTCAAGATGGAGTTGGATTAGCCAATATTAAGTTAGATGTTGATCCTGGTAAAAGGTATATTAGTAGAAAAAGATCAGTAGCAACTAATCCAATTCAGGATGTATTTAAGCAAGTAAATAAAAGATTTATTGAGTTAGAGAAGAATGATCCAGAAAAATTAAAAGATCCTCAGTGGATGAAGGAAAATATGCCTTTTACAGGTGAGTTATTCTTAGGACACTTGCGTTATGGTACTTTTGGGGGAAACACAATAGAACAATGCCATCCTTTTTTAAGACAAAGTAATTGGAAAACTCGAAACTTAGTTTTGGCAGGAAACTTTAACATGACAAATGTTGATGAGCTTTTTCAACAATTAGTTGATTTGGGTCAGCATCCGAAAAAGAAAGCAGATACAGTAACTATTTTGGAAAAAATTGGGCATTTCTTAGACGAAGCAAATGATGAAATTTACTATAAACACAAAGATAAGTTCACTAAAAAAGAGATTACAAATGTAATTGAAGATGAACTAGATGTTCAAGATATCTTAACTCAATCTGCAAAATACTGGGATGGAGGTTATGTTATGTGTGGACTAATGGGACATGGGGATGCTTTTGCATTGAGAGATCCGAATGCAATACGTCCAGCATATTACTACAAAGATGATGAAATTGTTGTAGTTGCTTCTGAAAGGTCAGTGATACAAACTTCTTTTGATGTAAATATTGATGATGTTAAGGAAATAAAAAGCAGGATATGCTCTAATCATTAAAAAAGATGGGAAGGGTTGAAGAAAAACAAGTAAGAGAGCCATTAGAAAGGAAATCATGTTCGTTTGAGCGCATTTATTTTTCAAGAGGAAATGATGCAGGTATTTACAAGGAAAGGTTAGAACTTGGTAGGCGTATTTTTCCAAAAGTATTAGAGTCAATTGATAATGATGTAAAAAATACGGTATTTTCTTATATTCCAAATACTGCTGAGGTTTCGTATTTCGGATTATTAAAAGGCTGTCATGCTTATTTAAATAAAGTGAAAACTAAAAAGATTCAGGCATTAGGAAATAACCCTTGTCATGATGAGATTGCGAAAATTATGGAGATTTCTCCAAGAGCTGAAAAGATTGCAATTAAAGATGCTAAATTAAGGACGTTCATTGCTTCTGACGATAGCAGGGATGATTTAGTAGCCCATATTTATGATATTACTTATGGAGCCGTTAGGCCTACTGACAATCTAGTAATGATTGATGATAGTATTGTAAGAGGAACAACTCTTAAACAATCTATTATTAGAATTTTAGATCGATTAAATCCTAAAAAAATTATTATTGTTTCTTCAGCACCACAGATTAGATATCCTGATTGTTATGGTATTGATATGGCAAAAATGGGTGATTTCATTGCCTTTAATGCAGCTGTTCAATTATTGAAAGATACTAAACAAGAACATATTCTTACAACCGTATATGATAAATGTAAGGCACAAGCACACTTATCAAAAGAGGAAATGGTAAATTATATTCAAGAAATATACAAGCCTTTTACTGCAGAGCAAATTTCTGTTAAAATTAGTGAATTGTTGACTCCTAAAGGGACAAGAGCTAAGGTGGAGATAATTTATCAATCTATTTCTGATTTACACTCATCTTGTCCTGACCACAAAGGGGATTGGTATTTTACAGGAAATTACCCAACTCCAGGTGGGGTGAAGGTAGTAAACAAAGCTTTCATGAATTATATTGAAGGGAATAACGCAAGAGCTTACTAAACTTTTTTCGCAATTATCCATCCTAGATATCCCATTGGAATATAGGCTACTATTAAATCTGTACATATAAACCATACTGGAGCAGGTAATATATAGACCATTGTAACTCCTCCAATTAAGAAAAATACACCAATACTCATTGCTAATGGCAATTGATATGAGTTAGCAATTTTAGCAGCTAAAAAAGCTCCTACTAATGTTCCTAAAGCATGGGCTAGAAAAGGAAAGATAAAATTAGTTAGTTCCCAGTTTATGGCATTCATAGAGTCAAACCCTTCAGATACAGGAATAAGATTGCTGCCTAAGATAATGAGTCCCATATTGACTATCATTCCTAATAACACTCCTGTTATAAAAGCTAAAATATTTTTAATCATTTTTTTAGGTAAATATAAAAAAAGCCCCACCAAATTGGTAGGACTTTTTTTAAAATATGAGATCGTTTATCTAATCTCAGTAGTGTACACATTTCCGTGCCACCAGAATCTTTGTTCTTTTGAAGAACCATATTGTTCAACAGCCATATCAAAAGCAGAGCCAAATGAATGCATATCAAATACTGGTAATTGAGCTCCTAAGTATTCCTTAAGTTCTAATTCTTTCACGATAGTGTTAGGGTCTTCTAAAGCATTTTCCATAGCTGTAGCTGCTAATTCTTCCTTCGTCATTTTTTCAGCATGCTTAGGCGCAATAGTCATCTCATTAATTAAGTGAGTTGCCCCAGCAAACTTGTCTATAATGAACATTGTATATCTGATGTCAACAGAAATAGTTCTTTGAATTTCTTTTTCAAAAGCAATATCTCCACTCATTGCTTCCCAGTTACCATCAAAAGCAGTACCAACAATTTCTCCCCAAGCATTAATTACTGGAGATCCTGAATTACCACCAGTAATATCATTATTTGAAATAAAGTTAATTCTTAAATTACCATCTTTATCTCCATATTTTCCGTAATCACCAATTTCATATAACTCTTTCAATCTTTCTGGGATTATAAATTCTTCATTTGTAGCATCTTCTTTTTGCATGAGTCCATCAATAGTCGTATAGTAGTCATAATGCATTGCTTCACCAGGATTATAATCCCCCACATTTCCGTAAGTTGCTCTCATAGTTGAGTTTGCATTAGGATAATAATTTATCTCAGGATTCATTTCTCTTAATCCTGCAATAAATAATCTATTTCCTTTTGTTAAGTCCTTTCTCACATCAATTCTTTTAGGAGAAATTTGCTCAATGTATTGATTGTATATTGACATTATAGTTTTGTAAGCAGGATCTCTCTCAATTTTAATAGTGGAAGGATTTTCTAAGAAAGTAAAGAATTTCTCTCTTGAAGAAAATACGGACCTTCTAAATGCATTTTTAGCATACCATCCAAAATCTAATTTTTTGAAACCAAATAATTGATTTTCAATTTTCTTAAACAAAGGAGCGTGTTGTGTTTTAGGGACATTGTAGTAGTACATCTCCAGCATTGACCCAAACAATTCTTGATCAACTGAAGCATTATAATTTTTGTAAAAATCTTTAGCTTCCTTTTTAATCTCTCTAATCGCAACATTTCTTTCCTTTCCTTCACTAGGTAATGCGGCAATTGCTTTATTCATTTTGAATGACCAGTACATGATTTCTGAGCCCTGAAATACAGCTTCATTTAAGTAAGTTCTGTTTAAAGCAATTTTTTTGTTTGTGTTGTACGCGCTTTCAATTAAGTTTAAGGCTTCACCATATTTATCAACTCTTGATTGATCTTCAGCAACCCAAGATCTGAAATCATCTTCAATTGCAACTTTTTTATCGTGAACTTTCATTGACTTTAATCCTTTTGATTGTCCAATAAAGTATTTCCAATAGTTAGAAGTTTGGGCATATTTTGCAGCATACTGAATTTTAGTTCTTTTATTGGCGTCCATACCAGCTTTCATAATTGCTAATTTCTCAGTACGGATATCAACAGTAGTTGGGCTTGTGATATCTAAAGCTTGTTGTACTCCAAAAGAAGTTAAGTATCTGTCAGTACTTCCGGGGAAACCAAAAATCATAGTATAGTCACCATTATCAACACCATCTAATTGTATTGGTAGGTGATGTTTTGGTTGGTAAGCAACATTTTCTACTGAGTATTCAGCTGGAGTTCCATCAGGAGCACAGTAGATTCTGTAAAGTGCAAAATCCCCAGTGTGTCTAGGCCACATCCAGTTGTCTGTATCTCCTCCAAATTTACCGATTGCTGATGGTGGAGCTCCAACTAAACGAACATCTTTAAATGTTTCGTAAGTCATAATATAGAAGTCGTTTCCACCAAAGAAAGATTTTACCCTAGCATTGTAGTGGGTATCTTCAGTTTTCTCATCCACAATAGTTTTAGCGATTTCCCTGATTTTTGCTGATCTTTCTTTTTCGGTCATATCATCAGTAAGTTCAGCTAATACACGAGCAGTCACCTCTTCAATGCTAACTAAAAATGATGCTGTCAATCCTTCATTTACTAATTCCTCATCACGACTCATAGCCCAAAAACCATCTTTTATATAGTCATTACTAACACTTGAATGCTCTTGAATAGATCCAAAAGCACAGTGATGATTGGTTAACATTAATCCTTCTGATGAAATCATTTCAGCCGTACAGAACCCACCTAATGATACTATTGCATCCTTAAGTGATGAGTTATTTACAGAGTATAAATCTTCAGCAGTCATTTGAAGCCCATGCGCTTGCATGTCGCTTTCATTCATTGTTTTTAATAACTGTGGTAGCCACATTCCCTCATCAGCTATTACTGATAGTGAGAAAAGTCCTGCCATTATAATTGATGAAATTTTCTTTGTCATTTTTTTATTTTTGTTTAACGCAAATATAATGAAACGGGCTGTTTTAAGTAATTTAGCGACTTTTGTTTTTATCGAGATGTTAACAATATTTTAGCGTATTTTTGTAGCAATTATGAATGATACAAATCTTACAAGAATAAATAAATTTTTATCAGAAATTGGTTACTGCTCACGAAGGGCAGCTGATAAATTAATTGAACAAGGTAGAGTAAAAATAAATGGTGAGGTTCCTGAAATGGGAACTAAAATATCGGCTGATGATGAGGTAAGTGTGAATGGAAAGGTAGTGCATAGAGCCAAAAAGAAGAAAATGGTATATATTGCTTTTAACAAACCAGTTGGTATTGTTTGCACTACTGACCAAATGCGAGAAAAGAATAATATTATTGATTATATTAATTACCCAACTCGTATTTTTCCCATTGGAAGATTGGACAAACCATCCGAAGGACTTATTTTTTTAACGAATGATGGTGATATTGTAAATAAGATTTTGCGTGCCAGAAATAATCACGAAAAAGAATATGAGGTTACTGTTAGCAAGCCAATAACGAAAGAATTTATTGAAGCTATGGGGAATGGAGTGCCAGTTTTAGATACCGTTACCCGTAAATGTTTTGTTAAGCAAACGGATAAAAATAAATTCAAGATCATCTTAACACAAGGATTAAATAGACAAATCCGTAGGATGTGTGAGTATTTGGAATATGATATTAGAAAACTAAAAAGGGTGAGAATTATGAATATTAATTTGGATATTCCTATAGGAGAGTATCGTGATTTTACAGCTAGAGAATTGAACAAAATCAATCAGTCAGTTGAACACTCTATTAAAACCTTTGAAGAAGGAAAGTAGATTAATTAAGTCCTTTTAAAACTAGATCCCATAACTCTTTACGGGCGACTAAACAGGCAATAGCAGTTTCTTCTACTTCTTTCCATTTTTGCTTATCATCTCCACATAAATTACTAATAAGTTCCAACGCCAATGGCCCATGCTCTCCTCCATCTAATTCTATGTGTCTTTCTAGGTAGTAGACAAACTTATCAAGTTTATGTTCTTTACTCAAATCATTTACAATAGCAGTAAACATATCTGGAATTAAATCCTCACGCCCGAAAGTAAAGGCTGCTGCAATTTTATGCGGCTCCCCACTATTTAAAATATCAAAAGTAGTTGCTAAAAATGAGTCAATAGCTGTATTTACTTTAGGTAGGTTTAGATCTGAAACGCTATTAACAAACTTGTCAATTTCATAAGTATTAGCCCCACATTCTTTCATGGCGTCCAAATACATTTCATAATGAGAAGAAGGGTTCCCTGCAGAATCTACATCACTTTCTTCTTCCAATACTATGGAGTTGATGAGTCGTCTTATTTTAGTGTCTCCAACTGGCTTCCAAGGCAAGTTTGTACACGTTAGCTCAATTTGTAATCCTTTTAATAAAGACATGAAATCCCACACAGCATACACATGAATTTCCATTAGTTTTTGGACATCCTCAATGGTATTTAATTGACTATATAAAGGATGATTGACAACTGCTTTTTTATACTCAGAAATCTGAGTATTTATATGTTGAATATTTTTATTCATTATTTATTTTTTAGAACAGGTACAGCCGAACAGGCTTCCCCAAACATTAAGCTACTAACCGTATTTTGTAATTTTTTGGTAATGGCAATATACAAGCTTTCCTTAAGCGGAATTTGCCCACAACCTTTTACTATTACTTTTTTATTTTCAAATTTAGAAGCGTCAATCGAATTAATATTATTGGTAAAAATTTGCTGAAACACATCTTCTTTTATTCCAAAATGGATGTCAGCATTAACGGAATTCAAATAAGATGTAACTAGCATAAAAGCCCACATTGGTACAATTGCATCTGCACTACAATTAAGAGCTACAGTTGTGTTGGTGTAAATTGAGAAATCAAATGTTTTTAAACTTACCCTGAACTCTTTTTCTTTTAGTACAATTCCTTGGAAAAGGAAATCTTTCACATCTAAAACGGCAATAGGTTTTGTTGGCGCATAATCAGTCAAATCCATGCTGATTAAAGGACTTTTTGCTACTCTATTTACAATTTCCCCGGTCATTTCTATAACATTCCAAGTTCTAGTTTTGCCTCTTCACTCATCATATCTTTGGTCCAAGCTGGATCGAATACAATCTCTACCTTTACTTTTTTTACAGCAGGAACAACTTTCACTTTTTCTTCTACCTCAACAGGAAGGGTTTCGGCAACAGGGCAATTTGGGGAGGTAAGAGTCATAGTAATATTTACATCACATTCTTCACTTACTTCAATGTCGTAAATCAAACCAAGTGCATAAATATTCACCGGTATTTCAGGATCGTAAATCTCACAAATCACCTCAACAATTTCTTCTCCTATTTTTTGTAATTCTTCTTCTGTTTTCATATGACTAATTGTTAAACGCAATAGCGTATAATTTCATTTTTTTAATCATGGAGACTAATCCATTTGCACGCGTAGGAGATAGTTGATCTTTTAATCCTATTTCGTTTATAAAATCAAGTTTTGCAGTTGCAATATCTTTAGGCGCTTGATTTGATAACACATTTATAAGTATGGCTACAATTCCTTTAGTCATAATAGCGTCACTATCTGCTGTAAAGATTATTTTCCCCTGAGTATGCTCTGCATGTAGCCAAACTCTACTCTGACATCCTTTTATAAGGTTGTCTTCCGTTTTGTATTGCTCTTTAATTGGAGCTAATTCGTTACCTAAATCAATAAGGTATTCATATTTTTGCATCCAGTCGTCAAACATTCCAAAGTCCTCAACAATTTCTGCTTGTATTTTTTTTATTGTACTCATTTAGGATAACATCATTTTTGCCTTTTTAAGGGCGTTTATACAAATGTCAATTTCTTCCTTTGTATTGTATACGGCTAAAGAAATACGAGCTGTTCCGGGAATGTTAAATCTTTCCATAATAGGCTGTGTACAATGATGTCCTGTTCGTATTGCTATTCCCATTTTATCAACAATCATACCAATATCATAAGGGTGCAATTCGTTAATATTAAAAGATATAATTCCTGATTTATTTTTAGCTGTTCCGTAAATTTTTAGTCCTTCTATTTTCAATACTTCTTCTGTAGCATATTGCAAAAGTTCTTCCTCATATTTAGCAATGTTGCTTAATCCTAATTCGGTAATAAAATCAATAGCTGATTTAAATGCCACCACTCCTGCAATATTTGGTGTACCTGCCTCAAACTTATGAGGTAAGCAGGCGTAAGTAGTTTTCTTAAAACTTACTTCTTTTATCATTTCTCCACCACCTTGATATGGAGGTAATTCATTTAAAACATCTTCCTTCCCATACAAAATACCAACTCCTGTAGGTCCATATAATTTATGTGCTGAAAAACAGTAGAAATCAGCCCCTAAGCTTTGCATATTTAGTGAAATATGTGCTGCTGCCTGCGCACCATCAATCATAACTTTTGCACCAACTGCTTGCGCTTTTTCAATAATTTTTTCAATAAGGTTTATAGTTCCCAATGTATTGGAAATATGAGATACAGAAACTAATTTTGTATTTTCAGAAAGGAAATTTTCAAAAGCTATCATATCCAAACTTCCATTATCCAACAATGGAATAACTTTTAGAGTAGCTCCACTTTGTTCGCAACACATTTGCCAAGGCACAATGTTTGAATGATGCTCTAATTCTGAAATAATAATTTCATCTCCTTTATTTAATAAGGTTCTGTATCCGCTCGCAACTATATTAATAGAGTCAGTAGTTCCTTTAGTAAAGATGATTTCATGAGAATGTTTTGCGCCTATGAAATTTTGGATAGTAATTCTTGTCTCCTCAAATTTATCGGTTGCCAATCCGCTTAAAAAATGAACTCCTCTGTGTACATTGGAATTTTCATTTTGGTAATAATTGCTTTCAGCAGTAATAACTGATTGAGGTTTTTGAGTAGTCGCTCCATTATCAAAATACACCAAATTCTCCCCGTTTACCTTTGTACTTAAGATAGGGAATTGCTTTCGTATTTTGCTAATATCTAACATTTATAAACTGAAATCTAAATCAACATTTAATTTTTGAGCAAGTAAATTTTTAGCTAACGTTTTCACTTGTTCCACTGAGATATTTTCTATTGCTTCAGATGCAAATGCGTAGGTTAGTACTGCTTTTGCTTCTTCAATTCCAATTCCTCTACTTCTCATGTAAAAAAGCGCATCATCATCTAATTGGCCAATAGTACAGCCATGACTACACTTTACATCATCAGCATAAATTTCTAATTGGGGCTTACTGTCAATACTTGAATTATCACTTAAAAGTAAATTGTTGTTAGATTGGAATGCATCAATTTTTTGAGCATTAGGACGCACCATTATTTTACCATTAAAAACACCTTTTGAATGGCCTAAATAAACTCCTTTATACATTTCATTACTTCTGCAATGAGCGCTTTTATGATCTACAAAAGTATGGTTGTCAGCTAATTGATTGTCATTTAATACTGAAACCCCATTCATGTTACTTTCGCAATTAGAACCGTTTTGTTCAAAATTTAGATTATTTCTAGTGAATGACCCTCCAAAAATAAGGGTATTAATATTGCAAGTTGAATCTTGATCTTGATACACATTAACAGTATCAATCAGTTGCGATTCGGCAGTATTATTCTGTATTTTATTGAATTCTACTTTTGTATTTTTAGCACAATTTGTTTGAGTAAAATGATTTATAAAAGAAGATGAGTTGTTTAAGTTCTGTATTCTTTCTACAAATTTAACTTCTGAGTTTTCTCCAATAGAAATTTGGTTTCTATATTGACAAAAACTATTTTCTGTAGTCAAGAAAAATAAGATTTCAATAGGATTTTCTACTACTGTATTTTTATCTACTGAAATAGTAAAACCATTTTGAGAAAGAGCTTTGTTAAGTTGTAATATACTGTCAGTAGTTGCGCTTTCAAATTCAGAAAAACCAGTAATACTTACTCCTTTTATTGTTGGAGTATTTATCAATTTTCCATCAGAAAATATTATTCTATTTTTAAACCCTAAAGAATATTTTTCTATTATTGAAGAATCAATAATTTCCCCTTCATTCTCAATACTATAATCGTTAGTAATTACCTTTTTTAAAGAGGTATATTTCCATTCTTCATTTTTAGTTGTCGGAAATCCGTTTAATAGAAAAGAAGTAAGTATTTCTTTTTTGTCAGCAGAAATCTGAATCCCTTCAGAATACGATTTTATATTTTTAATTAAGCCCACTTTTTATCCGCTTCTTTAGTTATCCAATCGTATCCTTTTTCTTCTAGCTCTAAAGCTAATTCTTTTCCTCCTGATTTAATGATTCTTCCGTTATGCAACACATGTACAAAGTCAGGAATAATATAGTCTAATAACCTTTGGTAATGCGTGATAACGATAGTTGCATTGTCTCCAGTTCTTAGTTTATTGACACCATTAGCAACAATTCTAAGTGCATCAATATCTAAACCTGAATCAGTTTCATCTAAAATAGCGAGTTTTGGCTCTAACATTGCCATCTGAAAAATCTCATTTCTTTTCTTTTCTCCTCCAGAAAATCCTTCATTCATATTCCTGGATAAATACCCCTTTTTGATGCTTAATAGTTCCATCTTTTCACGCATCATTTTTAATAAATCCTTAGAAGGAAGCAGTTCCAAGCCTTGTGCTTTCCTCCTTTCCGTGATGGAAGTTTTGATAAAGTTAGAGACAGAAATTCCTGGAATTTCAACTGGATATTGGAAAGAAAGAAATATGCCATTATGGGCTCTTTCTTCAGGGTCTAATTCTAATAAATCTTTTCCATCAAAAGTAATACTTCCTCCTTCTACTTCATACTCCTCTTTGCCTGCAATTACAGCTGAAAGAGTACTTTTTCCAGAACCATTAGGCCCCATGATTGCATGTATCTCTCCTGCTTTTACTTCTAAGTTTATTCCTTTTAGGATTTGATTACTTTCAATTCCTGCTTTTAATTCTTTTATTTGTAGCATATCTTTGTTTTTAACCTACTGAACCTTCTAGGCTGATTTCTAATAATTTTTGTGCTTCTACTGCAAATTCCATTGGTAATTGGTTGAGAACATCTTTACAGTAACCGTTTACGATTAGTGCAATTGCTGCTTCTGTTCCAATACCTCTTTGGTTACAATAAAATATTTGGTCTTCTCCAATTTTTGAAGTAGTTGCTTCATGTTCTACTTTAGAAGAATTATTCTTTACTTCAATATATGGGAAAGTATGTGCTCCACATTTATCCCCCATTAACAAAGAGTCACATTGAGAGAAATTTCTCGAGTTGGTAGCTCCTTTTGAAATACGAACTAATCCTCTATAATTTCCTTCACTTTTTCCTGCTGATATTCCTTTAGCGATAATAGTACTCTTAGTGTTTTTTCCAAGGTGTATCATTTTTGTACCTGTATCGTTTTGTTGCATGTTATTGGTAACCGCTACTGAGAAAAACTCACCAATAGAATTATCCCCCTTTAAAATACAAGAAGGATATTTCCAAGTTATTGCTGAACCTGTTTCTACTTGTGTCCACGAGATTTTTGCATTCTTATGGCAAATTCCTCTTTTAGTTACAAAGTTGAAAACTCCACCAACTCCTTCAGTATTTCCTGGATACCAATTTTGTACAGTCGAATACTTTATATTAGCATCATCCATTGCAATTAATTCTACTACAGCGGCATGCAATTGATTTTCATCTCTCATTGGCGCAGTACATCCCTCCAAGTAACTTACTTGTGATCCTTCATCTGCAATTAAAAGTGTTCTTTCAAATTGACCTGTTCCAGCTTCATTAATTCTGAAGTAAGTGGATAGTTCCATTGGGCATTTTACTCCTTTTGGAATATAGCAGAAAGAACCATCAGAGAATACTGCTGCATTTAAAGCAGAAAAGAAGTTGTCTCTAGCTGGTACAACACTTCCTAGATATTTCTGTACCAATTCTGGATGATCTTGAATGGCATCAGAAATTGGACAAAAAATAATTCCTTTTTCTGCCAAAGTTTCTTTGAATGAGGTAGCTACTGAAACAGAGTCCATTACTATATCTACCGCTACATTAGCTAATTTGTTTTGCTCACCAATAGAAATACCGAGTTTGTCAAACATTGCTTTCATTTCAGGATCTAAATCATCTAAACTGTCCAGAACAGGTTTTTGTTTTGGTGCTGAATAATAAATAATTTCCTGATAGTTTGGTTTAGTATAATTGATGTTTGCCCAATTAGGCTCTTCCATTTCTAACCAAGCTCTGTAGGCTTTTAGTCTGTATTCTAACATCCATTCTGGCTCATTTTTTTTTGCAGAAATAATACGCACCACATCTTCAGAAAGTCCTTTTGGAATGGTATCTGATTCTATCTCGGTTGTAAATCCGTATTTGTATTCAGTTGATGTTACTTTTTCTAATAACTCATCTTCCGACTGTCTTTTTTGTTCACTCATTTTTTATAAATTGTTATAGAGAAAAACTTTCTCCGCAACCACAGGTTCTGCTTGCGTTTGGGTTATTAAATACAAAACCCTTTCCATTTAGTCCATCAGAAAACTCCAATGTTGTACCTACTAAGTATAAAAAGCTTTTTTTGTTGACTAAAAGTTTAATATTATTATCTTCAATAAGCTCATCATCTTCATTTTTGTTGCCATCAAAGTCTAATTTGTAGCTTAAACCAGAACATCCTCCACTTTCTACACCAACCCTGACAAATGAATTTTTACTCCCATCACTATCTAGTAGATGTATTAATCTATCTCTTGCTGAATCGCTAATATTTATCATCTTATTCTTATTTAATCTAAATGAATGCAAAGCTACAAAAATGATATGATTTAAAACCTATCTTTGCCACATGAGTTTACTTGAAGAAAAATCACAAAATACAACTCCAATTTCACAATTAGGAGAGTTTGGTTTAATTGACCATTTAACTAAAAACAATAAGTTAAAAAATGAAAATACAATAAAAGGAGTTGGAGATGATGCTGCTGTTATTGATATTGGCGATAAATATCAATTAGTAAGCACTGATTTATTGGTTGAAGGAGTCCATTTTGATTTGGGGTACATGCCTTTGAAACATTTGGGATATAAGTCAGTTGCTGTTAATGTATCTGATATTTGCGCCATGAATGGTGATGCAAAGCAGATTACTGTGGGTTTAGCTATGAGTAATCGCTTTACAGTTGAAGCTTTGGATGAATTATATGCAGGAATCTATTTGGCATGTGAACATTATGGAGTAGATTTAGTAGGTGGTGATACTACTTCTTCAACTGTAGGTTTAATGATAAGTGTTACAGTACTTGGTGAAGTTGAAAAAGAAAATGTAGTATATAGAAGTGGCGCCAAAATAAATGATTTAGTAATTTGCACAGGAGATTTAGGGGCAGCTTATTTAGGTTTACAGCTTCTAAATAGGGAGAAAGAGATGTTTAAAGAAAACCCGACTATGCAACCTGATTTAACTGGAAATGACTATGTGTTACAAAGGCAATTAAAACCAGAAGCAGGAGTTAAGTACATTAAAATTTTAAAGGATTTGGATATTATACCAACTTCAATGATAGATATTTCTGATGGTCTTTCTTCTGAAGTTTTGCATTTATCAAAATCATCAAAAGTCGGAATTACTATTCATGAAGATAAAATACCTGTTGATTATACAACTATGAATTTGGCAAATGAATTCAATATGAATCCTATCACTTGCGCTTTAAGCGGAGGAGAAGATTATGAATTGTTATTTACTATTAGTCAAGTGCATTATGATAAATTCAAGAAAGATGCGGATTTTACCATTGTTGGTTACGTGACAGATGCTAGTGAAGGAAATAATTTTATTGCAAAAGATGGGACTTCACATCCGCTTACGGCACAGGGTTGGGATGCACTGAAAAAATAGCTGAACTTATAAGAGTTGTTTTTATTTAGATAAGATTCTTTAGCCAAACATTATAATTAATAACATCAATATCATCAGCTTGTTCATCAGTAATGATAACACTTAAAGAGGTAATCTTTTTTAAGAGTTCTTTATCAGTTGTTAAGTTGTTGCAGTAAATTAGAGAATCAATAATTTCAATAAGCTGTTTATCTCTGTTAAAATTATCATCTTTAAGTAAATTAGTATATGATTTTTTTATGTGCTTTATTTTAGAATCAATAACATCTGTTTGATTTAAGTCATAACGAACAATCAGTTCTGCAATATTAATTTTAAGTTGAAATGATTTCCCAATATTTACAAAATCATCCTGCAACATAAGGCGAGATAAATTTTTTGCTGATAATGAAAGCTTTTCTTGATCGTAGTAAATAAGTGCGGTATTTAAATAAATAAATACCGAGAAAGTAGGCAGATTTTGAATAACATCATTATTTTTTGCTTCTTTTAGTACCTCTAAGGCCTTGTTTTTATCAGATAAGGAATAATTGATGACAAGAGAATTATAGTAGTAGAATAGATATTTATCTTTTAGAAATCCGTCATGTTCATTCATGCTACTTTTAAGGATTTCGGCATATGCTAAGGATTGTTTATATTTATGTGTTTTAAATAAACAATTTGTTAAATAAGCAAGCATAGTTAATTTTTGTTCATGATTTGATTTTGTAAATATCTTATCTTTCGTAAATTCCTTATGGGTATGAATAAGGTAAACTTCTAATGCATCAAAATCATGTTGCTGTAATAGTATTCTGCTAACCACTTGATAAACCTTAATTCTAAACTTAGGGCTTTTTGGAATTTTCTTATTTTTAGAAAAGTTATCTAATGTTTTTTGAAGAATTTCATTTACAGATTCATCATTTTTTGAAAAATTCTGAGCAGTCTTAATTTTATACAATACTGCGGCTAATAACAAATCTATTTCTTGGTTCCAGCTCAATTGCTCATTATTAGCTCTCTTCTTCTCAATATATTCTTCAACATTAACTGAAACCATATCATAAGAAAGCGTGAGTATTTCTGAATAAATAATTGAAAGCAATTCATAGGCTTCAATATTTTCAGCTTCTTTTTCAGCTTTTTTCAAATAATGAAAGGAAAGTTCTACTTTACCTTTTCTCTTATAAATTCTTGAAAGCAATACAAAATGAAGGATAAAAATATCTTTTTCCTTCCCCATGTGTTG
>CAJJAH010000005.1:0-5000 GCA_905182255.1 Cryomorphaceae bacterium BACL11 MAG-121001-bin54
AATAAACCCACTCAAATGGGTGGGGTTTTATTTATTCAAGAATTATTTTCTTCTCCACCGTTCCATCATCATAGATGTAAAAATGAGGGGTATTTTTTGTATTTATATTTTTTTGTCCCAACAAATTAAATATTGAACTAAGCTTCTTATTATTATTATTATTTTCAGTTAATTCTGTTGTATTATTAACAAAAAGTGAGAAAAAATCCCAAATTTCTTGTTCAATAACAATATCACTATCACCCCAATTATGACCATTGTTATGTGAATATAACCACACTTCATTATTTGTTGAACTCGAAAAGTGTTTTTTACTAATTGTAATGTTACCATCATTATTTAAATCTGGAAATGTATCAACATTAAAATTTGTTAAGGAATTTTCATTTATCCAAAAATCGACTAATGTGTCAACACCCAAATATGGACCCCAAAGTTGATCATATAGATCACCATCATAAAAAGAGGTATTATCGTTATACCCATGTGTCACAAACATAGGTGCTGGCATATTCGGATTAAAAAGGTTATTAATTGTTCCATTTGGAAATACAGTTCCGGCAACAGGAGCAAAAGCCTTAAAAACATTAGAGCCATCAAAGGCAAGTAAATAGGATATTTCACCACCATTTGAAAATCCAGTAATAAACGTGTTATTTGAACTTAATTGATAGTTTGATTGAAGAAAAGATGCTAAAGATTCTAAAAAATCAATATCATCAACAGTTACACCAGAATGAAAATCATAGCCAACATTCCAAAAATTATTACCCCAACTGCCTGTAGTTCCTTGAGGATAACAAACAGCAAAACCATTTTGGTCGGCAATAGCATTCATTCCAGAAAAGCTCATTATTCCTTGAGCAGACTGTGCGAACCCATGCGCTACAAAGACTAATGGTGCATCTAAAGCAAGATTATTTGGAGAATAATATATATAGTCTCTATTTAATCCATCATGTAGAAAATTAAAGGACTGTTGACCAAAAATTAAAAAAGGAAAAAATAATAATAGAAGCAGTATTTTTTTCATTCTTAAAAATTTTAATTATTTAACTTCAAAATTAATAAAAAAGCATGAAAGTAAAGCTAAATTTTATTTTAAAAAAATTTAAGACATAGTTTAATTCTCTAGAAAAGTTCGAACTTAGGAGCGTAAGACCCACCAAAAAGAAACCCACTCAATTGAGTGGGTTTCTTTTTATAAATTACGATAATTTAATAATTATTCAGATAATTGTTTGTAAAATTTACGAGCATCCCAATAGTCTTGTTCTTGAAATATCTTGCCATCTTTCATTTTAACAAGGGTTGCGCCATAAACATTAACTTTTTTACCACTTTCAGCATGGGTCCCTTTAAAATTCCAGTGCTTAATAAGTTGATCACCATCACCAAATAAATTGACAATTAAAAATTCAGAGTCAGGAAAACCTGTAATATATCCTGCATAAGCATTTTTAAATTCTTCTGGACCTGTAGCGTTAACAACTCCATCTTCATTCAGATGGGTAACATTCTCATGAAGGTATTCATCTAATACATTAATATCTCTCTTAAGAAAAGACTTTTCCCAAGCAGATCTATAATTTTCCATATTGTCGGATAATAATACTTTTGAATTTTTTAGTTCAGTACATGCATCTGATTCTTTATTAGTACAACTAAATATAGAAAGCACTAATGTTATTAATAATAATTTTTTCATTTTTTTCATTTTTTTTATTTAATGTGTAATAATAATTAATATATACCATTTATAATAAATCTTAATAAAAAAGTTCGAAATAAGGACCGAGAGGCCCACCAAAGCGGAATCCATCTCATTATGAGTTAAGATTCCGCTTTTTTTATTCTCATAAATACCTGAAGATATTTTACTTACCTAATAATAAATTTTTAAACTCATTATAATTAGAAATTTTAGTAAATATTTTTTTCTTCAAAATTATCTTTTCAATAGATTCGGGAGGTTTTAACTTTAAATTTAGGTTCTTTTCAATATGATTTGAGAATTTTATTGGATGGGCTGTTTCAAAAAAAACACCCTTAAAATTACAATTTAAATTTAGATATTTTTTCAAGCCTAAATAACCAATTGCACCATGAGGATCAAGAATATATTTACAATCCCTATATACTCTCTTAATAGTATTAATAGTTTGATCATCATTAAAACTAAAAGATGATAAATTATCTTTAAGTAGATTAAAATCATTGTATAATTCTTCAATTCTAATAAAGTTACTAGGACTTGACACATCCATTGCATTTGAGATTGTCTGAACTGTAGTTCTGGGATTATAAGTTTTTGTCTCTAAGTATCTAGGGATTGTATTATTAGCATTTGTACTAGCAATAATATGATCAATTGGCAATCCTAGTTTTTTAGCCATTACACCAGCACAAATATTTCCAAAATTACCACTTGGAATACTAAAAACTAATTTTTTATCAGATTGGATAATTTGTTTGAATGCAAAAAAATAATAAAACATTTGAGGTAACCATCTTGCTATATTTATAGAATTCGCAGATGTTAAATTTAATTTGATATTTAATTCCTTATCAATAAAAGCATTTTTAACCATATTTTGACAATCATCAAAAGTACCATTCACTCTGTATGCAGTTATATTTTTTTTATTAGTTGTAAGTTGTCTTTCCTGTATATCACTAACCATATCCTTAGGATATAAAATCACAACATTTACCCCCTTAATATCTAAAAATCCATTGGCAACTGCAGCACCTGTATCTCCTGAAGTTGCAACAAGAACAGTAGTTATCTCACTATTTGATTGATTAAAATAACTAAGGCAATTTGCCATAAATCGTGCTCCAACATCTTTGAAGGCAAGAGTTGGTCCATGAAAAAGCTCTAAAGTTTGTATACCCTCTTCAATTTCAACTAGTGGAAAATCAAAATCTAAAGTATTTTTTATGATTATTTTTAAATCTTTTTCATTAATTTCATCACCAATAAATTGCCTTATTACTTCATAAGCAATATCAGTATTTGAAATATTTTGTAAATTTTCAAAAAAAGATTTTTCTAGTTTATTAATTTGTTCTGGAAAAAATAAGCCACCATCGTCAGCTAATCCAATTTTTAATGCTGTTTCAAAATTTACACTTGATGAAATTCTATTTAAACTCCTATATAACATTCTACTTGATTTCAATTATTTTTATTCCTATATCATTTATTGGAGAAACATGAATATCAAATTCAATATCTATTTTATCATAAATCTCTTTCATAGATAAAGCAATATTGTTTGCTGTAGAAAAACCTTTAGAAAGAGCAAAAACAGATGGCCCCGAACCAGAGATACCACAACCTAAAGCTCCATTAGATAGACTTGTTTTTTGTAGTTCATTAAATTTTGGAATTAACTTAGATCGTAAAGGTTCAATTACATTATCCTTAATAGACCTACCAATTAATTCATAATCCTCAGTATATAGACCAGCTATAAATGACCCAATATTAGCAGATTGTTCTGTCATTTGTTTTAGTGAAATATCTTTTTTTAAAATCGCTCTAGAATCTTTAGTTCTTACTTCTATCTGAGGATGAATAATTGTAAACACAAGCTCAGAAGGAGTAGATAACTTAAAATAATCATACGCTGAACCATCTCTTACAAAAGTAAACCCACCTAAAAGAGCCGCTGCAACATTATCAGCTATTAAGGAGCCGCACGCTACCTTCTCACCTTCCATTGCAAACTTTATTAATTCCTTATTTGAATAAGGCTTACCAATTAATTGATTTATTGCAAAAACACTTCCAGCAGCGCTAGCTGCACTACTGCCAATACCACTACCTGGCTTTACCCCCTTATGAATTTCAATTTCAAAACCACAATTAACATCAGTTTCTTTTAATAAAGCAGAAGCAGAGACACCCGCTACATTTATATTAATATCTTTAGTAAGTTTTTGCCCGGTTACTTTAGTTATAACTATACCTCTCTCTCTTTTTTTTCTTACAACTATTTCATCACCAACTTTATCAAGACAAGCTCCTAAGATATCAAATCCACATGACAGATTTGCAACAGTTGCAGGTGAGAAAACTCTAATTTCATTCATTGTACAAAATTGATGATAAGAATATTAATAAACTAATAATATTAAATAAAAATGTTAATTATACGTAAAGTGAGTGAATGAGTTTTTATTTTAAATAAATTAGCTCTAACTATTCTTAAAAAAGTTCGAACTTAGGACCGAGAGGTCCACCAAAAAGAAACCCACTCAATTGAGTGGGTTTTATTATTTTAGCATAATTTAAAGCCAAGAACATTTAAATATGACAGAATTTAAAAAACATATAGAAACCAATAAAAAAGCCTGGAATAAAAGAACTCCTATTCATATAAAATCTAACTTTTATAATAATGAAGAATTTAAGAAAGGTAAGACTTCATTAAAACCTATTGAACTTAATGCTATCGGAGATGTAAAAGGAAAGTCATTACTTCATCTACAATGTCACTTTGGTCAAGATAGTATTTCTTTTGCCAGAATGGGAGCTAAAGTAACTGGTGTAGATTTTTCAGATGCAGCAATAAATGAAGCTAAAAGAATAGCAGCAGAAATGAATATGCATGTTAACTTTATAGAAAGCAATGTTTTAGATTTAAAACTTAACAAAGAGTTTGATATAATTTTTAGCTCTTATGGAGTAATTGGATGGCTTCCTGATTTAGATAAATGGGCTGCAACCATTGCTACTCACCTAAAAAAAGGAGGACTGTTTCTATTAACTGAATTTCACCCTTTTTTAGATCTCATAAAAGATAATGGATACGACTATTTCTACGATCCTAAACCTGACATTGAAATTGAAAACGGTACTTATACTGATGGTGGTTCAGAATTAGTAACCAAAACATGTTGGTGGAACCATTCACTAACAAATATATTTTCCGCATTAGAATCTAACGGATTAAAACTAACACATTTTGAAGAATTTGATTATAGTCCAT
>CAJJAH010000005.1:10000-42676 GCA_905182255.1 Cryomorphaceae bacterium BACL11 MAG-121001-bin54
TGCGCCACTCGTCATCAAGAGCAAGCTCTTATGTTACCGTTCGACTTGCATGTGTTAGGCCTGCCGCTAGCGTTCATCCTGAGCCAGGATCAAACTCTTCGTTGTATAAAAAAATTGTAATTGACTGTAATTGGATGTTATTTAATTCTATCTTCAATAATTCAATGAACTGTTTTTCAAAAAGGGCTGCAAAGATAATACGTTAATATCAGCTAGCAATTTATTTTGAAACTTTTTTGTTCTTACTATAAGTAAGTTTAAATTCCTTCAAAAAGCGGCTGCAAAAATAGTAATACTTTTAACTCTTGCAACTTTTAATTAAAAAAGATTTCAAACCTAAATATTTTAAAGAACATGTTTTTCTCTCAAAAAGCGGTTGCAAATATATACCGATTTTATTCTCACAACAAAAAATCAAAGAAAATTAAAATAAAATATACTCTTCTTGTTAATTCATATATTAAACTCTGATTACATGACAGTTAGATAATAAATATATTATAATTAAATTTAGATTTAAATATCAATAGCCCAGAAAACAATAGAAATACTAACTACAAACAGTCTATTTCAAAATAATAAATGTGTTTTTTAGATCAACTGCAATAGCCTAAAGTAGTGTGAAAAAACATAAACATATTAAAACGTTAAGTAAAAAGAAGTCTTTTACAGTTTAACAATAGTTTATTTAACTGTTTTATTGATGCCAATTTCCAAAACAGAGCTAATAATAGTTTAGATATAAACTCTTATATATAATGTGTCAATATAAATACTAAAATGAATAAGCATTGAGTAAGCAGTAGAATATAATAAACAATATATTTGCAAATAAAAAAAATAAATATATGAAAGCAACAGTTAGTATAATCATGGGAAGCACTTCTGATATGCCAGTAATGAAAAAGGCCGCAGAATTTTTAAATGATATGGAGATTCCATTTGAAATAAATGCATTATCTGCACATAGGACACCTGAAATGGTAGAAGATTTTGCGAGTAACGCAAGAGAATCAGGAATTAAAGTAATTATTGCAGGTGCAGGTGGAGCAGCACATTTACCAGGAGTAGTTGCCGCATTCACAACAGTTCCTGTTATTGGAGTTCCTTGCCGATCATCTATTTCGATTGACGGATGGGACTCTATACTTTCAATATTACAGATGCCACCTGGCATACCAGTTGCAACAGTTGGATTAGACGGCTCTTTAAATGCTGGAATTTTAGCTGCCCAAATATTAGCTACTGACAATGAAGAAATTCATAATAAAGTACAAGCCTATAAGGACAATCTTAAGCAGAAAATTGTAAAAGCCAACAATGAACTAGCAAGTCATACATACTCATTCAGAGTTCAATAAATTTCAAAAGATCTTTAGTTCTAAAACTTGTAAATGAAAAAAACATCTTTAACCCAATTACTTGACATAAAATATCCAATAATAATGGCTCCTATGTTTTTGGTAACCAATACCAAAATGATGATTGAAGCAATGAACTCAGGAATTGCTGCCTGTATACCTGCATTAAATTACAGAAATGATAATCTTTTCAGAAAAGCAATACAGGAAATAAGAGATAACACAACAAGCAAAGGATTAGGCATCAACTTGATTGTCAATAAATCGAATATAAAAATGAAACAACAATTAAAAACTTGTGCTGAGTTAGGAGTAGATTTTATTATCACCTCATTAGGAAGTCCAAAGCAAGTGATTGAACAATGCAAACCTAAAGGGATAAAAGTATTTTGTGATGTAGTAGAAGAAAAATATGCTGTAAAGGTAGAGCAATTAGGTGCAGATGCAGTAATTGCGGTCAACATTAACGCTGGAGGGCATGCTGGAAAATTAACACCAGAAGAAATTATCCCACTTCTGAATAAGCATTGCAATATTCCTGTAATATCAGCTGGAGGAATTGGTACAAAAGATGGAATTAATGAGATTATGGACTTAGGTGCTGCCGGACTTTCAATTGGATCTCCTTTTATTGCTTGTGAGGAAGCGCATATTTCAGAAGAATATAAAAATGCCTGTGTAGATTATGGAAAAGAGGATATTGTATTCACTACTAAGATTTCTGGAACACCTTGTACAGTAATCAACACACCTTACGTTCAGCAAACAGGAACTTCTCAGAATTGGTTGGAACAACTTATGAGTAAAAATAGGAGAATAAAGAAATGGGTAAAGATGATTACCTACTTTAAAGGAATGAAATCAGTAGAAAAAGCAGCATTTAGCAGTACTTATAAAACAGTTTGGTGCGCAGGACCCTCAATTGAATACACTAAAAAAATACTTCCTATAAAAGAAATTATATCAAGTTTAACTACTTAACTGAGTTTATTTTAAAGAAAGAAATCTTTAAGTTTTTCTCATATTCCCTAATCGTCCTAAGATCATAACCGTTTGCTAAAACTAAAGAGACACCCTCTTTACCTGCACGAGCAGTTCTACCACTTCTATGTGTATAGTATTCATCTTGGTCTGGGAGTTGGAAATGCACCACAAAAGTTAAATCCGCCACATCAATTCCTCTTGCAGCAATATCAGTAGCTACAATAATGCTTAAGTTTTCATTCTTAAAAGCACGCATTACTTTATCTCTTTCTTTTTGCAATAAATCTCCATGAATGGTATCAGCAGCAACATTTTTAGCAATAAGCTGAGATGCTAACTTTTTAGCAGTATTTCTAGTTCTACAAAAAACAATTCCTCTTTGTCCTTTTACAGAGTTCAAAAATTGCAATAGAACATGAAACTTTTCAGTATCTTCACAATGTACAAATTTATGTTCGATTTTCGAATTAACTACATTACTGCCACCTACAGTAATTCTATGTGCAGAAATACTCATGTGTTCATTTACGATTTGTTTAATTTCTTGTGGCATAGTTGCTGAAAACAACCATTTACTTTGTACTTCAGTAAGAAAACACAGTATCTCATCTAATTCTTTTTTGAACCCCATACTTAACATTTCATCTGCTTCATCCAAAATAACTGTTTTCACTTTACTTAAGTCAACCGCTTTACGATTCACCAAATCAATCAAACGACCAGGAGTTGCTACTATTATATGTGTAGTCCTTTTTAAGTTTGCAATCTGTTTGTCAATTTTTTCTCCACCATAAACTGACTCAGTGAAAATTTTATCAGAATATTTAGTATATCTAAACAATTGTTTAGCAACTTGCTGTCCTAATTCACGAGTAGGACACAAGATTAAGCCTTGTACATAATCTTTTTTAGGATCAATTTTATGTAAAAGTGGCAAGCCAAAAGCAGCAGTTTTTCCTGTTCCTGTTTGGGCTTGTCCAACCAAATCAGTATTTCCATCTAATAACAAAGGGATAACTTGCTTTTGAATTTCAGTTGGACTGATGATTCCCAAATCATTTAATCCCTTAACAAAATCAGCTTTTACTCCTAATATTTTAAAATTTTCCATGCTGTAAAAATAAGGATAAAGTAATCAACTTCTAGAATACCTTAACTTTTATTCTATCCCAAATTCTATAAAGTAGATAAGCTGCAAGTAAAGCAATAAACATTAGAATTCCTGATAATAGTAAATTTCCATAAATAAAATATCCTGTAGCAAAAAGCAAACAATAAATCATGGCTAAAGCTAAAAGCATAGCCAAAATTCCTGAAGGAACTGACCAACCTTCACTTTTAATTTGTACATCCCCTATTATAGCTTTCCAGCCCGGACCACCAGGAATTGTTTTTTTATAGAAACTAAGCAATACTTCTTTATCCTCAGCTGGAGTAGCAAAAGTTACCACAAGCCAAACGACAGTAGTAATCAGTACTACCATTGGGAATTTCATATACTCTGGCATTAGCGCATTTACACCAAATAGAACAGAAAATACAAATTCCATATTGAATAATACAGAAACTATTCCTGAAACAAAAATGGCTGAAATTTCACTCCAAGCATTTATTCTCCACCAAAACCATCTAAGGATAAAAATAAGACCAGTTCCGGCACCGAACATCAAGATGAAATCAAATAATTGTAATGCATTGGTTAATAGCAAAGCCAAAGCAGCGGAAGTTAAAAATAAAATTACGGTAGATAAACGCCCTACATTTACTTTTTCCTTTTCAGTAGCAGAGGGATTAATTTGTTGTAGATAAAAATCATTGACAATATAGGATGCCCCCCAATTCAGATGGGTAGAAATGGTGGACATATAAGCAGCTATGAGAGAAGCCAAAACCAAGCCCAATAAACCAGTTGGCAACTTAGTTAGCATAGCCGAATAAGCTAAATCATGACCCAGCTTATCCTCACTCACTGCTGGAAAAGCATCTTGAATACTAGCAATATCAGGGAAAACAACCAATGATGCCAATGCAACCAAAATCCAAGGCCAAGGACGAAAAGCATAATGCATAATATTAAAAAATAATGTTGCACCAATTGCATGATTTTCATCCTTAGCAGCTAACATCCTTTGTGCAATATAGCCACCACCACCTGGTTCTGCCCCCGGATACCAAGCAGACCACCACTGTACAGAAAGGGGAATAATTAGCAACATAATAAGTTGTTCAGTATTACTAAAATCAGGAAACATAGAAATTTTATCTGACACATTAGGATGGGAAATTAAAGCTTGAATCCCACCAATTTCAGGTATATTTACTAAATAATATGCAGCACCAATTGACCCTACCATCGCCACAAAAAAGAGAAGAAAGTCAGTATAAACTACACCTTTAAAACCGCCCATTGTACTGAACAGAACAGTAATTACTCCTGCAATCCCAATAGTTTCAAAAGCAGTAAGACCTAACATGACTTGACCAATTTTAATAGCAGCTAATGAAATTCCTCCCATAGCCAACACATTAAAAATAACACCTAGATATAATGCTCTAAAACCTCGTAAGAATTTTGCAGGCTTACCAGAATAACGCATTTCGTAAAATTCGATATCAGTATTTACATTTGATTTTCGCCATAGTTTAGCATAAACAAAGACAGTTAACAATCCTGTAAGCAAGAATACCCACCATACCCAATTTCCTGCAACTCCATTATTCCTAACAATATCAGTTACTAGATTAGGAGTATCAGTTGAAAAAGTAGTTGCAACCATTGAGATTCCTAATAACCACCAAGGCATATTTCTACCAGAAAGAAAAAATTCAGATGAATTTTCACCTGATTTCCTAGAAACTATTAATCCGATTAACAAAGTAATTGATAAAAAAGAAATGATTATAATCCAATCAAGATTTGCAATATTCATAAGCGAAATTAATTTGAACAAATCTAAGGAAATCTTTTACGTAATAAGCATTACCTTTGCAGAATGAAAGATGAAAATTTTTATATGCTAGCCAAAACTATGTTTGGCTTAGAAGAAATACTAGCTGAAGAGCTTAGAAAATTAGGAGCACAGAATATCCAAACCATAAATAGAGCCGTAAGCTTTAAAGGAGATAAAGGATTTATGTATAAAGCGAACCTTAACTTAAGGACCGCACTAAGAATATTAAAACCCATTGCGCACTTTCAGGCACATGATGAAAAAGAATTGTACCGTAAATTATGTGAAATTAATTGGACTGAAATTTTTGATTTAGACGCAACTTTTGCGACTCATGCCACAACTCATTCAGAAGTTTTTAATCATAGTAAATATGCTTCATTAGTAATGAAGGATGCTATTGCTGATACTTTTAGAAAGAAATTTGACGAGCGCCCAAATGTTGATCCTGAAACTCCAGATGTAAGTATCAACTTACATATTGCAAAGCATACTTGTACTGTTTCACTAGATAGCTCTGGCGATTCACTTCATAAAAGAGGATATAAATCGGATGCTGTAATAGCTCCAATGAATGAAGTCTTAGCTGCAGGATTAATTTTACTAAGTGATTGGAATAGAATTGCCAATTTTCATGATCCAATGTGTGGTAGTGGAACTTTATTGATTGAAGCAGCTCTCATAGCACACAATATTCCAGCTAATATTTTTCGAGAAAGATTCGGATTTGAAAGTTGGAAGGATTATGATGAAGAACTTTGGGGAAAAATAAAAGAAATATCTTTAGAAAAAGAAACTCATTATTACGGTGAAATTACGGGAAGTGATAATTTCCAAAAGGCAGTACGAATCAGTAGAGAAAATATTGATAATGCTTTGATGTATGACAATATCAAGGTTACAAAAACTGACTTTTTTGAAACTGAAGTAGCACAAGGAACCTTTGTAATGTTTAATCCTCCTTACGGAGAACGAATAGATCTAGGCGTTAATGATTTTTATGAAAAAGTAGGAACAACTTTAAAACATAAATATGAAGGATGTGGTATCTGGATTATTTCTTCAGATATAGAAAATATGAAATATATTGGTCTACGCCCTTCTCGAAAAATAAGAGTAATGAATGGAAAGCTAGACTGTAGTTTTCGTAAATTTGAAGTCTATGAAGGAAGTAAGAAAACTAAAAAACAACAAGACTAAACTAAACAACAATTAATTACAATAAGAAAGTTATAATTTAATCTTTCTTAATAGATAGTTTTTATTATTTTAATAATCCAATTGCTTGCTCAATTGTTATTGCTTCACCATCCAATTCTGCAGATATAAAAGCATCTTTATATCCTTCCAATATTACTTCAGCTAAGCGATTATTAGCTTCTTCCAATAATATATAAGTACCTAAATTGTAAGAGTATTTAGCCTCTTCAAAAGCAATTCTTTTACCGCCTAAATTTGCAAATACAAAAGCATCAGAATATCCGTCAATTTTTACTTCTGCTAATCGAATATTAGCATCCTCTAATGAAGAAAAAGTACCTAGAATTTCAGAATATGTCGTTTGCTCAATAGTAATCCTCTTTCCGTCTAGCTTTGTAAATACAAAAGCATCTTCATATCCAACTGCTCTAGCTTCTTCTAAGCGGATATTAGCATCAATAAGAGAAGAATATGAACCTGCGAAATAACGATACATTTCTTCTCCTTTAGATTCCTTATCAATATTTCCAAGCTTACTCATTTTAGATAAATCCTCAGGTTTTAAAGAATTTTCAGTTACTACAATTTGCACTACAAATTCAATATTTGGTTTCGTCATCAAAACTTCAACTTCAAATTCAACATTTGGTTTTATCAACAAAACTTCCACTGTAAATTCAATATTTGACTTTACAACTTCTTTCTTAACAACTAAATCATCATTAAAAGTGGTTTTTTCTGTTTTAATTGCAACATTTAAACTAATACGCTCTCCATTTTTATATGTAACAATAAATGCATCTTCAAACCCTCTCGCCTTCATTTGCGCCTGATAGTTAATTGCATCTTTATATTCAGTAAATGAACCAGCCATATATCTGTACACACCATCCTTTCCTGAAAAAGAAATTACATTATCAACTCCTTTAAAAACCTTATCAGATAATTCCTTGTCAAAGGCTCCAATTTGAATTCTATATGTAGTTTCTTTTGAATAAATAACTGTTTCTTGATCGGAGACTTTTTCAATTTTAATTTCATCAATATTTGGAACAACAACCTCTTCATCTATTAATAGCTTAGAGACAGAATTTACATAATTCGAAACAGTTCCATTATTATCCACTAAAATATATGTATCGTCAAATCCTTTTAACTCTAAATCAAATTTTCTTCCTAAAGCATCTTCCATTGATTCGTAAGTTCCTACAGCATAAATCACCATTCCATCTTCTTGAGGAATACTTTCTAAGTCATCTAAACTTAAGAACTTATTAATCACGCTTGCAGGTACACCATCAATGAAAGAACCTATCTTAACCTTATAATTTAATTTTTCTACAGTATTTTCAAAATCTTTTCCTTCATTATATGCTTTGTTAAAGGCATTTGCTTTTGCAATTAAATATGCATCAATAGTTTTATAATTTTCACGCTTAATTTCATTTTCATTATAAAAATTAGCATATTTTCTAGATGCAGCTTCATATCCAGAATACATACTTTGGTATTTTTTATCAGTCAATTTTACTCCTTTCTCATCAACAATAGAACCTTCAACTGTATTTTTTTGCTGATCTAGATAATTTGCAATACCATCTTTATCATCATCCAAAGGACAACCATTATTATCAACTTTAACACCAATTGGTGTTTTGGGACAAAAGTCATCAACATCAGCTACTAAATCTCCGTCTTCGTCTTCTGATTCCAATTTAGTAAAATCGACATCTGAATAATAACTATCATCAAAATAATTATTCTTTCTAGGGTTAGGAGTAAATAAATCATAATGAATTGTGAAATCCAATGATTTGTAACCATCAGCCTTATCTTCATTTTCTTTTGACATGTCAATATCACCTAATCCCATTCCAAAATTTAATTTAATATCAAATTGCAATCTATCTGAAACATTCATTCGCAAACCAAAACCTAAAGGAACATTAATAGCACTAATATTCTCACCAGCATTTCTTACATTAAAATTTTGAACTCCTAAGGTTAGTAATGGACTAATCTTAGATTGCTTAAAAATCTGATTAATTGTATATCCTACATGTAAACCAAATCCATCAATATCAGATTTAAAATCCTCAATACCATTATTTGCGGAAAAAGCAGTTTTAATTAACAAAAATGATAAATCTAAATTATTTGAAAGCTCAAACTTCATCCCTGCATTAAACCCTGCTATTCCTTTTAAAAAACCTGTATTTTGATTCTGAATATCACCAGTAAGTGTATACAATCCTGAACCAAATGTGAATTTAGGGCTAAATGACTGCTCTTGCGCGTAAACAGATATAGAAGATATTAAAGCAAAAAGAACAAATACTTTTTTAAAAAATTGATTCATTAGTGTGATTTTTATATTGCTGTAAAAATAGGAAAAAAATCAGAAAGCTATCCTTTATGCTAGAAATTAGGTTTTAAAGTATATTTGTTATAAAAATTATTGATAATATCGACAGCCTCTTCAGGAGTATCAACTACATTAATCAAATCTAAATCTTCAATACTGACATTATTCTCTTTCTCTAGCATAGTCACTTTTATCCAGATTAACAACCCATCCCAATATGATTTACCTAAAAGTACAATTGGGAACTTTCCTATCTTTCTAGTTTGCATTAAAGTAATTGCTTCAAACAGCTCATCTAAAGTACCTACTCCACCAGGAAGCACTACAAAACCTTGTGCATATTTCACAAACATCACTTTTCTAATAAAGAAATAATCAAAATTAATCAGTTTATCATTATCTATATAATCATTGGCAGAATGTTCAAATGGAAGCTTAATATTTAATCCTACGGATTTCCCCTCACCTTTAGAAGCCCCTTTATTAGCTGCTTCCATAATCCCCTTGCCACCACCTGTAATAACTCCATAACCACTTTGAGTAAGCAAGTAACCAATTTCTTCAGCCTGTTTGTAGTATTTATTATTTGGCTTTGTTCGGGCCGACCCAAATATAGAAATACAAGGTCCGATTTTAGACATGATTTCAAATCCTTGAATAAACTCTGAAACAATTTTAAAAATTTGTATTGAATCAGAAGTCTTTATAGTATTCCAACTTTTTTCTTTAGAAGCACTCATCATTTTTTTTCATCTATACTCATACTGAATCTAAATTAATTTATCATCTAATATAGTAAATTTATTGCAATTCTCTTTTTAAGTATTTAGCCGTGTAACTATCTTTGTTATTTATGATACTTTCTGGCGTTCCGCTACAAATTATATGCCCTCCTTTATCTCCTCCTTCTTTTCCAATATCAATGATGTGATCTGCCATTTTAATTACATCCAAATTATGTTCTATAATCAATACGGTATTTCCTTTCTCAACTATAGTGTCAATTACTTTTAGAAAAATTTTTACGTCTTCAAAATGCAGACCCGTAGTTGGTTCATCCAAAATATAAAAAGTGTTTCCTGTACTTTTTTTAGATAATTCTGATGCCAACTTAATTCTTTGCGCTTCTCCCCCACTTAAAGTAGTTGCTGATTGACCTAAAGTAATATATCCCAAACCAACATCTTGCAAAGTTTTTATTTTTCTATAAATGGACGGAATCATCTCAAAAAATATAACTGCCTGATTAATGGTTAAATCTAATACATCAGAAATTGAGTTTCCTTTAAAACGAACTTCTAAAGTTTCACGATTATAGCGTTTTCCATTACAATCCTCACAATGCACCTCAACATCAGGTAAAAAATTCATTTCTATAGTTTTCATACCCCCACCCCGACAACCTTCACACCTACCACCAAGAACATTAAAAGAAAAACGTCCTACTTTATAGCCTCTAATTTTAGACTCTGGAAGATTTGCAAATAAAGATCTAATGTCAGAAAAAACACTAGTATACGTAGCTGGATTAGACCTTGGTGTACGGCCAATAGCTGACTGATCTATCTCAATAACCTTATCCAAATGAGATAAACCATCAATACTTTTATAGGGCAAAGGCTCTTTTTCCCCTCTGTAAAAATATTTATTCAGTATTGGGTACAGAGTTCCATTTATTAATGTTGACTTGCCACTACCTGAGACTCCAGTAACACAGCACAATAAACCCAAAGGAATATCAACATCAATATTTTTTAAGTTATTTCCTGTTGCACCTCTTATTTTTAAAGTATTTCCATTCCCTTTTCTTCTATTAATAGGAACTTCAATTTTTTTAATACCATTTAAATAATCAGAAGTAATATGATTGTCATTTAGAATAGTCTGATAATTTCCTTCAGAAACCACCTCACCCCCATGCACTCCAGCTCCAGGACCCAGATCAACAATAAAATCAGCTGACTTAATCATATCCTTATCATGTTCAACAACAATAACTGAGTTTCCAATATCTCTCAATTTTTTTAAAGAATTAATTAATTTTAAATTATCCCTTTGATGTAACCCAATACTTGGTTCGTCTAGTATATAAAGAACATTAGTTAGTTGTGTTCCAATTTGAGTTGCCAAACGAATTCTTTGCGCCTCACCACCACTTAATGTTTTTGAACTTCTGTTTAATGAAAGATACGATAATCCAACATCAATAATAAATTGCAAACGCTTAGATAATTCTTTGATAATTTGATTAGCAATTTTTAACTCATTCTCATTTAATGACTTTTCAATAGAAAGCACCCATTTAGAAAAAGAGAAAATATCTAAGTTTGATACTTCACTTATACTTTTGTTAGACACTTTAAAATTAGACGACTCAATATTTAACCTACTCCCATTACAACTTTTACAATCGTATTCAGACATATATTTACCTGCCCACTTTTCAATAGATTTTACAGATGATAATTTAGATTGTTCCTCAATAAAATTAATAATCCCATCAAAATTTAATTTATAAGTTTTTGAAATTCCTGCTGATTTTAATTTTACTTTCAAACTTTCAGTAAGTCCGTATAATATTGCGTCAGTTCCTTGAATTGGAATTTTATAAATCGGAGTATTTAAAGTGAAGTCAAACTTCTTCCCAATCAATTCAATTTGACCAAATATCCAATCAGATTTACGATTTGCAATAGGAGCTATTCCTCCTTTATTTATACTTAAATGTTTATTTGGAAATATTTTTTCTTCATCAACAATTTTAAATTTTCCCAACCCGTTACATACTTTACATGCTCCTTTTGGAGAGTTAAAAGAGAAGGAATTTGGTTCTGGATTTTTATAAGCAATTCCTGTTTCGGGACACATTAGAGCTCTTGAAAAATATCTTGGAATTGCAGATAACTTCTCAATCACCATCATTACACCATCACCATCCTCCATTGCTAACTTCAAAGAAGAAATTAGACGTTTTTTATTTGGTTCGTTTACTTTTAAGCGATCTATAACTACTTCAATATCATGTGTTTTATATCTATCTAGCTTTAGAGAAGGAGTTATATCAATAATTTCACCATCTACTCTAACTTTTAAATACCCTTTTTTAGCTAACTGATGAAAAAGCTCAGCATAATGCCCCTTTCTCGAACGGACAATAGGAGCTAAAACATTAATAGATTTATTATTAAAGTCTAATTGTATTAAATCTAAAATCTGCTCATCAGTAAATCGCACCATTTTTTTTCCTGATTTGTAGGAATAGGCAGTTCCTACTCTAGCATAGAGCAGTCGTAAATAATCATAAATTTCAGTAATTGTTCCTACAGTGGATCTTGGATTTTTAGAAGTAGTTTTCTGCTCAATAGCTACCACAGGACTCAATCCTGTAATCATATCTACTTCTGGGCGCTCCATATTGCCTAAAAATTGACGAGCATAAGCGTTAAAGGTTTCTAAGTATCTCCTTTGCCCTTCTGCGTGAATAGTATCAAAAGCTAATGATGATTTTCCACTTCCACTCTTTCCAGTAAAAACAACAAGTTTGTTTCTAGGTATTTGTAGGGTAATATTTTTTAAATTGTGAACTCGAGCGCCATAAATTGATATTTTATCTTTCTGACTTGCCATACTAATCTTCTAAAGTTGAATTAGTTTCCAAATCATCAAATACTAACAAATCAGTATTAGTTGGAATCTTTAAAAAATACTTTTTTCTAGATTTATCTGGCAAAGAAGAAGTTCTTAACCAAGGATTAAACTGCTTTAACAATTTATAATTTATTTTGTTTGATATTGCAAAATCACTCAGATTAGCAATAGAAGAGTCTACCAATATAGTTTTATAGTTAGCCATTGTATACAAATCTTTTAATCTAAACATAAAACCATATTTCTTAGGATTTTTCATAATATCTTTAACTGCAATAATTCTAAATACATATCGACCTGTTTCTGAATTAAGATGTAAGTTATAATAATTATTTGTCCCCTGTTCAGTTATTCTTCTACGAGCACCATTTTTACCCATGTTATATGAAGCCGCAGCCATCGTCCAATTCCCAAACTTATCATAAGCATCATTTAAATAATCACATGCAACCTGAGTAGATTTTTCTAAATTGTAACGTTCATCAATATCTGAATTTACTTCTAATCCATATTCGCGAGCTGTACCTTTTAAAATTTGCCAAAAACCAGCAGCTCCAGCTGGAGAAACCACATTATCTAATCCACTTTCAATTAAAGCTAAATATTTAAAATCATCGGGAATATTATTCTTTTTTAAAATAGGTTCAATAATTGGAAAATACTTATTTGCTTTTTTAAAAAATAACATAGTATTAGATTGCCAATACGTATTTTTGAGTAACTCCTTATCAATTCTCTCCCAAATCTCAGGTGAGTTGATTGGAATTTCTTCTCCTGCAAAACTCAAACCTTGAGGCTGTAAAATAGAAAAAATTCCGTATTTAGTATTAAACTGTTTCTGATGTAACTCATCATCACTACTTAATTCACTTGAAAAAATAAAAAGCTGAGCAAAAGCAAGAATCAGTAAAGAAGATCCTAAAAAATAAATGTATTTTATCTGCATATTAAAATTGACTTTTAAAATTCTTAAAACTTCCTGCGACTAAATCTTTATCTGAAACTAAAGGTTTTATAGCTCCCCAATCAATATTTAAATCTTTATCACTCCATAGTAATGTCTCTTCAGATGCTGAATTATAAACTCCTGTACATTTATAAGTAAAAATTGTATCATCCTGAAGTGTAATAAAACCATGAGCAAATCCAGGTGGGATCCAAAAAATAGTTTTATTTTCTTCATTAAGTTCAATTGAAAAATACTGTCCATAAGTGTTCGATTCTTTTCTTACATCTACTACAACATCTAATACAGCACCTTTTATCACTCGTACTAATTTACCCTGCGCGAAAGGTGGGTTCTGAAAATGCAAACCTCTTAACACCCCCTTACCTGAAAGAGACTGATTATCCTGAACAAAATCCAAATCTAAACCATTTTTAGCAAAGGATTCTTCACTCCAAATCTCAAAGAAATAACCTCTATCATCTTCAAAAATTTTAGGATTTATAACTAGTAAACCTTCTATTGGGGTTTTTATTATTTCCATTTATTATTTATTAATTTTCCAAAAGCCAAATATAGAAAAATGAACTACTTATTTTTAAGGAAAATCAAACAATAATTGTAATTTTGCAAACAAATTTTACAAATCTTTTAAAAACAACTATTATGAATAAAACAGTACAATTATTAATCGTTGGTTTTGCGATTGTTTTGAGCTCATGCTCTAATGACGCAACTGACAAAACACCAGAAACAGAAATGGAAAAAGTAAGTTACAGTTTAGGAGTAAATGTGGCAACAGGAGTTAAAGCACAAGGGCTAGACACTATTGATGCAAATGCAGTAGCAAAAGCATTTAAAGATGTATTTGCAGGAAATGATTTAGATATTTCGGAAGAAGAAAGCATGCAAGTATTGCAAGATTATTTCGGAAAATTAGCTGCTGAAAAAAGCGCTCAAGCAGGTGAGGCAGGATTAGAATACCTTACTAAAAATGGAGCTAAAGAAGGAGTAATAACAACTGAAAGTGGATTGCAATATGAAGTAATGACTGAAGGAAGTGGTGCTAAACCTAATGCTGATGATCAAGTTACTGTACATTATCATGGTATGCTTACTGACGGAACTGTATTTGATAGTTCAGTTGATAGAGGAGAGCCTGCACAATTTGGCGTAACTCAAGTTATTCCAGGGTGGATTGAAGCCTTACAACTAATGAGTATTGGTGACAAATGGAAACTAACTATCCCTTCTGCATTAGCTTATGGAGATAAAGGTGCAGGAGGCTTAATTGGCCCAGGAGAAACTTTAGTATTTGAAGTAGAACTTATAGGAATTAACTAATTAGCATTATATGCAAAAAGAAAGCCGAGCGAATGCTCGGCTTTTTTATTTATTAATTCTCACTCAATCCAATTTAGAAATTAAAGTGTTGTCAGTCGTCTTATTTAGAGCTTTAGATAAACATAGCACAAGATTAATGCAAATTTGGCAAAACTTATAGATTAATTATTGCCTAACTATTGAAGTAAATTTATTATTTCTGTCTAAAGTAAATTTGAATAGGAACACCTGAAAAATCAAAATGCTGACGCAATTGATTTTCAATATAACGCTTGTAAGGATCCTTAATGTATTGGGGTAAATTAGCAAAAAAGACAAACGTTGGAGTTTCTGTTGGCAATTGCATACAATATTTAATTCTTATATATTTTCCTTTAGTTGCCGGAGGAGGGTGTTGTTCAATTAAAGGTAACATCACCTCATTTAGCACCGAAGTAGCTATTTTTTGCGATCTGTTTTTATGAACTTGTATCGCTGCTTCTAATCCCTTTAACAACCTTTGCTTATGCAAAGCGGAAACAAATACAACTGGAACATCAGTAAAAGGAGAAATTTTCGCTTTAATCTGCTCTTCTGCTTTTTTAGCAGTTTCAGTTGATTTATCTTGCAAATCCCACTTATTTACTAGAATAATAATTCCTTTTTTATTTCTATCTGCAATATGAAAAATTCTTTGATCTTGTGATTCAAAACCTCTAGAAGCATCAATTACATGAATACAAACATCACAATGCTCAATTGCACGCACAGAACGCATAACAGAATAAAACTCTAAATTTTCATGTACATTTTTTTTCTTTCTAAGGCCAGCAGTATCTACCAAAGTAAAATCAAAACCAAACTTATTGAATTTTGTATTTAAAGAATCACGAGTAGTACCTGCAATATCAGTAACGATGTTTTGTTCCTTGCCAATAAGAGCGTTAATAAAAGATGATTTACCAACATTTGGCCTTCCAATAACTGCAAATTTAGGAGCATCATCATCATCTGGCTCAACATCATCATCAAAATGTTTTAACAACTCATCTAACAACTCTCCAGTGCCACTTCCACTTATTGAAGAAAAAGGAACATAATCTCCAATTCCTAAGTTATAAAATTCAACAGAATCTTCTAGTAAACGTTTATTATCTACTTTATTAACTCCAAGAACTAGCTTCTTATTAGATTTTCTAAGCAATTTAACCACTGCTTGATCCAAGTCAGTAATTCCTGCTTTTGCATCAACTAAGAACAAAATTACATTAGCTTCATCAATTGCTAATTCCACTTGCTTTCTAATTTCAGATTCAAAAATATCATCACTTCCATGAACATAACCTCCAGTATCAATTACTGAAAAATCACGACCATTCCAATCAGCTTTTCCGTAATGCCTATCTCGTGTAACTCCACTTACCTCATCTGTTATAGCCTGTCTACTTTCTGTAAAACGATTAAAAATGGTGGATTTACCAACATTTGGCCTACCTACTATTGCTACAATATTACTCATTATTCGTATCCGAATTTTTTTAACTGCTGATTATCATTTCTCCAGTTTTTCTTTACTTTTACTGGAGTCGCTAAAAAAACCTTCTTATCTAGCATTCTTTCAATATCCCTTCTTGCTTCTGTACCAATACGTTTTAAGCCTAATCCTTGGTGACCAATAATAATTCCTTTTTGACTCTCACGCATAACATAAATTATAGCTCTTATTTTAATAATTTCTTCCTCTTCAAAAAATTCCTCTACTTCGATTTGCACACAATATGGTATTTCCTTTTTATAATGTTTTAATATTTTCTCGCGGATAATTTCTTCAATAAAGAATCGTTCGGATTTATCAGTAATTGCATCTTTTTCATAATAAGGAGGAGATATCGGAAGCAAATCAACCAACTTATCCTTTATAACATCTAGGTTAAAATTATTTAAAGCAGAAATAGGTAATAACTGTGCATTTGGTAATTCTGCACTCCACTTTTCAATCTCTTGAGCTACAAAATCCTGCTCGGCTAAATCAATTTTATTCAACAAAACAATAATTGGTACAGAGGTATTTTTTAATCTTTCAAAAAGTTTTTCATCCTTTAGCCCTTTCTCTCCAATTTCAATCATGTAGATAAGTATATCGGCATCTTGAAAAGCAGAATGAACAAAATTCATCATGTTTTCCTGTAACTTATAGACTGGTTTTATTACACCTGGTGTGTCTGAAAACACAATCTGATATCCTTTTTCGTTTAAAATTCCTAAAATTCTATGACGAGTAGTTTGTGCCTTGTTGGTTATAATAGATAGTTTTTGGCCTATTAAAGCGTTCATTAAGGTAGACTTGCCTACATTAGGATTACCTATAATATTTACATATCCTGCTTTGTGTTCCATTTTGCAAAGAAACAAAAAAAGAGCCAAGCAAATGCTTAGCCCTTAATTATAATTATTTAGTTAATTTAGAATTTTTGAGAAGCCCCAAACATAGGTATAAATGTACCCTCTGACCCAGGTAAGCTTAATAATTGAAAATCCCAAGTCTTAGCTCCTGCTCCGTTTTTAGCCGTCACTCTATTAACTTTTCTAAAATACCTTATTCCAGGACCACCAATTATTTGAACCTCATTATGCGTAATCATCATTGGATCTAACAACCAAGCCTCAAAAACAAAGGCAAACCTTCTTCCCATCCTAAATGTTCCTCCTGCATTTAAGACTAATCGCTGAGCTGGTTCTACATCCGAATTTCTCCAATCTTCAAATGGAGTTGCTAAATTAAATGCGGCACCTAAAGTAATGTTGTTTTCTTTTGATCCTTTAGTAACAACTGCATAAGGCATATTTAATAAGCTTGTCACTTCTCCATCAGAATAACCAAACAAATCTCCTACCCAAAACCAGCCAATTGCAGCATTTAAATTTTTTTTAATATTAAATGAGTACTTTGCATTTACAGTACCAGGAAAGCCAAGTAGTGTGGTACCAGCTCCAATTGAAAATTCGTCAGTAATTCCATATTGGGCTTGCCACAATAACCAATAAGAATGGCCAAAATACCCTTCTCCTTCTTCTAATCCAAAAGCAGAAGGTGAAAAGAAGTACCTACTATCATGAAGATTTGGAAACCAGTACTCTCCTCCTTTAAGATTCTCATCAGTAACTTCATGTATTTGAGCCACCATTACTCGTGGAATATAAGTTTCCTTATCTTCCATGTCATTAATATAAATATTACCCGCTTCATCTTTTATAAAAGTTCCAATAATTGTGGTGCCATCTCTAAATTCATAAATGTATTTAGCTCCCACAATATCCGTTTGCGCACTAGCAAATAGTAAACATAAAGCTAATGAAATTGTAAATATTATTTTTTTCATAATTTTTTATTTTTAAATTAATTCTTAGGCAAAAATAAAATATTCAAATCTTAATACTATGCTGTGCATAGCATTTAGCTATTTAAACATGTAAAAAACTTATTTTATAGCTTCTAACTCTACTACAGCTTGACCCCACTCTAGTTCTAGTTCTTGTAATTTTAGCTGATTATTCTCATATTCAGAAAAAAAACCATCTTTTTTTGACAACTCATTAAATTTTTCAGGAATAGCTAAGTCAGCATCTATTTCTTTTTGAGATTTATCCATAACTTCAATTTGCTTTTCCAACTTATTAATCTTGTTCTGAAGCTTTTTTAACTTTTTCTGCTTACTCTTCTTATCATTGTAAGATAATTGATCTACTGATTTGTCTTGCTTTGTTTTCTTCTGTTCCTTTTGTGAACTTTCTAAATCTTTAAAATTTTCTAAGTCCTTTTCAGAAAGGAATGTATCAATATCCCCAACATATTCTTTAATATTTTGATTTCTAAACTCATATACTTTCTCGGTAAGCCCTTGTAAAAACTCTCTATCATGAGAAACAACAATTAAACTGCCATCATAATTATTTAATGCCTTTTTCAAAAGCTCTTTAGAAGTGATATCCAAGTGATTAGTTGGCTCATCCATTACTAATAAGTTATAAGGCTCAAGTAATAATTTACAAAGAGCAACTCTAGCTCGTTCACCTCCAGAAAGTACTTTTACTTTCTTTTTTACTTCATCATTACTAAACAGAAAAGAACCTAAAATAGACCGTACTCTTCCTGCTGTATCTTCAGTAGCAGCTTGCTCAATAGTTTCTAAAACTGTTAAGTTTTCATCTAAAAATTCAGCCTGATTCTGAGCGTAATACCCCATCTTTACTTGATGACCCAACTGAATATCTCCAGTGAAATCAAGTTCTTTCACTATCATCTTTGCTAGAGTAGATTTTCCCTCTCCATTCTTACCAACAAAAGCAAGCTTATCTCCTCTTACTATCTCAAGATTTATCTTATCTAGTACATTTAAATCACCATAACTTTTTGAAGCATCCTTTACTTCTAAACTCATTTTTCCTGAATGAGGAGCAGGAGGGAAACGAAATTGCATACGTGCAACATCTTCCTGTTCTACTTGAATAATTTCAAGCTTATCTAGTTTTTTTATTAAAGATTGAGCAAAAGAAGCTTTATTCTTTTTCGCTCTAAATTTATTAATTAAAATCTTTGTTTCATCAATGTATTTATCTTGATTTTTCTTTGCCTGGATCTGTTTTTCAACTCTATCCTCACGTAAAGTTAAGTACTTAGTGTAAGAAGCTTTATAATCATTAATTTTTGAAAAAGCTACCTCAATAGTTCTGTTAGTTGATGCATCTAAAAACAACCTATCGTGTGAAACTAATACTACTGCTCCACTGTAGTTTTTTAACCACCTTTCGAGCCACATTATAGATTCAATATCCAAATGATTAGTTGGCTCATCCAATAATAATAATTCAGGTTTCATTAAAAGAATTTTTGCTAATTCAATTCGCATACGCCATCCTCCACTAAATTCAGTAGTCTGACGTTCAAAATCATATTGGGAAAAACCTAGTCCAGTTAAAACTTGGCTTATTTCAGCTGCAGTATCATGTCCACCCGCCATTCTAAATCGTTCTTCTAAAACATTAAATTCGTTAATTATATCAAGATAAACATCACTTTCATAATCTGTACGCTCTGTCAACTGCTTATTGGCTTCATTCATTCTTAACTCAACATCATTAAGAAATTCAAAGGAAGTTTGAGCTTCTTCCAATACAGTTCTACCATCTTCAAACTCTAAATCCTGCCTCAAAAATCCAACAACAATACCATTTGGTACAGAAACATTGCCATTATTAGGGTTTAAATCTTTTGCCAAAACCTTTAGCAAAGTCGATTTTCCAGCTCCATTCTTACCTGTGAGCCCAATTTTATCTCCTTTATTTACCATAAAAGAAATATCTTTAAAAATGTCTTGACCTCCAAAATAGAGGGATAAATTATTTACTGATACCATGGCGGCAAAAATAAACTTTTTAGTAACCTAAAATAAATTTATGGGAATGATTGCCAAATTAATTTATAGCAGTATATTTGCAAACCTAAATCGCGGGGTGGAGCAGTTGGTAGCTCGTTGGGCTCATAACCCAAAGGTCGCAGGTTCGAGTCCTGTCCCCGCTACTAAAACAATAAAACGGTTATACTATTATAGTGTAACCGTTTTTTTATCAAAACATATTTTTTGTAAATAAAACTTTACATTTTAATTTATTTTGACTACTTTTGTAAAGTAAACATTACATAAAAAGATGAAAGAACAAAAAAAACAAACAAAAATTTTACTTGGATGGGTATTTGCTTGGGTAGTAAGTACTGCAATTTTATCAGCGGGAGTAAACAATTTATGGGATAACGTATTAATTACCAAAATAGGATTATTTATAAATCTTGCTATTGGGGTTGGTATGATTATCGCAAATAAAAATTTATTTAAGCATTATGATGAATTACAAAAGAAAATTCACTTTGAATCAATGGCCCTTACATTAGGGTTAACGGTAGTTGTTGGTCTTGTGTATGAGATTTCGTTTGATTTTGGAGTTATTAATTCGGAACCTGAGTTTGAATATTTAGTGTTTTTCATTTGCTTTTCATACATGACTTCTATTATCGTTAATTCATTAAGATTTAAATGAAAAATAGATTAAGAGAGTTAAGGAAAAATCAAAAATTGACACAAGAAGAATTAGCCAACTTAATTGGTATTTCACGTCAAGCGATAAATGCGATTGAAAAAGAAAAATTTGATCCAAGTTTACCCACAGCATTTAAGATGTCAAAGTTATTTGAGATAGCTATTGAGGAACTCTTCTTTTATGAGGGATCTAAATAATTAGTTGAATTGATTTATTAACTTCCAAGAATTCTACTGGTGTAAAACTAATGTTCGATATTTCAATGGAGTTGTCTACTAAAACAATAAAACGGTTATACTATTATAAAGTGTAGCCGTTTTTTTATATTTGAGCATGTCAAAAAGAATTTTTTATCCTCTTTTTTTGTTATTAATTCCTTTAATTGGAATGACTATCACTGATGAAATTAACTGGAGTCCAATTGATTTCATTATTATGGGTTCTCTACTAATCTTCCTTAGTATTGGAATTAATTTTGTGAGTAATCGTACAAAGAATTTAAAAAATCGAGTCCTATACATTGGAATATTGGTTATAATATTTATGTTAATATGGGCAGAGTTGGCAGTAGGTCTTTTTGGAACTCCTTTTGCAGGTAGTTAAGTAAACAATCGCTTCAGTTTTGCAGCAGCTTTGAATAATAGGGTGAGGGGAAATCAAAATCATATTAGTTCAACTTTTCATAATAAGAGTCATTATGTGATGAGTGTCGATTAAGTCTTTTGGAGTTAGACTTATGTTCGATATTTCGAATGAGTTATCTACTAAAACAATAAAACGGTTATACTATTATAGTATAGCCGTTTTATAATTAAAAGACTTCGTTTGAGTTGTCTACACAGAAAAAGCCAAGCATTTGCTTGGCTTTTTTATTCACTATCAAGTATCTTCTTTTTCTCTTCTTGAAATTCTTGCTCTGTTAAAATTCCTGATTCTTTTAACCTTCCTAACTTCAATAATAAATCATACTTCCCAACACCTTCCAAATCTACTAATTTATTTCCTTTCAGATTATTTAATAGAAGTGCATTACCAAAGATCATCTCCCCTGTAGATAATGCTTTTTCAATATCTAGAATAGTTTTTCTAGAATGTGAAAATATTTTTGATATTCCAGCTTTATATTCTGAAATAAATATACTTACAAATAATGGCATCTCTTTTCTTTTGGGGAACAATTTATATCCATTAAATTTTTCATGAGTAACAAAAAGTGATTTTACAATAACCTTGTTTCCTGTATAATTGTGTGGTAGATACCTAAATTCTTTATTTTTTACTGATTTATTTTTTCCAATAACAATATGAGAAAAAACATCATGGTGCATATATTTTTGCTTGTCATTTATTGCATATCCAATAGTTAAAGTATCAGCAACCCTTATTGTAATACCATCTTTTGTTGTGTAAGAATCAATGACTGTATTATTTTTAAATTGCTTAACAAAATTAATGTCATTTACTTGATTATAATTTAGGTTTTTCTGCTGAGCAATAGCTAATAATGGTAGGCAAAAAACAAACGTTACAATTTTTTTTATCATAGTATTCAAAAGAAATATTATTATTAAGCAAATATAGTAAGTTATAGTAATCATAACATATTTATATTTCTTATAGTAAAATACTCTATATTTCAAACATACTAATTACAACCTTCTTCGCAATTATTAAGAGCCAAAATTTTTATTAATATACATATTAAAGTAATGCCATTCAGATTAAGTAGTAATAGAATAAAAATAAAAAAACTCCTAAAAGAAGTTTAATTTTTTCTAATTTATAAATTAAAAAAACAAGTTTATAAAAAATCAAATAATAAATAAAATATAATTTTTGCATAGCTTTTAAATAAATAATCTATACATTTGCATATTAAACACTGAAAAAAAATTATGAAAGAATTTGTTGCCGTTTATTATCCAATAATATTAGCATTCATCTGTATGCTATATTCAATTGGTTTCCATATATTTGACATGCCCGAAGAAGCGCAATATTCAGCTCACTGGCCAGGTACAATATTGTTGTTCGCAATAGCTATCAGACAAAGAAGAAAATCATGAATTCAGGAATGCTTATAGTTGGCTTTATTATTTTCTCAGTGTATATATTTGGACTCATATACATGATAAATTATTCTCACAAATCTCAAGAAAAAGATATGAAGAATGATCCTGAATTAAAAAATTTAAAATAATTTTAAATCCCTATTTAAATGCCAGAAGGCCCAGAAGTAAAAATAGCTTCAGATTATTTCAACGAATTTTTTTCCAAAAGTAATAAAATAGAATTTGAAACTATTTCTGAGTATTATGATCAAAAATATTTTACTGTTTTCAAAACAATTAGCGAATTACTTAAAACACCCAAACCAACTTTTACAGTAGGAAAAAATATATTTCTTGAATTAGAAAACAATCTAATATTTAATTTCCATTTAGGCATGACTGGAGGTTGGTCAAATGAGTTAGTTAAACATTGTCACTTTCGTGCTTTTGACTCTAATAATGATCTATTTTTTAAAGATGTAAGAAAGTTTGGTAATATGAAGATCATAACACAAGATCAATTTAATGAAAAATTTAATCCTGATTATGATCTTCTCAATAAATCATATTGTTTAAAAAGTCATTTAGATTATTTAGTGGATAATATTAGAGCCAAAAAAACCATTTGTTCCTTGATTATGGATCAAAAATATTTTCCTGGCGTCGGAAATTACATTAAATCTGAAAGCTTGTATATATCAAAAATACACCCTGAAGAAAAATGGGGTAACCTTAATAAAGATAAAATAACTAGCTTAATAAGCAATACACAAAAAGTAATGAAGGATAGCTACAAATCTGGAGGTGCAGAGTTAAAGGATTTTAAAAACCCTTTTAATCCATCCAAATTTAGACTGCAAATTTACGGCAAGAAATATACTGAACAAAATAACATAGTAACATCTGAAAAAACTTCTGATTCTAGAAAGACTTGGTTTTGTTCTAAACAACAGAAATTAATTTAAATATAATATTAATAAAAATTCAATATACTTAATAAGTCTGAATATTACATGTATGATACAATTAGGTATTCACAACTCTATCAGTTGATTGAAAATTAAGATACTTTTTGTAATATTCTAAAAACATAAAAAATACTTAAAAAAACGAAAATGAAAATATATAAAATACTTCTTATTGCTCTATTATTAAATAACACATCATTATTTGCACAAAAATATCCAACAATTAACATTGGTGAACAAATGCCTATGCAAAAAATAGAAATATTTGACACAAATGAAAAGAGCAGAACACTTAATAACAGCCTAAAAAAAAATGGTCTATTAGTAGTATTTACTTCCAACTCTTGTCCTTTTGTAGTAATGTGGGAAGATAGATATAAATTACTAGAAGAAAAGTGTAAGAACAACAACATAGGGATGGTTTACATAAACTCAAATCAAGCAAAAAGAGATGGAGATGATTCAGTTGAAAAAATGATAAATCATTCAAAAGAAATGGGTTATACTTTTCCATATTTGATAGATAAAAATAGTGCAATGGCAAATGCCTTTGGCGCCAAAACAACTCCTCATATATTTTTATTTAATAACGAAAAAACATTGATATACAAAGGGGCTATAGACAATAATTATAAGTCAGCTAACGATGTTACTGAAAACTATTTATTAGATGCATTAGAGAACGTTAGTAATCAACAAGCTATTAGTATTAAAGAAACTAAAGCCGTAGGATGCAGCATAAAAAGGGTTAGAAAATAAACCCTATAAACCAAAATTAATTATATAATAGCAGCAATTTTATCTTAACATTATATAATAGCACATCTATTAGAGCTATCATCATAACAATCCACTAATTAAATTCACTCCAAATTTTAATCACTTCTGGGGCAGATGTATTTTGCCTAATAATTAACACTCTTTAAGAACTAAGTATTCAAAATCAAAAATAATTTACTTATTTTTTATTATAAAAATTAGTCATTATTATTGCATGAGGCAATGTTATAACTGAGATACCAATTATTGAAAAAAGAAATACCGAAATATCAATGAACCCAAAATTCATTAACAATAAGAAAATTACTAAAAACAAAATAGAAAGTAAAGTATGAGGATACAATAATTTAATAAAACTAAGAAGGTTTAAATCAGACTGCAAAGATTTCAAGTAATCAAACTCTTGTTTCAAAACTTTAATTGAATGAAGAAAAATAAAGTATAATGTAAAACTGATAATTATTGGAAATAAATAAAAAGTAATATGAATTAAGATCAACAGAAATATTTCATTCATTAACTGCTGATTAGAAATACTTGATTTATAATTTTCAAAAAATAACAAAGAAATTATTATTAAATTAGTAAAATAAAAAATATACTTAAAAATTGAAATATTAAATACCAGACTAAAATTCTCAGTATCTATAAACTGATTTGATAGTAACAATAATTCCTTATTATTATAAAAAATTAAAGTTGAAAGTAACGCAAATCCCCAAATCAAATAAATAATTCTTTTCTTATATGTAAAAGAATAATCTACAAGTTGAGATTCACCAAAATGGTAAGATGACAAGAATAAAAAGAAAACAAGTGATATAACTGGTGTTATCCACCAGAAAAAACAGTAAATAATTATAGTTACAATATATATTAAATAAAATCTAAATCTTGTGATTTTGTTAGATGATAAGTAAATAATATTATCAATTGCTCCGTGAGGAATACCAAAAAGAGAAATTAAAATTATAGAACCTAAAACTTGACTCTGCATGCTAATCTCACCATTTAATGTGAAAATTGCAAAAAGAGCATAAACAAATATGAGATATGTGAATGTAAATTTATTCAAAAAAAATAAAAAAAATAGGGCAGGATAAATCCTGCCCTATTTCTTTAAATTAAAACAACTAAGCTACTTTTTTATTTGATTCAGCTATAGCGATAGAATAAACCACTAATCCAAATCCGATTTTGTTAATTGCATCAGCAATGTTATACCATACATCAACACTTTCTGGTGCCATAACACTACTTAACCATCCACCCTCCATACACATGTATCCAATTGGATAGATTGACCATCCTACTAATACAAACCAAGCTAAATATTTAACGCCTTTCTTAATAGCATCAGAATTACTTTTTTCAGCTAATTGAGCAACCTCACCAAACCATACAGTGTAAGCTATGTATAAGTAACCAATAGTTGAAAGCACCCCCCATGTTACAGAATGACCAGTAGTTCCATCTGAGAATGCCTCTCCAATATATCCACAAACTAGCATCCAAGTTGAAGCAAGAATTAACTTCCATAATAGACTTTTCTTAGCTCCAGCCAGTTTAGTAAGTAAATAAAACTCAACACACATCAATGGAACAGTTAAGATCCAATCTACATATCTGAAGAAAGTTGGAGAAGTTTCAGTTGCTAACCAGTAGTCTCTCATGTAATAATAGTGTACAGCAGCTATACCCGTAATTAGAGCTGATACTAGTAAAGACATTTTCCATTTGTCGTCAACACTTCCTCTTTCAACGAAAAAGAATACAGATGCTGCTAACATTGCAATATAACCAATAAAGAATGTGAAAGCCACATAATTATCTGGTGCAATTGCTGTAATAACATTTAATAACATTTTTTTATTTTTTTAATTAATATTCAGCAAACTTAATAAAAATAATTGAAATCAAGTAATTAAATCTTTTATTTTGTATAATTTTTTATTGATAAAACTATACATTTATTAAATAATTATATATAATTTAAAATATTGCTAGAAAATAGTGCTATTTAAGAAATATTAAAATAAAAAATGAGCTATTTTCATTTATTCAATAATTACCTTCTTTTCAACCGATCCATCATCATAGATGTAAAAAAGAGATTGATCTCTTAAAATTGTATTAATTGTCACTTCCCTTCCAAGTACATCGACAATACGAATCAATTGTCGGTTTTGACTAAAACTATATTCTTCTATTACTAAAGGACTTTCACAAAGCTGTTCAAAAAAAAGCCATACTTCTCTACTAGCAGAAATATCCATATTACCATAAGCTCCAGGCCAATCGTGACCACCACCGTCTACCGAATAAAGCCACACCTGAGTGCAAGAACCAGATTCTGTGTGTTTATCAGAATTTACTGAACTTCCATCTGTTGGGTCAATGTCTGGAAATGTATTTGAATTTAATTCAGTTAATCCAAACATATTTGTAAAAAAACTAATTGTATTAGGAATACTTGGATACGCTCCCCAACCTCCATTGTTGTTGGGGTCGCCCTGCCAATATGTTACATTGTCTTGATTTCCATGAATTTCAAGTATGGAAACCTCTTTAACTGGATTACAATTATCCATAATATCTTGCATAATCATACCAGCTACGGGTGCAATAGCCTTAAATGTTTCAGAAGCCTGACAGGCTAACATATAACTAAAATCACCACCATTTGACATTCCCGTACTAAAAATATCTTGTTCACTCAGGGAATACATAGCTTGAAGTGAATCTATCAGTCCCTCAACAAAAGCAACATCATCTACTGTTTGATTATTCTGAAAATCATAACCAACATTAAAAAAAGTAGTATTTGAACCATCTAGTGTACCTTGAGGATAACACACGGCAAATCCAAATTCTTCAGCTAGCGCATTAAATTGAGAATAATCCATAATGCCTTGTGCACTACCACTATATCCATGAAAAACTAATACTAAGGGACAATTAGGCGGAGCAGAACTAGCATGGTAATAAATATAGTCCCTATTGCCAAATGTTGCGTAATCAACAGCTTCAATTTGGGTAAATATACTATCGTTTTCTGAATTAAAATCGTTAATCAAACCATTTACATTACTAATAAAAATTTCAAGTGTCTGTAAACCAGATGTATTAAAAGTAAGGATATCAGGATGAGAAAAATTATAAGTTCCCAAAGAAGGAATTGATAAAGAATTAAAACTGGTAGTGTAAACATTTGCGCCGATAGTCCAAGAAGCATCGAAGGACTGAATGATATTTAAACCTGTGTTTGTAACAGTACCTTCAATTACATATGGGGTTTGAGTATCTATAGTAGAATTAATTGAATGTGAGCTAAGCTCCAAATCAGTACCCTCTAATTCAAATACTAATACATCATCAATCCCCCAACCAAACAACCAATTATTGTCATCAAAATAATGAAACGCTAATAAAACATTTGCATTTCCTGCTAGTGAGCTTAGACTTATTGTTTGCGCATCCCAAGCGCCATCATCAGTACCAATAATTGTTTGGAGTAAATTCCATGAAATGCCATTATCAAGCGAATATTCTATTGTAGCTACTTCCGTACCCCCATTTAATGATCCTGCATCAAAATAACTTTGAAATTGAAGCACAGCAGATGTCAGGTTAGTTAAATCGAAAGGTGGCATAATAAGATAATCAATTGTTTTATCACAATCACATTCATCATCATTGGTAGCAATAAATCTGCCATGCGCTCCTATACTCCACCACTGGCTTTGCAACAAAGTGTTAGTACCCAATAACCAACCTCCATCAGAAGAATTGGTAGTTTGTGTCCAACCTGAGGGAAAAGTAAGTCCTTCAAAATCTTCCTCTAAAAGAATGGTTTGACCGAGTCCAAGTAAAGGTAACCAAAGTAATATAAATAGTAATTTTTTCATAACACGAATGTACTTAATAAATTAATACAAACACTCTAACCCAATAAGAAATAGACAAGTAAATAGAAAATCATCTAACTATGATTAATAATTCTTATTTAACAAAATCATTAAAATATTAAAACCAAATTAAGTTAATTTGTAATTGTTAAATTTTTCTTTTCCAAAATTTATTCATTTCTGAAGCAGGTGTAGTGCTTAATCTTGGAAAAGGTAATTCAGCTATCTTGTTCATAGTATAGTAAGAATTTAAGCCACCAACCCCTACTGAATTACTATCCTCCAAATCAATTGATCCTTCTAGCTATAAAATTAATACCATCATCTAATAAAACATGCTCTACCTCTCCAATAATAAATTTACAACCGTTACTTTTAATTGGAATTATTTCATGTAATTTAAGACCTATTTTCACTTTACTTTCCTTTACAAAAGGAGGGGAGTAATTATCAATATAAAAACTTTCTAAATTACAATAATCAAACTCCGATTGGTCTTCATTAAAATTAAGGGAAGTATAATGTGCCTTTTCAACAAAATTAGAATTCACATGATTAATAGTGAAATGTTTAGTTTCTAATATGTTGTTTAAGGTATCTCGTTTCACATTATTATTTGGACGCATTACAAAACCAATTAGTGCCGGATCACTTCCTAAATGTACAACCGAGCTGAATATAGCTAAGTTTGTATTGCCACTTTCACTTAAAGTACCAATCAAATTAGCAGATTTAATTCCAGTAATAGAATTCATTAACCTTAATCTTTTAATTCTGTTTAAATCCTTAATTTCTAATTTTGTATAATGCATGTGAAATAATAATTAATTAAAATAATTCAGAGAATTGATTAAACATTTCTTGTATCATAAGCCCAATGCAATAAGGCTTGTCTTTGTTTTTTTCTACAAGATAAATCTCCTTTTTTACAATTTTTCTTTATTGCACCTAAATGCCTTACGATTGATTTCCATCTCTTAATTTGACGAATATCCTCATCTAGCTAACCTTCTTCCCATAAAATACCTGCAATACCACTGAAACCATCCTCTAGGGTCATCATCATAAATCCAACCCTTATTCTTCCAATGCGATAATGGCATAGAAGCATCAATTTTAAAGAAATTAAGATTAGAATCTTTTTTATGCTCTGATAAGACAGCATTCTCAAACCAATTATCAGGGAATTCATTGTAGCAATCGTTCATATATTTTCCCCCAAATATACCTAACTCTAACATTTCCTTAGGCTCAAGCTCAGGCTTAAAATCTGGATGAAAATTTTTCCCTATTTCTTCGCTAAGAAAATAAAAGAAATTTTCTTGCATCTTATCATTTACAACTATTAATTTCATATTATTTAATATATTTTATTAGCATCTTGGGTAGATATATTATATCAAATATTAATGCTATGATGGCTGCTAAAATAGTTATTATTGATAATTGACTAATAGATTTGAATTCAGAAAATAATAATGGAAATAAAGTAAATATAATTACTATGGATGTTTTAATTACAGCCTTGTAAGTATAATTTTGACAATGCGATACAGAGTCTGCAATACTTAAACCCCTATTTCTAGAGAGGCTGTAAGCATTAATAATATGTATTGAATCATCAACAATCAAACCAAAAACAATAGCTAAGTATAAATGCATTAGAAAGACTAAAATAAAAACCAAAAACTGATAGAATACCTATAGTAGTTAGTAATGGAAGAATATTAGGAATTAAGGAAATTGGAAAATAGTACCAATTAAAATTATTTAGTGACACAAACACTATTCCAATTATTATGATTGCAAGTAATAAACCAAATATAATTTCAAAAGTCATTTTATTGCTGATTTTATCAAAGAGAAATCCAACTCCAGCAATCTCTAAATCTAATTGCAAGTCTTTAGATTTCATTAGTATATCATCAAAAATAATCTTTGATTTACTTGACCAATATCTTGCATTCTGGCCTTAATTGTGTACTGACTATTGTTGAGATTTTGGCTAATTTTCTTTGACAAAAAATCTGAAGAAAAATCAATAACTAAATTATGACTAAGTATTATGTTTTCTAGAGAATCTAAATTATCTCTTGATGGATTATCATTAATAATAAAAGTAACTGGCTTTATACCACCAAATTCTTTATCAAAAAAACTAATATCCTTTATATAGTTAGACTTTTTATTAATCTCATCAGTAAGGAAATTATCAACTCTAAAATTAGTAAAGGCTAAAGATGAAAGAAATATAAATGATGCTAATAATATATAAAACTGAGATTTTTTAATATTAATAAATGACAATATTAAATCATCTAAAAATTTGTTGCTTCTAATATTCTTATTGATATTAAATTCAATAATAAATGAATATAAAACTACGATTACAATAAGAGATATAAAAATTGTAATAGTAGTAATTACACCGAACCTAAACAAAGGGACTAATGATGAGAACATAAAACTCAAAAAACCTATAGCAGTTGTTAAGGAAGTAATAAAAACTGGCATACCTATCTTTTCTAATTGATACTTAAAGGATCTAAATTTATTTTTATATAATTTATCAGAATTCAATAGATGCATAAAATCAGAAATAGTAATAATAAAAACTATAGCTGGTATAAGAATCATTACTAATTCAATACCCTCCAAATAATTTATTAGAAAGAGTAAAAGAAAGAATTAATGAGATACAAACTGATATGAAATTTATTAATACTAATTTAAAATTATTTAAATAAAAATATAAAACTAAACTACATAAAATACTACTTAAGATAATAAATAACATCAACTCTTTAGTCACATTATCCTGCATATAAATCTCAGATTTAGTCTGACCTGTAATGTATACCTTTAATTTATCTTTAGAAAATTCTTGTGCTAATTTATCTAAGTATAATCTTTTTTGCGAATCAGTTTCTAGACTCTTCGATTTAATAATAAATAAAAATGAGCTGAGGTCTTTTGTTGCATATTTAGTTCCATACTTTCTAATTTTAATTATTGAGGATTTATAATCATTAAAATTATCAATTTTTAAAATTTTAAGTGCAAATGGAATAACACTTTTTTTAATCAATACTCCTCTCATTAAATATACTTCTAACAGAAGCTGTATTTTTATCTTTTGAAATATTATTTGAAATAATAGATAAATCTAATAGATCTTGGTAATTGATTGAATCATTAAATTCAACAGCTAGCAAAATTAGATTTTTATCATCTAAAGATTTATCAATAATATCCTTACTCTCGTTCGATAATTCAATAATTCGTTCACTATCATAAAAAATTTTTAAACCACTTATATTAGTTAGTGATAATACAAACATCGATAATATTAACGAAAGTAAAAGGTACTTATATTTCCATATAAATTTTATCACTTAACAATTGTTGACAGACCCCCGTCAACACTAAAATCTTGACCTGTTATCCAGCTTGAGTCATCAGAAATTAAAAAATTAACCATTGAAGAAATATCCGAAACAGATCCGACTCTATTAAGAGGATGTTTATTTGACATTCTTTCAATCATACTCTCATCCTTTAAAAAATTTTGCGACATTGTACTATTAAAAAGTGAAGGTGAAATAGTATTTAATCTTATTTTTGGAGACCATTCAGCCGCTAGTGTTCTACTTAATGATAAGATAGCTGCTTTACACATTGCTATAGAGCTGTGAAATGGCATTCCAACCTTTGCAGCAATAGAGCTAAACATTACAATAGACGAATTTTTATTTAATTTTTTTTCATAAAATTTCAAAACATTCAGCAATCCAACAACATTTATATTGTAGTCTTCATTAAAGTCATCAACTTTTATTCTCTTAAATGGTTTTAAATTTATATTTCCAGGAAAATAAACAATTCCATCTAAATTATCTATTTCAGGAAAAGTTAAAGTATCTAAAATATCAAAATTTTAAATAATCAGAATAATTATCTGTTACGACTTAAGCTAATAAAATTATAGTGAGCACTATATTTTTCAATTAAATCTATTGACACTTTGCTACTTGCTCCTACTAATAAAATATTTTTCATAATTATCTTTTAAATAAGAAGGAGCCTAATTATTCATTA
>CAJJAH010000006.1 GCA_905182255.1 Cryomorphaceae bacterium BACL11 MAG-121001-bin54
GAGTCTTATAAAAATTAAAAAGTAAGTAACCTACATATGAGAGAAAATCCTCTTATTTCTTCTTTTGCATTGCATAAACTTCCAATACACCTTTATCGGATAAAACCCATAAAAATTCCTTTTGCCCGTTTCTACCGTATGAAAGACTATCATATTGCTGACTATAATTTATATTGGATAAACATTAGAAACAACCTGAGATACCGATTAAAAGAAAATGGATACAACTAAAAAAAGATGCAATTGGCCTAAGGATGATACGCTCTATCTGGAGTACCATGACAAAGAATGGGGCGTTCCTGTTTATGAGGATGCCAAGATATTTGAATTTTTATTATTAGAAACTTTTCAAGCAGGACTAAGTTGGATTACGATACTTAGAAGAAGAGAAAAATTTCGATTGGCTTTTGATTATTTTGATTTTCAAAAAATTGCTAATTACACGGATGAAAAACTAGCTGAATTAAAGCTAGATGCTGGAATTATTAGAAATACCTTAAAAATAAAAGCAGCCAAAACAAATGCTATTGCTTTTATAGCAGTGCAAAAAGAGTTTGGGACTTTTAGTAAATACCTTTGGGACTTTGTAGATGGAAAGGCTGTACAAAACAACTTTACCAATATGAGTGAAATGCCTGCCAATACACCTTTATCGGATAAAATAAGTAAAGATTTAAAGAGTAGAGGATTTAAGTTTGTAGGCTCAACTATTGTTTACGCACACATGCAAGCCATGGGCATTGTAAACGACCATACCACAGCTTGTTTTAGACATAAAGAAGTTAGTTAAAATTGGGGGATTTCCCCATTTTACTCAACAAAAACCTTCTTTACCACAGTACCATCACTATAGATATAAAATTGAAACCAGTCCAACATTGAGTTACATTATTCAACACAAAACTCCCATTAAGTACTAAGTTCTGTTGTGCTTTAATGGTAAAAGCACAACAGAATAGTAATGTTATAAGGCTTAATTAATCAATAATTAGTTTCTATTTCTTAGGCTTTTTCATTGCATCCACAGCCAATAAACTACTTTGAATTTGCATTTGTAAGTCGCCAACATTATCAGGCGAGTAAGGCATAAATATAGTACTCGTATTATTTTCAGAAAGCTTAGCAACCGTTTCATAATGTTGAGTCATAAATAGCATATTCATAACATCTTGACTAGTAACATGGTCCTCCATAGCTAGCTTTACCTCAGCAACTGATTCTTTCAATCCGTTAGCAATAGCAATTCGCTGTAAGGCTATACCTTCCCCAGCCAAACGCTTACTTTCAGCATCCGCCTCTGCAGCTGCAATCACTCTAATTTTTGCTGCAGCAGCCTCTTCTTTAGCAGCTTCTTTCATTCGCTTAGCTGCATTAATTTCATTCATTGCATGTTTAACCTTTGCATCAGGGTCAATATCAGTAACCAAAGCTTTTATAAAATCGAAACCAAATTGTTGCATAGTTTCTGAAAGCTCATTTTTAACTGCTATTGCAATTTTATCCTTTTCGGCAAATACTGCATCCAATTCCATTTTTGGCACTTCAGAACGAATAGAATCAAATACATAAGATTGAATTTGACGTTCAGGATTATTTAACTTATAAAAAGAACTTTCTATACCATCAATAGAATCAACAACAAAAAATTGAACAGAGACAATAATCTTAACGAATACATCATCCTTAGTTTTGGTTTCCACCTCAACAGGCAATTCTCTAACTCTCAAATTAATATCGCCTGCAATACTGTCAATTAAGGGAATTTTAAACTGCAGTCCTGCCCCAGATACTTTATGAAACTTACCTAAACGCTCAATAACAACTGCTGTTTGCTGCTTTACCATATATAAAGTTCCTTTTAGCAAGAAAAGGCCAATTATGATGTAAATTATGTTTCCGAAAATAATATTTGTATCCATTTTTTATTGTTTTAAATTGTTTTAAATTTTAACTCAAATATACGTAAAAAAAAGGAGCCAATTGGCTCCTTAATTTTTATTTCAAATATCTAAAATCATGATTATTTTTAATTTTTTGTAACGATTCATAAATCAATCGGATTACATCTTCAACATCATCCTTATGTACAGTTTCAACTGTGGTATGCATGTACCTTAACGCAAGCGATATTAAAGAAGAAGCAACCCCACCAGTTGAGTAGGCAAAAGCATCCGTATCCGTACCTGTAGCACGAGAAGCAGCCATTCTCTGGTAAGGAATTTTATTCTTTTCAGCAGTATTAATAATTAACTCCAATAAATTATTTTGGACTGCAGGGCCATAAGTCAATACCGGACCTGCTCCACATTTTGTATCTCCTTGTTTTATTTTATCAATCATTGGTGTACCTGTATCATGACAAACATCCGTTACAATAGCAACATCAGGTCTTATCGTATCCACAATCATTTGTGCTCCTCTTAAGCCTACTTCCTCCTGTACCGAGTTAGTAATGTATAATCCAAAAGGTAATTTTACTTTATTTTCCTTTAACAAACGAGCCACCTCAGCAATCATAAAACCTCCTATACGATTATCCAATGCTCTACCTACATAAAAGTTTTTATTCAAAATCATGAATTCATCCTCATAAGTAACCACACAACCTACATGAATTCCTAGTCCCTCAACCTCATCCTTATCCTTAGCTCCACAGTCCAAAAAGATATTATCTAACTTAGGGGATTTTTCAGTTGCTCCACTTCTAGTATGAATTGCTGGCCAACCAAATACAGCCTTAACCATTCCTTTTTTGGTATGTATATTTACTCTTTTGGAGGGAGCAATCTGATGATCAGAACCACCATTTCTTCTTAGGTAAATAAATCCATCTTTAGTAATATAATGCACAAACCAAGAAATTTCATCAGCATGAGCTTCAATAACAACCTTATATTTTGCCTCAGGGTTTATCACCCCAACTACAGTTCCGTAAGTATCTACAAAATGCTCATCGATGTATGGGTTAATGTACTCCAACCACAATTTTTGCCCCCCACTCTCAAAGCCTGTTGGAGATGGGTTATTTAAATATTTTTTTAAAAAAGCTTCTGACTTTTTAGTGATAATTTTCTTCTTTGCCATTATTTAAATTTTATTTTCTATTTATTAAATTGTTGGAGACCTCTGCTTAACCAATCAGCAAACAAATCTACTGTCCCATAATCTTGGTAGTTGGCATTTTCGACTAATGGTTCTTCATCATGATTTAAAAACACGTAATACGGTTGTGAATTAGTCCCGTAATTATTGGCTTGCAATACCATCCATTTATCTCCAGTGGTTTTTACTTTTTTAATTTTTCCTGCCATTGTCGTTTCGTACTGCTGCTCCTTTGGAAGGTCAATTCTTTCATCAACATATAATGAAATTAAGACCACATCATTAGCAAGGGTATTTTTCACATGAGCAGCTGACCAAACTTGTTCTTCCATCTTACGACAATTCACACATGCGTGCCCTGTAAAATCCAATACCACGGGCTTATTTATTTTTTTAGCATGAGCCATTCCAATATCATAATCATGAAAAACAAGAATTCCTTGAGGCCCTAAATGCTGACCATCTTCTTCATGAGCTGAAATAGCATTACCTCCTTGAGAGTTTCCGACACCATAAGGAGATTCACTGTATTGCATAGGTGGTGGAAAAGCATTAATTATCTTCAGTGGTGCACCCCACATACCAGGAATCATGTACAAAGTTAAAGTACCCGTTAAAATAGCAGCACTCAAACGACCAACAGAAACATATTTTAAATCCGAATCATGGGCAAACTTTAAGAATCCTAGCAAGTACACAGTCAGCAGTCCAAAAATCATAATCCATATTGCAATAAATAACTCGCGTTCCAACCAATGAGTCTGCATTACTAAATCCGCATTCGACAAGAATTTGAAAGCTAATGCAATTTCTAAAAATCCTAAAGTTACTTTTACTGAATTTAGCCATCCTCCTGATTGAGGTAAAGAGTTTAACCATCCTGGGAAGGCTGCAAATAAAGCAAATGGTAAAGCAATGGCTAATGAAAAACCGAGCATACCAATAATTGGGCCCATATACCCTCCTGATGCCGCTTCAACTAGTAAAGTTCCTACAATTGGTCCTGTGCAAGAAAAAGAAACTAAAGCTAAAGTGAAAGCCATAAAGAAGATGCCAATTAAACCTCCCTTCCCTTCCGCCTCAACACTTTTGTTTGTCCAAGAGGATGGTAATTGAATTTCGAAAGCCCCTAAAAAAGAAGCTGCAAAAACAATCAACAATATAAAAAATCCAATATTAAAATAAACATTAGTCGCCATATTATTTAAAGCATCAGCCCCAAATATTGAAGAAACACCAACTCCTAAAGCAACATAAATTGCAATAATAGAAAGTCCGTAAATAATAGCATTTGCAATTCCTTGCGCTTTTGTTTTGGACTGCTTAGTGAAAAAAGAAACCGTCATAGGTATCATAGGGAAAACACAAGGAGTTAGCAAAGCTGCAAAACCACTTATAAAGGCAATAAAAAAGAGTGCCCACATGCTTTTTCCTTCTTTTTCATCAGAAGTATTTTTTGTATCTTCAACAATAACACCTCCATCAACACCTTTTATTTCAAAAGAAAACTCTACCTCTTCAGGTGGCAAACATTGAGCTTCATCACATACCATAAAGTAAACATTTCCATCTAAATTAAAATCTTCAGCGGAAGAAACTTGTACTATTTGCGTGAAAATAGCTTCATTTTTAAAGTACTTTAGAATCATGTCAAAATTAGGGTCAAACTCTTCAATTGGCATGCCTTCATTAGGAATTCCAACTAATGAATAAGCACCTTGAGTTGTAAAAGAAAACTCTGTAGGTACAGGCCCATCATCATCAATAAATTGAGAATATAAATACCAACCATCATCAATAGTTGCTTTGAACTGCAATTCTATTTCATTATCCGACACTTGTTTTTGAGAAAAATCCCAAGAAACAGGAGTAAAAATTTGTGCTGATGTAATCACACTCAGAAGTGTAAAAAATAGGATGAAAATTTTCTTCATATTTATTTTAATTTATCTTTTATAACTCGTGTTAATTCTTCAGATTTTTGACTTCCAATAAGATAAATCAAACCATCTTTATCAGTTAGTTCAACAGCATCAATTCCTCTTGTATAAAATCGAATTGTTCCCTTTAGGTTCAAGTTGTAAACGGAGCGATTCAAAAAATATTTGCTATATTTTACTTTTTTAACAGATACAATGCTTGCGGTGTCGATTTTTATTTTTCTAGAAGTCCAAAGCCCATCTAGGATGATGCTTCCGTTTTTCACTTTAGTTTCAAAATGCAGTATAAATAATAGCAATGTTGAAATGACCATTATTCCTATCCCAATAAAGAAGTAAAGCTCTCCCGCCTTATCTTGATTCTCTCTCCAATAATAAGCAACTAAACAAAAAATTGCCAATGACATTCTTCTACTAAGAGACATTTTATTAAGCCCCAAATATTGTTTTTCTATAAAATCAAACTCTGACATTCCTCTATAAATTTAAAGTTGTGCAATGTACACTTTTTTTGTATTGCTTTCTAGCTTATACCTTTCGTCAATTCTCCAGCCCAGCACCCAAACAACATCAACACCAGAACATAACAGCCACTGCTCTTGTTTATCTATTATTGAAAATTTATTATCAATGAAAAAATCACTTAATTTCTTAAATTTATTCATTCCTAATGGCATGAACTTATCTCCTTCTTTCCACTTGCGTAAAGTTAAAGGGAATTTTAATTTTTCAACATCCAATTGGGCGATATTATTATCATAAATAATAGTTTTATCAGCCATAACTTTAAAATTTATTTCTAGCGGATGAACTAAACTTGTAGTTTTTTCAGTAATCTCAAAAACCTCATTTTCTTTATTTAAAAGAGAGATAAAAATATTTTCTCTGTCTACTACTAACTGATGAGTAGATGAAAAAAACTGTTTTCCACTTTGTCCCTGCAATGCTTTTGAAATTGCCTCCACAGCACAGAAACCATAAGCAGATAATAATTCATATAAATAGCTATGGAGGGGTTTTAGCGCTAATAAAGCTGAAATTTCAAGCTGCACAATTCCATTTTTTTCTTGAGTTAAATCTTTTCTTACTTCTTCAACTTTAGAAGTATAAATGTTAGCAACACCTTCCAAAATTCTCATCTCATCCTTTACAGTTTGCTGAATACTTGGGTTCATTTGGGCTAACAAAGGTATTAACTCATGCCTTATTTTATTGCGCAAATACTTAACAGAAGCATTACTACTATCCTCTCTAAAAACTAAGCCTCTATCTTTCAGATACTTCTCAATTTCTAATCGTGAAACTGAAAGTAAAGGCCTAACAATTGCATTATTTTTTTCTTTAATCCCTAAAAAACCTTTTAACCCTGATCCTCTTACTAAATTAATAAAAAAGGTTTCTACATCATCATTAGAATGATGAGCAATGGCTAAGTATTTAGCGCTTGACTTAATTCGTAATTTCTCAAACCATCCATATCTTAAATCACGAGCTGCCATTTGTGTAGAAATCTTATTTTCAGCAGCATAAACTAAAGTATCAAACTGTTTTACATGCAGTTTTAGCTGGTGTTCTTTTGCTAATTCTTGAACAAAATATTCATCAGCATCCGATTCTTCTCCTCTCAAATTAAAATTACAATGTGCTAATTCAAATGAATACCCTAATTCAAGTAAAACATGCATTAAACAAATGCTATCAGCACCCCCACTTATGCCTAGAATAAGCTTATCTTCTCTTATAAAAAGAGATTTTTCATTAATAAATTGCTGGACTTTATCTTTCATCAAATTGAAAATTTAACACCTCAAAAATAGGCCTTATCTTTACCAAACACTCCTCATATTCATCATTCGCATCGGATTTAATCGTAATTGCACCACCAACAGCCACTGACAAGTATTTTGTACTTGCATTATACAAAATTGTTCTGATAACAACATTAAAATCAAAATCTCCTTTTGGAGTAATATAACCAATTGCTCCAGAAAAAATACCCCTTTTAAACTCCTCTAATTGCTCAATAAGTTCCATTGCTCTAAGTTTAGGGACGCCTGTCATGGAACCCATAGGAAAAACTGACTTTAATATTTGACTTAAATTAATGTCATCATCTACCTTTGACGATATAGTGCTAATCATCTGATGTACTTTTTTAAAAGTATAAACACCACATAATTCCTCCACCTTTACACTTGCTTTACTAGCTGTAATTGACAAATCATTTCTTACCAAATCAACAATCATTACATTTTCTGAAATTTCTTTTTCACTTTCAATAAGTTCCTTTATTAAGGCACTATCTTCAGCTAAATCACTCCCTCTCTTCCTTGTTCCTTTTATAGGCTGTGAAATAATTTTATTACCTGATTTTTTAATAAATCGTTCTGGGCTAGCACACATTATATTCAAATCATTTAGCTTTAAAAAAGAGGCAAAGGGTGTTTTTGCATTTAAATTTAACCCCCTAAATACTTGCTGAGGATTAAGCAATACTTGATCAGAAAAAAACTCCTGACAATAATTTACTTCATAAATATCCCCTCTTTGAATATGCTTTTTAATCACTCCAATTTTTTCTAAATATTTTGCTTTAGTATCTCTTTGCTTTAACTCTACAGCATTGCTTTTATCCTCCCAATTTAATTGTTCATAGACTATAAATTGCTGGCAATCTTCCTTACTCTCATAGCTCTGAACTTCCAGTGTATTGCCTTTTAATAATAATACATACTTAGGAATAAAAAAAAATAAGCTGGCTGCATTTATCCCATCATCATTATTAGAAGCCAACTGCTCTACTTCATTCTTCAAATCATAAGAGAGGTAGCCAAATAACCAATCCCTATGCTTATCATGAAAATTTTGCAATGCATTAAAAGAATCAATATCAACGTTAAGTATTTCAAGAGCATCTACACCTGCAATCAAATCGTAATTAATATAATCAGCAGGCAAGCTAGTATGATTCTTCATTCTATTAGAATCCAAAATGCTAACATAATTAAGCACTTGGCTTTTATAAAGCAATAACTTAATTAACTCACTTGGCTTATCAATCTTAAATGTATACGAGAATCTCACTTTGCAAAAATAGGAAAAGCAAACTCATTTTATTTTATATTTTTGAGGGATGAAAAAAATACTCTTCATATTTATTGCTTTACCTTTTATTTTAGTAGCACAAACTGATACTACTTTCAATGAAAACAAAGAGATTACTAGTGTAAATGAACAAGGAATAGATGCCCTATTTCATAAATACAAAAACATTTTAAAAGCCAAAAATGGAGTAGAAGGTTGGCGTGTTCAACTACTTTTTAAAGCCAAACAAAAAGAAATAATGCAATTAAAAATTAATTTTATTAGGCTTTACCCAGAAATTCCAGCTTATTTGGAATATGACGCCCCTTATTATAGAGTTAGGGTAGGTAACTTTAGAACAAAACTAGAGGCTATAAAAGTAAAGCACCAGATAAGTAGAAAATTTCCTGGCGCTTATCCTGTTAGGGATATTATTAATTTTTCTCAATTAAAAAAATAAGAATTTATTTTAACACCCTTTTTACTTCAACCTCTTCGTATCCTTCAATTATATCACCTACTTTAAGATCATTGAAGTTTTCTATTGACATTCCACATTCAAATCCTTTTTTCACTTCAGTAACATCATCCTTGAAACGTTTTAATGATGATAATTTACCAGTGTAAACTACAACACCATCACGAATAAGCCTTACACCTGTTTGTCTAGTTAAAGAACCGTCTAGCACCATACATCCTGCTATAGTACCAATCTTAGATATCTTAAAGGTTTCTCTAATTTCAATATTACAAATAATTTTTTCTTCAACATCAGGTCTAAGCATACCCTCCATTGCTAATTTCAATTCTTCAATTGCTTTATAAATTATAGAATACAATCTAATATCAATTTGTTCAGCTTCTGCTAATTTACGTGCTTTTAATGACGGCCTAACTTGGAAACCAATAATAATTGCATCTGAAGCTGCTGCTAGCATAACATCTGATTCTGAAATTTGACCTACTGCTTTTTGAATAATATTTACTTTTATTTCCTCTGTAGAAAGTTGCTGCAAAGTATCAGATAATGCTTCAATAGAACCATCAACATCTCCTTTAATAATAACATTAATTTCTTGAAAACCACCTAAAGCAATTCTTCTTCCAATTTCATCAAGAGTTAAGTGTTTCTGCGTTCTTACACTTTGCTCTCTTTGTAATTGAGCCCTTCTTGAGGCAATTTTTTTTGCTTCTTGCTCACTTTCTATAACATGAAATTCATCTCCTGCTGTTGGCGCACCATCTAAACCTAATAATACTACTGGAGTTGAAGGTCCTGCATTATTTCGTGTTTCACCCCTTTCATCTAGTAAGGCTTTAACTTTACCTGAGTAAGAACCTGCTAAAACATAATCCCCAACATTTAATGTTCCCTTCTGAACTAGCAATGTAGATAAGTATCCCTTACCTTTATCTAGTGATGCTTCAATAACTGTTCCCTGGGCATTTCTATTTGGATTTGCTTTTAGGTCAAGCATCTCAGCTTCTAAAATAATTTTTTCTAAAATTTCTGGAACGCCAGTCCCAACCTTAGCTGATATATCCTGAGATTGATATTTACCCCCCCAATCTTCCACAAGAAGGTTCATTTCCGCTAATTCGCCTTTGATTTTTTCAGTATCTGCAGTTGGTCGGTCAATTTTGTTAATTGCAAAGATAATAGGAACACCTGCCGCTTGAGCATGACTAATTGCTTCCTTTGTCTGAGGCATCACTCTGTCATCAGCTGCTACTACAACCACTACAATATCAGTAACTTTTGCTCCCCTAGCCCGCATTGCGGTAAAGGCCTCATGTCCTGGTGTGTCTAAGAACGAAATTTGCTTTCCATTTTTTAATGACACTTCATAAGCCCCAATATGTTGTGTAATCCCACCTGACTCTCCAGCAATTACATTTGTTTCTCTGATGTAGTCCATCAATGAAGTTTTTCCATGATCAACATGCCCCATAATTGTTATAATTGGAGCACGTGTTTCAAGTTGATCCTCAGCATCTACAATCTCTTCGATAGATTCTTGTACATCAGCCCCAACAAATTCAACCTTAAAACCAAAATCCTCTACTAACATTTGGATTGTTTCGGCATCTAACCTTTGATTCATACTCACCATCATCCCAAGACCCATACAAGTGGTTACAATTTCAGTAACCGCAACATCCATTAAAACTGCTAACTCGCTTGCCGTAGCAAACTCAGCAATCTTTATTACTTGATCGCCAGCAGCTCTTTCTTGATTTTCAACATCCGCAACATCTTTATGTGCTTGTCTTTTATCTTTTCTATTTCTTACAGATGATTTTTTACCCCCTCTTCCTTGTAATTTTGCTAATGTTTCTCGTACCCTTTTTTGAGCCTCTTCTGGGGATATTTCTATTGTTTTTTTAGTAGGTTTTACTACTTTTTTAAACTTCTTAGGGTCAACTTTAGTTTTTACAATTCTCAGCCTTTTCTTTTTCTCAGCCTTTTCTGGTTTCTTAAATTGAGTTAAATCTATTGTTTTACCAGTTACCTTAACGCCTCTTAGCTTGCCAGCACTAGCCTTAATAATTCCTTCAGCTATCTTAGGCTCTTCTATTTTTTCTAACTGTTCTTCAGTGTCTTTGACAACTTTAATGGATTCGATTTTTGTTTTAAGTGGTTTCTTTGGACTAATATCAACTTTACCAACAACTTTCAATTCCTTTTTTGTTGTTTTTGCTGTGATTATCTCATCTTTAGAATGAGCTTTTTCTTGTTCTGCAATATCAGCTTCTTTCTTTAATTTGATTTCAAGCTGAACTTTTATCTTTTCTTCAGCTACTTTTTGAGCTTTTTCCTCAGCTTCTTGCTGTTTAATAATTTCTTCAGCTTTAGCTAATTCTTTTTCTTTGGACAATAACTCAGCTGATAATTTTGCTTTCTTTTCAGAATCAAATTCTCCTAACAAATCCATGTAGATCTCATGAGACACTTTTGTATTGGGCTTTAAATCCTCAATACCTTTTGCTTCAAGAAATGAATATATTCTGTCAATACTGACATTGAATTCCTTAACTAACTTGTTTAACCTTACGCTTTTTTTATCTGACATACTTAGGTCTTAATTTTTATTAATCTTCAAACTCTGAACTTAAGACGCTCAGAATACTTTCTACAGTTTCAATTTCTAGATCTGTTCTTAATACTAGGTCTTTTGCTGAAATATCTAGTACACTTTTTGCTGTATCGCAACCAATCGCTTTCAAAGCGTCAATTACCCATGATTCTAGTTCGTCTGTAAACTCATCAATAGCGACATCGTCCTCAAAACTACCTGCATCTCTATATACATCAATATCATATCCTGATAATTTCCCAGCTAAATTAATATTATGTCCTCCTCTACCAATAGCTAATGAAACTTGGTCGGCAGCCATAAACACACTTGCTCTCATTTTTTCATCATCCAACTTTACAGAAGTAATTTTTGCTGGGTTCAACGCTCTTGTAATTAACAATTGAGAATTCTCAGTAAAATTTACTACATCAATATTTTCATTCTTTAACTCACGAACAATACTATGAATTCTTGAACCCTTCATTCCTACACATGCACCTACAGGATCAATTCTATCATCATACGATTCTACAGCTACCTTGGCTCTTTCTCCAGGAATTCTAACTACATTTTTAATAGTTATTATACCATCAAATACTTCAGGAACCTCTTGCTCAAATAAACGCTCAATAAATTCTGGTGCAATACGAGAAAGAACAATATTTGCTTTATTATTTTTAAGACTTACTTCCTTGATTACTGCTCTTACAGACTCGCCTTTTTTAAAGTAATCTCTAGGTATCTGCTCTAATTTTGGTAAAGACAAATCGTTACCTTCATCATCTTGCAATAAGATTTCATTTCTCCATATTTGGTAAACTTCACCATGAATAATTTCACCAATTCTCTCTTCATAACGCTTCATTAACTCATCTCTATGCTGGTCAGCTATACGAGCCATTAAATGCTGACGGATAGAAAGCACTTGCCTTCTTCCAAATTCAGATTCAAAGCTTACTTGCTCGGAAACTTCTTCTCCTACCTCATAATCATCTTCAATTTTCAAAGCATCAGTCAAAGAAATTTGTGCAATAGGAATTTCAACTTCCCCATCTTCAACAACTTCCCTGTTTCTCCAAATTTCTAAATCTCCTTTATCAACATTAATAATAACATTAAAATTACCTTGTTCATCATACTTTTTACTCAGCACCGTTTTAAAAACATCTTCTAAGATGTTCATCATAGTTTCACGATCAATATTCTTAACCTCTTTAAACTCTGAAAACGATTCAATTAAATTTTCTACTTCCATTCTGTTTATTTAAAATTTATTTTAAGTTTAGTCTCTTTTATTTCTTCTTTTGGAATACTTATTTCTTCCAGTATATAATCTTTCCTATTTCCTTTTTTCTTTTTTAATACCTCTAGCAACAGTGATTCATTGTAGGAAATAATAACACCTGTTTTTCTCTTACCATTAGTTAATAAAACACCAACCTCTTTTCCGATATATTTCTGATATTGTTCATCAACCATGAACGGATTATCTAGCCCTGCAGAACAAACAGTAAGCTCATAATCTTCTGACTCTCTATCAAAATGTTCCTCAATATATTTACTTATTAGCAAACAATGTTCTACCTGAACTCCTTCCATTCTATCAAAAAATAAAGTAATAACATTTGCTGTATTCACTTTTACATCTACTAAGAAGCCACCTTGTTCTTTAATCTTTGGCTCGGCTACTTTTATTATTTCTTCTTTTGATATCATAATGCTATGTAAAAAAAGAAGAGGCTAACAGCCTCTTCCTCTTTACCTATCTAATTTCGTTTGCAAATGTAAGGAGATTTTTTTAATCTCGCAAACCTTTTACTGCAAGACAATTCTTTTACTAACAAATGAGTTCCTAGTCCTAATTTGAATCATAAAAATACCTCTAGGGGAATTAGAAAAATCAATTCGCTTAGTATACTCACCTATGAAGTCTTGTTTATCTTCCTGAAACACTAATTTACCAAATGCATCAACTATGGTAATTTCAAAATTATCTAATTTTTCAGCCATAAAGCTAATATTAAATAGTCCTCTTGTTGGATTCGGGTAGATATTTAAATATTCACCTAGATCAATATCCCCTGCAGTAATCCTGTTTCCTGCTAATGTTGTAACAGTATCCCATCCAGTCCAAGCAGAATTATAATTAACTGAAGGATCGCAGATTGTTCTAATTCTAAAGCGATAATTCTCATTCGAGATTAATCCTGTTAATGTGAGATTATTTAACCCAGGTGTGATAGTAGTATCAATTCTGGTATTCCATGGTGCACCGACTACTAAATACATAAGCCTGTAAGTAAATGCAGCTGGATTTGAATCCCAACTCAATACAGCTGAAGATGTTGTAATAGAATCAATAATTATATTAGTTGGTGGAATACATCCATTAACTGTATTAAAGACCTCAAAACTTGAAAATGCAGAATTATTATTGCCACTACCATCACAAACACTCTTCACTTGCCAATGATAAGCTGTCCCAGACAATAAAGAAGATAAATCAAGTGAATTAGTAGTCACTGTAGTGTAAGTAAATGTTCCCCAACCTTGATTTACTTGCTTGTATCTAACTATATATTCCAAAGCTCCAGGAGATACATCCCAACCTAAAGTAGCATCAGTTAAACCAATTGCTGTAGTATTCGTATTTGTTGGAGTAGTACATACCGTTAAAGTAGCAAAAGACTGAGTAGAACTCCATGCTGATACTGAACTATTATCAGAAGAACAAACTGATTGTATCTCCCACTCATAAGTAGTAGATGAAGTTAAGTTTAATTTCTCTTTTGAAGTACCATATAAATAATTCAATGCAATACTCCAAGAAGAAGTTCCCTGAACTCTCATACGTATATTGTAATGATGAGCATCCGTAACTGCTGACCAGTTCATAGTCGCTCTATCTAACTGAATGTTAGAGACAGATAAACCTGTTGGAGGCGATAATGAAATAACATTAATAGTTGTTGCAGATGAAGTTGCTATACAACCAGCTGGATTAGTAACTGTTAAACTATAAGTACCCGCTACAGAAGTTGTATAAGTAGAAGAAGTCGCACCAGAAATAGCACCACTTAAATCATTCCACTGGTAAATACTACCCGATGGTGACCAACTAGTCATACTCAAAGTTACACTCTCACCCAAACATATAGGAGAACCTCCTGTTGGATTCTGAACTGTAACACTAAAGGCTGAAGCTGGCGTAGTAATAACATAAGTAGCAGTATATTGACATGTATTGTTGTCAGTAACTGTTACACTATAAGTACCTGCAGCTAAAGAAGTAAGATCTTCACTGGTAGAACCATCACTCCATAAATAAGAGAATGAACCACTACCACCAATTACTGATAAATCAAGAGATCCATCACTACCACCAAAACAGCCAACATTAGTCTGAATAATATTTAATGAAGCATTACAAGAACCTGTATTAAAGACCTCAAAACTTGAAAATGCAGAATTATTATTGCCACTACCATCACAAACACTCTTCACTTGCCAATGATAAGCTGTCCCAGACAATAAAGAAGATAAATCAAGTGAATTAGTAGTCACTGTAGTGTAAGTAAATGTTCCCCAACCTTGATTTACTTGCTTGTATCTAACTATATATTCCAAAGCTCCAGGGGATACATCCCAACCTAAAGTAGCATCAGTTAAACCAATTGCTGTAGTAGTCGTGTTTAATGGAGTAGTACAAGGAATTGTTGTTGTAAAGCTCTCTGTAGAAGACCATGCTGATACTGAACTATTATCAGAAGAACAAACTGATTGTATCTCCCACTCATAAGTAGTAGATGAAGTTAAGTTTAATTTCTCTTTTGAAGTACCATATAAATAATTCAATGCAATACTCCAAGAAGAAGTTCCCTGAACTCTCATACGTATATTGTAATGATGAGCATCCGTAACTGCTGACCAGTTCATAGTCGCTCTATCTAACTGAATGTTAGAGACAGATAAACCTGTTGGAGGCGATAATGAAATAACATTAATAGTTGTTGCAGATGAAGTTGCTATACAACCAGCTGGATTAGTAACTGTTAAACTATAAGTACCCGCTACAGAAGTTGTATAAGTAGAAGAAGTCGCACCAGAAATAGCACCACTTAAATCATTCCACTGGTAAATACTACCCGATGGTGACCAACTAGTCATACTCAAAGTTACACTCTCACCCAAACATATAGGAGAACCTCCTGTTGGATTCTGAACTGTAACACTAAAGGCTGAAGCTGGCGTAGTAATAACATAAGTAGCAGTATATTGACATGTATTGTTGTCAGTAACTGTTACACTATAAGTACCTGCAGCTAAAGAAGTAAGATCTTCACTGGTAGAACCATCACTCCATAAATAAGAGAATGAACCACTACCACCAATTACTGATAAATCAAGAGATCCATCACTACCACCAAAACAGCCAACATTAGTCTGAATAATATTTAATGAAGCATTACAAGAACCTGTATTAAAGACCTCAAAACTTGAAAATGCAGAATTATTATTGCCACTACCATCACAAACACTCTTCACTTGCCAATGATAAGCTGTCCCAGACAATAAAGAAGATAAATCAAGTGAATTAGTAGTCACTATAGTAGAAGTAAATGTTCCCCAACCTTGATTTACTTGCTTGTATCTAACTATATATTCCAAAGCTCCAGGGGATACATCCCAACCTAAAGTAGCATCAGTTAAACCAATTGCTGTAGTAGTCGTGTTTAATGGAGTAGTACAAGGAATTGTTGTTGTAAAGCTCTCTGTAGAAGACCATGCTGATACTGAACTATTATCAGAAGAACAAACTGATTGTATCTCCCACTCATAAGTAGTAGATGAAGTTAAATTAAATTTCTCTTTTGAAGTACCATATAAATAATTCAATGCAATACTCCAAGAAGAAGTTCCCTGAACTCTCATACGTATATTGTAATGATGAGCATCCGTAACTGCTGACCAGTTCATAGTCGCTCTATCTAACTGAATGTTAGAGACAGATAAACCTGTTGGAGGCGATAATGAAATAACATTAATAGTTGTTGCAGATGAAGTTGCTATACAACCAGCTGGATTAGTAACTGTTAAACTATAAGTACCCGCTACAGAAGTTGTATAAGTAGAAGAAGTCGCACCAGAAATAGCACCACTTAAATCATTCCACTGGTAAATACTACCCGATGGTGACCAACTAGTCATACTCAAAGTTACACTCTCACCCAAACATATAGGAGAACCTCCTGTTGGATTTTGAGTTGTAACACTAAAGGCTGAAGCTGGCGTAGTAATAACATAAGTAGCAGTATATTGACATGTATTGTTGTCAGTAACTGTTACACTATAAGTACCTGCAGCTAAAGAAGTAAGATCTTCACTGGTAGAACCATCACTCCATAAATAAGAGAATGAACCACTACCACCAATTACTGATAAATCAAGAGATCCATCACTACCACCAAAACAGCCAACATTAGTCTGAATAATATTTAATGAAGCATTACAAGAACCTGTATTAAAGACCTCAAAACTTGAAAATGCAGAATTATTATTGCCACTACCATCACAAACACTCTTCACTTGCCAATGATAAGCTGTCCCAGACAATAAAGAAGATAAATCAAGTGAATTAGTAGTCACTGTAGTGTAAGTAAATGTTCCCCAACCTTGATTTACTTGCTTGTATCTAACTATATATTCCAAAGCTCCAGGGGATACATCCCAACCTAAAGTAGCATCAGTTAAACCAATTGCTGTAGTAGTCGTGTTTAATGGAGTAGTACAAGGAATTGTTGTTGTAAAGCTCTCTGTAGAAGACCATGCTGATACTGAACTATTATCAGAAGAACAAACTGATTGTATCTCCCACTCATAAGTAGTAGATGAAGTTAAGTTTAATTTCTCTTTTGAAGTACCATATAAATAATTCAATGCAATACTCCAAGAAGAAGTTCCCTGAACTCTCATACGTATATTATAATGATCTGCATCTGTAACTGCTGACCAGTTCATAGTCGCTCTATCTAACTGAATGTTAGAGACAGATAAACCTGTTGGAGGCGATAATGAAATAACATTAATAGTTGTTGCAGATGAAGTTGCTATACAACCAGCTGGATTAGTAACTGTTAAACTATAAGTACCCGCTACAGAAGTTGTATAAGTAGAAGAAGTCGCACCAGAAATAGCACCACTTAAATCATTCCACTGGTAAATACTACCCGATGGTGACCAACTAGTCATACTCAAAGTTACACTCTCACCCAAACATATAGGAGAACCTCCTGTTGGATTCTGAACTGTAACACTAAAGGCTGAAGCTGGCGTAGTAATAACATAAGTAGCAGTATATTGACATGTATTGTTGTCAGTAACTGTTACACTATAAGTACCTGCAGCTAAAGAAGTAAGATCTTCACTGGTAGAACCATCACTCCATAAATAAGAGAATGAACCACTACCACCAATTACTGATAAATCAAGAGATCCATCACTACCACCAAAACAGCCAACATTAGTCTGAATAATATTTAATGAAGCATTACAAGAACCTGTATTAAAGACCTCAAAACTTGAAAATGCAGAATTATTATTGCCACTACCATCACAAACACTCTTCACTTGCCAATGATAAGCTGTCCCTGGTAATAAAGAAGATAAAACAAGTGAATTAGTATTTATAGTATCATAAGTAAATGTTCCCCAACCTTGATTTACTTGCTTGTATCTAACTATATATTCCAAAGCTCCAGGGGATACATCCCAACCTAAAGTAGCATCAGTTAAACCAATTGCTGTAGTAGTCGTGTTTAATGGAGTAGTACAAGGAATTGTTGTTGTAAAGCTCTCTGTAGAAGACCATGCTGATACTGAACTATTATCAGAAGAACAAACTGATTGTATCTCCCACTCATAAGTAGTAGATGAAGTTAAGTTTAATTTCTCTTTTGAAGTACCATATAAATAATTCAATGCAATACTCCAAGAAGAAGTTCCCTGAACTCTCATACGTATATTGTAATGATGAGCATCCGTAACTGCTGACCAGTTCATAGTCGCTCTATCTAACTGAATGTTAGAGACAGATAAACCTGTTGGAGGCGATAATGAAATAACATTAATAGTTGTTGCAGATGAAGTTGCTATACAACCAGCTGGATTAGTAACTGTTAAACTATAAGTACCCGCTACAGAAGTTGTATAAGTAGAAGAAGTCGCACCAGAAATAGCACCACTTAAATCATTCCACTGGTAAATACTACCCGATGGTGACCAACTAGTCATACTCAAAGTTACACTCTCACCCAAACATATAGGAGAACCTCCTGTTGGATTCTGAACTGTAACACTAAAATCAGGTAATATTGTTAGAATAGTTGTCACTGTTGAGTCACAACCTAAATTAGTAGTATAGATATCAAAATATGTACCACTTGAAGAATAAGTATTTCCATTTATAGAATATGAATACCCAAAACAAATAGTTTGATTATTGACAGAAAAAGCAGATGGATTAATAATAAGATTTAATGTCGCTGTACTATCACAACCATTTGAATTAGTAGTTGTAAAAGTGTAAACTCCACTAGCTGTATAAGTCTGTCCATTCCAATTGTAATCATCACACTCTGTAACATCTGTGGATGATAAAGTAGATGGATTTATAGTAAGATTTAATGTCGCTACAGAATCACAACCATTTGAATTAGTAGTTGTAAAAGTGTAAACTCCACTAGCTATATAAGTCTGTCCATTCCAAGTATAATCATCACACTCTGTAACATCTGTGGATGATAAAGTAGATGGATTTATAGTAAGATTTAATGTCGCTACAGAATCACAACCATTTGAATTAGTAGTTGTAAAAGTGTAAACTCCACTAGCTGTATAAGTCTGTCCATTCCAATTGTAATCATCACAAGAAGTTGCAGCTGATGTACTAGTTGTTGATGGATTTACAGTAAGATTTAATGTTGCTACAGAATCACAACCATTTGAATTAGTAGTTGTAAAAGTGTAAACTCCACTAGCTATATAAGTCTGTCCATTCCAAGTATAATCATCACACTCTGTAACATCTGTGGATGATAAAGTAGATGGATTTATAGTAAGATTTAATGTCGCTACAGAATCACAACCATTTGAATTGGTAGTTGTAAAAGTGTAAACTCCACTAGCTGTATAAGTCTGTCCATTCCAAGTATAATCATCACACTCTGTAACATCTGTGGATGAAACGGTTGGGTAAAAACAACTACTATCATTTACAGTAGCTGTAGAATCATAGTTACATGCATTAGAATCCGTACAACCCAAGACAATAATATAAGAACATGAACCATCATCAATTGTAGCCATAGGATCATAATTAACAGCAGCAGAATCTGTACAACCAAGATAAATACAAGAACCATCACTAGTATTTACATTAGGATTATAATTACTTGCTGCAGGGTCATTACATCCATATGTAAATGGAACACATGATCCGTCATCAGTATTTACTGATGAGTTATAATTAAATGCAGAAATATCAGTACAACCATAAATAAATGGTATACACGATCCGTCGTCACAAACTGCGTTAGCATCATAGTTAAATTGAGTAGGGTCAGTACATCCATCAGGTAAATTAATTGTAAGATTTAATGTTGCTACAGAATCACAACCATTTGAATTAGTAGTTGTAAAAGTGTAAACTCCACTAGCTGTATAAGTCTGTCCATTCCAATTGTAATCATCACAAGAAGTTGCAGCTGATGTACTAGTTGTTGATGGATTTACAGTAAGATTTAATGTTGCTACAGAATCACAACCATTTGAATTAGTAGTTGTAAAAGTGTAAACTCCACTAGCTATATAAGTCTGTCCATTCCAAGTATAATCATCACACTCTGTAACATCTGTGGATGATAAAGTAGATGGATTTATAGTAAGATTTAATGTCGCTACAGAATCACAACCATTTGAATTAGTAGTTGTAAAAGTGTAAACTCCACTAGCTATATAAGTCTGTCCATTCCAATTGTAATCATCACACTCTGTAACATCTGTGGATGATAAAGTAGATGGATTTATAGTAAGATTTAATGTCGCTACAGAATCACAACCATTTGAATTAGTAGTTGTAAAAGTGTAAACTCCACTAGCTGTATAAGTCTGTCCATTCCAAGTATAATCATCACACTCTGTAACATCTGTGGATGATAAAGTAGATGGATTTATAGTAAGATTTAATGTCGCTACAGAATCACAACCATTTGAATTAGTAGTTGTAAAAGTGTAAACTCCACTAGCCGTATAAGTCTGTCCATTCCAAGTATAATCATCACACTCTGTAACATCTGTGGATGATAAAGTAGATGGATTAATTGTAAGATTTAATGTTGCTACAGAATCACAACCATTTGAATTAGTAGTTGTAAAAGTGTAAACTCCACTAGCTGTATAAGTCTGTCCATTCCAATTGTAATCATCACAAGAAGTTGCAGCTGATGTACTAGTTGTTGATGGATTTACAGTAAGATTTAATGTTGCTACAGAATCACAACCATTTGAATTAGTAGTTGTAAAAGTGTAAACTCCACTAGCCGTATAAGTCTGTCCATTCCAAGTATAATCATCACACTCTGTAACATCTGTGGATGATAAAGTAGATGGATTTATAGTAAGATTTAATGTTGCTACAGAATCACAACCATTTGAATTAGTAGTTGTAAAAGTGTAAACTCCACTAGCTGTATAAGTCTGTCCATTCCAATTGTAATCATCACAAGAAGTTGCAGCTGATGTACTAGTTGTTGATGGATTTACAGTAAGATTTAGTGTTGCTATAGAATCACAACCATTTGAATTAGTAGTTGTAAAAGTGTAAACTCCACTAGCTGTATAAGTCTGTCCATTCCAAGTATAATCATCACACTCTGTAACATCTGTGGATGATAAAGTAGATGGATTTATAGTAAGATTTAATGTCGCTACAGAATCACAACCATTTGAATTAGTAGTTGTAAAAGTGTAAACTCCACTAGCTGTATAAGTCTGTCCATTCCAAGTATAATCATCACACTCTGTAACATCTGTGGATGATAAAGTAGATGGATTTATAGTAAGATTTAATGTCGCTACAGAATCACAACCATTTGAATTAGTAGTTGTAAAAGTGTAAACTCCACTAGCTGTATAAGTCTGTCCATTCCAAGTATAATCATCACACTCTGTAACATCTGTGGATGATAAAGTAGATGGATTTATAGTAAGATTTAATGTCGCTACAGAATCACAACCATTTGAATTAGTAGTTGTAAAAGTGTAAACTCCACTAGCTATATAAGTCTGTCCATTCCAAGTATAATCATCACACTCTGTAACATCTGTGGATGATAAAGTAGATGGATTTATAGTAAGATTTAATGTCGCTACAGAATCACAACCATTTGAATTAGTAGTTGTAAAAGTGTAAACTCCACTAGCTGTATAAGTCTGTCCATTCCAAGTATAATCATCACACTCTGTAACATCTGTGGATGATAAAGTAGATGGATTTATAGTAAGATTTAATGTCGCTACAGAATCACAACCATTTGAATTAGTAGTTGTAAAAGTGTAAACTCCACTAGCTGTATAAGTCTGTCCATTCCAAGTATAATCATCACACTCTGTAACATCTGTGGATGATAAAGTAGATGGATTTATAGTAAGATTTAATGTCGCTACAGAATCACAACCATTTGAATTAGTAGTTGTAAAAGTGTAAACTCCACTAGCTGTATAAGTCTGTCCATTCCAAGTATAATCATCACACTCTGTAACATCTGTGGATGATAAAGTAGATGGATTTATAGTAAGATTTAATGTCGCTACAGAATCACAACCATTTGAATTAGTAGTTGTAAAAGTGTAAACTCCACTAGCTGTATAAGTCTGTCCATTCCAAGTATAATCATCACACTCTGTAGCTGCAGTTGATGATGTAGTTGGAATACATAAACAAACAATAGAAAACGGAAATGCTTGAACATCAATATTTCCTAACTCAGAATCAACCGTTGAAGTAACTGTTAAAGATCCGGCAGTAGGATTAATAAATACATTAAGAAAGTTAATAGTACTTGAGTTGCCACTAGTAAAATTATTCCCATCAGCAATAGAAGTAGCTGATATACTAACTCCTGGATTTAAATTGGTAATAGTAAAAGTACCTAAAGCTAATCCAGTAGCTATATCCACAGATTCAATAACTGCCTGAGTAGAACCAACTGTTGAAACAACTACCAAAGTAGTATTAACTGTATTAAAGCCTGCACCAGCAATACTACTAGCTGAACCAATAACATCTCCAGAAGACATATTTGAAATATCAAAAGAACCTGCATCTGATGTAAATAATGAAGTCAATATATCTACCTCACCAGCATCCTGACTTAAGATAACAGTTAAATCTGTTAAACTATCACAATCAGTGTTGGAAAGTGAAATTGAAACAGTTGGAGAAAAATCTAAGACTACACAGACAATAGAAAACGGAAATGCTTGAACATCAATATTTCCTAACTCAGAATCAACCGTTGAAGTAACTGTTAAAGATCCGGCAGTAGGATTAATAAATACATTAAGAAAGTTAATAGTACTTGAGTTGCCACTAGTAAAATTATTCCCATCAGCAATAGAAGTAGCTGATATACTAACTCCTGGATTTAAATTGGTAATAGTAAAAGTACCTAAAGCTAATCCAGTAGCTATATCCACAGATTCAATAACTGCCTGAGTAGAACCAACTGTTGAAACAACTACCAAAGTAGTATTAACTGTATTAAAGCCTGCACCAGCAATACTACTAGCTGAACCAATAACATCTCCAGAAGACATATTTGAAATATCAAAAGAACCTGCATCTGATGTAAATAATGAAGTCAATATATCTACCTCACCAGCATCCTGACTTAAGATAACAGTTAAATCTGTTAAACTATCACAATCAGTGTTGGAAAGTGAAATTGAAACAGTTGGAGAAAAATCTAAGACTACACAGACAATAGAAAACGGAAATGCTTGAACATCAATATTTCCTAACTCAGAATCAACCGTTGAAGTAACTGTTAAAGATCCGGCAGTAGGATTAATAAATACATTAAGAAAGTTAATAGTACTTGAGTTGCCACTAGTAAAATTATTCCCATCAGCAATAGAAGTAGCTGATATACTAACTCCTGGATTTAAATTGGTAATAGTAAAAGTACCTGAAGCTAATCCAGTAGCTATATCCACAGATTCAATAACTGCCTGAGTAGAACCAACTGTTGAAACAACTACCAAAGTAGTATTAACTGTATTAAAGCCTGCACCAGCAATACTACTAGCTGAACCAATAACATCTCCAGAAGACATATTTGAAATATCAAAAGAACCTGCATCTGATGTAAATAATGAAGTCAATATATCTACCTCACCAGCATCCTGACTTAAGATAACAGTTAAATCTGTTAAACTATCACAATCAGTGTTGGAAAGTGAAATTGAAACAGTTGGAGAAAAATCTAAGACTACACAGACAATAGAAAACGGAAATGCTTGAACATCAATATTTCCTAACTCAGAATCAACCGTTGAAGTAACTGTTAAAGATCCGGCAGTAGGATTAATAAATACATTAAGAAAGTTAATAGTACTTGAGTTGCCACTAGTAAAATTATTCCCATCAGCAATAGAAGTAGCTGATATACTAACTCCTGGATTTAAATTGGTAATAGTAAAAGTACCTAAAGCTAATCCAGTAGCTATATCCACAGATTCAATAACTGCCTGAGTAGAACCAACTGTTGAAACAACTACCAAAGTAGTATTAACTGTATTAAAGCCTGCACCAGCAATACTACTAGCTGAACCAATAACATCTCCAGAAGACATATTTGAAATATCAAAAGAACCTGCATCTGATGTAAATAATGAAGTCAATATATCTACCTCACCAGCATCCTGACTTAAGATAACAGTTAAATCTGTTAAACTATCACAATCAGTGTTGGAAAGTGAAATTGAAACAGTTGGAGAAAAATCTAAGACTACACAGACAATAGAAAACGGAAATGCTTGAACATCAATATTTCCTAACTCAGAATCAACCGTTGAAGTAACTGTTAAAGATCCGGCAGTAGGATTAATAAATACATTAAGAAAGTTAATAGTACTTGAGTTGCCACTAGTAAAATTATTCCCATCAGCAATAGAAGTAGCTGATATACTAACTCCTGGATTTAAATTGGTAATAGTAAAAGTACCTAAAGCTAATCCAGTAGCTATATCCACAGATTCAATAACTGCCTGAGTAGAACCAACTGTTGAAACAACTACCAAAGTAGTATTAACTGTATTAAAGCCTGCACCAGCCATACTAATAGCTGAACCAATAACATCTCCAGAAGACATACTTGAAATATCAAAAGAACCTGCATCTGATGTAAATAATGAAGTCAATATATCTACCTCACCAGCATCCTGACTTAAGATAACAGTTAAATCTGTTAAACTATCACAATCAGTGTTGGAAAGTGAAATTGAAACAGTTGGAGAAAAATCATTAAGATTTTGAGCAATAATTTGATTAGGATTTAATAAAAAACCTAAACAAAAAATTAACATTAAATTTGATAAAATTTGGGTAAAATTTCTTTTCATAATATTTTTTTTAATACTTGTTTTGATACTTGTTTTGATACTTTTTTTATAGCATTATTTGTCGTAATAACAATATAATTTGCGAATATACAAAATTATTTAATTATCGAGGGTGTATTACTCAGCATTCTAATAATATTTTAAAAAAATTCTCGTCATTTTTAAGCTGCAAACTCTTAAAATAAATCAATATCGAAATAATGTTCTGAAAAAACCTATAGCTAAAATTTTTATCATACGCTAAACAAAGCAGATGCAAATAAAACTACACTTTAAAACTAATAGATAGACATTTATAAAACCTAAAAACAATAGTATTAAAGAGTTGAAGAATTGTAATTATAACTTAATACAAGAAAATAAATTCTGATAATTAGAACTCCTAAAGATGAAATAATGAAAAAAATAGGTGATTTACAATGAATATTTACTGAAGTATTTACGCATACATTAGTTGTTGGTCCAATTTGTAAAAAGTTGACCGACTAGGGCTCGAACCTAGACTCTTCTGCACCAAAAGCAGACGTGTTGCCAGTTACACCATCGGTCAATATACAAATTGGTCGGCAAAAATAACAATTAAGTAAGAAGTACAAAATAATTTCTCATTTTTTCGTTATTAATAAAATCAAGACAGAAATCAATAATTAATTTTATACATTCGCCATTCTAACAAAAAAGTACTATTTAAAGATGAATCAATTCAAAAAACTAAATAATATTATTGGATGGAGCGTATTTTTAATCGCCTCATTTGTTTATCTATCCACTATTGAACAAACCGTAAGTTTTTGGGATTGTGGCGAGTATATTGCAACGGCATATAAATTACAAGTTGGACATCCTCCTGGAGCTCCATTATTTCAGTTATTTGGCAGAATTTTTACGCTTTTTGCAGCTCAAGGAACTTCTGAAGTAGCAGTTGCTATCAATATTCTATCCGCATTGTGTTCCTCATTTACTATTCTATTTCTCTTTTGGACGATTACAGCCTTTGGAAGAAAGATGTTTTTTAAAGACAATAATTATGAAACGGGTAAAATATATGCTGTTTTAGGAAGTGGGCTTGTAGGAGCTTTAGCTTACACTTTTTCTGATTCTTTTTGGTTCTCGGCTGTTGAGGGAGAAGTTTATGCCATGTCATCCTTTTTTACAGCAATAACCTTTTGGTGCATTATGAAATGGGAGCAGGAAGCTGACCAACCTTTAGCGAGCAGATGGCTTGTTTTGATTGCTTACTTAATAGGGCTTTCAGTTGGGGTGCATTTATTATCCTTACTTACAATCCCTGCAATGGGAATGATTTACTATTACAAAAAATACCAATATACTAAGTCAGGAGCAATAAAAGCATTCGTCATTTCAATGATGATATTAGGCTTAGTTCAGGCTGTTATTATTCCAGGTGCCGTAAGTTTAATTTCTACTTTTGAGTTGTTTTTTGTAAATACAATAGGTTTGCCATTTAATTCCGGAACTATTATTTATTTCCTTTCAGTGATAGTTGCTATTGCATTCGGATTATCTTACACTAAGAAACACAATAAAGCAGTTTGGAATACAGTAATATTAGGAGTTATGATGTTACTAATAGGGTATTCATCATTCGCAATTTTAGTTGTCCGATCCAATGCAAATCCTCCTATTGACGAGAATAATCCTGAAGATGCAGTCGGACTTTTATCCTATTTAAAAAGAGAACAATATGGAAGCTGGCCGATCGTTTACGGGCAACATTTTAATGCAAAATTAGATAGTAAAAAACCATATTTAGATGGGAATCCTGTATATGCAAAAGATGAAAAGAAAGGGAAATATGTTGTAATAGACAAGAGGAAAAATACACTTCCAAATTACAGCAAAAAAGATAAAATGTTTTTTCCAAGAATTTGGAGTAATACCCAAGCTAGACATGCGGGAGGCTATGTAAGTTGGGCGGGTCTTAAAAACAAAGATGCAAAACCTACTTTTGGTCAAAACCTAACCTATTTTTTCAAATACCAAATTGGGTGGTCCTATATTCGTTATTTTATGTGGAATTTCACTGGAAGGCAGAATGATTTTATGAATATGGATGGAAATTCCTTAAAAGGAAACTGGGAAAGTGGAATAGGATTTATTGATAATGCTAGATTAGGAACACCTTCAGCAGAAGTAGATGTGCCGGATTATTTAGGGAAAAATAAAGGTAAAAATCATTATTATTTTCTCCCTCTAATTTTAGGATTAATTGGAATGTTCTTCCACTTTAAACAGAACAATCAAGATGCCTTGACTGTTTTATTATTTTTCTTATTTACTGGAGTCTTAATTATCATTTATTTAAACGTGGTACCATTTCAACCTAGAGAGAGGGATTATGCCTATGTAGGTTCTTTTTATGCCTTTGCAATCTGGATAGGAATGGGTGTTTTAGGAATCTATGATTTTTTAAGTAAAAGAATGAGTTCGTCTGCAAGTGCAGCTTCAGCCACTATTATAGCACTTATTATCCCAACAATAATGGCAGCTGAAAATTGGGATGATCATGACAGAAGTGGAAGGTTTACAGCTTTAGAGGTTGCAAAAAACTACCTCAACTCTTGTGATAAAAATGCTATATTATTTACAAATGGTGATAATGATACTTTCCCACTTTGGTATGCACAGGAAGTAGAGGGAATACGAACAGATATTAAAGTGGTTAATTTATCTTTGTTCAATACTCCTTGGTATATTGATCAAATGAAAAGAGCATCTTATGATGCAGCTCCTATACCATCATCATTAGAACATGATGATTACAGGGCCGGAACAAGAGATTATACTCCAATAAATGAACGATTTAAAGATTATGTTGAAGTAAAAGATGTCGTAAATTTTATTAACAGTAAAAGTTCAAAAGCTAAGATCAATACTTCAGCAGGACTAAGAAGCTACTGCCCTACTAAAAAACTAAAGCTTTCGGTTAACAAAAAAAATGTAAAATCATTTATTCCTAAAGAATATCATGAGAAAATTGTAGATGAAATAAAATTCAAATTAAAAGGAAATGGGCTTTATAAAAATAAATTAATGGTGCTGGATATTTTGGCTAACTTCAATTGGGAGCGCCCTATATATTTTGCTATTACTGTAGGAAGAGACAACTTTATGGGCTTAGAAAAATACTTTCAGTTAGAAGGTCTGGCATATAGACTTGTCCCGTATGTAGCTCAATCTCCTGATGGACAAACAGGAGTTGTACATGCTGAAAAAATGTATGAAAGATTAGTTGAAAATTTTAAATGGGGAGGATTCAATAATCCTGATTTATATTTTGATGAAACCAATACTAGAATGGTAATGAATTTCAGAAATAATTATTCCCGTTTAGCAGAAGCTTTATTGACTAAAGGTGACACTGCTAGGGCAATTGAAACATTAGATAAATGTATGGCAGAATTTCCAAGAGATGTAGTTAACTTAAGTTATTTTTCATTACCAATTATTGACATCTATTACAAGTTAGGAGAAGATAAAAAAGCAAAAAAAGTACTAGCATTAATGATTGATGATTACTTAACTGAAATTAAATACTTAAAAGAGTTTGAAAGCGGAAGTGGGCTAAAGCAGAACATAGGAATAGCAGGGCAAGTACTTAGCAGTTTAGGTAGGGTGATTCAGATTCATAAATTAGAGGATTTATCATTTACCTATACTAATCAAGAAGGAATCTATTACAAAAGTAACGGAGATAATAAAGTAGAAATTGATTATGAAACTTATCGCATCAATACTTTTATGGACGACTATTTAAGCATTCAATAATAAACTTGTTTATTACAACACCAAAATTTATACAAGCACTCTTTCCTTCATTAATTTGGAGGATGGAGACACAAGATAAAAGAATATGGCTTACATTTGATGATGGACCAAGCCCTCAAGTTACCCCATGGATTTTATCTGTTTTAAAAAAAGAAAATGTTAAAGCTACTTTCTTTTTACTTGGACAACAAATAGAAGAATTTCCTAAATTAACAGATGCTATTGTTAAAGACGGTCATACTATAGCTAATCATTCATATTCTCATAAAAACGGATGGCTTACCAATAAAGGAAAGTATTTAGAAGACATAGAAAGTTGTCAAGAATTAATGCCTAACAATAAATTATTCCGACCACCTTACGGTAAAATTACCAAATCACAAATTGCAGTACTCAAAAAAAAATATAAAATCATTCTATGGGACGTTCTTAGTTATGATTTTCAGCAAAATACAAGTGCTGAAAGAGTGCAAGAAAATATTATAAAAAATACTAAAGCAGGATCAATAATAGTATTACACAACAACACGATGAGTTTTAAAAATATTTACCCAATACTTGCAAAGACTATTCAGCAATTAAAAAAAGAGGGCTATAGTTTTAGTGCTACTTGGTAGCAATGCAAAAGTGATCTAAGCACTCAGTTTTAGAAGAACATATTGAATAGTCGGAATAGACAAGAGAGTTTACAATTCCTTTATTAGCATCCTGCAAACTGTTTCGGTTAAATCTATTTAAGATATCATAAGGTATCTGCAACAACCATCTAGGCAACCAGTATTGAAAATTTAGAATATCAAAACGAGTAATTTTACGAACAGATTCTTTATTTTTATTATAATAATCCATTACCTTATCATTCCCAAAAACACCTTTCAACTCATATTTATCAAATGAAGTTTTAAGTATTCCCCTCATTTGTTCAGGATTATATTCACGTATATGCCAAGGGTTTCTAGTTAAGGACATCATACTATTTGGAGTTGTCAAAATCACCTTGCCTTTTGGCTTTAATACCCTATAGATTTCTTTCAAAAACATTTTATCGTCCTTAATATGCTCAATCACTTGAAAGGTAACTACAAAATCAATACTATTATCTTTAATCTCTTTTAAAGGAGGTACTTGCGTTTTAATAAATGTAATATTATTTGCTTTCTTTAACTCATCACTAATTTCAGTATTATACTTATCAACTGCAATATAATTATCTGCTTTAGGAGCTAACTCCATAATCCCATACCCCTCCCCGCTGCCTATTTCAAGTACAGTTCCACTAATTAATTTAGCAGCTTCTTTATAAGCTATTAAGTGTCTTTGATAAATAACATTTTCAGAAGGGTCTAGATGTGAACTTCTTTCAGCTGTCTGTAATATTCCCATTTAATTAATTTTGAAAGCTGCAAATATAAGAAATCTAATCTGCTAACTCTACAAGGACAGGGCAATGGTCAGAATGCTTAGCTAAAGGCAAAATATTTGACTTCTTTAATTTAGGCAAAAGAGTGTTAGAAATCATGTTATAGTCAATACGCCATCCCAAATTTTTGGCTCTTGAATTTGCCCTGTAACTCCACCAACTATAATTATGTGGATCAGTATTTAAATATCTAAAAGAGTCTACAAAACCACTAGCAAGAAATTGACTTACCCAATCTCTTTCTTCAGGCAAAAATCCTGATGAATTTTTGTTAACTTTAGGATTATGAATATCAATTTCAGCATGACAAATATTATAATCTCCCGAAATAATTAGGTTTGGAATTATCTTTTTTAATTCCATAATATAATTGTTAAATAAAGACAAAAACTCAATTTTAAAAGCTTGCCTTAAAGGATTACTTCCTGAAGGAAAATAAACACTAAGAACAGAAAAGCCTTCAAAATCTGCTCGTATCACTCTGCCTTCAAAATCAATTTTTTCAATACCACAACCATACTCAACATGCTTAGGTTTCATTTTTGACAAGATAGCAACGCCGCTATACCCAGGTTTTTCAGCAGATTTGATAAAACAATTGTATCCCAAATCATTAAAGATAGCTTCATCAAATTGTTCGGGCTTTGCTTTAATTTCTTGCAAACATAAAATATCTGCATTTACAACTTTTAACCATAAAGGAAATCCCTTTTTAATAGCAGCCCTAATTCCGTTAACATTATATGTAATTATAGTTGGCATTTATCTTAGCTTGAAGTCTAAATGAGCGGCAATACTCCCCTCAATTATTAAATTAACATGATATGCACCTGCTGATAACACCTGCACTCTTTCCCACTCAAAACAATGTGTCATTTCAATATTTTTATACTCAAATTCAGCAGAACTTGTACAGCTATATGTTGAGTCAGCAACATTAGTTGTAAGAATATTAGTTCCCAAAACTAATTCTCCGCTTCCATCAATAACTTGCAAATAAATAGTCTTTATTTCTGAGTCAGAAATCTGGTTGGCAGAAACTGAAAAACAAGTTCTAATTTTCTGTACTTTTTTAGCATATCTAGTTGCAAATTCTCTTCCTGTACTCCTGTAGCGAATAGTTTCAATTTTAGCATCAAACACCTCTAAAATAGCACCTTTACTTACTTTTTCTTCTAACTTCTTATTTTTCTTATTTAGCTTATAATTCTTCCAGTTTATATCCTTATTTACTTTTACAACACTATCTTTTTCTAAAACCAGTACACCATTCAAAACTAATAAAGAATCAATATTTGCTAAATATCGTTTTGATATATCCTTAAGAGCTGCAATTTTTTTCCTTGCCTCGTCTAAATCACTTTTTGTTCTTATAAGGTTTCTAATTTCAGCAATTTGATCCTGAATAACAGAATCTTTTTCATACAATTGTTCATTCAAATCTCCATATTCATCTAACAAATCATCATGATCATCAATCAAATCATCCAGCTCGTCCCGCAACATGTTTTTTTGCTCAATAAATTGAACTTTTAATTGCATTTGCTGTTCCATTCTATTCTGTTGAAAAAAAAGAGAAATAATAAGTAAAATAACAATTCCTATAAATAGAATAATTATTTTTCTAGCAGTTGAGTTTGACCATAATTCTTTAATTTTATCCATCATGTTATTTTATAGTTTCATTACCAACTATATCTACAGACTTAGCTTTTTCATTCAAATAATTTATGTTTAACTCTGAAAGCATTTCATCTAAAACTTTCACAATTTCATCTGTAATGTTTCCCTTTGTTTTAACTTTAAGCATTTCCATCAAATCAATAGTTTGACTTACATATTCTAAATTACGACTTACCTTTCCTGTTGGGTCAGCAATTTTTCCTAGACCCTGCATAGCAGAAGTGTGGAACATATAAATTAATTGCATTAAAAGCTGATCATTTTTTTCCATATTTTTATTTAAATACTTTTAGTAAAAGTTCTGAAGTTCTAGCCTTGGGATTACTTCTAATTTCCTTCTCTTGATTAGAGATAAGCACAAAAATACCATCAATTGTTTTATTAGTCACATAATCCTCCAAATCAGGATTTACTGATTTAGTGAAAGGAATTGTATTATAAGAATTTACCAATGGATTCCAATATTTTGTAACCTCAACTTGCTGAATAGCTTTTTTGGCTATTGGCTTTATTTTATTGTACAGCTTTACACTTATTTGTTTTTTTAAATAAGAAGTTGCAGCTGTATTTCCACCTTTTAAAATCTGTAATGCATCTTTAATATTCATAGCATTAATGGCTTCAACAAAAATAACTAATACCTCCTTAGAGGCCAATTCAGCTGCTGAGTTTATGCTCTTTTCAAATTCCTTAATTTGTGATTGCATACCTGCCTTTTTCAAGGTTTTTTTCATTTTTTCGGCCTCATCAGGAAAAGGAATACGAATAAGTATATTATTATAAAACCCTCCCTTTACTGACGAATTCTTAACAGCTTTATTAGCCCCAATAACTAAAGCTTCCTTTAACCCTTTGGACACTTCATCTTTATTAGCAGAAGTTGAAAGTAACGCACTAGATTTGGTACTAGCAATTTTCAATAAATCTATTTGTGCTAAACAAGGATGAGACACAATCAATAGTAGAGCTAAAAATATGAATTTCATAAATAATTAATTTAATCGCTAAAATAAGTATAACCTCAAAATTTAATCTACATTTTTGTTTATTTTTTGAAATTTTTCGTATTACAAATATTATCAGATAATAGATTATCAAAATGCTATTGGGCAGTATATTTATATAACAAAGATATTATTCAAATACATAAGATTGCTAAAAATAAAGCAATTTAGATGCAAAAAATCATATAATTCCATAACTAGAAATGTAGTTAAATAATATTTTAGCCAATAAAAAACCCCACCAAATAGGTGAGGTTTCTGTGGGCCCAGCTGGGCTTGAACCAGCGACCCCTTGATTATGAGTCAAGTGCTCTAACCAGCTGAGCTATGGGCCCTATTTAAAAACTATTTGCAAAACTATCAAAATTGTTCAATAATTTGCAATTTTACCGAATGAAAAAATACAAAACCATTATTTTTGATTTAGGAGCTGTTATCCTAAACATTAACTATGAAAATACAATAAATGAATTCACCAAATTAGGCATAAAAAATGCAGATACTTTTTACTCTAAAAAAGTACAAATAGAATTATTTAATAAAATTGAAACAGGTAAAATTAGTAATAATGAATTTCTGAAAGAATTACAGAAAGAAACTAAAAATGCAAATATCAAACAAGTAAAAATAGCATGGAATGCTATGCTGCTAGATTTACCAACAGAACGATTACATTTGATAAAAAAATTAAAATCTAATCATACAATTTTCCTACTTAGTAATACAAATTCTATACACATTAATGCGTTTAAAGAACAGTTAGGAAATAAAAAATGGTTGGAATTTAGCGAATTATTTGACAAAATGTATTTATCTCACGAACTAGGTTTAAGGAAACCAGATGCTAAAATATTCGAGTATATTCTTAATGAACAGAAACTAAAAGCTGAAGATGTATTTTTCATTGATGATTCTCCACAACACATAGCCAGCGCAAAAAAATTAGGAATATCTTGTCATCATTTATTAGATAGTGAGGATGTTATATCTCTATTTCCTGACATAACTCTATAAGCACACCATTGGTGTCTTTAGGATGTAAGAAGCAGATCAACTTATTGTCAGCTCCTTTTTTTGGCTGGTCATTTAAAGTTCTAATACCTTCAGATTTTAGGCGTCTCATTTCAACTTTTATATCTGCAACATCAAAAGCAATATGATGCATTCCCTCTCTATTATTATCTAGATATTTTGCAATAGAACTACTCAGATCGGTTGCTGCTACTAATTCAATTTTGCTCTCCCCTACTTGAAAAAAAGAAGTAATTACGGATTCTGATTCTACGGGCTCAGATTTGTAACTTTCTTTACCAAATATTTTAACAAATACTTTATTTGAAGCCTTAATATCCTTGACAGCAATACCGATATGTTCTATTTTTTTCACTCTAATAGCCCCAAAAACCTGTGTGCCTTTGAGAGGAAAGAGCTCCAATTCTAAAAGAGATACCTAACTCATGAGTACCATAGCTATATTGTGTAATTTCATCAGAAAATGAATGATCATAAGAGTATGATATATGCATATTGTTTGCAGCAAATCCAAAAGAAAAAATAGCTGTACCATTATTTCTGAATGCTAATCCTGCCCAATTATTTTCTAAAAATATAATTCTTGTTGTAATATCAATTAGGCCTTTTTGATATTGTATTTTTCTAATTAGAAAAGAGGGTTCCAGTTCCCAATCATTATTTATCACATTAAATTTATAAGCCCCCATTCCATAATAATTTCTATATTCTGAGTTAGAATATGGAGATCCTGTAATTTCATTGTTAAAAGATGATTGAAACATGTTTGATATAGAAAATCCAACATAAAATTCTTTACCATAAACATATGTTCCAGATGAAGCGTCTGCTAAAGTTTTATCATAGGATTTTGTGGAGAAAGCAGGGTCAAATCCTGGGGGAATATCATCTCTATTAAACTCTATATTATGATACATTAGTTTAGCTCCTAAGCCAAAAGATAATTTTACATCATTGTAATTAAGCGGCACATGGTAAGCATAGTTTAAATGTAAATTAGCTTGTAAAGCAGGAGTAGCTTTATCAAACATAAAGTAACCTCCCATAGCAGAACGACCATTGTGATTTAAAGTCCCGTGATAAGATATATTTGTGCTTAATGGAGCTCCTTCAAAACCTAACCATTGTTGTCTAGTTTGTAATGTTAAAGGATTATATGATTTACTACCAGAAATAGCTGGATTAATAAACATATCATTTACATAATATTGAGTAAATAATGGTTCTTGCTGTGCAAATACATTCACAACAAAAAATGTTCCTATTATAAAAAATATTTTTTTCATTACCTTACAATTGTTAATACTCCTTTAAACACCTCATCTTCATTCTCTAAATCAATTACATAATAATATGTTCCTGAAGGCAATGGTTGACCATTCAAATCTTCACCTCCAAAAGCTACATCTTCTGCATTAATATAATTTCTTCTTCTAAAAACTTGTCTTCCATTTCTGTCATACACCAAGACTAAAGCCTGCGGATAAAGCTGTATGTTTTCTATTTCCCAAAATTCATGAATATCATCATCATTAGGTGAAAATACTTTATAAACTGTAATACAAATTGCCGGGTTCGATTTGACTTCAATAGTGTCATGCGTGATACAACCCAATGCATCAGTAATTTTTACATAATATTCTCCTGGAAATAAGTTTTCAATACTTGAAAAAGAATCGTGCTCAATAATAATAGTGCTGTCAATAGACCACTGAAACAAAAAAGGTGGTGTACCTTCTTGTACAAACACTCTAGCCTCCCCTCCATAATCATCTTTACAAATAACCCCAACTGAAGACATGAAGGGATTCATACTTAGAACATTGTTAATCAGAATATTTTGAGGATATTTGGGAGTACAACCATTCTTATCAGTTATACCTAAGGAATAATTCCCAGTTGGTAAGTCAAATATTGAGTCATTTGTACCTACTATTATAGAAGAACTGTTTACAAGCTCATATGTGTATAACTCTCCACCATTAAAAGGAGTCCCGCCTGTTACACTAATAACCAAATCAACCGTATCATCTTTTGAGCAGAGCCCCTCTAATAAAAAAGTAGCTTCAATATCATTTGTTTCATTTACAGTAAATGTATCTGACATTTGACAAATTAATGCTGACGTAAAATCTCCTGGAATACTATATTCTGATATTGTTAATATATAGTCTCCAGCATAAAGTGAATTAATAGGAATTGATGTTGCTGAAAAACCAGCAGGACCACTCCAATTAAATGATGCATTTACGTTAGGAACAATTAAATCTACTCCACCTATATTGTCATCAAAACAAAGAATATTTGCAATATTAACTGATGAGGTATCATAACCACATTGAGATTGAGCCGTGAAACTAAAAAGTAAGGCAACTATAAATACTATTTTTTTTAATGTCTTCATGCTGTTTTTTAAGATGGACAAATATAAAAAAAAATGCTTGTTATTTCTAACAAGCATTTTTCAGAGGTATCGAGCAGATTCGAACTGCTGTAGATGCTTTTGCAGAGCATAGCCTAGCCACTCGGCCACGATACCATTTCGAGTAGTGCAAATTTAATTATTTTTAAACTATCAGCACACTAATTAAACAAATTATTTTCCATTAAAATCGGACATAGTACGACCTATACCCATACTAGTAAATGCTTGAATCATTTTTACTGCTAAGTCTGTACGATCATCCATAGTAATATAATTCTGATCAGTAAAATTACCCAAGACATATTCAGCCTGTTTTCCTCTGGAAAAATCATCACCAACACCAAAACGCAACCTTGGATAAATACTTGTTGCCAACTGACTTTGGATATCTTTCAATCCGTTATGACCTCCATCAGAACCTTTTTTTCGCATACGAACAATGCCAAAAGGCAATGAAATATCGTCCGTAACTACTAAAATATTTTCAATATCTACCTTAGTTTGTTGCATCCAGTACTTTACGGCCTTCCCTGAAAGGTTCATAAAGGTATTTGGTTTAACCAAAACCAAAGTGCGCCCCTTAAATTTTATCTGAGCAACATCAGCTAACCTTTCGGTAGAAAAAGAAATGTTGGATAAGCCCGCAAGCTTATCCAACATTTTAAATCCTATATTGTGCCTTGTATTTTCATACTCAGCACCAGGGTTACCTAATCCAATGATTAAGTATTTCATGATTTATTCAGCAGCTGGCGCTTCAGCACCTTCAGCAGAAGCATCTCCCTCAGCGACTTCTTCAACTTCTTCAACTTCTTCCTCAACAACAGCTCTTGCAGTTTTAACGCCGACTACAACTGAATTTCCTGGAGCAACTAACTCACATCCTTCAATAGTAATATCCTTAATGTAAGTAAACATACCAATATTTAAGTGTTCAATGTTTAGCTCTATTGAATTAGGTAAATTAGCCACTAAACCTTTAGTGATAATTTTACTTCTTCTAAACATTAAGTTACCTCCATTCTTAACTCCTATTGAAGTGCCATTTAAGTTAACTGGAATAGAAACCGTTATTTCTTTGTTATCAAATACTTCTAAGAAATCAATGTGTAGTATTTTATCCGTTACTGGGTGAAATTGAATGTCTTGCATAATAGCTTTAGTAACAGTGCCATCAATGCTTAATTCAACTAAAAAAGTATCTGGAGTATACACAAGCTTTCTAAAGTCATTTTCATGAGCATAGAAAGTCACTTGCTTTTCTCCCCCGTAAAGTACACATGGTACATTACCCTGATTTCTTAACGCACGAGTGTTAGTTTTCCCAACATTCTGTCTTTCTTTTGCGTTAATTGCTAGTGTTTTCATCTTTATTTAAATTTGATTATTAATTCTTAATTTATTGGTTGCTTCTCCATTTATCAGAAATAGACTCATTTTTCACTACTGAAGTGATTGTTTGAGCAAAGAAATCAGCAACTGAAATTTCTCTTACTTTACTACTATTATGTGTTTTAGGAATTGTGTTTGTAACTACTAATTCCGCAATGTTTGAATTATCTAACCTTTCATAAGCTTTGCCCGATAAAATAGCATGTGTACAATATGCCCTTACACTTGTCGCTCCATTTTCTATCATTAAATCTGCAGCTTTAGTAAGTGTCCCACCAGTATCCACCATATCATCAATAATTACAACATCTTTACCTTTTACATCTCCTAATACTTTCATCTCACCAATAACATTGGCTTGCTTGCGCTCTTTGTAGCAGACAACAACTCCTGAATTTAAGATTTTAGCATATGCATTTGCTCTTTTACTACCCCCCATATCAGGTGAAGCAATAGTCAGATTAGGTAAATTAAGACTTGTAATATCTTCAATAAAAAGCTCTGAAGCGTATAAATGATCAACAGGAACTTCAAAAAATCCTTGAATTTGATCAGCATGTAAATCCATAGTCATAATACGATCAACGCCTGCTGCAGTAAGTAAATTAGAAACTAGTTTAGCCCCTATCGGTACTCTTGGTTTTCCTTTTTTGTCCTGACGAGCATAACCAAAATAAGGCATTACTGCAATAATATTGGCTGCTGAAGCTCTTTTTGCAGCATCAATCATTAGCAATAACTCCATCAAATTATCAGATGGGGGTGTGGTAGATTGAATCAAAAATACATCAGCACCTCTTACTGTTTCGTCAAATGAAGGCTCAAACTCACCATCAGAAAATTCAACTATTGAGGATTTATTTAACTCAACACCAAAGGCATTAGCGATTTTACTAGCTAAGTTCTTAGTATTATTTCCTGCAAAAAATTTAATTGGTCTTTCCATGGACATATCTTGTTAAAAAAGGGGTGCAAATATACACTTTAGGTCTTAAATAGGCTAATGATTTTATTTTTTAGTTAAAAGGTGAAAGATTTGAAGTAAACATCTATTTTTGCATTCCACTTGCCCAGGTGGCGGAATTGGTAGACGCGTTGGTCTCAAACACCAATGAGGTAACTCGTGCCGGTTCGAGCCCGGCTCTGGGTACTAAAGCAGAAACAATAAGTTTCTGCTTTTTTTATATACCTAAAAATACAAGTTTTTTGTATCTTGCACCTTTATTTACATCAACTAATGACCAGCACAAAACAAGAAAAATACGATAGGGCTTACCTAAGAATGGCAATAGAGTGGGCAAAGCTATCCCATTGTAAACGCAAACAAGTGGGTGCACTAATTGTAAAAAATAGAATGATAATTTCAGATGGCTACAACGGGGCTCCAACTGGCTTTGAAAATTGCTGTGAAGATGAAAATGAAAAAACTCACTGGTATGTACTACATGCTGAAGCAAATGCCATACTAAAAACCGCTAGTTCCACTCACAATTGTAGCGGAGCAACAGTATATCTAACTCTTTCCCCTTGTAGAGAATGTAGTAAACTTGTACATCAAGCTGGCATAAAACGCCTTGTATTCATTAATAAATATAAGGATACATCTGGAATTGACTTTTTAAAAGAAGCAGGTGTAGAAGTAGTAGAATTTGACAAGCAAAAATTATAATGAAAAAATTACAACCTCTTATTTATGCCCTGCTGATCTGCAGTGGAATACTTCTAGGTAATTTAGGAAACGATTCCCCTAAAGCAACCCAGGAGGGGAAAATAAATGCCATTCTTAATCTAATTGACAATCACTATGTAGATACGCTAAATACTAGCGATTTTGAAGATAAAACTATTAATGCTATTTTAAACGAGCTTGACCCCCACTCCGCTTACATTCCCGTGAAAAAATACCAAGCTGTAGAAGAGGATATGCAAGGGAGTTTTAGCGGGATAGGTGTTCAATTTAATATTATTGATGATACTATAGTAGTGGTTTCGGCTATTTCAGGAGGTCCATCAGAAAAACTTGGAATTCAATCGGGTGATAGAATTACATCTGTAGAAAAAGAAGATGTCGCTAGCACTGGTATAAAAAATGAAGGAGTAATAAAATTACTAAGAGGGGAAAAAGGGAGCATAGTAAATGTTAATATAAAAAGAAGAGGGCAATTAGAATTAATACCCTTTGCAATAACACGTGATGATATACCACTATATAGTGTAGATGTTGGAATAATACTAAAAGATCATATTGGTTATATAAAAATCAACCGATTTGCTGCTACCACTTATGAAGAAATGATGGAGAAAGTAAATTCCCTACAACAAGAGGGAATGCAGAAACTCATCCTTGATTTAAGAGGGAATCCAGGTGGATATCTACATATTGCCAACCAAATGTGTGACGAATTCCTAAAAGATGGAGAGCTAATCGTATTTACTGAAGGCAGAAATAGGCCAAAAGAAGAAACATTTGCCACTCGTAATGGACAGCTAGAAAACATAAAGGTAATAGTACTTATTGATGAAGGTTCCGCATCTGCATCCGAAATTGTATCGGGAGCCTTGCAAGATAACGATAGAGGAAAAATTATAGGGAGAAGATCGTTCGGAAAAGGCTTAGTACAGGAACAGATTCCACTTCAAGATGGATCGGTAATTCGTCTTACCACACAAAGATACTACACTCCATCTGGCAGATGCATTCAAAAAGATTATGGGAAGAATGAAAAGGATTACTACTTAGAACAATACGTACGAAAAGATACAATAGATAACTTTCCTGATAGTTTAATATACACAACAAAAAATGGAAGGACGGTATATGGTGGTGGTGGAATTACGCCAGATATAACTATAAAAAGAGATAGTACAGCAAACTATTTGCAAATAAATAGAATGATTAGTAAGGGCTGGTTAAATGAATTTTGCTTAGAGCAAAGCGAACAGTTGAAAAAGAAAAATATTAAATCCCATACCGAAATTAATAAAACTATTATTTACTCCCAATACAAAGAATTTGTAAACGAAAAAGATAAAAACTTTAAGCTGAAACTAGGGAATACTGAATTAAAGTATTTCAGTAACCTATTAAAAGCAACTACCTGCCGCAACCTATGGGATAATGATATTTATTACTCTGTGCTAAGTTTGGAAGATGAATACATACAAAGAGCAATAAATGAATTTTAAATCTGCTAAATTTTACAAACTAATTGTAATTTTGAATACTTCATATAATAAAAAAGAAAAATGAATATTACAGTAATAGGATCTGGATATGTTGGACTAGTATCAGGAACTTGTTTTTCCGAGATGGGAAATAAAGTTACTTGTGTAGATATTGATCCAATAAAAATAGAAAAATTAAATAAAGGAATAATTCCTATTTTTGAACCTGGTCTGGACCAAATGGTTTTAAAAAATGTAAAGAATAAAAATTTATTTTTTACAACAGAATTAGATAAAGCTTTAAAGGATTCTGAAATTGCTTTTATAGCAGTAGGAACCCCTATGGGAGCTGATGGATCTGCAGATTTACAATATGTATTGGCAGTAGCAAAATCTATTGGACAAAGCATGCAAAAAAGATTAGTTATTGTAGATAAATCTACAGTACCTATTGGAACTGCAGATAAGGTAAAAGCAACCATTCAAAAAGAATTAGATGTACGTAATTCAGACTTAAAATTCGATGTAGTTTCTAACCCTGAGTTTTTAAAAGAAGGCGCAGCGATAGATGATTTTATGAAACCAGATAGAGTTGTTATTGGTTCAGATTCAGAATATGCTATTGAATTAATGAAGCAATTATATTCTCCCTTCTTTAGAACACATGATCGTTTTATTACGATGGATATTCGTTCTGCTGAAATGACAAAATATGCAGCAAATGCAATGTTGGCAACTAAGATTTCGTTTATGAATGAAATTGCTAATATTTGCGAGAAAGTGGGTGCTGATGCAAATAAAGTACGTATTGGTATTGGTTCAGACAAAAGAATAGGATATAGTTTTATATATCCAGGTGCTGGTTATGGTGGGTCTTGTTTTCCAAAAGATGTAAAAGCACTTACCAAAATTGCTAAAGAAAATGGGTATGAGTCCAAATTAATCACCGCAGTTGAAAAAGTTAATGATGCACAAAAATTAGTCATCGCTCAAAAGATAGTCAAACGATTTGGAGAAGATTTAACAGGCTATACTTTTGGTGTTTGGGGATTGGCATTTAAACCAGGAACAGATGACATGCGAGAAGCTCCAGCAATTTATGTAATCAAAGAATTAATAAAGCGCGGTGCTATGATAAAAGCATATGACCCAAAGGCTATGAATGAGGCTAAAGAGCATTACCTAAATGGGATTCAAAATATTGAGTATGTAGATTCTAAATATGAAGTTTTAAAAAACTCAAGTGCTTTAGTTCTATTAACTGAGTGGAAAGAATTTAGATCTCCAGATTTTGAAGAACTAAAAAATAAATTAAAAAATCCAATTATTTTTGATGGGAGAAATCAGTACAATGCCTTTAATTTAGAATCAAAAGGATTTGAATATTTTCAAATAGGTAAATAAAGAATAGTGAAAAAGGACACTAAAATTGCCGTTATCGGTCTTGGTTATGTTGGATTGCCTTTGGCTGTTGAATTTGCTAAAAAATATGTAGTTGTTGGCTTTGATATTAATCCTGAACGAGTAGAAGAATTAAGAAAAGGAATTGATGAAACATTAGAAATAACAAATGAGCAGTTAAGTGCCGTTTTAGTAGAAAATACAAAAGAATTATCTAATAATATATTGGTTTATTGCCAAGTTCTGATGTAAAGGATATTGCATTAGCTACTGTTTATATTGTTACTGTTCCAACTCCAGTAGATGAACATAAAAATCCTGATTTAAGTTATTTGATTTCTGCATCTAAGATGATAGCTACTGTTTTAAAAAAAGAGGATATAGTCATTTATGAATCTACCGTTTATCCTGGCTGTACTGAAGAAGATTGTGTGCCTGTCTTAGAAAAATACTCTGGACTTAAATTCAATAAAGATTTTTTCTGCGGTTATTCTCCTGAACGCATTAATCCCGGAGATAAAATAAATACTATTTCTACGATTAAAAAGGTAACTTCAGGTTCTACGCCAGAAATAGGTGAAAAAATTAATAATTTATACAAATCCATAATTACAGCTGGCACACATTTAGCTCCTTCAATAAAGGTTGCTGAAGCTTCCAAAGCTATTGAAAATGCACAAAGAGATGTAAATATATCTTTTGTAAATGAACTGGCCTTAATATTCGATCGCATGAATATTGACACGGATGATGTCTTGGCTGCAGCAAATACTAAATGGAATTTTTTACCTTTCAAGCCTGGATTAGTGGGTGGTCATTGTATTTCTGTAGATCCTTATTACTTAGCACATAAAGCAGAATCTTTAGGCTATCACCCGGCAGTTATTCTTTCTGGAAGAAAGGTGAATGATGAAATGGGAATATTTGTGGCTACAAAAGTCATTAAAATAATGACTAGAAAAGGAATACCCATTACAGGATTCAAATATTTTAATTCTAGGAATTACCTTTAAAGAAAATTGTCCTGACATCAGAAATACAAAAGTAGTTGATATTTACAAAGAACTTGTTTCCTATGGTGTTAAGGTAGATGTTAATGACCCATGGGCAAATAAAAATGATGTGATGGATGAGTATGGAATCAAATTAACGGAAACTCTAAATCTTGAGCAGTATCAAGCTATTATACTAACCGTTGCTCATAAAGAATACTCTACATCTTAAGATAGGTGAATTAAATAGAGATGAAGTTGTAGTATTTGACACAAAATCAGTATTTGATAAGACGTTAGTAGATTCTAGATTGTAATCAAAATCTATTAATTACGATTCAAGATCTACTTCTTTATGTATCGAAAATGTATCAACTTTAGATTAAAGTTTTAGTTAGTTTGCATTAAAGAAATAAGTTAACAAATGAATGTGAGCTAAGTGCTTATTAAATATTAATTACCCTTGTTTTTTAATTATCTTTGTTTTGAATGAAATTATTTAAATGGTAGATACAATTTCAAAAAATTGGTTTGTAATATATACAAAACCTAGGCAGGAATTAAAGGTATTGGAACACTTAACCCATTTAGGGATAGAAGCTTATACTCCAACTAAAATTGAAGTTAGAAAATGGTCTGATCGCAAGAAAAAGGTGACCGTTTGTTTATTGCCTTCAATGGTATTGGTTTGTTTAGAGGAAAATGAAGTAAGTAAAGTATTTGAAGTTCCGGGAGTGAGAAGATATTTGTTTGTACATGGTGAGCGAGCTAGAGTCACGAATGATGAGGTTTTAGCAATGAAACACTATATAGAAAACACTTATCAGTTGTTAGATAAAAAAGACCATTTAGTGGGGAGTAAGATAAAAATACCTTCACTAAATCAAGAAGCGGAGATAATTTCTGTTAAAGGAAAGCGTTGTATAGCCCAATTAGAATTACTTGGAGCTACTGTATCATTTCAATTGAACTAATCAATTGAATTTTTTTTTAATTAGTAAAAAATATTACTGTGGGTAGTAAGGGCGGAGCTGTAAGAAAAAGGAAGGTTTTTGAATAAAATAGAAGAAAACAGACTACCGGCCCTAGTCTTTGAATTAGAGCTTAAGAATACTTAAAATAATATATGAGTAAATTGTTTTATAAAAATATTGAAGATGAATTAACTAATTTGGGGTTTCAAATTGTAGATTCAAATCTTGAGAAACCTTGGGGGGCTTATTTTTGTATTGATGAAAATCAAGCTCAAGAATTTTCTAATAAATTTTTTGATGGTATAGACGTAGATAGCTTAAAAGTTAGAAATAAATTGAGCCCTAAAATCTTGATTGTAAAACCAAACAGCAGATTATCATGGCAATATCATAATAGGCGTGCTGAAATTTGGCAAGTATATAAAGGTCAAGTGGGTGTTGTGCAAAGTGATACCGATATTGAAAATGAGCTAAAAAATTATATGCCGGGTGATCAAATCAAATTAAGACAAGGTGAAAGGCACCGTTTAGTTGGATTGGCTGATTATGGGGTGGTGGCCGAAATTTGGCAGCACACAGATGAAATTCCATCTAATGAGGATGATATTATTAGGGTACAAGATGATTTTAATAGATAAGAGATAATGAATAAGAAAACTAAAATATATATTGCAGGACATAGAGGTATGGTTGGGTCTGCTGTATGGAGAGCTTTAGAAGAGAAAGGATATACAAATTTATTAGGTAAAAAAAGTAGTGAACTAGATTTAAGAAATCAACAGGCAGTTATGAATTTTTATGCAACTGAAAAACCTGAAGTAGTGATTGATGCCGCTGCAAAAGTTGGTGGAATTCTCGCTAATAACGATTATCCCTACCAATTTTTAATGGAAAACATGCAGATTCAAAATAACTTAATTGATGGCGCATTAAATGCGGGAATTGAGAAATTTATTTTCTTAGGAAGTTCTTGTATTTATCCAAAGTTTGCACCCCAGCCATTAAAAGAAGATTGTCTACTTACTAATTCTTTAGAACCTACTAATGAATGGTATGCCCTTGCAAAAATAACAGGTGTAAAAACCTGCCAGGCTATTAGAAAACAATTCAATAAAGATTATGTAAGTTTAATGCCTACAAACTTGTATGGGTATTTTGATAATTTCGATTTAGAAACCTCTCATGTCTTGCCTGCAATGCTGCGCAAGTTCCATGAAGCAAAAGAAAATAATACTCCTGTAAAATTATGGGGAAGCGGAACACCAATGCGAGAGTTTTTGTTTGTAGATGATATGGCAGAAGCTGTTGTTTATGCATTAGAAAATAAATTGCCAGAATATTTATACAATGTAGGGTCAGGTAAAGACATTACTATAAAAGAATTGGCAGAAACCATACAACAAGTAACAGGACATAACGGTGAAATTATTTGGGATACTAAAAAGCCAGATGGGACACCAAGGAAACTAATGGATGTATCTAAAATGGCAACATTGGGTTGGGAATATAGTACCGAATTAAAAGAAGGAATTGAAAAAACATATTCTTGGTTTTTGGAGAATATAGAAAATATAAAAGAAGTTAAAATGTAAACTATCTCGTGATAGTTTAATAAAAATAAATAATATGAAAGTAGCTTTAATTACAGGAATTACAGGCCAAGATGGATCTTATTTAGCTGAGCTATTGTTGGAAAAAGGATACATGGTACACGGTATTAAAAGAAGGTCATCCTTATTTAATACTGATAGAATTGATCATTTATATCAAGATCCACACCATCCTGATCAAAAATTTAAATTGCATTATGGAGATTTATCAGATGCAATGAATTTGACCCGTATTATCCAAGAAACACAACCGGATGAAATTTATAATTTAGGAGCTATGTCGCATGTTGCTGTTTCTTTTGATACTCCAGAATATGTAGGAAATATTGACGGATTAGGAACTTTACGAATATTAGAGGCCGTAAGAATTTTAGGTTTAGAAAAGAAAACAAGAATTTACCAAGCTTCAACTTCTGAATTATACGGAGGTATGCCAGAAAATAAAAATGAAAAAGGTTTTTATGACGAATTCTCACCGTTTTACCCCCGTTCTCCATACGGAGTAGCTAAAATTTACGGTTTTTGGATTACTAAAAACTATCGTGAAGCCTATAATATGTTTGCTTGTAATGGTATTTTATTCAACCACGAATCGCCAAGAAGAGGTGAAACTTTTGTAACCAGAAAAATTACCCGTGCGGTATCAAAAATAGCATTAGGGTTGCAAGATAAATTATTTTTAGGGAATTTGGAAGCTAAACGTGATTGGGGACATGCCAAAGATTATGTTAGAATGATGTGGATGATATTGCAAGCTGACAAGGCAGAAGATTGGGTAATTGCAACAGGAGTTACTACAACAGTGAGGGATTTTGTACGTTTGGCTTTTGGAGAAGTTGGAATTGAATTAGAATTTAAAGGAGAAGGAAAAGATGAGAAAGCATATGTTACAGCATGTAATCATAAAGATTTTCAAGTCAAAATAGGTAAAGAAGTTTTATCTGTAGACCCCTCCTATTTCCGACCAACAGAAGTTGATTTGTTAATTGGAGACCCTTCAAAGGCGAAAAAAAAATTAGGCTGGGTACCAGAACATGACTTAGCTTCTTTGGTAAAAGACATGATGGAATGCGATGTATCACTAATGAAAAAAGATATTGCTTTACTTAAAGCAGGACATGAAATTTTAAAACAGGCTGAGTAAAAGACAAATAAAGAAACACTTACAAGTTTTTTAAAGAATTTATTATAGTTCTTCCCTCTTGTATTTATAAATCACTAACGATTTATTCCTAATGACAAATATTAGTTTTTTTGACATAGAACTATAACATTTATTATACAAGAAGATTTCATTAATTATATGTTAAAAATACAGGATATTATTTCTAATTTTTTTCAGGGACATAAACGCTCTGTAGAGGCTAAAAAACAGATAATTTATTCTTTCGGATTAAAAGTGGTAAGTGTATTAATTGGATTGTTATATGTGCCGCTACTTATAGATTACTTGGATGTAGAAAGGTATGGGGTTTGGATAACATTAACTTCTATTGTTGGATGGTTTACTTTTTTTGATGCAGGATTAGGGAATGGATTAAGAAATAAACTAACAGAGGCATTAGCTTATGATAATCAAAAATTAGCTCAAGAATATGTAAGCACGACTTATGCATTAATCTCAATTGCATTTATATCTGTTCTATTAATATTTTATTGTATTAACCCTTTTTTGAATTGGAACATCATATTAAACTCAGAGAATATCCCAAAAGAAGAATTGTCACTCTTAGCTTTAATAGTTTTTACATTCTTCTTTCTAAGATTTATTTTTCAAATTATTGGAGTTATCTTAATGGCAATTCAAAAACCTGCAATAAATAATATTTTTGGACCTATTGGTAATTTAATTAGTCTAAGTATAATCTATTTATTAATAATTACTGCAAAAAAAAGTATAGTACTACTAGGTTTTGTAATAAGTTTTACCCCATTATTAGTTTTAGTGTTAGCATCATTTATACTTTTTAATGGTCAACTTAGAGATTTAAAACCAAGTCTAAATAGAATAAATATGAATCATGCAAAAAGTCTTTTTGGACTAGGCATGAAATTCTTTCTTCTTCAAATCTCAGCTATAGTAATGTTTTCACTTTCTAATATAATTATCATTCAAGTTTTAAACCCTGAGCAGGTTGCTTTATATAATATATCTTATAAATATTTTCTGATACCAATAATGCTTTTCTCAATAATAATGACGCCAATTTGGTCTGCAGTTACTGACGCATTTACAAGAAATGACAGTAATTGGTTAAAATCTACTATGAAAACATTAAATCGTATTTCAATAGTGTTTGTTATAGGAATTATTGTTATGTTATTATTTAGTAAACAAATTTATAATACTTGGCTTGGAGACAGGGTAGATATACCACTAGAACTTTCAATGTCAATGGCCCTATTTGCAATTATTAACGTTATAATTACTCCATATTCTTATTTCATCAATGGCATAGGGAAATTAGCTATTTCAATACGGATAACTATATTTAAAATAATATTATTCATTCCAACTGCCTATTTCTTGGTGAACACTAGTCTAGGAGCTTCAGGTGTTATGTATGCAACATGCTTTTTTAGTGTAATATCTCTGCCTATATATATATTACAAATAAATAGAATATTTTCTGGAAATGCGAGAGGTTTATGGGGAAAATAAATGGAGAAGGGAATACAAAAAAGAATTATAAATATTTTATGTTTGTGTTTGTTAAAGCAAAACACAACAATATGAAACAAGCGAAATACTTTAACGCAACAACAAATGTGCAATTGCGTTCTGAAATTAATATGAGCACATCAATAAACAGGAACTTGTAGATAAAAAAAATTTAATGAAAGTCTTACCGCTGCTTGGTCAAAAATAGTAGCTTTAAATTAACTTAAAGCTAAATGAGGTTTGGTGTTGCCTTATTAAACTTAACACAAATATACTTTGTTGATATTCTATTTGATAGGCTTATTATTGCCGTTTCAAAACATATACTATCATCTAATGGGTAATTTTAAATAAAGTAGATAACATATAATAATAAATTATGGGTGAAATATTGAAAATGTTGGGAAGTAGTAATATACTTGGGTTGCACTTTGAATTAGAGCTTAACAAAGCAAATGCTGAAAATTTGCCAGAATCGGTTCATATACAAAATAGCTCTGGGCGTATTGAATTAAGTGATAAAGAGTTTGTTAAATTCGCAACTACTTATTTATCTGCAAAGAAAAAATTTGAAATTTTAAAAGAAATATATGAATGATTATTTTGAAAAAGAGGAGGTTTCTAGTTGCTTTGATATTTTAAATAAAGCGAATATTAATTATATTTTACTTAGAAATATTAATAATGAATTACCAGAAAAACTATTAAGAACAAAAGATATCGATATTATTGTGCATAAAGATAATTTACAGCTTTTACATGAAATATTTTTATTAAATGGTTGGAAACAAATAAGACACCCATATTATAAAACTCCATTTTTATATGCAATGACTCCATTTCGATTTTACGATAAAAATGGGTTACATATAGATATCAGTTGTGAATTATCATGTCGAAGTTTAAATGATGGAGAGTGGTTCCCATTACACCAAAAAATTCAAGATGATATTTGGCTTAATAAAGTTGACATTAAGAGTAAACCTTGGAAGTATGAACTTTCTTCTGAAGATGAGTTTATACATTTAATTACAAGATGTATTTTTGATAAAAAAAAATTTAGCAAGGAGTATATTCTAAGGATTGATTTCTTATTTAATAAAATAGATTTGGAAATTACACTCTCTAAATTGCATTTAATTTTTTACAATTTTTCAAATAAATTAATAGATATGATTTCTGCTAAAGAATATAATTATTTACCTAAGACATATATAACTTATAAAGACTATTAGATAATGAGTAATCCAGCAGTAATATATTTAGCGGAATGTAAGACAAAAAGTGGAGGTAGTTTCCGTATAGAAGATAATATCGGTGAGGCAATTCACTTACATTATGAGAATTTTAGGATTGACTTAACCTCAGATCAATTTCTATCATTAGGCGCATTAATAAATAATGCAATTTCAGAAATTATTGACGTCAAAGATTTTGATTTGAAATATTTTGATCCTGTTTTTTTGGCAAATATAGGTGAGGATCTGACTGATCTAAGGGAAATGAGATTTGAAAATATTTTACTAAATAATTTAAAGATACAACGTAAAGGTATTTTTAATTTAACAGTAGTATCTAAACTAAGTAAATCAAGGGTTATTCGAGCCATAAAAGGGGATCCAAAAGAAAATGACTCTTATATGCAATCTAACAACTATTCCGAGTCTAACCAAGATCGAGTTGATTCAATCGTAAGTAAAATTAAAAGTGAAGGGTACCCATTTAATGATCAGTATATTGTATTGTTTAATAATCAAAATATTATAAGAGATGGGCAACATAGAGCATCTGCACTTTATATTGAAGGGGAAACCAAGATGGTTCCTGTAATCCGATTAATTTTTACAAACAATGCACATAACATGTCAAATTATCCTTGGCTAAGAGTATTGTTTTATTGGAATAAGAAAAGAATAAGGAGTATATTTATTCGTTTTTACATTAAAATAAATAGAGCTATCAAAAGAAGGAAAAGTCTTTTAGATAATTAGCAAAAAACCAAATATGCTTCTCAATTTATTTTTTATCAGTTAAATACTCCTTCCGTAAATATCCTTACTTATTAGATGTTAAAGTTTAAAAACGTGCTCTTATAAATGCCTTGTTGGTTTACCGTAAGTAAAGTTCACTGTTCCAAAAAATAGTAACTTTGCTGCTAATATTGGATTCATACTTATATGTCTATAATTTCACTATTATTCGTTAAAAAATTAAAACAAACTATATCAAATATAATAATATGAAAATAGTAACGGTCAACCATTCGGATATTGGAGGAGGAGCAGCAAAAGCGGCTTACAGACTGCATTCCTCATTTCTGGATAATAATATCAATAGTATTTTCTTTGTTTATATTAAAAAAAGTAATGATCCCTCTGTAATAGCATATTCGAAGAAGTATAGTTCTTTTAAATCAGTGATTAGGAATACACTTGAAATGTTGCCATTACGTTTATATAAAAAACGTAGTCCAATATTTTTTAGTGCGGCATGGGTTCGATCTTCTAATATAATAAGAGAAATCAATCGATTAAAACCAGACATTGTTCATCTGCACTGGATTTGTGGTGGAATGTTACGGATTGAAGATTTAGTAAAAATTAATGCTCCTATCGTTTGGACTTTACATGACAATTGGGTTTTTACTGGAGGTTGCCATGTCAAATGGGAGTGTGAAAAATATAAACAAAGTTGTGGGTCGTGTCCGCGTTTGGGGAGCAAAAAGGAAAATGACCTTAGTAATAGAATATGGAAGAGGAAAAAGAAAGCTTTTTCTAAGATAAAAAACCTCTCACTGATAGGGCCTTCAAATTGGATATTAAAATGTTCTAAAGAAAGTAGCCTATTAAAAAACAATTATCATATAAATATTCCAAACCCACTCGATATATTTAAATTCAAACCTGTTGATAAAAACGCTGCACGAGAACTATGGAATTTACCAAAAAATAAAAAGTTAATTTTATATGGTGCAGTTGACGCTACAAGCGATATTAATAAAGGATTTAAAGAGTTTAGTGAAGCAATCCAAAAACTATCGTGTGAGAATGTAGAACTTATTGTTTTTGGAGGACCTACAAGGAATGAATCTGATTTGTTTGGATTAAAAACTCATCATATTGGTTTTTTGAATGATGAAGAAAGTCTAATTACACTTTATAGTTCTGCTGATTGCATGGTTGTACCTAGTTTGCAGGAGGCATTTGGTCAAACTGCTTCAGAAGCAATGGCTTGCCAAACTCCAGTAGTCGCTTTTAATCATTCTGGATTAAAAGATATAGTTGATCATAAAGTCAATGGATATCTAGCAATACCATTTGATACTGATGATCTATCTAGAGGTATAGATTGGGTTCTTAATAAGGGTACAAACTATAAAGAGTTATGTGTAAATGCAAGAAATAAAATTGTACACAACTTTAATAGTGATCTAATTGTAGAAAATCATATTAAACTATATAGGGAAATTATAAATCTATAAATTAAGTCATAGGACTATTCATGTATTTTATCTCAAAAATTCTTTCATCATCGTTAACTCTAAGTTTACTATTAGTCATCTTATTGATAGTATTTTTTAGAGAATTTTTTATGTCCAAAAAAAGAAAAAATTTAATGGTATATCTAAGCGTTTTATTGCTATTTGTAGGTATTAAGTCATTAAGTACAGAATTTTTAAATGACAACGCGGTATATGATCTAAAAAAACTATTGAATATTATTATTTTACTTGGGTGTTATCCATTTTTTGAAAGATTTTTTTCAGCACATAATGCAATTAGAGCACTATTATTTTTTGAGACAGTTCTTATATTTTTATATTTTCCATTAGATTATTTCTTTATAAATGATTCTGTAAGTAATTGGAAAGTAAGTATTCAATATGCACTAGCATTCTTATTTTACGCAAATATTTTTATGTGGGAAAAAGGCATTTATAAAAAGATAAATTTTTTACTCGTAATAATCTTAAGTTTATTTTTTATTATTTCACTTGCAAAATGGCTTATTCTAAACCTTGCAGTTTTAGTATTTATTTATGGGAAAGAAAAAAAATTCATACTAATAGGTTTAATAATTGTTCTTATCGGATCAAATTATTTAGATAAACTGATGAAAATAAAAAATTACGATAATGTTGAAAATTATCTAGATGAGAGGATTATTAGGTCAGAAAGTTCTACTAAACAATATTATGGGGTAAGTGATGGGGGCAGAACTGATCTATTAGCATTATATATAGACGACATAATTAATAATCCTAAATTATTTGGCCAAGATATCGGCTATTATAACTTTATAGATGTTCATGAGCACAATTCTATTATTTTTTATTATTCAAGATTAGGACCTATTTTTTTTATTTTTATGCTATTGATATTAAATAAGTTTTTCAAGACAGCTTATCCATACAAACTTAAAGGGAATTCAAAAAGAATTGTGATTACTTTTTTTACTTATGTTTTTATCTCATTTCAAATTGGTGAATCTTATGGAGACTTAATTCCATTGCTCTCAATTATAATTACTATTGCTATATTTAATAATTGTAATAAAACTAAAATAACTTTAACTTAATTGTAATATGAAGATAAGCGTTGTAACTGTTTGTTTTAATAGTAAGAAGTTCATCGAGTTTACTTTTGAATCTATTTTAAATCAGTCTTATAAAAATATAGAATACATTGTGATTGACGGAGGATCAACGGATGGGACATTGAATGTTATTAAAAGATATGAAAAATTGTTTAATCAAAAAGGCATTTCACTTATATGGACTTCGGAAAAAGATAAGGGCATGTACGATGCTTTAAATAAAGGTTTTAAAAGAGCGACAGGTGATATATTTTGTTGGATAAATAGTGATGACTTTTTAATGCCTTGGACATTCTCAGTTGTTGCAAAAATATTTGATAGCAATAAGGAAGTTAAGTGGTTAACAGGAATACCAACAACAATAAATGAAAGCAATATAGTGTATAATATCCCAAAATTTACACCTATTTATTTGCGATCATTTATAAAGCTGGGACTTTATAATAGTAAATGTTTAGGTTTTATTCAACAAGAATCTACTTTCTGGAGCAGAAGTTTATGGGAGAAATCAGGAAATGAAATAGATGATTCTTATAATTTATCAGGGGATTATGTTTTATGGAAAAAATTTTCTGAACATGCAGAATTGTATACTGTAGATACTTTTTTGGCAGGTTTTAGAACACATAGTTTACAATTAAGTTCAGACATCTCAATTTACTATGATGAACTTCGGAAAAAGGAAATAAATATAATCTCTATTCCGGTTTCATTAAGACATTTAGTGAATATGATAATTTTCTTTTTGTATAACAAGAAACTTATCATCCGATCGTTAAAATATTTCAAACAATAATATTTATTAAATTATATAAATTTATGCTAAGTATAATAACGCCAGTTCTAAACGGTTCAAAATTTATAGAAACTACTATAATCTCAATTAGTAAACTTAAAATACCACATGAACATATCATTGTAGATGGTGGTTCAACTGATAGTACTTTAGATATAATAAAAAAATATCCAAATATAATATTGTTACATCAATTAGAGAAGCTTGGAATGTATCAAGCAATAGATATGGGTATTAAAAATTCAAAAGGAGAAATTTTAACTTGGATAAATAGTGATGATAAAATTCTTAAAGATGGTTTTGAAGAAATGTATAATGAATTTATGTTAAACAAAACAGATTTAATTTTTTCTAATGGGATACATCATTTTATTGATAAGTGTAATTATAAAGTAGTTACTGCACTTCCATATGCTAGGTATTTTTTAAAACAAGGTATTTTTCCTTTTGTTCAATCTAGTTCTATGTTTTCAAAAAAAGGGTATTGTAAAGTTGGTGGGTTTGATTATTTAAAATTTAAAATTATTGGAGACAGAGATTTATTTCAAAAAATGGCTTATGATATAACGTTAAAAATAAAATATGTCCCGGTTTTTTCATCTGTTTTTTTGCGATATGAAGATTCCTTATTATTTAGAAATATAGACTTGTTGAAAAATGAACATGAATATACAATAAAAACTAATTCTAGTTTATTCAATAGAGGTCTCTACCATTTCTTTAGGGCAGTAAAAAATACTTATTGGAAAATAAAAAATATTAATAAATGATAGCATTTTCAGGGATTGATGGAGCTGGAAAATCGACGCAAATTGAATTGCTTAAAACACATTTTGAGCAATCTGAAAAAAAAGTAGAATTATTTTGGAGTAGAGGTGGATATTCTCCAGGCATGATGTTGCTAAAAAGTTTATTTATAAAGAAAAAAGAAATAGAAGAATGTGATGATTCAGCAATCATTATTCGTGACAAACAATTTTCAAAGCCTTTAATAAGAAAAACATGGCTTTTTTTATCTATTTTAGACCTAATATATTTCTATGGAATATATATCAGGTTTAAAGAACTTTTAGGGATAAAAGTAATTTGTGACCGTTACATTTTTGATACTTCAATAGATTTTAGATTAAATTTTCCGCAAGAGAAAGTCGAAAAATGGTATTTATGGAGATTCTTAATTTTCTTTGCAATAAGACCCAAAAGACATTTTGTAATCACTATACCTGTTGCAGAATCAATTAGAAGATCTGCTTTAAAAGATGAACCTTTTCCGGACACCTTAGAAACTTTAGAATTAAGATTAAAAGATTATTTAGCTTTTATTGCTGAAAAAAAATTTACCGTTCATATCGATGGCACAAAGGAAATTGATGATATTCATGCGATTATAAAAGTAGACATTTTATAATGAGAATTTTACTTCTAGAAGAAAGAGAAGACTTCGATAAGATACTAAAAGATACTTTAGAAAATACAACATTTTTCAAGAATCGAGAAGGTAAAAAAGAAGAAAAATATTTCATCAATAAGTATTTAAATTTTATTGCAACAAATAGACTTTCTGGTAATGTTTTCCAGACATTAGTCAACGAATATTCTTCCTCATTAATTTGGTGGAAAAAAGGAATGCAATTAGTTTATGTCAAATTGGCTATCTCAATGGTTTTTAGAAGCCTCTTTGCACAAAGAAGCTTAATGCTTTCAGAAGATTTTAAAAACTATTTAATTTTAGGTGGTAATCATAGATTACGTTTGTTTTATGGTGAGTTAAAAGATAGTATTGTCATATTAAAATCAGGTGAGAATCAAAAGTTTATGAAGAACGACATTGCCATCCGAACAGAGAACAATTTATCATATGCTCCTAAGATTTTTGATTCAGACAACGATTGGTTAAGGGAAGAGTATTTTAACGGAATTCCTTTTAATCGTATAGAAAGTGAAGAAAGAAAACGAAATCTAAGAGATGTCATCATTAATAATCATTTAGAGGAATTATTATTACCAAATCTAAGGCAAATTCCTTTAACCGATTACATTCATCTTATTGAAAATGAGATGTCTGAACTCATTACTGATGAAAATATTACGATAAAGAAAGATGTTTTAGTCTTAATTCAAAAAGTTTTTAGAATCTTATTTATGAAACTCTCAAGTAATAATGTAAAAATTTCTTGGAGTCATGGTGATTTTCAACCTGCCAATATTCTAGTGAATAACCACAATTATAAAGTGATTGATTGGGAAGCTTCAAATAAGCGTTTTTATTTGTATGATGTATTTACATTATTCAGTAAAATAAGAAGTAATATTTCTCTTACAAAAGCTATTGAAAATTACAAGAATGTAGATAAAAGCTTTGATAAAATAAATAAAAGAACAGAAGAAGAAATCATATTGTTATTGATTGAGGAGTTGAGATATCATATGAACGAAGAGTTTTCTAAAAACTTCTATACTGCTGGAATTAAAACAGAGAAGTTGTGTTATTGCATAACAACATATATTTATGAATAAAAAAGCAACACTATTTAATCAAGTTACGGGTCCTTTGTTTATTGATATAGCGAATGCATATGCTAGCAAATATGATGAAGTAATTTTGATCACAGGCTCTTTAGAGCCAACTTCAACAAAATTAAACCCTAAGATCAAAATTATTCTCAAATGCAAGTATAAAAGGAATAAAGGGTATTTAAGGATATTCACATGGCTTCTTTTCTATATCCAAAGCTTTATTTACATATTATTTGAAAAATATCATGGTAAAATACTATTTGTAAGTAACCCTCCATTATTACCTTTTTTAGGAAGTAATTTTTATGGGAGTAAAAACATAGATTTTGATGTTCTGATATATGACGTATATCCAGATGCACTTTCAAATTTTGGGTATATTAAAGAAGGATCATATTTATACCGATTTTGGGATCGAATGAATAAGAAAGTTTATAAAAAAGCCCAAAGAATTTTTACAATTAGTGAAGTAATGAAAAAGTTTGTTGCAAGAAATGTTGAATCTTCTAAAATTAAAGTTGTTTATCCTTGGGTAGACACTTCATTCATTAAGCCAATGAGAAAAAAAGATAATAGTTTTGTTGAGAAAATCGGGTTAAGTGACAAAAAAGTTATTTTGTACTCTGGGAATATGGGTTTAACTCATGATTTAAAGATCGTACTAAAGACCGCTAAAAAAATGAACGCTTCAAAAAATAACTTTCACTTTCTTTTTATAGGAGATGGTGCGCAAAAAAAAAACTTGTTAAGATATAAAGAAGATAATAACTTAAGTAACGTTACTTTTTTACCCTATCAAGATCCCGAAGTATTGCCATTTTCTTTTGGCTCTGCAGATTTTGCAATCGTTTCTTTAAGCTCTGTTGCAGAAGGGCTATCAGTCCCTAGCAAAACATTTTATTCTTTAGCAGCGGGTTCCGCTATAATTGCTATTTCAGAAAAAGGTTCAGAAATAGAACAATTAATATCAAAAAATGATTGTGGTATATCGATACAGCCAAATGAAGTCTCTATAATGAGAGATTTTTTAACTAATACTTCAGATTTAGATTTAGAACAAATGAAAAAAAACTCTAGAATTTTAAGTAAGCAATTTACAGTTGCGAATGTTAAATACTTTTTGAAATAATGGGGAAAGTTATTTTTATTGGAAATTATCCACCTCCTTTTTCAGGACAGTCAATCGCATTTAAAACATTAGTTGATGGCTATAGCATTAAATCTAAAGATTTCTTTGTAATAAATACCATAGAAAAAGTAGGTAAAAGAGGAGTTGTATACAGAATTTTTGACTATATAGGTGTAATTTTTAGACTTCTGTATTTATTACTTTCTAAGAAAGTAGACACTGTATATCATATTGTATCTAGTAATAAGAATGGGTTTATCAGAGACTTTGTTGTAATTAATATTTCTTACTTCTTTAGAAAGAAAGTTGTCTTGCATTCTCATAATGGTAATTACGATCAATTTTACGATTCATGTTCAGATTCATTAAAAAAAACAATCTTTAAAACAATTCATAGGGCAAATATAATTATACTTTTAAGCAGAAAACTAAGAAATACTTTTTACTTCATTAAAAATGACAGTAAGTTTGCGTACGTAAATAACGGATTGCCTATAGATAGACCTAAAGTGTTAGATAAACGTAAAGAAGAAGTTTTTTCTATATTATACTTATCAAATCTTATTGAATCTAAAGGATACTTAGATGTCATTAATGCTGCTATATTAATGAAAAAACTGAAAATATTAACAAAATTTCATTTTCACTTTGCTGGTGACTTTATGCTAAATCCGTCTCAAGATAAATCATATAAATCGATTAAGGAAGCTAGTCAATTATTTTTAGATTTAATAGAAGATAATAAGTTGTCTGAGTATATCACTTATCATGGGATAGTACAAGGAGAAAAGAAAAATAATTTATTACATAATGCTGATGTATTTTTATTGCCAACTTACTATAATGTAGAAGCTCAGCCACTAACAATAATTGAAGCAATTGCATATGGTTGTGCTATTTTCGCAACAAATTTTAGAGGTATTCCTGAAATGTTGATTGATGGACATAATGGCAAGTATGTAGATGCAAATTCTCCATCTGATATAGCAGAAAAACTAAGTTATTTAAATAGGGCGGATATTCAAGAATATTCAATATATTCAACTGATTTATTTGATAAAAATTTCACCAAAGAAAAACATATAAGTAATATGCTTAATTTAATAGGACTTTAAAAGAAAATGAAAAAAGAGTATAAAGAAATATTGAATCTTGCTTTGTCTAGTAAGCATATCGACGAAAAAGTTATCAAATTAAAACAACTATGGAGTTTAATTATAGAAGAATCTCTTTTTCAACATGCACAAGAAGATGAAGTAGCAAGCCACATTGCTTATATTCTAAAGTCTAGTAAATTAAAATATGCTTCTTTTTGGGATAAAGTTTATATAGATACCGATCATTGTATTACTGTTTTAATGGATGTGTTAGAAGAAGTAGCAAGTAAATTAAAAGAAAATAAAATCGATATAGTTGCCCTAAAAAATGCAGGAATTACTAAAGCTATTTTTAAGAATAATGCATGTTCTCCAATGGGAGATCTAGATTTGTTAGTAAGAAGTAAAGACTTTAGAAAAGCACATGAAATTATTTTAAACGATTTAGATTTTACTTTTAAATTTAGGTCTGAGTTTGAAGAAGAAGATTTAGAGGAAGCTTTCCGTGGAGGAGGGACAGAGTATTACAAAATTGTGGATGGGCATAAAGTTTGGTTAGAATTACAATGGAGGCCAATAGCAGGAAGGTGGATTCAACCGCATAATGAGCCCAATGGAGATGAATTAATGAATGGTTCAATAGAAGTAGAAAACTCAGATGTGAGAATTCTTTCTCCAGAAGATAATTTATTACAAGTAGCTTTGCATACAGCAAAACATTCCTATGTAAGGGCCCCTGGTTTTAGATTGCATTCAGATGTGGATAGAATTGTAAGATTCCAAGCAATTGATTGGAAAAAATTTGAAGAAAAGGTTTGTAATTTAAAAATAAAAACTGCCGTATACTTCTCATTATATTTTGCTTCTCAATTAATTAAAACTCCAATTCCTGACTTTATTCTTAGTTCATTAAAGCCATCATGGTTAAGAAAAAAAATGATATTACGATTCATTAATAAAGCAGGAATTTACAACCAAAACAAAAAAAAGTTTTCTAAAATAGGTTATATTGTATTTAACTTAGCTTTATATGATTCTATTGGAGAAAATATCAAAGCAATATTCCCTTCATATAATTCAATTAAAATTAAATACCCAATAAAAAACAAACTACAATTACCATATTTCTACTTTATTAGAATTAAAGA
>CAJJAH010000007.1 GCA_905182255.1 Cryomorphaceae bacterium BACL11 MAG-121001-bin54
TTTCTCCAATAAATTCTTTTTCTCTACCTCCTGAAAAGAAGAAAGTAACATGAGGATATTTCTCAGTTTCTGAAATTCTGATTTGCGTTTTATTGTTTTGTTCTAAAACCTCTCCGAGAGTATTTGTAATATTAGCTTTATCATAAATTACATTCACCTTTTGGTAAGAAGAATCGTAATTTGTTAGAGTCGTAAAGTGCAGATTTAGTGTGCTCATTTTAAAATCTGGCATATTGGTTTGGGTAAGTACAGTTGTAATCTCCCTACATCTATCTGTTCTGAAATTAAAACAAATTACTGCGTCATCTTCCTGTATTTTTACAATCGGATTTCTGTTTTCGTCTACACTAATAATTGGTTTTATAAATTCATCTGTAATCCCATTATTGTAAGAATTTTGGATGCTTTCAGTAAGATTTTGAGAGGCCTCTCCCTTTCCTTTTGTAAGTAAATCATAAGCCAATTTTATGCGCTCCCATCTTTTATCTCTATCCATTGCGTAATACCTACCACAAATTGAAGCAATTCTAGCTCCAAATAAATTCTGTTGCAACTGCTTAATAAATCCTTTTCCACTTTTTGGATCACTATCTCTACCATCAGTAAAAGCATGAACAAATACTTTTTCAATTCCTGCATTATTAGCTAGCTCACATAATTTATATAAATGATTTTGATGAGAATGAATTCCACCATCAGAAACTAAACCAATTAAATGCAATACTTTATTATTCTGTTTTGCATATGTAAAAGAAGATTTTAAATTTTCCATTTCAGCAATGGAATTATCCTCACAAGCAATATTAATTTTTGCCAAATCCTGATACACAATTCTACCTGCACCAATATTTAAATGTCCTACTTCCGAATTACCCATTTGACCTTTAGGCAATCCAACGTGTTCTCCAAAGGTTTTTAATTCACAATTAGGATAATTATTATATAACGAATCAATAAAAGGTGTTTTTGCATTATATATTGTATCCGACTTGGTTTTATCGCCATGCCCCCATCCATCCAAAATAATAAGTACCGTTTTCTTACCTTTCATATCAGTGCAAATATAAAATTTAGTCGAAGATTATTAACTAAATAACTTAAAATAATGAGATAAACAATGGCCAACCAAAGATTACAATAATAGAAGAAAGAACTATACCACAGCTAATAGCAGTAAGTGATTTTCTATAACTAATACGAAAAACATATGCTGCAATAGTTCCTATATATGCCCCAGTTACTGGAATAGGTATCATAACGAATATCATTAGCCCCCAAACACCATATTTTTGGATTATATCCTTTGTTTTTGTTTTAGCCCTTTTAGAAAAATAAAGTACCATCTTAATGTATAATGGATTATTTTTAAAGTGCTTATTAGAAAACTCTATTAATTTATGAAAAAATGGGAATACTAATAAATTACCCGTAAGCCCAATTATAAAAATCCAAAAAATCTGAATTTCAGATGTTTCTATTGCATGAGGAATAGCAATTTTCGCCTCACCTAAAGGCGACATACTCCATAAGAAAAGACGTAAAATATCAAGCAACATGTATAAAATTTAAGTTTGCAAATGTAACTGGATTACGGTTTAAAAAACGTTTAAAATGTATTTATTAAAATAAATATCTTACTCCCCCATTGCATTATAGAAACTATCTCTCATTTTCTGATGAATTGGATTGTCTGTTCCTAAACGTTCAGGATGAAATTGAACGGCAATCATAAAAGGATGCGCTGATTTTTCCATTATTACTGCTTCAGGTAATCCATCAAAGGAGCGAGCAATAACTCTTAAGTTTTCAGAAATATCTTTAAGGCCTTGATGATGCCAAGAGTTTACCATAAAGGTATCTTTTCGATAGGGAAAATTAATGAACAAGTATCAATAATTACAATTTCATGCATTACCTCTCCATTGTTGCGATGGATAACTGTTGTACCAATTTCTGTTGGAATATCTCCATAAAGCGACCCTCCAGATGCAACATTCATCATTTGCATTCCTCTACAAACCCCAACAAGTGGTAATTTGTTTTTAAAAGCAAAATCAAATAGTTTTCTTTCAAGCGTATCTCTTTGGTAATTGATATCACCACACACTGCCAAATTTATAGAGTCATTATATTGTAAAGGATTGATATCCTCACCTCCGGTTAAAATAATACCATCAGCTAAAGCTAAAATACTATCCGTATTCTTAATTGTGTAAGCATCTAAAACAATAACATTTTCAGCTTCTATCCATTTTATATAATTTGAAGATGCTTTGGATAAAATAATTGTTTTTTGTTGTTCCTTATGACAACTAAAAAGAAATAAGAAAGGAACTAATGCGAATATTAGCTTTTTCATAATTTTATGTTTTATAAAGTTAGGATCAAAATTAATGATTATTTCTTAACGAATTAATAATCAAACTTATCATCTCAGGTATATTTAGTAAATTTTATTATTTATATCGTTTTCTTTCATTTTTGTGCAAAAAATAGCATTATTTCTAAATAAATAAGCATTTTAACACAAAATAATACATTTTTATTAAATTTTGGATAATTTATGTGCTCAAGAATAGTGCTTTATATTAAAATCCACTAAAATAGTGTCTATAAATTTTAGTAAAATGACAAAAAATATAAAAAACGAGCTAAAATTACACTAAACTGCACATTTTATTCATTATTACATCACTTTCCCACTCTTTTTCAATATTTTTAATTTTCATAATCTCTTCCATCATTTTTTCCTGCTTCATTCCTATTTTCCAGGCATCAGCATAAGGAATATTAGTAAAACTAACCATGGAATAAAGTGGAATCCATTTTTCAGGATATAGATTAGAAAATTTCTTTTCTATTTCTTTCTGAAGTAAAAAGGTAGGATCAGCTGTATTATCACGCATTACTATAAAATTCTGCATAGATAGATCCTGCAACCCATCACCGTTAGGCTTTCTAGTTATAGAGTACTCTGAAAAGCACGATTTAAGATCTTCACCATGCTTATCTAATAATTCATCAAGCATTCTGCAATCCTCAAGACTGGCATTCATTCCTTGCCCATAAAACGGAACAGTTGCATGAGCAGAATCACCAATCAATACCGCAGTATCTTTGATATGCCAAGGAAAAGTTTTTATAATACCTAAGCCAGATGTTGGATTAGCAATCCATTGCTTATATAAGTCAGGGACTAAATTTAAAAAATCTGGGAAAATAGCACTAAAATAATTTTCTACCTCTATCTCGGAGTTTAACCCTTCAAATGATTTTTCTCCTTTTTTAGGTGCAAATAATGTACATGTAAAGCTACCATCTAAATTTGCTAATGCAATAAGCATAAACTCTCCTCTTGGCCAAATATGAAGGGCATTTTTATCTAATAAAAAAGACCCGTTTTTTCCTGCAGGTATATGTAATTCTTTATAATCGTGATCAATTTTATTATAATCAAAATCATGGTCATACTGCTCCACCATTTGTTTTCTAACAGCTGAAAAAGCCCCATCTGCACCAATTATCAAATCAGACTTAACAGTCTGCTTTTGATTTGTATTAGTATTTTCAAAAATTACACTAGCATCCTCAAGATTAGCATCAATACATTTCTCATTGAAATAAAGATCAGCTCCATTTTTGGCTGCTAATTTCATCATGAGTACATTTAGTTGTGCTCGTGAAACAGAATAAATTGCCTGACCATCATTTCCGTACAGTTGCTCTGTTAAATTACCTTTTTCATCATGCATTATTCGTTTATCCATAGCAATAGCAATGTTCATTACCTCTGCTTCAACACCAACTTTTTTTAATGCTGTTAGACCCCTTTCAGAAAGTGCTAAATTAATAGACTTGCCTGCAGTAATAATTTCAGACCGCAAATCATTTCTTCTTTCAAAAATAGAAACATTGTGCCCTCTTTTAGTTAAATACAGGGCACATAAAGAACCTGCTAGTCCTGCCCCTACAATTGTAATATTTTTTTTCATTATAATTCTTCTTCTAGTATTGTGTAAAATTTAAAAACATCTTGAAAGCTATTATAGAGAGGAATTGGTGCGATACGAATTACATCTGGCTCCCTCCAGTCAGCAATTACCCCCTTTACAGTTATTGAGTCAAACAACTTTTTATCACCATTCTTAACTCGGATAGAAAGCTGACAACCTCTTTCTTTTGGAGTAATAATTTCTATTCGATCGCTTTCAATTGAATTTAATAGAAAAACTAAATAATCTGTAAGTTTTTTAGATTTTAAAACTAATTTATCAATACCTACTTCATCAAAAATAGAAAGTGAAGCGCGAATTGCCGCTAAAGATAAAATAGGAGGATTGCTCAATTGCCAACCCTCAGCGCTAGCAATAGGATTAAATTTATCTGGCATTTTAAAACGCTCTTCTTTATTGTGCCCCCACCAACCTGCAAATCTTGGTAAATTTGCCTTATGATGTTTTTCATGTATAAACGCACCAGCAACCGAGCCAGGTCCAGAATTTAAGTATTTATATGAACACCATACCGCAAAATCAACTTCCCACTTATGAAGTTCTAATTTTACATTTCCTGCTGCGTGAGCTAAGTCAAATCCAACAGTAATTCCCTTGTTATGCGCTAACTTTGTAATAATTTCAAAATCAAAAACCTGACCCGTATAGTAGTTCACTCCTCCCAACATAATCAAAGCTATTTCACCACCTTCTGATTGAATGATTTCGGCAATATCTTCTGTTCTGATAGCAGACTCTCCAACTCGAGGCCTTAGCTTTATTAAAGAATTTTCTGGTAAAAATCCATGATGTTTTATTTGCGATTCAACTGCGTAAATATCAGATGGAAATGCATCTCCTTCAATAATAATTTTATGTCTTTTTTGGGTTGGTCGATAAAAAGAAACCATCATTAAATGCAAGTTTACCGTAAGGGTATTCATAGCAACTACTTCGGTACTTTTTGCTCCAACTATTTTAGCATAGCTTTCAGCTAAAAACTCATGATATGGAAGCCAAGGATTTTTAGCATGAAAATGCCCTTCCACTCCAAAAGTAGCCCAATCATCTAATTCTTGATTTAAAAATTGTTTGGTTCGTTTAGGCTGCAACCCTAAAGAATTTCCACACATATAAATATGCTCCTCTCCATTTTTTTGTAAGGGAATATAAAACTCATTTCTATAGCTTCTTAATTCATCTTTTGAATCTAATTCTATAGCAAAATCTGCTGTGTTTTTATAATTCATTTATCTTGTATATTATGGGCCTGCTAGGTGCTGCATCGGAAACAAATGCAGGAATTTGCAAGTTTAATAAATAGGCTCCATCCTCTAAATAAGAAGGAGCAAATATCATTTCTGTTATGGTTTTATTTTGTGTATTTGGGTTAAACTCTTTTCCTTTTGTTTCCCAAAAAACATTATGAGCAGAAAGGTGTCCATCATCAAGCAATCTGTCAACTGATGGGGTGTCAACCAATAAATGATCTACACCCAAACTTACAATATACTTCATTGCATCAATACTGAAAAAAGCAGGAGCAAATTTCATGTAATCTCTACTTTTCTTGTTTTCTAAATTAGGCGTAGTTCTAATAATTAATCCTTGCAAAAAAGCAGGGTTTAAAGCTTTTAGTTTAGACTCCAAATCTTCTTTAGTAATAACTAGATCCCCTTTATTTAAGTTAGGAGTATAATTCTCCGTTGTGTTTCTTGGCGTAACAGAAACCAAAGTTGCCCGTATCATTTCCTTATTAAGTGAAGTTAAAATACTAATCCTTGCATCCGTAATATGACCAATACACTCAGTATGTGTACCGTTGCAATGAGGAGTAAAACTATACGTTTCAAAATTACAAGGGCCACCTTTTCGAGTATCTCCAATAAACTGCCCATCTTGATAAGGTTTAGAAGTTGCGCCGTCAACCCCATAAGTATTAGGTTGTTCTCCATTAAAATTTATAGGAATAGAAATGTCATTTCCTTTAGAAAAGTTTACTTCAAAATCAATAGTTTTGAAACTAATTTTTGCCTTCATCATATAAAATCTTCTTTTTTGACCCCTAACCAATTCAAAGCATTTTCAGCCAACAGCTTAGACTTTTTAGCATTGGTATAGTTCATTTCGTTAATAAGCTTCCCTGGCTCTAATTCTCCTAAAGGGAAGGGGTAATCGGTTCCTAAACAAATTTTATCTTCCCCCATCATATCAACAATAAATTCTAACATTTTTGGCTCATGCACTAAACTATCTAAATAAAAATTACCTAAATAATCTCTAGGATTTACCTTGTTGTCAATAGCGCATAAATCAGGGCGCACATTAAACCCATGCTCAATTCTCCCAATAGTGGCAGGAAAAGATCCTCCACCATGAGCAAAGGCTACTTTTAAGTTTGGTAAGCGTTCGAATACACCTCCAAAAATCATGGAACAAATAGCCAAGGAGGTTTCCGCAGGCATACCAACCAACCAAGGTAACCAGTACTTTTCCATTTTCTCTTTGCCCATCATATCCCAAGGGTGAACAAAAATACTCATCTCTAATTCTTCACATTTTTGAAAAATAGGAAAAAGTTCATCCCTGTCCAAATTCCAGTCATTAATATGAGAACCAATTTGTATCCCTCTTAATCCAAGCTCTTTACATCTAGTTAATTCTTGAATTGCTAAATCTGGATTTTGCATTGGGACTGTACCTAATCCAATAAATCGTTTAGGATTTCTCTTTACAATATCGGCAATATGGTCATTTAAAAATTCTGCAACTACAAGAGTATCCTTGTCCTTTGCCCAGTAAGAAAACATAACAGGGACAGTAGATAAAACTTGCACATCCACTCCTAGCTTATCACATTCTTTAATCCTAGCTTCATCCGACCAACAATTATCATCTACCTCTCTAAAAAATTTATCATCCATCATCATTTTAGCACAACAGGGCTTATGATGATCTAAACTTACAAACCCTCCATATCCAAATTTCTCTTTAAAGTTAGGGATGTTTTCTGGTAAAATATGAGTGTGAATATCAATGGTGAATAGTTTATTCATATTTATATGAATCGTTTATCTACCTCCATAGTATTTCCACAATTATTGCAAGTTCTCTTATCTTCAGAGGAATAAAACTCTTTAAATCTAGGCTGAAAATCCTTTTCAACATTAGTTAATTGGAAATAAGTGTCATGTAAAGGCTCATTGCAATTATCACAAAACCACATAAGTCCATCTCTTTCATTTGCAGTTCTTCTACATTCAATTACCATACCAACAGACCCTTCTGAACGTATAGGAGAATGTGGAATTTTGGCAGGCAATAAAAACACTTCTCCCTCATTAATTGGAATATCTACAGCATTTCCTTCTTCCTGAATTCTTAAAACAATATCTCCTTTTATTTGGTAAAAGAATTCCTCTGTTTCGTTATAATGATAATCTTTTCTAGCATTCGGCCCTCCAACTACCATAATAATAAAATCACCTGATTCGGTATACAGACACTTATTCCCAACTGGTGGTTTTAGTAAATCTTTATTGTCTTCTATCCATTTAAGGAAGTTAAAAGGTTTTCTGATAGTGCTCATAATTTATAGTTTTAAATGGTTGCAATTACTTTTAGTTCAATTGCAATTGGTGTTGGCAAACTCTTTATTTCAATAGTTGTTCTGCAAGGCTGATTTTCCTTAAAATACTCTGCATATATTTTATTATACGTTTTAAAATCATCTTTCATATTAGTAAGGAAGACCTGAACATCAATAATATTACCCCAAGAGGAGCCCGCATCTTCAAGAATAAAGCGAATATTTTCAAAAACAGAATGACATTGAGCTTCAATATCGTAATTATCTATATCTCCGTTAGTATTTAGTGTTACACCAGGAATATCAATTTGGCCAGCTTTTCTTGGCCCTACACCAGATAAAAACAATAAATCTCCAACTTTACGAGCATGAGGGTATAGCCCTACTGCATGAGGCGCTCTATCTGAATTAAATTTCTCTCCGTTCATTTCTTTAAATTTCTTTATACATATAATAATGAGGACCTATTGCTTCAATGTCAAAAAGCTCTCCGATAATCTTAAATCCTACTGATTTATAAAAATTGACTGCAACTAAACGGGCATTACACCACACCATATCACAATCTCTTTTTTTAAGTTCTTTAAATGATTCTACAATTAAATTTCTAGCATAACCTTTTCTTTGAAATTGAGAGTCTGTTGCCATTCCTCTTAACCTATATGGATTGTCGGATTTTATCTTCATTGATGTCTGAGCATAAAATGTTACGCAGGATACAATTTTATCATCTACATTACAAGCCATATGAAAAGTACCTTCTTCATTGTCCTTCAAATAAGAAGTAGTAGAAAAATCTTGTCCTTTTCTTAATTCAGAATGCCTTAAAGGTCTAATTTTCTCAGCACCTACTTTATTTATTTCAACTTGCAGTTGTGTTTTCATCTTTATATTTTAACACATACATTTTTAGATTCTGTGAAAAATTGAAGAGATTTAAAACCTCCTTCACGTCCAACACCTGATTGCTTCATCCCTCCAAAAGGAATTCTTAAATCTCTAAGAAGCCAAGTATTAATCCACACAATACCAGCATCAATATTTGCAGCAACTCTATGGGCTTTACTTATATTTTCTGTAAATATAGAGGCTGATAATCCATACTTAGTGGAGTTAGCCATTTCTACTGCTTGTTTTTCTGTTTTAAATGGAATTATAGATACAACAGGACCAAAAATTTCTTCTTGATTAATATCACAATCAGAAGATAAACCTTCAATAATTGTAGGTTGAATATAATAGCCATTTTTCAATTCTCCTTCTAATAATTCTCTCTCTCCACCAATTAATATTTTCCCCCCTAAAGTTCTTGCTAATTCAATTTTAGCTAAGATTTTTTCCATATGATCTTTAGAAACTACCGCTCCTAAATTAGATTTTTCATCTTTTGGATCCCCTACTTTTAGTTTTGCTGTTTTTGCAACTAAGGCATCTCTAAATTTTTCGTAAATATCTTCTTGCACAAACAGACGAGAACCACACAAACAAATCTGACCTTGATTAGTAAATGCTGCACGAGCCGCTATACTTACTGCCTTATCAAAATCAGCATCTGCAAAAATAATATTTGGGTTTTTTCCGCCCAACTCCAAAGATATTTTTTTAAACATTGGAGCAGTGACAGTTGCTATATGTTTACCTGTAGTAGTTCCTCCGGTAAAAGAAATAATAGGGGTGTCAGGATGAGTAGTTAAAGGATCTCCTGTTTTACTTCCCAATCCGTGAACTATATTTAAAACACCTTTTGGTAACCCCGCTTCAATACAAATTTTACTTAAAATATAAGCCGTCATTGGAGTAACTTCAGAAGGTTTTGCGACCACTGTATTGCCTGAAGCAAGAGCTGGTGCAATTTTCCATGTAAGTAAATATAAAGGTAAATTCCAGGGAGAAATACAGGCTGCTACACCAACAGGTTGGCGCAATGTATAGTTAATAGCCATTCCATCCATTTCATGCATTTCGGAACTATCATGTAATATTGCTCCTGCAAAAAAACGAATATTTGCTGGTGCTCTTGGAATATCCACATGAGCAGCCAAAGATTCTGGCTTACCATTATCTTTACTTTCTGCCTTTATGAGTTCATCAGAATATTTTTCAATAGTATCTGCTAGCTTCATTAGTATATCCGAACGCTTTTGCTTTGGAGTTACACTCCAAGTTTTAAAAGCTTGCTTAGCTGCTTCTACTGCATTATCAATATCTAATTTTTCAGAATCTGGTATTAAAGAATATACCTGACCATTTGAGGGATTATAATTATCTAAATAATTTCCGTTTGTAGGTTCTACTAAATCTCCATTTATATAATTTAAAATCTTCTCCATTATAAACTTTGAGTTCTTCCCCCGTCTACCGGAAGGTTGATTCCATTAATATACGATGCAGCTGGGCTACATAAAAAAGCTATTGCATTAGCAACTTCATTAGCTTCCCCAAATCGATTTGCTGGCACTGAATATTTCATTATCTGCGCTATATCCTTTTCTGATTTTCCTTGCTTTTTTGATCTATTAGAAATTATACTCTCTAATCTATTTGTATTTGTGAATCCTGGAAGAACATTATTAACTGTAATTCCGTACGCCCCTAATTCAATAGAAAGTGTTTTGGCCCAATTAGCAACTGCCGCTCTAATTGTGTTAGAAACTCCTAGTCCTGGAATTGGTGCTTTTACAGAAGTAGAAAGGATATTAATTATGCGACCAAAACATTCCTTTTTCATACCATCAACAACTTTCTGCACTAAAATCTGATTGTTAATTAAATGCATTTTGAAAGCATCTTCAAATGATTGAGTATTTGCATCAGAAATTGGACCTCCAGCAGGACCTCCAGTATTGTTTATTAAGATATGATAATTACCAGCTAGGAGTTCTATTTTTTCTTTCAAACTATTTGATTCAGAAAAATCTACAACTAAAAAAGAATGTTTCTGACCTTGAGTTGTATCAAGTAATTTCATAACGTCTTTTAGTTTTGATTCATTTCTTGCAATAAGAGTAATATTAGCTCCAATATTTGCTAATTCAATAGCTGTTGCCTTACCTATTCCTTGAGTACATCCACAGACAATAGCGTTTTTATTTTTTAAATCTAAATTCATTTATTCTATAATTATTTTTTATAATTAAATCCTAATGTATCTTTTATATTTTGTGGTAATTCAGGTAAGTAGGAGCGAGAAATCATTAGTGTTGAAATATTTGCCAAATCGGTAAATATTTTATGCTTATCTACTGTTTCTTTCAAATACCCTTGGCCCGAACTTCCCCCCGTTCCAATTTTCTGACCTAACATTTTCTCTACCATTTGAACATGTCTAAACCTCCATGTAGCAATTTTGTGATCAAACTCCACCAAACTTCTAAGAAACTGATATGGTAAATGTAAAATAGGTTGATCTCTGTACAAATTAATTAGCAGGGCTGACATGGTAGCCGTGTAAGAAAGGGTTGTTTCTCCCTCTTGAATAGCTTTATTATGTTCAGATTCAGAAAGTACTCTTTCAAAATACTTTTTATTTTCCTCAATCATACGAATTCTAATTTCCCTATCGCTATCAGTTAAGTTTGCTTCTTTAATTCCCAAAATTTCTTTGTCCAGCATTTGATTTACAGCTCCCTCATATTTCTGAGTAAAATCAAACCCTTCCATATTTAAAAATGGGATTCTTTCTAACCATTTCTCAACTAAAGAAAATAAAGATTCAGCATCCTCTAAGTCTAAAATTTCTTCTTTTTTATCTCCTTCAAATTGACTATGATAAGGACATCCCCCAAACTGATGTCTTTTCTTAATTTTTAGACCAAGCATCACTTCTATCTTTCTAAATTGGTGAGATTGAAAACCAGATGCAGGAGATAAATGATCTCTAAAGTCTAAGAAATCCAAAGAAGTCATAGTTTCTAAAATATCCAGCTGACCAATCAAAGTGGTCATAATTTTATTTACCCTATCCATTCTCCTAACAACTACACCAATACTACTTTCGTTAATTTTATCAGCCTTAAATAAATCCATCGTCGAACCTATTTCATGCAGAATTTGCTTAAACCACAATTCATAAGTTTGATGAATGATAATAAACAACATTTCCTCATGAGCAGCTTCTTTTCCTTCTCCACTAAGTAAATTTTGTGAGTCTAAAACTTTATCAAGAGCCAAATAATTTATATAGTGTACGGATGTTGTTTCTTCTGACATTTATTCATTTTTATAATGTAGTAAAAGTAAGCAATCTGATTTAAAAAATCAAAACTGAAATTACAAAAAATAAATAGCATAAAATACTCAAGGATTCTACCCAAAATGAAAAGTACATTTCACCCCTTCTTTCATCAGATTTTACTATTAAAATTGAAGCCACAAAATACAGCAAAATTAATGCTAGTAAATTTGAAAATATTATAGTTTTTTCTAAGTACTGAAAAACTGATATTACTAAACAAATAAACAAAGAAAAAAGAGCAATAAATCTTGCTTTTAGAATACCAAAAAACAATGGAATAGTTTGTAAATTATGAGCATCATACTTCAAATCTCTAATATCAAATGGGATAGTTATAGCGAAAACAAACAAAAATCGTGACAACAATTGCAATACGATATTTTGTGAAATTGGGATATCATTTTCAAGCACTAATAAAAGCATGGTGCTCACAGTCCAAACAAAAGAAATGATGAAAATTTTACTGAAAGGAATTTTTCTTAATCCGAAAGGATATAAAACAGAAAGTAAACCAACAAAAACTATAAAAACCTTGGTTACTAACTGGAATTTAAAAAAGCAATAGGCACTCACTAAACCTCCACATACCATTAGAATATAAATAGCAATATTTTGTTTTGCTAAGCATGCTTTATGACCATTATTCAATCTCTTTTTTATTCTTACAACCCTTTGATAATTATAGGTGAATAGAGTGGCAAAAAATACAAATTGACTGATTTCATGATTTGAAGTTCTAAGTAATAATTCCGAACTCAAAGCCAAGGCGAGCACACAAAATGCAACCCAAAGATTACTAAAAACAATAAGGCGAATGAATGATTTCAATTTTCAAAGATAAAAAAAGAAGGTAGCTTTAACTAGAAACAATAACTAGTCACGAACACCTTACATTACTATATTTACAATTCTTTTGGGTACCACAATTATTTTCTTAGGCGATTTACCTTCCAAATAATGAGCTGTTTTTTCATGCTTCATCACCTCAACTTCAACCTGCACTTTGGTCATTTCTGCAGGTAAAGTAATTTTAAATCTCATTTTTCCATTAAACGAAACTGGATAGTTCACTTCATTTTCCACTAAATAATTAGAATTAAAATCGGGGAAAATTGCTTTAGTAACTGAAGTTTTATTGCCTAATTTACTCCAAATCTCTTCAGAAATATGTGGTGCGTAAGAAGAAAGTAAAATTGTAAAATCAGTGATTATTTCTCTTTTACTACATTTTTGTTCTGTAAATTCATTTATACAAATCATTAGAGTACTAACTACAGTGTTAAAAGAATAACGCTCAATTTCTTCCTCTACTTTTTTTATGGTTTTATGTAAAGTCTTGTAATTTTCTTTTGTTGGTTTTTCTTCTGAAACAGAAAAATTATTTTCTATATCATGTAACAAACGCCAGAACTTACGCAGGAAATTATGCACCCCATTTATTCCCTTTACATCCCAAGGCTTAAACTGTTCTAATGGCCCTAAAAACATTTCATACAGACGCAAAGTATCTGCTCCGAAATCGTCTACTAAATTATCAGGAGTTTGTACATTATATTTTGATTTTGACATTTTTTCAATTTCATGTCCACATAAATATTTTCCATCCTCATTTAGAATAAATTCAGCATTAGCATATTCTTCTCTCCAATTTTTAAACGACTCCACATCAAGTACATCATTATTCACAAGGCTAATATCAGTATGTAATCTTGTTGTCTTATGTTCCTTTCGCTTGTCAAAACTCACAAAAGTATTAGTATCATTTATTCTATACACAAAGCTCGATCTACCTAAAATCATTCCTTGGTTAATCATTTTTTTAAAAGGCTCATCAAAAGAAATAAATCCTCTGTCGAACAAAAATTTAGTCCAAAAACGAGAATATAATAAATGTCCAACAGCATGCTCAGCACCTCCAATATACAAATCTACTTGTCCCCAATAATCTGATTTATCTTTTGCACAAAACACCCTATCATTATTTGGATCCATGTAGCGCAAAAAGTACCAAGAACTGCCTGCCCATCCTGGCATGATATTGGTTTCCATTCTATCGCCTTCAAATACACTCCAATCCTCTTTCTTTGCTCTAGCCAATGGTGGTTCACCGCTTGCAGTTGGTAAATACTTATCCACTGCAGGTAATGTAACTTGCTTATTATCATCCAAAATATAAGCTGTTTCATTTTTATAATATATGGGAAATGGTTCGCCCCAGTATCTTTGACGGCTAAAGATTGAATCACGCAATCGATAATTTATTTTACCTTTCCCAAAACCTCCTTCCTCAATTTTAAAAATGGCTAAATTCATTGCCCTTTTAACTGTTAGTCCATTTAAAAAATCAGAGTTCGCAATTTTTATATTTTTGTCCTCATTTGCACCTTCAGTAACATCAACTTCTTCAAAAATATTAATTATATCCAAACCAAAGTGATTAGCAAAATCCCAATCCCTTTGATCACCACAAGGAACAGCCATAACAGCACCCGTTCCGTAAGATACCAATACATAATCTCCAATCCAAACTTGAACTTTATTACCTGTAAAAGGATGAATAGCATAAGCTCCAGTAAACACTCCGCTAACAATATTATCAGTTTGCCTATCTCTTTCTGATTTTAGTTTCGCTTTATTGACATATCTTTCTACTTCATCTATTTGTTCAGCAGTTGTAATTATATTTACTAACTCATGCTCTGGTGCTAAAACCATAAAATTAACTCCAAAAATAGTATCCGGGCGAGTTGTAAATACTTCTATTTCGTTTTCAGAATTTTCCAATTTGAAAATTACAGAAACACCTTTAGATTTTCCTATCCAATTTTTTTGGATTTCTTTTATTGAATCAGACCAATCTACTGCATCTAATCCTGAAATTAACCTGTCAGCATAAGCAGTGATTCTTAATGACCATTGCTTCATTAGCTTCTGTTCAACAGGAAAACCTCCTCTTTCTGATAAACCATCCTTCACCTCATCATTAGCTAATACTGTTCCTAAGCCTTCACACCAGTTTACCCAAGTGTCTGATAAAAATGCTAAACGATAATTCAATAGCACTTTTTCTTTTTCAGAATCTGTAAAGCTACCCCAATTTTTAGCTGAAAATTTTTGTGTATTATCATCACAAACTGCTTGCGTGTTATGATTTCCTTTTTTTTCAAAATGATCTACCAATTCAGTAATTGGCATGGCCTTATCATTTGTAGTGCAATAATAAGAACTGAATAATTGCTTAAAAATCCACTGCGTCCATTTATAATAATTGGGGTCAGAGGTCTGCACCTCTCTACTCCAGTCGAATGAAAAACCAATTCGATCTAGCTGTTTTCTGTACCTTTCTGTATTATCTTTTGTAGCAACTGCAGGGTGAATTCCTGTCTGTATAGCATATTGTTCAGTTGGCAAACCAAAAGAATCATATCCCATAGGATGCAAAACATTAAAGCCCTTTAATTTTTTATAACGAGCATATATATCAGAGGCAATATAACCCAAAGGATGACCAACATGTAGTCCTGCTCCTGAAGGGTAGGGAAACATATCCAACACGTAGTATTTTTGCTTACTTGTATCTTCCGAAACCTTATACGTCTCGTTCTTCTTCCAGAAAGCCTGCCATTTTTTTTCTATCTTGTTAAAATTGTAATCCATCTTATAATATTATTCTATTTGCAAAGTTAATGAATAACATCAAATAGTAATTTGTATTTTTATATTTTAGCAAACTATATGAAAACAGGCAATAACACATCATTAAATAGGCGAATTTTATCGTCATCCGCATCAGTTGTGATTAGCTTATCCTTAGTGTTGTTTGTAATTGGACTACTTGGCCTTGTTCTAATAAATGCACAAAGACTATCAAATTATGTAAAGGAGAATATTGGCTTTACTATTATGCTTAAGGAAGGAGTAAATGAAATAGAAATTATGAATTTTCAAAAGACATTAGATGCTGCCGACTTTGCAAAAAGCAGCACTTTTGTGTCAAAAGAACAAGCCACAAAGGACTTGCAAAATGATTTGGGAGAAGATTTTGTTTCTTTTTTAGGATACAGCCCCCTTTTAGCCTCATTTGATATAAAATTAAATGCTAGTTACGCTAACACAGACAGCCTTACATTTATCAAGGCTGAATTGAGTAATTATCCATTAGTTCACACTATTTTTTATCAAGAAAATTTAATTGACAAACTCAATAGCAATGTAAATCGACTAAGCTTTTTCTTATTTTCATTTTGTCTTTTATTGTTCGTCATAGCTTTTGCGCTTATCAACAATACCATACGTCTTTCTGTTTATTCCAAACGATTTTTAATACGAACAATGAAGCTTGTTGGAGCAACAAATAGCTTTATACAAAGGCCTTTTTTAATTAAAGGAATATACCAAGGAATATACAGCTCTATTTTTGCTATTTTCATGCTCATTGGATCTATACAGCTAATACAAAGCGAAACAGCAAGCATGCTAAACATTACGGATTTAAAAATTATTGGATTGATATTTATTCTTATATTTATCTTCGGGTTTTTTCTCAGTTGGATATCTACATTTTTTGCAGTAAGAAAATTTATTAAACAAAACGAAAGCGAACTTTACAACTAAAACATTAACTATGGACTTTGCATTTTCAAAAAAGAATTACATTTTATTATTTGTCGGATTAGCTTTTATGGCAAGCGGACTAATCTTGATGATTGGTGGTGAATCGGATGACCCATTAGTATTTTCAGATGAAATATTTAATACTACTCGCTTAACAATCGCTCCTATTTTGCTTGCAGCAGGTTTTATTACTGAAATATTTGCTATAATGTATAAAGAGAAACAAGCTTAACACATGGAAATTATAAATGCTATTATCCTTGGAATTATTCAAGGACTAACTGAATTTTTACCAGTTAGTAGTAGTGGGCACTTGGAAGTTGCAAAAGCCATTTTAGGAGAAAAAAAAGTAGGTGAAGAAAGCCTACTTATGACTGTAGTTCTGCATTTTGCTACAGCACTTTCTACAATTATTATTTTTCGAAAGGATGTTATAGAAATTTTAAACGGATTATTACAGTTCAAAAATAATGATTCTTTCATGTTCTCTTTAAAAATTATTCTTTCAATGATACCGGCTGCTCTTGTAGGCGTTTTTTTTAATGATGAAATAGAGGCTCTTTTCGGGGGAGCCTTAACACTTGTAGGGGGCATGCTTATAATTACTGGTTTATTATTATTCCTTGCTGACAAAGCAAAATCATCAGATAAAAAAGTAGGTATTAAACATGCTATTCTTATTGGAATATCACAAGCTATTGCCATCTTACCTGGGATTTCTAGATCAGGAGCAACCATTTCAACAGCTGTACTACTAGGCATAGACAAAGAAAAAGCAGCACGCTTCTCATTCTTAATGGTTGTCCCATTAATCTTTGGTAAAATGGCTAAAGATATATTATCTGGAAATATAAATTATGAAACCACCACTTTTACTCCACTAATAATAGGTTTTATTTTTGCTTTTTTCACAGGCATGTTTGCTTGTAAATGGATGATCAAATTAGTAAAAAGCAGTCAATTGAAATATTTTGCTTATTACTGTTTTGCAATTGGAGGAATTGTAATGGCTTCGTCCCTTATATAATATGGAAAAATTCCCTGATACTGTACAGGATTTTTTGGATGGGCAAATCCTTTTAATTAACAAACCTTTGGGGTGGACTTCTTTTGCCGTAGTGAAAAAAATTAAAAACCTCATTCGCACAAAATATAGTTTGAAAAAACTCAAAGTAGGGCATGCCGGCACTTTAGATCCTTTAGCTACTGGATTACTCATTGTATGTACTGGTAAATTTACTAAACGAATTTCTGAATTGCAAGGGCAAACAAAGGTCTACACTGGAGACATAACTTTAGGAAAAACTACTCCAAGTTATGATTTAGAAACAGAAATAGATGCTGAATTTGCAACTGATCATATTTCTGAACCCCTCGTTAAAGCAACTACTGCACAATTTATTGGAGAGATAGATCAGAAACCACCTATATATTCAGCTTTAAAAAGAGGAGGAGAGCGACTGTACAAAAAAGCAAGAAGAGGAGAGAACTTTGAAATTAAATCAAGAAAAGTAAGTGTTCATTCTTTTGATATTATAGGTTTCAAAATTCCAAAAGTAAGTTTTGAAATAAAATGTAGTAAAGGAACCTACATACGATCCATAGCACATGATTTTGGGACTGCATTAAACAGTGGATCTCATCTTTCAAAATTATGCCGTACAGCTATTGGAGATCATCAATTAGCAAACTCCCTAGATTTATCTGATTTTGAAAAGCAACTAAACAGCTAATCACTTGACTTCTGCTTGTCAATACTTTATATTTGCGGCCTTAAAATTCGACCTTTCTGGAGTTTCCTAAAGGTAACACTAAAACTAAAATTCTATGAAATATAAATTGTCAATGTTTAAGTTTGACTTACCACAAACAAGAATTGCAGATAAACCTATTGAAAACCGTGAAGATGCTAAACTAATGGTTATTCACAGATCAACAGGAGAAATAGAACACAAAACAGTAGCTAATCTTGGTGATTATTTTGATGAAGGAGATGTAATAGCAACAAACAATACAAAAGTGTTTCCAGCAAGACTTTATGCAAATAAAGAAAAGACTGGTGCAATGATTGAGGTGTTTTTGTTAAGAGAATTGAACCAAGAAAATAGACTTTGGGATGTACTAGTTGACCCAGCAAGAAAAATAAGAATCGGTAATAAATTATTTTTTGGTGATAATGACGAATTAATTGCTGAAGTAATTGATAATACAACTTCAAGAGGGAGAACATTACGTTTCCTTTTTGACGGAACCCATGATGAATTCAAAGAAACCTTAACTGCGTTAGGGAAAACACCCTTACCAAAGCATATTGACAGAGAGCCAACTGAAGAGGATACTGAGCGTTTTCAAACAATATACGCTAAGCATGATGGGTCAATTTCAGCACCAACTGCAGGAATGCACTTTAGTAAGATACTAATGAAACAAATGGAACTAAAGGGAGTGGAATTTGCAGAGACAACTTTACATGTAGGTCTAGGAACCTTTAATGATATTATGGTAGAGGATCTTTCAAAGCATAAAATGGAATCAGAAGAAATTATCATTCCAGATGATGCTGCTATAAAAATTAACAGAGCAAAAAATTCAAGAAGAAAAATTTGTGCTGTAGGAACAACTGTAATGCGTACTTTGGAGAGTTCAGTTTCTACTAAAAGTGAAGTTATTCCATTTACGGGATGGACTAATATCTTTTTGTTTCCACCACACACCTACCAAATTGCGAATTGTATGCTAACTAATTTCCATTTACCGAAATCATCATTAATGATGCAAGTAGCAGCATTTTCAGGATTAGATCTTTTGAAGAAAGCCTACAAAGAGGCTTTAAAAAATAAATACAACTTCCATACTTATGGAGATGCTATGCTAATTCTATAAAATGCAGAAAATAGCTTTAATAGTTGCTGGAGGGAAGGGGGAGCGCATGAATACGAGTATCCCGAAACAGTTTTTACTATTACATAGCAAACCTATACTGATGCATACTTTAAAACAATTCTCTCACTTTAAGGAAATTGTTTTGGTTTTACCTCCATTTCAATTTGAATATTGGAAAGAACTATGCAACAGCTATAACTTTACACAAAAGCATACATTAGTTGCTGGTGGTGAAACTCGTTTTCACTCAGTAAAGAATGGATTAGTCAGAATAGCAGACAATACTATTGTTGCTATTCATGATGGTGTTCGCCCTCTTACTTCTACTAAATTAATTAACAACTTAGTTGCTAAATCTAAAAATGGAATTGGAGTAATTCCTATTATCCCAGTTAAAGATTCATATAGAAAAGTTGAGAATGGTGAATCAATACAAATTGATAGAAATAATTTGTTTAGAGTTCAAACTCCACAATGTTTTATAAGTAATGATATAAAAAAAGCTTACACACAAAAATATTTATCCATTTTTACTGATGACGCTACAGTATTTGAAGCAAATGGCGGAAAAATAAATACTGTTTTAGGTGAGGAGAAGAATCTTAAAATTACAACTGAGAAAGATTTAAAAATTATTGAAATTTTATAATAGAGATTAGTTTTTTATGAGTTTTAAATCGCCAAAGAAGATGGTATTGGAATAAAAATAATTAGGGAGGAGCCTGTACTTTTATTGCAATATGTGCTAGATAATTTGAATAAAACAATCTGGGGTAAATTTCAATCCATCCATATTCTTAATTAAATTAACCCCAGGAACTTTTCCTTTTTCAAAAGTCCCTAACTGCTCAAAACCTAAAGCCTTTGCACCATTCTTACTTGATATCTTAAGTAGTGTGTTCAAATCAAAATTTGAATTATTCTGAATTACTATAATTTCATCTAAAATTGAAAGAGAATTATTAGAGGCCAAGCTATCAGTTCCTACGCATAATTTATCGGTATCAAATATAGAATAATCGGGTAAATTATTTTCAATAAACAAATTTGCTCTTGGGCAGGTACAGTAATAGTTTTCTGTAATATCTTCTTTTTTAGCAAAAGTATTATGCACTAATAATATCTTTTTACCTGATAATTCTTGTAAAATGTCAGTTGGTTTATTTCTACTTCCCCAAATACTTAAACAAGCATTCATGCTGTTTAACCAATCAAAAAAAGCACCCTTTTTATATTCAAAAAGCTGATTTTCTTCATTTGTTTCTTGCATGTGAATCGTTAATAATTCATCAGTATCATCAAAAAAATTGTTAATCTTTTTCATTAAAACTGGAGGCACAGAATAAGGCGCATGCGGTACAATACTTGCTTTTTGACCAGCAAATCTAAATTTATTTCTCAACTCTATTGCTTGATTAAAAACAGTATCAACTTTATTTAAATCAACACCAAAAGTTTCTATAAAATTATAATATTTCAAATTCTCTTTTTGCTTTTTCTGTAGAGTATCAATTTTATTGCAAATATCTCCAACACCAACGATTCCATTGGTAATCATTTCTTGTTCTGCATTTTCAATAGCCTGTTTTTTAGCAGCGACTGAATAATTATCTCTTAAACTTATTGTTTTCGAAAACTCCAAAAAACCTTGTCCTTTTTCGGCTCTTCCTTTTAAATGTGAAAGCTCCAAATGACAATGTGCATTCACAAATCCAGGACATAGTATTCCATTAAATATCTCTAATTTATCTTGATTTACTTCTCTCCTATTTTTAAAAATAGCAATAACCTGCCCATCATCAGAAATTTGTAAAACACCATTTTTTATTGGATTAGTATGTAAAGGAAATAAATAATCGGCTGTTAAAAATCGCATAGCACAAAAGTAATATATCTTTGCAAAAGAAATGAAAGAAAAAAAAGACATAAGAAATACAAGCGTAGAGGTCTTACAGAAGTTCTACGAAGAGCACAAGCTGCCTAAATTTAGAGCCAAACAAGTGCAAGAATGGTTATGGAAAAAAAAAGCAGTTTCTTTTGACGAAATGACTTCACTTTCAAAATCTATGCGCGACCTTTTTGCAAACCATTTCAGTATTAATGCAGTTAAAATTCACAAAGGGGAAAGAAGTATAGACGGGACAATAAAGTACAGTTTACAACTATACGATAATTTGTTAGTAGAAGGAGTTTTAATCCCTTCTAAAAATCGATTAACCGCATGCGTATCCTCTCAAGTTGGCTGTAGCTTAGCTTGTGAATTTTGTGCAACCGGAACATTGAAATTAGCTCGTAATTTAACCGCTGCAGAAATATATGATCAGGTTTTTATTCTTAATGAAGAGGCAATTTCTAATTTTGGGAAGCCCCTTTCAAATATCGTATTCATGGGAATGGGAGAGCCTTTGTTAAACTATAATTCAGTATTAGAGAGTATTAGCCTAATTACAACTGAAAAAGGACTCGGGATGTCTCCCAAAAGAATTACTGTTTCAACAGCAGGTATTGCTAAAATGATAAAAAAATTAGGTGATGATGGAGTCCGTTTTAATTTAGCTATTTCTCTACATTCAGCAAGCGATAGTAAAAGAGATATTATCATGCCCATTAACAAGAAAATTAACCTTGAAGAACTTAGAGAGTCTGTTCGTTATTTTTATGATAAAACAGGAAGTAGAGTTACTTATGAATATATTCTGTTTAAGGATCTTAATGATAGTATTGAGGACGCTCAAAAATTAGTTCAATTTTCCAAGGCAGGTCCCTGTAAAATCAACTTAATTGAATACAATACAGTTGAGGATTTGCCATATGAAAGGTCATCTAATAGAGTTACTGAACAATTTATGAAATACTTAGAAGAACGTAACATTCTCGTTACCCTAAGAAAAAGTAAAGGAAAGGATATTAATGCTGCTTGTGGGCAATTAGTAAATAAACTAAAATAGATTTCAATAAAGCTATTTACAAGTTTTCCCACAGAGAAATCTTTATATATTTGTAGTTCTAATTAACATCTATCTTGTCTATAATAAAAAACATAAAAGCTCCTATTAAAGAGGAAATGAATTTATTTGAAAAGAGGTTCAAAGATTCCTTAAGGAGTAATGTTTCTTTATTAGATAAAATAATGCATTACATCATAAAAAGAAAAGGAAAGCAAATGCGACCAATGTTTGTTTTTTTATCAGCAAAGCTCTTTGGTAAATTTGAAGAAAATACTTACCGTGCAGCATCCATGATTGAATTATTACACACCGCAACTTTAGTGCACGATGATGTAATTGATGAAGCTAATTTTAGAAGAGGGTTTTTTTCCATAAACTCAATATGGAAAAATAAAATTGCTGTACTTGTTGGTGATTTTCTTTTAAGTAGAGGTTTGTTATTAGCGGTGAAAAATGAGGAGTTTGAGCTCTTAAAAATAATGAGTACAGCTGTTCAGGACATGAGTGAGGGAGAGCTTTTACAAATTGAAAAAGCACGAAAACTTGATATTACTGAAGAGGTCTATTTTAATATTATTCGTCAAAAAACAGCATCCTTAATTGCTGCTTGTTGTGCTAGTGGAGCTAACTCTGTAGGGCAAAATAAAGAAGTAGTTGAAAACATGCGCTTATTTGGTGAAAAAGCAGGAATAGCTTTTCAAATAAAAGATGATTTATTTGACTATACACAAAGCCCCCTTATAGGTAAACCAACTGGCATCGATATTCGAGAACAAAAAATGACACTTCCCTTAATATACACTTTAAATACTGTAGAAAAAAAACAGAAAAATTACATTATCAATATCATAAAAAATCATCACAAGGATGATGAAAAAGTAGCAGAAGTTATAGCTCTTGTTAAAAAAAGCGGAGGGCTAGAATATGCTAAAAAAAGAATGTATGAATATCACAATACTGCCCTTGATTTATTAAACCTATTTAATGAAAATCAGGCAAAAGAATCCTTAATATTATTGTTGGATTATGTTGTAAACCGCCAAAAATGATTCCAAAAGAAACCATAGATCAAATATTTGAAACTGCTAGAATTGAAGAAATTGTTGGAGACTTCGTATCTCTTAAAAAAAGAGGAGTTAACTATATTGGAAACTGTCCCTTTCATAATGAAAAAACTCCCTCTTTTACAGTATCTCCCACAAAAGGAATTTACAAATGTTTTGGTTGTGGAAAAGGAGGTAACAGTATTAATTTTATCATGGAAATTGAGCATTACAATTATCCTGAGGCTTTAAAATTTGTAGCCAAAAAGTATAATATTGAAATTGAAGAAGAAAAATTATCCTCAGAACAAATAGAGCGTTCAAATGAAAAGGATAGTTTATTTATTGTTTCAAATTACGCAAAGGAGTACTTTCAGGATGTACTCTGGAATACAGAAGAAGGAAAGTCAGTAGGACTTAGTTATTTTAAAGAAAGAGGCTTTACTGATGAAACAATTAAGAAATTTGAGCTAGGATATAACCCTAAAGCGAAAGATGCTTTTAGCAAAGAAGCCCTCAAAAAAGCATACGACAAGCAGGTGCTAATTTCTTCAGGATTATCATTAATTAATGAAAGTTCAGGACAAATAGTTGATCGATTTAAAGAAAGAACTATATTTCCTATTCAATCATATTCAGGCCGCACATTAGGCTTTGGAGGAAGAGCCTTTAGCCCTAACGCAAAAGCAAAATATTTAAATTCACCCGAAAATTTAATTTACCATAAAAGCAAAGTACTATACGGTCTTAATTATTCCAAGAATGCGATAGGAAAAGAAGGGATTTGCTATATAGTTGAAGGTTATACAGATGTAATTTCCATGCATCAAAATGGAATAGAAAATGTTGTTTCTGCTTCAGGAACAGCTCTCACTTTAGAACAGATTAAACTCATTAATCGCTTAGCTAAAAATGTAGTTCTGCTTTTCGATGGAGATAACGCAGGAATAAAAGCCACCTATAAATCAATTAATATGATTTTAAAGGAAGGAATGAGCGTGAAGATTGTAGCATTTCCTAAAGGAGATGATCCTGATTCTTTTTCCAAAAAATTATCAACTGAAGAATTTAAAGAGTTCTTAACTAATGATGCTGTAGATTTTATTGATTATAAAATCAAAATATCTGATTTAAATACTAATGAAGATCCTACAAAAATCACAAATATAAAAAGAGATATTATTGAATCCATATCTTGTATTCCCGACAGTTTAAATCGTTCGCAATATTGTAAAACGTTCAGTAAAAAACTCGATATTGCTGAAAATGTACTATTAAGTGAAGTAGCAAAATACAGGGTTAGTATTGGTTCTTTTGAACAAGTAGCAGATAGAAGTAAGATAAGTGGTCAACCCTCAAGAAAACCAAAAGAAAAGCTAAGTTCAGAAGGAAAATTAATGAAGTTAGAAGAAGAGATATTGCGCATATTAATAAATTATGGGAATGATACTTTCACCACAGAAGAAGATGAGAAAGAGAGTGTAGCTTCTCTAATTTTTAGTGATCTTGGTGCTGATAACATCACATTTACAAATACTGCTTTTCATGCAATGTACATTGAAATAATAAGCGTGATTAAAGAAAAAGGAATTATTGATTTACAGCATTTTATTAATCATAAAAACCAAGAAATTAGCCAAAAGGCAATAGACCTTATTAGTAATAAACATAGCATAAGTAGTAATTGGGTTGATCGACATAAAATCTATACTGGAAGAGAAGATGAAAAAATACGCAAAACTACTGAAAAAGCTATTTTATCACTTAAAAAAGGACACATTGACAAGCAAATTAAAGGGTTACAACTAAAAATAAAAGATGGAAGTATTGATCCTGAAGGCATCAAACTATTGAGCCACCTTACCCAAATAAAAACTCAGATTGCTAAATCTTTAGGAAGAAATGTGGGTTAGCAACCTATTTTTTAAATATGAGATTACTCTGAAAATTAAATTGATTTTTTAAGCTTGTTTTAGTAGATTAGTTAGTAGTGCAGATTTTAGTCTTAAAGCTTACTTTAATGTAGTGAAATAAGTCTTGGTTGTAATCCTGCTACTTCTTCTCCTTTTCTCGTAATTAATTTAAATTTCTTATTAACTAATATTATGGGCAGCAATTTTTATTATGGCATTTGTGAAAGTGCATGTTATATAAATGGAGCATAATAATCAAAAATGCAGGAATATAGATTAAATTTGGATTGAGATATATAATTTCAAGTGTATGGTTTACTATAGTAATAAATAGAAAAAACCATGTTATCCATAAGAATATTTTTAGCCAGTCTAAGCTCTTATCTTTTGTTGAATAATAGACTGCTACAAATGATATACCTAAGAATAGATAATCAATTATTTGCCACCATACAGGTGCGTCAGAACAGCATGATATTGAACATGCTTTAGCGAGAAATATAAATGGAGTAATTATACAGTGAATCATGCATAATGTGCTCGAAATCACTCCTATTCTATCATATGTTAAAGTACTACTACTCATTATTAATTTATTAAATAATTTTGCAAATTTATTATATTTATCAAAATAACGCAATTAAGTTGCGTTTATTTTTTAGATTTGCGTAATGAAAATTAAAAATGATCATAATCTAGATTTTGCTTTAATTTTAGCTAATCACGGAGTAAGTAAAACTAAATTTAGAATTAATTTGTTAAATTTATTTTATGACAAGGAATCTTTAACGGTAAAAGAAGTTATGAATAAATTTTCTAATTTAATTAATAAGGTTACAATTTATAGAGCTTTAGTGAGTTTTGAGGAAAAGGGTTTGATTCATAAAGTTCCAAGTAGTAATAACATAATTAGATATTCTTTATGTAATGCAGATGAATGCAGTGCTAGTTTGCACAAACATAATCATGGTCATTTTATATGTAATAATTGCAATCAAACTTTTTGTTTAGAAAATTATAAATCACCAGAAATTAAGCCTGTAGATGGTTTTTATATCAACTCCTTAAACTTAATTCTTGAGGGGTATTGTAAAGATTGTCATTTAAATTAATTTATAAAATGTTAAAAACAGAACGTTTATCTTTTACTTATAACAGCTCGCATATTTTCACTTTTCCAGATATTTTATTACAACAAGGAGAAGATTTATTGATATTAGGTGATTCAGGAGTAGGTAAAACCACATTAATTCAGATTTTATCTGGTCTACTTAGTCCTCAATCTGGATTTGTGGAAATGAATGGAACTCGCCTCCAAAATTTATCTTCAAAAAGTCTTGATCAATTTAGAGGTTCACATATTGGTGTGGTCTTTCAGAAAACACATTTTGTTAGAAATTTAAGTATCTTAGATAATATGCTTTTATCTCTTTATTTATCAAACAAACTACAAGATAAAAAAAGAGCAATTCAATTATTGCAAGAAATTGGGTTAGCTGATAAGCTGAATAATATGCCTGATGAATTAAGTCAGGGTGAACAGCAAAGAGCTGCAATTGCTACTGCCCTTATTAAAACACCTGATTTAATATTAGCAGATGAGCCAACTTCAAGTTTAGATGATAATAATTGCCAAAAAATTATCACATTACTTAAAGAACAGGCATCTTTAACAAACGCAAAATTGATTATCATCACTCACGATCAAAGATTGAAAGATCAATTCAATACATCAATTGAATTATGAATATAAATAGATTAAGCTGGATAAATATTATCCGTAATCCATTTAATACAATGCTGAGCTTGTTACTTATGGCTTTTGGTATTGGTATAATTTCATTGATATTATTATTAAATAAATCTGTTGAAGAAAAAATCCAGCGTAATCTTAATGGAATAGATATGGTGATTGGAGCTAAGGGAAGTCCATTACAATTAATCCTCTCATCAATATATCATATTGACAATCCTACAGGCAATATTTTACTTGAAGAAGTCAATAAAATTAAATCAAATCCAATGATAGAATCAACCATTCCACTTTCTTTTGGGGATTCGTATAAAGGGTTTAGAATTGTTGGTACTACTCATGCATATCCTAAATTATTTCAAGTTAATTTTAAGTCAGGTAAATTATGGGTTAAATCTATGCAAGTAGTTGTTGGAAGTGATGTTGTTGAAGCTTGTCAATTAAAAATTGGAAGCACTTTTTATAGTTCTCATGGTTTAGTTGAAGGTGGAGAAATTCACAATAAATATGCTTTCAAAGTTGTTGGTATACTTGATAAGTCAAATACAATTATTGATCAATTAATTCTAACAAATTCATCAAGTATAAGTAAAGTTCATAATAATAAAAAGCATTCAATTCATACCCATGAAGGGGTGGAGGGGGGTTGTTCTGTTGATCATAATGAAATGATTACTTCTCTGTTAGTGAAATTTAGAAGTCCTGTCGGACTTATTAAGTTTCCAAGACAAGTTAATGAGACTAGTAATTTACAGGCGGCTGTTCCTGCTTTTGAAATCAATAGATTAATTAGTTTACTTGGTTTAGGATTGCGATCAATAAATATGATTGGTTTTTTTATAATTTTAGTATCAGGATTAAGTATATTTATTAGTCTATACAATTCTTTAAAAAAAAGACGTTATGAATTAGCTTTAATGAGAGTTTATGGAGCTTCAAGATTTCAGTTGGTTAAATTAGTTTTTCAAGAAGGTATGCTAGTATCAATATTAGGATTATTTTTGGGATTATTATTTAGTAGAGTTGTATTATTCATAGTATCATTTTTTATTAGTAAAAATTATAGTTTTTATTCAATTGAATTAAGTTTAATCAAAGACGAATTATGGCTGTTTCCAATAGCTTTATCTATTGGACTCATCGCATCTTTAATTCCTATTATTCAAGCATATCACATTAATATTCCTAAAACACTTTCAAATGTATAGAGTCATATTATTTGTCTTATTATTTACTTCAGAAGTAAGTTTTTCCCAAAATGAAATAACTTGGGATGATTTAGCTGATGTTGAATTTGAAGAGATTTATTCAGAAGAAATAGATGGTCTACTTTTATATCCTCATTTTGGTTTCAGTGTAAGACAATTAGCAGGTAAACAAGTTTTGTTAAGAGGACACATATTAACTATTGACCCTAGTAAAGATTATTTCGTTCTTTCAAAGGGCCCAATATGGTCTTGTTTCTTTTGTGGGGCTGGAGGCCCAGAAACTGTTGTAGAGCTAAATTTGAAATCTAAAAAGAATAATTTTGTTATGGATGAAGTAGTCACAATTAAGGGAACTCTTAGGCTTAACTCTGATGATATTTATAAATGTAATTATATTTTAGATTACGCTGAGGTAAGTAGCAGATGATAATTACCAAACAAAAACCCACTCAAATAAGTGGGGTTTTGTTTGGTGGTCCTTACGGTCCTAAGTTCGAAATTTTTTAGAAAATTATTTAGACTTAAGCTTTAATCTTTCAGCTAATATCCTTTTAAAGTGCTGGTTGTAATCTTGCTACTTCGACAGTTTTACTCTTTTATATCTCTTAGTCTTAATTGTAAACTTTTTTTACCATTCCATTCGTTTTCATCAATAGAATAACAAACATCAAACGTTTTATTATCTTTAATCATTTCAAAGTACTCTCCCATACCAAAACCAATTCCAGCAATAGCGCCTTTATTTCTTTTTGCATTAATTCTTAAATGAGTTTTATCCTCTCCAACTTGCTTACCATAACCATTATCAATCACTCCCTTACTGATAAAAATAGGCGGTAAATTTTTTGGTCCAAATGGGGCAAACTGCTTTATAATTCGGTAAAGTTTATCATCCACATTATTAATGTCAATTACCATATCAATATTAATTTTTGGAGTAAGCTGATCTTCCGAAATAGACTCGATTACTGCTTTTTCAAAAGTATCAATAAACTGAGCTAAATTATCTTTTTTAATGCTTAGACCAGCAGCATATTTATGTCCTCCAAATTTTTCGCAGAGATGTTCGCACTTAGCTATTGCACTATATAAATCAAAATCATGTACCGAACGAGCAGAACCAGTAAGCATACCTTCTTTTTCTGCCAGTACAATGGTAGGTTTGTAGTAATTTTCAATTAGACGAGAGGCAACAATTCCAACTACTCCTTTATGCCAATTTTTACTATAAACAACGGTTGATTTTTTTTTCACATCAACCATTTCCAAAGCTTTCTTTGTAATGCTTTTGTCTAGGCCTTTTCTTGTTGTGTTATTATCGTCGATTTTATCAGCAAATAGTTTTGCTTTACTATAATCAGTTTCCACTAATATCTCAACTGCTTTTCTGGCATGATCTATTCTGCCAGCCGCATTTATTCTTGGTGCAACACCAAATACTAAGTCAGTTACTGTTACATCTTTAGTTTTATTTGCCGTTTCCATTAGTGCTTTTAAACCAACTCTAGGGGATTTGTTTATTTGTTGCAGGCCGTAAAAAGAAAACACTCTGTTTTCTCCTGTCATAGGTACAATGTCAGCACCAATACTTACGGTTAGCAAATCCAAGTATTCTATAATTTCAGAAAAATCAATATTATTTTGCTTACTAAAAGCTTGTATCAATTTAAAACCTACTCCGCAACCTGAAAGTTCCTTGTATGGATAATTACAATCTGCTTGCTTTGGATTAAGTATCGCAACAGCCTTAGGTATTTTTTTACCTGGATTATGATGATCACAAATAATGAAATCTACTCCTTTTTCATTTGCATAATCAACTTGATTGACTGCACGAATTCCACAATCTAAAGCAATTATTAAGGTAAAATTATTTTTCTTAGCATAATCAATACCTTTTAATGAAATTCCATACCCCTCATCATATCTACAAGGGATATAATATTCTATTTCCTTTACCTTTTTCTTTAAAAATGAATACATCATAGCAACAGATGTGGTTCCATCGACATCGTAATCACCATATACCAAAACTTTCTCTCCACTTGCTATTGCAGTCTGGATTCTATCTACTGCTTTCTGCATATTCTTCATAAGGAAAGGATTGTTCAAATGAGATATTTCTGGGCGAAAAAATGACTTAGCCTCATCAAAAGTTGTTATTCCTCTTAGGACCAATAAATGTGCTACAATTTCTGACACATTTAAAGCTTTTGATAATTTGGAAGCAACTGTATTTTTTGATTCTAATATATTCCAATTTTTATGCATTACTTACGCATTATTTTAGTTTGTGCCAGAATAGAGTATTTATGAATGAGGGCAAATATTTCTTCTACCATTTGCTCATCTACGCCTAATAAATTTGCATTTTCTTTTCTGGTATTTAATATTTCAAACCATCTTTCAATTTGAAAAATAGTTAATCTATTTTCATTTTTAAAATTTGCTATATGTTCAACTACTTGCTTTCTATTATTTAGCAACTCAATAATTTTTATGTCGAAATTATCAATCTGATTCCTGAAATTTAGCAACTGGAACTTAAACTCTTCATCTCTTAATTTTGTATCTCTCAATACTAAATTATTCATAATACTATTTAGCTCATCAGGGGAAACTTGCTGCTCTGCATCACTTAAAGCTAAGGAAGGATTATGATGCGTTTCAATCATTAGTCCATCTAGATTAATATCCATAGCTGTTTGAGCAATATCTTCAACGAATGCCGCTTTGCCCGCTATATGACTCGGGTCACAAATAATTGGTAAATCTCTAATTTCTTTTCTTAATTTTATTGGAATTTCCCATTTGGGGTCATTTCTGAAGGCGACTTTCTCATGACTATAAAAACCCCTATGGATTGCTGCCAATTTTTTTACTCCAACTTTATGTAGGCGTTCAAAAGCGCCTAGCCATAATCCTAGTTCTGGATGAATAGGATTTTTAACAAAAACAGGAATATCTACTCCCCTTAAAGCTTCTGCAATTTCTTGAACATAAAAAGGATTTACAGTAGTCCTGGCTCCAATCCAAAGCATATCAACTCCTGATTCTAAACACAGTTCAACGTGTTTGGCTGTCGCTACTTCTGTAGCTATCTTTAGAGTTGTTTCTTGCTGTATAGTTTTAAGCCAAGGCAAGGCGTCTTTTCCGACCCCTTCAAATGAGTTAGGTTTAGTTCTGGGCTTCCAAACTCCTGCCCTAAATACATCAGCAGTCCCTTCAACTGCTTTAGCAATAGATAAAAGTTGATTTTCTGATTCCGCACTACAAGGCCCGGCAATCAAGTACGGTTTCTTATTTATAAATTTCTTAAATTCCATTATTTACCTTCTACAATAATTACAAACTCTCCTTTAGGCTTCTTCTCTTCAAAATATTCCTTTACATCTTTCGCGCTTCCCCTTTTAGTTTCTTCAAACATTTTAGATATTTCTCTGGAAACAGAAATAACTCTTTCGGATCCAAAATATTCCATAAACTGACTTAAAGTTTTAACAATCCTATGTGGCGATTCATAAAAAATCATTGTTCTCTCTTCCTCAGCTAATAACTTTAATCTTGTCTGTCTTCCTTTTTTGGAAGGCAAAAAACCTTCAAAAATAAATTTTTCAGAAGGCAATCCTGAGTTTACTAAAGCCGGGACAAAAGCAGTTGCGCCCGGCAGACAATCTACCTCAATATTATGTTTTACACATTCTCGAACCAATAAAAAACCAGGGTCAGAAATTGCAGGAGTTCCAGCATCAGAAACAAGCGCAATGGCTTCTCCAAGCTTTAATCGCTCTATCCATTTATTAAGCACCTTATGTTCATTATGCATATGAAAGGGAGATAAAGAAGTATTTATATCATAGTGAGTAAATAATTTTCTAGTGGTTCTGGTGTCCTCAGCCAAAACCATATCAACCTCTTTTAGTAAGCGTAAAGCTCTAATAGTTATATCCTCCAGGTTTCCTATTGGAGTCGGTATTAAATATAATTTTGACATCTTACAAATCTATAGGAATAAAGGATATAATTCTAGTTTGGGACTAATTCTTATTGTGGGTGCTGGGAAGTGAAAATAATTAAGCCAATGTTTTACTTTTTTACCTGTTGGACTATTCCATTTCTTTAGCAGTTTTGGAATATCATAATCCAAAGCAACATACCATTCATTGTTTCCTCCTGTTTTGCGATTACTTGAATTTAAATATTGAGTATCATCAATTCCAAAGCCTACAGCAACATTCAGCCAATTGGGCCAATAGCGAGTTTTAACAAAATGATTAACATCAAAAGTTATCCAATAGGTTTGGTTAGGATAATCATCCTGCCAGGCATATTTATTGGTTTCTTTTCCTCTTTGTGCATCCAAATCCCAATAGATATTTGATTTTTTATAATATGAAAATTTAAAGTTAATTGCCTTTAAGTTAGCATTATAGAATTGGGCAACAGGCCAAAGGGAACCAGCTGAACCAAGTGCTAAATCCCATTTACTAAATCCCCAGTAAGGAGCATAAGCATCTTTCATTTCAATAGCTAACTGTAAACTTGTACCAAATACCGCTCCATACCAAAGTGATTTTCTTTCCTTCATTCCTGCCCAGCGCATAGAAGAAGAAAAAAAATCAGCCGCTTGCAGTCCTCCCATAAAATGCCCTAATTTATCGACATTTAACGCATAAGTAAGATCCGATCCATCATCAAAATGGAATGGAATTTGTTTGTCAGACCACCATGAACTTTCAACATATAAATAAGATCCTCCTAATGTAGCTACCAAACCACTACTTACTAATAATACCCGCCCTCTTTTAATTTTTGTAGAGTCTGGTTTCGCATTAACGAAACATACAAGCAATACCAAAATAGATAAAGAAAACAATCTTTTAAAATTCATTATAAAATAGAATAGCTTTTATACATTTGTTAGCAAACTTAATAAAACAAATTACGCTAAATGTTTTTAGAATCACAAATAAATCATCCAATGCAAAATGGAAGTATTGAAGTAATTTGTGGCTCTATGTTCTCAGGAAAAACAGAAGAATTATTAAGACGATTAAAAAGAGCTGAGTTTGCAAAACTTACTATTGCTGTTTTTAAGCCCAAAGTTGATAAACGATATGATAGACAAAAAGTAGTTTCTCATGACGATAATAATATTGAAGCTGTATCTATTGGAAGTGCAAAAGATATTTTGAAACTAACCAACCAAATACAAGTTGTAGCTATTGATGAAGCTCAATTTTTTGATTCAGAATTAATTGCTGTCTGCACTACACTGGCTAATTCTGGTAGAAGAGTAATTATTGCTGGATTAGATATGGATTTTTTAGGCAAACCTTTTGGTATTATGCCTGATCTGCTAGCTATAGCTGAGCACATTACTAAAGTACATGCCATATGTATTGATTGCAGTGCAGTTGCCAATCATTCTTTTAGAAAAAATAATGATAAACATCTCATTCAAATTGGAGAAAAGGAAGAGTATAAATCGCTATGCAGAGATTGTTTTTCAAGAAAAATGAGTTAATAAAATGAAAGTAATTCATCAAACTATATTAGAAGTAGATCTTAATAAATTATCTAATAATTTTAATTATCTAAAAAGTAAATTAAAACCAAACACAAAAATTATTGCAGTTGTAAAGGCATATGCTTATGGACATGGTGATGTCGCTATTTCAAGCTACCTAGAAAAGCTGGGAGCTCATGCTTTATGGGTCGCAGACTTTGAAGAGGGCACTCGTATTAGAAAAAGTGGAATTAACATTCCTATTATTATTGCAAATCCTGGTACAAAAAGCACACAAGAAATTATTGACAATAAACTAGATATTGTTATATATAATTATGAATTACTGCATCTTTATGGAAAATTAGACACAGAAATTAGGATACATATTAAGTTTAATACGGGAATGAACCGTTATGGGTTTAATGTAAGTGAAGTGGATAACGTTCTAGCTGATTTACGAAAATATCCAAAACTTAAAATACAAAGTATTTGCTCGCATTTAGCTGCAAGTGATAATAGTACAGAAGATAATTTTACAAACGAACAATTTCAAGCTTTTGATAATATATCTAATTCATTTTCAAGCGGTTTTGATCAACTAATTGACAGGCATATCTTAAATACAAATGGTGTATTGCGCTTCCCGAATAAAGGATATGAAATGGTAAGGTTAGGGATAGGGCTATATGGAGTCAGCAATAACAGTAGCCTAAAACAAATAAGTTCTCTTAAAAGTGTTATTTCACAAGTAAGAAATATAAAAAAGGGAAGTAGGGTTGGTTATGATGCGTCATATATAGCAAGAGAAGATATTACAGTTGGAGTTGTGCCTTTTGGCTATGCAGATGGCCTAAACAGAAAGTTAAGTAGTAAAAGTGGAGTTATAATAGTGCAAAATATAATGTGCCCAATTATTGGTAAAATTAGTATGGATTCTTGCATGATTAATCTTAAAGGAACATCTGCTGAAACTGGAGATGAAGTGGTTATTTTTGGAGAAGAAAATACAATTTCATCAATAGCAAGCAAGCTAAATACTATACCTTATGAAATTTTTTCTAGTTTAAATAGACGAATTAAGCGGGTTTACTCATGCTGATACCTAGTATATATTGTGTATAAAAACATATAGCAGATAGTTAAAATAAAAATAAAAAAGTAAGAATCAACAAGCATCAGTAACATAAAAGATAAAGGAAGTAAAACCCTATGAACACCATCCTTTTTTCTGAATAATTCTTTTAACTGATAATAGAATATTAATAGCAGCAAAACTAAGCCTACGACACCCAATTCAAACCAAACATAAAGATATTGATTATGTGGAGTTGTATGCCGATTAAATTTGTGTCCTGATTTCACCTGTTCATAAAAAATAGTTCCAAAACTACCAGTTCCAAAACCAAATATTGGTTTTTCTTTAATTCTATTTAGTGATTCTTTAATAAATACATAACGAATATCTTTAATCTTCCCACCTTTTTTATCTCCATTATTTTGGATAATATTAGATAGTGCATCAAATCTATCTTTATACACATTTGTAGAACTATATATTAGGAACTGAAATGAAAATAGTAATACTAAAAATGCACAGATCCTCAATAAGTTTCTCCTGCTATAGTAGATAATATAAAAAACTGCTGATAAATTAAAGATAACCTGCCCAGCCCTTCCTCTTTCTGTAAATATACTAATTGAATAAACTATAATAAACAATAGCAATAAATAAGTATACTTACTTTTTTTCTCAATTAAAATATAGAGAGATAATGATGTTGCAAGTGCAAGAATAACATTATGATAATTATATGTGATAAATGCGGAATTTCTCCATGATGGATCAATAAAAGAAAGGTATTCTGATAGAGGTAAGATAATATTATTATTAATTGCTATGGCTGTAAAAGCAGAAATAAAAGCGGTTCCCAAAAATGAAAAAACTGCTTTTTTAATTGTTTCTTGTTTTAAATTCATAGTCATTAAAACAGGAAATATCAGTAATAACGCTAAGCGTTGGAATTGCCAATCCGCATTCAGGTGCTGCTCACCCCATAGCATCCCTAATGCATAAAAACATATTAAGGCAAAAATTGCAATCATCCAATTGGAAGATTTAATAATATCAAATTTAGCTTTAAAATTTCTTTCAAGAATCCAACAAAGAGCCAACAAGCCAATAATTAAATTTGTTATGGCTATGGAAGTAGGAATAAAAACTCCCAATAGAACAAAGAGGAATTGCTGAATTCTAAATATAAATTTATTCATTACCTAAGATATCGTTATAAAGATCTTCATTCTGTAAAACTTCAATTGCTTTTTTAAGTTCAGAATCAAAATTTAATGATGATTTTATTCTTCCTATTTGATAAAAATAACGGCTTGAAATCTCACCTGCCAATATTTCTTTTAAGTCTTGTTTATTGGTAAACAAATCATCTCCTTTATTTGCCTCCAACTGTGCTAATAAATTTTCGTACTCTTCACTTAAGTCTTCAAAATAACCTTCATCAATCGCTTTCTGCTTTACTTTTTCTAATGCTTGTTCAGTTTTTGTTTTGTAGTTGTATTCTTTATCTGAAAGATAATGCTCAAAATGCTTATATGCGTCATCTGAAAAAATAAAATTTTCTGAAATAGTATCATTTTCAAACCTAAAGTCAGTAGCATAATCAAAGAACAGGCGTTCTCTAAAAAGAGAAATTATAATATTACTTACAGTGCCTATTTCAGTAATAATATCAGGGTTAATCCCCCCCCCATCAAAGACCTCTCTTCCGTTTTTAGTTTTAAAAGCCGTCATGAGTGAATCTGGAACTTTCCCGACACTTCCGTCTTCATTTCTATTGGAATAATCTAATGCCTGGATACATCTTCCACTAGGAATATAATACTTGGCGACTGTAAGTTTTAGCTGTGAATTATAGGATAGTTTTCTTGTTTGCTGAACTAATCCCTTACCATAACTTCTTTGTCCTATTACCACCCCTCGATCTAGATCCTGAATTGCGCCTGAAACAATCTCAGAAGCTGAAGCTGATGACGAATTTATTAGCACAACTAAAGGCACTTTAGTATCTAGCGGTTTATTATTTGCTATATATGATTTTTCCCAAGACTTAATTTTACCTTTTGTACTTACTATCTCCTCCCCTTTTTCTACAAAAAGATTGACTATATCAACTGACTCATTTAGTAATCCGCCAGGATTACTTCTTAAGTCTATAATTAATCCTTTTAATTCTCCTTCGGACTTTAACTTATCTATTGCTCTTTTAATATCCTTACTGCAATTTCTAGTGAAACTTCTTAGTTTAACATAACCAATCCCATCTTCAACATAATCAGAATAAGGAACACTTTTAACAGATACCTTTTCTCTATCAAAAGTAACTGCAAATGGTTTTTCAAGGTTTTTTCGTTCAATCAATAAAGTTACAGAAGTATTTGGTTGTCCTTTCAAGACCTTGCTTACCTCTTCGGTGGTTTTATCTCTAGCTGTTTTTCCATTAATCTCAAGGATTTTGTCTCCAGCCATAAGCCCTGCTTTCTGAGCAGGAAACCCCTCATAAGGCTCACTTACATAAACATAATTTTCTCTTTTTGTAATTATTGCCCCTATACCTCCGTATTGACCTGTAGTCATAAAACGAAAATCTTCAATGTCAGATTCTGGGATATAAGCTGTGTAGGGGTCTAAAGATTTTAACATCTTATCAATACCTTCTTTCATTAATTTTCCAGGATCGGTTTCGTCTACATAAAAAGTATTTAGTTCTTTGTAAAGAGTGGTGAAAATATCAAGATTTTTTGCAATCTCAAAGTAATTATCTGTAAAGCCAATAGAAATTAATGATGTAAATACCAGAGCAAATGCTAAAATTAAAAGTTTAAATCTTTTCTTCATATATATATTTTTACTGAACAGGGTCATGTCCATGCCCTCCCCACGGATGACAAGTTAATATTCTTTGCAAAGTTAATTTTCCTCCTTTCCAAGGTCCATATTTTAATATTGCTTCTAATCCATAAGACGAACAAGTTGGTGTATACCTACATGTTTGCAGGAATAAAGGCGAAATAGTCTTTTGATAGAAAACAATTATTATTCGGAAGATAAAAGAAAAGAAAATATTCATATTTCTTTCCTTAAACGTTCTAAAATTAATTTTATTTCTTCTTCTACATTTTTATAATACATTATTTTTCTACTCTGGTAAATAATAGCAATACTTAATTTTAATTTTTTTCTTTTTAACATGTTTTCAAATTCAATTTTATTCAGCCTATAGGCTTCCTTCATTCTCCTGTTAATAACATTTCTTTTTACAGCTAGCCTTATCTTTTTCTTAGGAACAACAATAATTGACTTAAGCGTAATTTCATTTTCAGTATTATCTTCGAACCAAACTAAACGAAAATTAGTTGTTGTAAATGATTTCCCGCTAGAAAACATCTCTTTAATAACAGTTTCGCTACACAACTTTTGTTTTTTTGGAAACTCAAACATATGATAAAATTACAAAAAAAGGAGCTCTGAAGCTCCCTTAAATTATTTATTTAACAATAAATTATCTTCTTCTTTTATTAGCTTCTTTAACATACTGATCCAAAGCCATTGACATGGAGGGAGCCTTTTTATTTGGAGCTGCAATATCAACTCTCAATCCATTGTCTTTAACAGACTTGATAGTAGTTGGCCCAAAAACAGCTAGTCTAGTTTCACCTTGTACAAATTCTGGGAAATTCTCTAAAAGAGATTTAATTCCCGTTGGACTAAAAAATACAAGGACATCATATTTAACATCATTTAAGTCAGATAAATCAGAACAAGCAACTTTATACATTTGTGCTTTCGTGTATTCCAAGCCACTTTCCTCTAAAGATTTATTCATCTGTTTTTTAAGCACGTCTGAACAAGGAAATAAAAACTTTGAGTCCTTATGTTTTTGCATGATAGGAATTAGACTCGCTAAAGTTTGTTCGCCTGTAAATATTTTACGCTTTCGGTATGTTATAAAGTTTTGTAGGTAATGAGCAATGGCTTCAGAAACACAAAAGTATTTTGTAAAATCAGGAATCCTCAATCTTAATTTCTCCATCATTCCAAAATAATGATCCATAGCATTTTTTGAAGTAAAAATTACAGCATCATGATTTAATATAGAAATTCTTTGTTCCCTGAATTCTTGCGCAGAAATTTCCTCAACATGCATAAAAGGTCTATAATCGATCTTTAATTTATGCTTTAACTCAATAGCTGCATACGGAGATTTTCCTTCAGGTTTTGGTTGTGAAATTAATATTGACTTTACTTTCTTCATTTTTTCTATCATTCCTTATGCCTTTTAATTAATAAACAACTTCCTTTCCTAGTAATAGGAGTGGAGAAATTTCGAGCGCGCAAAGATACAAAAAAATATAGAAATGAGGAATTCCAAAGGAATTTACCCCTATCTTCCAAAGCCAAAATAACTTTAGCAATAAGAGAACTATAAAAACAATAGCGACAATTAAAATGACGAAAGGAGTAATATTAAATACGAAAAAATAGAGCAATATTGCCAAAGGAAAGAGGCAAAATCCAAGAGCTCTATCAAAAAGAAAAGAAAAGAAGATACCTAAATTTGCAATATCTTTTAACTTAAAAATACTTCCTAATAAAAGTATTAATCCAATTTTAATTATAAAGAATAGCATCACCCCAGTCAATAAACTAAAAATTGATGAGGTAGAATTTTGAGGAATTAGCTTTAAAATAATTAATGAAATATTAATTGACATCAGTAAAAAAGTAATAAAATTTACCCTTTCAGTAAAAGCGTTTTCCTCTCTTAAGTATTGATTAGCATAACGTTGGGCAAAAACTCCCATAAAAAGAAGCTTTGCATGCTTCCAATAGAATGACTTTAATATTGCAATTAAAAAAAATGAAATTGTAAGCAATATAAATATTAAATCCTGATTTAAAATAGTTTTTATCAACGCAATCATTAATGTTATTATTCCGAATGCAAATATACCTTTTAAGAAATCAATTTTTAGCTATAAAATATATACTTTTGTGAAAAATTTAACAAAAATTATGTCACAAGATTTATACCAAGCCCCTGACTACTTCCAAATGGACGAACTTCTAACGGAAGAGCATAAATTAATAAGAGATGCTGCTAGAGAATGGGTGAAAAAAGAAGTCTCTCCAATTATTGAAGAGGCTTGTCAGAAAGCTGAATTTCCAAAACAAATTATAAAAGGACTGGGAGAAATTGGTGGCTTTGGTCCCTACGTTCCCGTAGAATATGGAGGTGCTGGTCTTGACCAAATTTCTTATGGGCTAATAATGCAAGAATTAGAAAGAGGGGATAGTGGTATTCGCTCTACTTCATCTGTTCAGTCATCACTGGTAATGTATCCAATTTGGAAATACGGTAGCGAAGAACAAAAAATAAAGTTTTTACCAAAACTAGCAACTGGAGAACTTATTGGGTGTTTTGGTCTTACTGAGCCTGACCATGGGTCAAATCCTGGAGGGATGGTAACAAATATTAAAGATAAGGGTGATCATTATATATTAAATGGCGCTAAAATGTGGATCTCAAACTCTCCTTTTGCTGATGTTGCTGTGGTATGGGCAAAAAACGAAGATGGAAGAATTAAGGGTGTATTAGTAGAAAGAGGAATGGAGGGATTCTCCACACCTGAAACACACAATAAATGGAGTTTAAGAGCTTCGGCAACTGGGGAGTTAGTATTTGATAATGTAAAAATTCCTAAAAATAATATTCTACCAAATAGAGATGGGTTGGGAGCTCCGTTAGAGTGTTTAGATTCTGCAAGATACGGAATTGCATGGGGAACAATTGGTACAGCAATGGATTGCTATGATACTGCACTAAGATATGCTAAACAAAGAATACAATTTGGAAAACCAATCGCTTCTTTTCAATTACAACAAAAAAAGTTAGCTGAAATGATTACTGAAATTACTAAAGCACAATTATTAACTTGGCGCTTAGGAGTGCTTAAGAATGAAGGAAGAGCAACTACAGCGCAAATATCTATGTGCAAACGTAATAATGTTGACATGGCTCTTAATATTGCTCGTGAGGCGAGGCAAATTTTAGGTGCTATGGGTATTACAGGAGAGTATTCTATTATGAGACATATGATGAATTTAGAGTCAGTAGTTACTTATGAAGGAACACACGATATTCACTTGTTAATTACAGGAATGGATATCACAGGGGAAAACGCTTTTAAATAAGCTTAATGAAAGGTATATTTAGAATTATTGCATTTTTGGAAGGAGTATCTTACATACTCCTTCTTTTTATTGCCGTCCCAATTAAATATAGTCTGGGAGACTCAACCTACGTAAAACTATTGGGAATGCCACACGGGATATTGTTTGTTGCTTACTTATTATTTGCAATCATTATTAAAAATAATGAAAAGTGGAATAAAACTGAATTATTCATTGTTTTAATATGTTCCATTTTACCTTTTGGAACTTTCTATATAGATAAGAAATATTTAAAAATATAGGAAAGATAAACGAACTATATAACTCGTCTTTTACTTACTTATCTTTTTGGCAACATCCAACAAGTCCTCGTACCAATCTTTTCCATATTTGCGAATGAGCGGTTCTTTTAAAAAAGCATAAATAGGTACTTCTAATTCGCTACCACATTTACAAGCAGGCTCACAAATTTTAATTTCCTCATAATTTATAGCATCAAAATCACGATATTCTTTAATGCGTATTGGAAATAAATGGCACGAAATTGGTTTTTTAAAATCTATTTTTCCTTTTATATATGCTTTTTCAATAGTACATTTTGTAATTCCATTTTCAAAAGTCACAAAAGCACATTCCTTATTATTTACAAGTGGAGTAGTCAAATCGCCATCTGCATCATAGACTGCAACTCCCTGATTTTCAACTTCAATAATTCCTTCATCTCTCATGTAGGGCTTTACTTTCTCGTATATCTCATGTAGGATGCTTTCTTCTTCTTTTAATAATGGCGCTCCTGAATCACCTTCTACGCAACAAGCCCCTTTACAAGTGTTTAAATCACACACAAAATGTTTTTCAAAAACATCCAAAGAAATTATTTTATCCTGCACTTGAATCATAAGACAAAACTACAATAAATTACTACTTTTGTAGCATGTCAAATTATGAAGATATATTTAAAAAAGTTGTTTCCCATGCAAAAGAGTACGGCTATGTATTCCAATCCTCTGATATTTATGATGGTTTAGCAGCTGCTTACGATTATGGACCTAATGGTGTAGAACTTAAAAATAATATCAAAAATTATTGGTGGAAATCAATGGTAAATATGCACGAAAATATTGTTGGACTAGATTCTTCTATTTTTATGCATCCTACTACTTGGAAAGCTTCCGGCCATATAGATGCGTTTAACGACCCTTTAGTTGACAATAAAGATTCTAAGAAAAGATACCGTGCTGATGTGTTAATAGAAGATCACATTTCTAAGATAGAAACTAAAATTGATAAAGATGTCTTAAAGGCAACAAAGCGTTTTGGGGAAGCTTTTAATAAAGAAGAATTTCTTGCTAACAATGGAAGAGTTTTAGATAGACAAAAACAAATTGATTCTATAAATAAGAAAATGAACACTTATCTTTCTTCAAATAATCTGAAAAAAGTAAAAGCATTAATTGAAGAATTAGACATAAAATGTCCTGTTTCAGGCACTAATAATTGGACGGATGTTCGTCAGTTTAACTTGATGTTTAAAACACAAATGGGAGCTACTGCTGATGGTTCTTCTGATTTATATTTACGTCCAGAAACTGCACAAGGTATTTTTGTAAACTTTTTGAATGTGCAAAAAACAGCTCGCATGAAGATTCCTTTTGGAATTGCTCAAATTGGGAAAGCCTTCCGAAATGAAATTATAGCCCGTCAGTTTATTTTCAGAATGCGTGAATTTGAACAAATGGAAATGCAATTTTTTGTTCGTCCAGGAGAAGAAATGAAATGGTACGCTTATTGGAAAGATTTCCGAATGAAATGGCATAATTCATTAAGCATGGGAGAAGATAATTACCGTTTTCATGATCATGAGAACTTAGCGCATTATGCTAATGCCGCTACTGATATTCAGTTTAAATTTCCATTCGGATTTAAAGAATTAGAAGGTATCCATTCACGTACGGATTTCGATTTAAAAGCACATCAAGAATATTCTGGGAAAAAATTACAATATTTTGATCCTGAATTAGGAGAAAGCTATGTACCGTATGTAGTAGAAACATCTATTGGTTTGGATAGAATGTTCCTTACTGTATTGAGTAATTCCTTCCGTGAAGAAGAATTAGAGAATGGAGAGAGCAGAGTTGTTCTTAAAATTCCTGCAGTTTTGGCTCCATTAAAAGCAGCCATATTACCGCTTACCAAAAAAGATGGCATGCCAGAAAAAGCAAGAGAAATAATGAAAATGTTACAGCTTGATTTCAATTGCCAGTATGAAGAAAAGGATTCTATCGGAAAAAGATATAGAAGACAAGATGCAATTGGAACTCCTTTCTGCATTACAGTTGATCATCAAACTTTAGAAGACAATACTGTTACTTTAAGGGATAGAGATACTATGACACAAGAAAGAATCTCAGTAAAGAAACTACATGATATAATTGCTGAAAAAGTAAGTGTTACTAAACATTTGGCTTAGTTTTCCCCTTCAGATGTAACTGATATTTTATCAAAAGTAGCATCAATTGGAGGTAATACCTTTTCTACCTCTACCGTTACTTTTTTAACTTTATTTAAAGAGAGTATTGCGTCAATAATTCTTTTTGCGGGATGCTCTATCATGTTAGATCGGATTGCCATTTGCTCCTCTACAATTGCTATGATTTTCACATAATCCACTGTATGTTTTAAATCATCTGTTTTTTCAACTTCAACTGTATCCACTTCCACCCAAACATTTACTATAAAATGTCCACCTAAAATAGCCTCTTCTGGTAAGTGACCATGATAAGCAAAAACCCTAATTCCTTCTAACGTAATTAATCCCATTAGTTAATTTTTTCTAAAGCTGTTTCCATTCTTTTAATCGTTTCTTCTTTGCCTAAAAGAGAGGCAATATCAAAAAGAGAAGGCCCCATTCCAAGTCCTGTTAAACAAACTCTAAAAGCAGGTAATAATATTCCCATTCCTAACTCATTTTCCTCCAAGTATTTTTTGAATTCTATTTCAATATTTTCAGAAGAAAAATCAGATAAATCTGCTAATTTAGCTTTTAATTCCGACACGTATTTGGGAGTATCTTCCTTCCATTTTTTACGGATTGTTTTCTCATCATAATTAGTAGGAGCAGAAAAATAATATTTTCCTTCTTCCCACATGTCTTTTACAAAAGTAGCCCTTTCTTTCAACTGATCACAAACAGTTTCCACAAAATTATCTTCTGCTTCTACCCCATTTTCTTTTAAGATAATTTGTAATTCTTGTGCTAATTTTTCTTTTGATTTGGATCTTAAATATTGTTGATTAAACCATCTTGTTTTGTCAAAATCAAACTTTGCGCCCGCCCGCCCTACTCTCTCTAAACTGAAAGCATCAATTAATCCTTGCATAGAGAAAATCTCTTGTGTAGTTCCTGGGTTCCATCCTAAAAAGGAAAGCATATTTATAAATGCCTCTACATTGTAACCACTTTCCTTGTATCCTGAACTAATTTCTTTTGTTTCTGGATTTACCCACTGAGTTGGGAAAACTGGGAATCCTAATTTATCTCCATCACGCTTACTTAACTTTCCGTTTCCATCTGGCTTAAGTATTAAGGGTAAATGCGCAAATTTTGGCATCGAATCCTCCCATCCTAAATATCGGTATAACAAAACATGTAAGGGGGCTGATGGCAACCACTCCTCGCCTCTTATTACATGTGAAATTTTCATCATGTAATCATCAACCACATTTGCCAAATGATAAGTTGGCAAACCATCCGATTTAAAGATCACTTTATCATCCATGTTATTGGTGTTTACCACAACCCAACCTCTAATAATATCATTTAGTTTTATCTCTTCATTTCTAGGCATTTTTATTCGGATAACATACGTCTCACCAGCATCCATTCTCATTTGCACCTCATCTTCCGAAAGGGCTAAAGAATTTTGCATTGTAGTACGGGTTACCGAATTGTATTGTGGTGAAGGAACTCCTGCTGCTTTCATTCGCTCTCGCATTGCCAATAACTCTTCTGTAGTATCAAAAGCATAATAAGCAAAATCATCTTTCACTAATTGTTCAGCATATGGAAGATACAACTCCTTTCTCTCAGATTGCTTGTAAGGTCCATAATTTCCGCCATCAACAATTGATTCATCAAACTCAATTCCACACCATTTTAAGGATTTAATAATATATTGTTCAGCTCCCTCAATAAACCTTGATTGGTCGGTGTCTTCAATACGCAAAATTATTTTTCCGCCTTTATTTTTGGCAAAAAGGTAATTGTAAAGAGCTGTTCTTACTCCTCCAATATGTAGTGGTCCAGTCGGACTTGGTGCAAAACGCACTCTTACTTCTGACATTGTGTTTTATTTTTCGTTTGCAAAGATAAGATTTATCAATTAATATTGTTTTATGAAAAGCCGTTAAAAATTGTACTTTTGCAATAGTGAATAAAGAGCCTAAAATAGAACTGTTTGAAAAACTGAATAATTTCGTTAAACGATTTTATATAAATCAGCTAATTAAGGGTGGTATTTATTCTTTAGCAGTACTAACCATCTTCTTTATACTTTTTTCAATTATTGAGTATTTTACTCAATTTGGAGTAGGAAGTCGCACCTTTTTATTCTGGGCCTATCTTACTATAAATGGGATAATTGCTTTAAAATACATTCTTATCCCCCTACTTCATTTGTTAAGTTTCGGGAAAATATTAAGCCATAAACAAGCGGCAAAAATTATAGGAACTCATTTTACTGAAATTGGAGATAAGCTGATAAATATTCTAGAACTACATGAAATGAGTACGACTGAGAATGCATTAATAAATGCAAGTATTCAGCAAAAAACAAAAGACATAAAGCCCATTTCATTTGGAAGTGCAATTAATTATTCTGATAACAAGAAATATACAAAATGGATACTTATTCCAATTGCAATAATCTTACTTTTCATTATTTCTGGCAAGCAATACATACTTACCGAAAGTTCAGCCAGGATACTAAAACACAATACTTTTTTTGAACCAAAAGCTCCGTTCCAATATATTATTTTAAATCCTAAGTTAGAAGTAATTCAATTTGAAGATTATAAACTTTTGATTGAGATAACAGGTAATGAAATTCCTAATGACGTATTCATTAAATCAAGTGGGAATTCATTTCGTTTAAAAAAGGATGGCAATACTAATTTTGAATACCTTTTTAAAGTTGTAAATAATGATATAAAATTTCAATTCTTAGCAGGAGGCTATCAAAGCGAATATTATACTTTGGAGGCACTGGCACAACCTAAAGTGGTAGATTTTAGCCTAGAGTTAAACTACCCAGATTACACGAAGACAAAAAAAGAAACTATAAAAAACAATGGAGATATCGTTATTCCAGAAGGAACTAGCGTAGAGTGGGAAGTGAAGTTACAGAATACAGAAAACATCTATCTTATTTTTTCTGAAAGCAAACACAAACAAAGCACTACAAATAAATTTATTTATAAAAAGTCTTTTTTTAGTAGTACTCCTTATCAAATTATCACCCAAAACGAGCATCAACTAACTGATACTTTATCCTATTATATTAAAGTTATTCCAGACGCTTACCCTCAAATTAATGTAAAACAGAATTTTGATAGTACAAATGCACAGTTTTCGTTTTCCGGAGAAATTGAGGATGATTATCTTTTAAAAAAATTGACTTTTAATTATCAAATTACAAGTAATGATACTAATTCATTAATGAGTCAGCAATTGAGCATTAAAGAACTATCAAAAGAACTTTTCTTTTTTACTTTCAATTTTAATGATATTGAATTAGCAGCAGGGAAAGAAATAGAATACTATTTTGAGGTTTGGGACAATGATGATATAAATGGCTCAAAAAGCACAAAAAGCACGATTTTTTCATATAAAGAAGCAACTAAAAAAGAGTTAATATTAAAAAAAGATGCTGAAAATGAAAAAATAAAAAACGGACTTAATAAATCAATATCACTTGCAAATGAAATTAGAAAAGATATTTCAGAACTAAATAAAAATATTCTAGAAAAGAAAAAAATTACTTGGGAAGACAAGATAAAAGCTAAAGAAATTCTTAAAAAACAAAAGCAATTAGAAAAACTAATTAAAAATACTCAGCAAAAAAATAGTGATAACTTAAAAAATAAAGAAAAATTAAATTCTTCTGTGCTAGAAAAACAGAAACAATTACAAGAATTAATGAACAAGGTCCTTGATGAAGAAACCAAAAAACTCTTACAGGAAATGGAAGAGATGATGGAAAAGGCTGACAAACAAAAATTAAAGGAATTACTAGACAGGTTAGATGAAGAAAACATAGATTTAGAAAAAGAATTAGATAGAGAGCTAGAACTATTTAAACAGTTAGAATTTGAGCAGAAAATAGAAGAGACGCTTGAGAAGATAGAAAAAATAAAGAAAGAGCAGGAGGATTTAAAAAAAGAAACTAAAAAAGGAAATTTAGAAAAAAAAGAGCTTGCTAAAAAACAAGAAGAACTAAGTATAAAAATGAATGATCTGACAAAAGACCTACAAGATATCAGAAAAAAAAATATGGAGCTAGAAGATAAAAATAAAATTCCAGATACAAAATCTCAAGAACAAGCTGTAAAACAAAAAATGCAAGAAAGTAAGAGTGCTCTTGAAAAAGGAAAAAAAAGCAAAGCTAAAAAAGCACAAGAGGATGCTATTAAAGAATTGGGAGAATTAGAGAAGAAACTACAAAGTATGCAGAAAAGTAGCTCTGAGCAAAAACCCCAAGAAGATATGGAGACCTTAAGAAAAATACTAGAGAATTTAGTTACACTTTCTTTTAGCCAGGAAGACCTTCTGTTGCGAGCTAATACTATTCCTAAAAATAGTGCTGAATTTATAAATGTTGTAAAACAACAAAATAAACTAGCTGATGATAGTCAAATTATTGAAGATTCGCTATTAGCGCTAAGCAAAAGAGTTGTACAAATACAAGCAACAATCAATAAAGAGATTTCTTCTATCAATAATAATATGCAAAAATCAACAAATGAACTAGAGCAAAGACAGGTGAGTAAAGCCGTAGAACGCCAGCAATTTGTAATGACATCTACCAACAACTTAGCTTTACTTTTATCTGAAATACTTGAGCAAATGCAAAAAGAATTAGAGATGCCTCCATCAAACTGTAATAAGCCCTCAAATTGTAATAAGCCAAATCCTAATGGAAAGAAACCTTCAATTTCACAATTAAAAGACGCTCAAAAGAAGCTAAATGAAAAAATGAAAAATGGTGAAAATGGAGGAAAAGGGAAAAAGGGAGAGAAAATTTCCAAAAAGCTGATGCAACTTGCAAAACAACAAGAAGCAATCAGAAAACAGTTAATGGAGTTGAGGGATGAACAAGGGGGAAATGGCGAAAAAGGGAATCTTGATAAGATACTAAAAGATATGGGAGAGAATGAAATAGATATTATCAATAATAGAATTACAAATGAAACAATTTTACGGCAAAAAGAGATTCTGACTAGATTACTTCAGGCTGAAAAATCTGAAAGAGAGCAAGGAGAGGATAATCAACGTAAATCAACTGAATGGAATTATTCGCCTGACATAATAACTGAACAATACTTAGAATATAAAAAGAAAAAGAAACAGCAAGAAGAACTTTTAAAAACAACGCCTGTACAGCTAAAACCATATTACAAAAGGAAGGTTAATACTTATTTCAATACCTTAATTAAGGAAGGTAAATGATAGATTTTCAATACATAGAAAACAATAAACTAAGCAATACTGATGATTTAAATTTATGGATAGAAAGTATTATTAAAGAGGAGAGAATGATAATGGGAGAAATTGTTTATGTACTATGTAATGACGATTACTTACTTAAACAAAACGTCAAATTTTTAAAACATACCACTCTTACTGATGTAATTACTTTTGATTATTCTAAATATAAAATAATAAGTGGAGATATACTTATAAGTACTGAAAGAGTAGTTGAAAATGCTAAAATATTCAAAGTTGATTATTTAACTGAATTACGCAGAGTGATGGTACACGGTTTACTACATTTGCTCGGCTATAATGACAAGCATAAAAAAGACGCAAATAAAATGCGTGAAAAAGAAAATTATTATATAAATAAATTTATAAATAACTGATTATCAATATTTTTGATATTATTCTCGTAAAACAATATGAAATTAGAAGAGGTATATGATGTAATAATAGTAGGAGGAGGACATGCAGGTTGTGAAGCAGCACATGCTGCAGCAACTCTTGGATCAAAAGTACTATTAGTAACACAAAATTTAGAAACTCTAGCGCGTATGTCTTGCAATCCAGCTATGGGCGGTGTGGCAAAAGGCCAAATAATAAGAGAGATTGATGCTTTGGGAGGGCTTTCTGGTATAATTACCGACGCCTCATCAATTCAGTTTAGAATGCTTAATAAAAGTAAAGGACCTGCTATGTGGAGTCCAAGAGCGCAGTGTGATAGAAAGGTATTTGAAAAAGAATGGCGTAAAGGGCTTGAAGGAAATAAGAACATTGATTTCTGGCAGGACACTGTAGATAATATCATTACTGAAAAAGGAGCCGTTAAAGGAGTTATTACCAAAATGGGGGTTGAAATATCTGCTAAGAGTGTTATATTATGTAATGGAACTTTCTTAAATGGTCTAATACATCTAGGCAAAAAGAATTACAAAGGAGGTAGGTCAGGAGAACCTTCAGCTGAAGGGATTACAAAACAATTAATTGAATTAGGCTTTACAAGTGGTAGAATGAAAACCGGTACACCACCTCGTCTAGATGGAAGAACAATTGACTACTCGCTAACAGAAGAACAACCTGGAGATGAAAATACTGTCAGTTTTTCTTACATGACAAAAAATAAGATAAAAGATCAAAAATCGTGCTTTATCACATACACTTCCAAAGCCGTACACGAAATATTAAAAGAAGGATTTAAAGATTCACCAATGTTTTCAGGTAGAATAAAAGGATTAGGGCCACGCTACTGTCCATCAATTGAAGATAAGATTGAACGCTTTGCAAGCAAAGATAGACATCAATTATTTATAGAACCTGAAGGAAGAGACACCGTTGAAATTTATTTAAATGGATTTTCAACTTCACTTCCAGAAGCTGTACAACTAAAAGCACTGAGAAAGATTAAGGGCCTTGAAAAGGTAAAGATGTTTAGAGCTGGTTATGCTATTGAATATGATTACTTTCCACCTACACAACTTAAACATACACTAGAAACCAAGATAGTAAAAAATCTCTTCTTTTGTGGTCAAATAAACGGAACAACAGGATATGAAGAAGCAGCTGCTCAGGGTTTAATGGCAGGAATAAATGCTCATCAAAATACACATGAAAAAGAAGAGTTTATATTAACTAGGTCGGACGCTTACATTGGTGTATTAATAGATGACCTAATAACAAAAGGAACTGAGGAGCCATACAGAATGTTTACCTCAAGAGCAGAATACAGATTGCTTTTAAGACAAGATAATGCTGATATTAGACTTACAAAAAAAGGATACGAAATAGGCCTGGCTAAAATTGAGAGAATAGAGCAACTAGAAAAAAAAGAAATTGAAACAGCAGAACTAATAAAATTCTTAAATAAACAGAGCATAGACCCAAATGACATAAACCCTGTACTTGAAAGATTAGGAAGTGCAGTATTAAAACAAAAAGTAAAAATTAAATCAATACTGTCAAGACCTCACATTACACTAAACGATCTATTAGTTTGTAAAGAGTTAAGCAAATACCTAAAGGAAAAAAACTGCGCCTTGGAGGCCATTGAACAAGCTGAAATTGAAATAAAATATGGAGGTTATTTAAGCAAGGAAAAGGAGTCAGCTGAAAAATCAATAAGACTTGAAAGTATTAAAATTGACAAAGAATTTAAATTTGATAAACTACATTCGATTTCTTCTGAAGGTAGGGAAAAATTAAACGCCATACAGCCCAAAACAATAGGGCAAGCGTCAAGAATTAGTGGTGTTTCTCCTTCCGATGTTAATGTCCTTTTAGTGTACTTAGGAAGATGATATTGTTAGATAATTGCCCAATTTGTCAAGATGGTAATTTGCAGAAGAAATTTGATTGCATAGACCACTCTACATCAAAAGAAAAATTTACAATTGTTTCATGTGAAACATGCGAGTTTAATTTTACTAATCCAAGGCCTGAAAATAATTTATTAGAAAAATACTACAAATCAGATGCGTACATTTCTCACACAAACAACACTGAAGGCTTGTTTAATTGGATGTATCATACAGTAAGAAAATATGCAATTAAAACAAAACTAAACCTTCTAAAAAAAGTATCTGTGAGAAAAAATCATCTTGATATTGGATGCGGTACTGGAGAGTTTTTAAACGCATGTAAAATTTCGGGATACAACACAAAAGGCATAGAACCCTCTGAGCTTGCTAGGAAACAGGCAATCAATAATTTCAACCTTTCTGTAAATGAAAAGACTGAATTAGATCAATTTAAAAACAATGAATTTGATTCAATAAGCATGTGGCATGTTCTAGAACATGTACCTTCACTACACAAGACAATTAAGGGTCTAAACAGAATACTAAGTGATAATGGTAAAATTCTTATTGCAGTTCCTAATAACAAAAGCTGGGACGCGGGATACTACAAAGAGTACTGGGCTGGATGGGACGTGCCAATACATTTGTGGCATTTCTCACAAATAAATATTGAAAAACTATTTAATAAATATAATTTTAATCTCGTAGTAAAAAAACCAATGCTATTTGACTCATTTTACGTCTCGCTACTTAGTGAGGAGTTTAAATCAGGAAGAAAGAAATATATAAAAGGATTCACAATTGGACTAATCTCTAATATTATTGGAATGCTTACAAATAGAGGACACTCAAGCACTATATATGTGTTTGAGAAAAATAAAGCATTTTAAAGCTTTTTAAGAGACTTAAAATTAAACACGAACATTTAGCATATAAAATAAAAATCTATTGATCTTTTATTTTTATCATAACTATTTGATTTACAGATACATATAGTAAAATTAGATATATTAAAGATAATTACTTACTTTTGTATAATGAAAAAAATCCTTTTTACACTATTTTTCGCTACGCTATACTTTAATAGTATTGGTCAGTGTGACCCTCCTATTAATGTTTTTAATTCTAATATAAATTTTTATAATGCTGATGTAAATTGGAATTACCAAGTAAATATTAATAAATATAAAATACGTTATAAAATAGTTGGGACAACATCTTGGTCTTACAAAAACAATATTGACTCTAACGCAGTAACAAAAAATTTAAATAACTTAACGCCACTAAATTTTTACCTTTGGCAAATTAGGAGTTATTGTGACACAACAAATACAAACTACTCTCAATGGTCGATTGCAGATACGTTTTATACAAGTACAATCAATTGCCCAAGCATTACAGGACAATTTACAAATAATATAAACTACAATAACGCAACATCAAACTGGACAATAAATGCTAATGCTAATAGGTACAAAATTCGCTATAAGATATTTGGAACAACATCATGGTCATTTTCAGGACCAATTTACCACCCTATAAACAACGAGACAATACCTCTACTTCAACAAAATACAACATATGAGTGGGAGGTTATGGCTTACTATGATTCTACTACTCAATCCGCATCCTTATGGTCTATGCCAGACACCTTTTCAACGTCGTTGTTTATAAGCTCAATGTTTGACCCTATCATATCAAACAGTATTGATAACCCTATTTGTAACAGTCCAACAAATCTGACTCTATTTGCAAGTCAATCAATGAATGAGCCAGATATAGAAACAACAACTATAACATCAGATGGCGGTTATTTTGATATTCAAACGTTATCAATGGGAGACTCTGTAGGATACGCTACAATGGCGCTCACTACACAAACAATATCAACAATACTAAAAGTGGGTATTATCGCAGGACAAAACTACGCTCTAATTAACTCATATGACAGCACGGGTAGTATAATAGGATTTTTTTCTGTAGAAAACTTAAGTACGGGTATAAAAATAAGCTCGACATCACCAAATGACGGAAACAATTATACGACTGGATTTACAAGCGAAATACATTTAACAAATCTTTTTGTTAATCCAAATATTGACGGGCCATTAAATTTTTATACTGAAATTGAATCCGAGCTTAATGATCAATTTAATGATACCGCAACAGTAATGGTTAATTGTATTAGCAATGTATCGGAAAACAATAGTACACAAGAATTGAACTTTGAAATTTATGACCTACTTGGTAGAAAAACAAAGTTTAAAGAAAATTCAATACTTTTATACAAATACATGAACGGGAAAGTAAAAAAAATTAATACGCAAAAAAAATAGTGACCTAGGAGGGACTCGAACCCCCAACCGTCAGAGCCGAAATCTGATATTCTATCCAATTGAACTACTAGGCCAATACAACAAAAGTAAACTTTAATTAACAATTACAATTTATTATCCAATAAGAAGTTTTCTGATTGTATTATAGTATTATTGCTTTAAATTATGAAAAAACTACTCTTATTATTTCTTCCATTAATGATTAACGCACAAGATGTGCCAATTGGCTATTGGAAGGACTACCAATCCTACTCAAGGGCAAGCTACATAGCAGAAACTGAGAACAAGATTTATTGCGTAACTAATGGTGGACTCTTTTACATTAATAAAGAAGACAATACAATAAACAGAAGGTCAAAAATAACAGGATTATCTGATATTGGAGTTAAACAGATTACATACGACCAAGATTCAAAAATTACGATTATTACTTATGAAAATTGCAATATAGACCTATTAAGAAACAATATAATTGTAAATATTTCTGATGTAAAAAGAAAAGAAATAATTGGGGAAAAATTAATCAATAACGTAATTATTAAAGAAAAGTTAGCCTACCTATCAAGTACTTTTGGATTGATAGTCGTTGACTTAGAAAATGAAGAAATAAAAGACACATATAAAATTGGTCAAAATGGTAATTATTATGGGATAAATAATTGTGCTTTTGACAGCATAAATATTTTAGTAGCATCAGAAGGCGGAGTATATTATGCAGACAAAAACTCTTCTACTCTATTTGACTTTAATAGTTGGATTCTAGATACTAATAGAACTGGAAACTATGAAAATATTTTTGTAGTTGAGGATTCCATTTGGGTTGGAAATGAAAACTCCTTCTATAATAATAAATCTCTCATTTTATCAACTAATGACACTATATTCAAGTACAATAATTTATTATTAAATACCGACACTATAGTGCATAATAAATTAGAAAGTATAAATTATATTTATGTGGACAATGAAGAAAACATGTGGGTAGCAGATGAGAATAATGGCCTATTGAAGTTTACTAACTCCCAATTTCAAGAACGCTTTGTACCAGAAGGACCTATAAGAAATGATGTTTATAGTCTAGAATATGAAAACAATACGCTGTACATAAGCCATGGTGGTCATGCTAACTTTGGGACAAACTCATTTATTAAAGATGGTGTTTCAATAAGAAACAACTCTAATGACTGGATAAATTATGATTACTATACACTTGGAAATTCAAGAGACGTATTAGAAGTCGCAATAAAAAATGGAAAAGAATATTATGCTTCTTGGTATAACGGTATAGCTGTAATGGAAAGCGGAGAATTAATCAAAAATTTTGGTTATGAAAATACAAATGGAATATTAGACACAACATACTATTCGAATAACAGAATAAGAATATCTGACTTAAAATTTGATAGTGATGATAATTTATGGGGATTAAGCTCAGAAGTTAACCGCCCATTATTTGTAAAAACAAAAAATGATGAATGGTTCTCGTTTAGCATGAATCAAGATAGAGTAGGATTATTTTTTGATGATATAACAATAGATAGAAATAACCTAAAATGGGGAGTAATTGGTCGATCAGGTGGTCTTTTTGTTTATGATGATAATAATACAATTTCAAATTCAGGTGACGACCAGTACAAGATACTTAAAAATACAGTGGGTCAAGGAAACCTTCCTTCAATGAGAGTTTACTGCATAACAGAAGATCTAGAAGGTGAAATCTGGGTAGGAACAGATAAAGGAATTGGTATTTTCTACAATCCTTCAGCAATATTTTCAGGCAATAATTTTGATGCCCAACAAGTCTTAATAACAGAGGGAGAGTACGGCCAATATTTATTAAGTGAAGAAAAAGTAAAATGTATAACTATTGACGGAGCCAACAGAAAATGGATTGGCACTGAAAAATCAGGAGTTTTTCTAATATCAGATGATGGCATGGAAGAAATTCAGCATTTTACAAGCTATAACAGCCCTTTATTTTCAGATAATATTTATGATATTACAATAAACCCTTCGAGTGGAGAGGTGTTTATTGGCACCGAAGAGGGACTAATATCTTATCGTTCAGATGCAACAAAAGGATCCGATAAACAGTCTACAGTAAAAGTATTTCCAAATCCAGTTAGAGAAACATATAATGGCTTAATTGCAATTAACGGCTTAGTTACAAATGCTAACATAAAAATCACTACCATTGACGGGGAATTAGTGTTTGAAAATTTTGCAAAAGGCGGTCAGGCAAGCTGGAATGGAAAGAATAAAAATGGAGACAGAGTTTCTACTGGTGTATATCTAGTATTCAGTTCTGACGTAAATGGATTAGAGAAAATAGTAAGTAAGATCTTATTTATTCACTAATGAAGTATAAAAGCAGAGCAATTACTCTGAACTATTTAAAACACGGAGAAAGCTCCATTATTGCAAAAATTTTTACCGAAGAAAAAGGGCTTCAAAATTTTATTGTGAAAGGAGTGAGGTCTAAGAATTCAAAAAAAAAGCTTGGACTTTTTCAACCTTTGCAATTACTTAATATTAATGCAAGTCATTTCCCCAAAAAAAACCTGCAATATATTAATGAAATAGCTTTAGAACACGATCAGATTGATGATAAAATTGATATGAAAAAAAAATTTATTTTCTTATTCATTGCTGAAGTAGTTTCAAAAGTTTTATTAGAAACCGAAAAAGATAAAGCACTATTCAAATTTATTTGGGAGTTAAAAAAAACTATAAATAATTTAAAAAAAATTAATCCAAATTTTCCATTAATATTTTTAATTAGTCTTTCAGAATATCTTGGTTTTTCACCCTCTAAAGATGAAATAAATGGGAAATACTTTAATATGGAGATAGGAGAATTTGTAAATAATAAACACCAGTTAAATTACTATATTGAAAAAGATAATTCATTACACTTAAGGGGATTGCTTGAAAATAAAAATATTGATATTCCATATAAAAATAGAAGTCAAATTTTATTGCAACTAATTCAGTACTATAAGCTACAACATCACGAGCTTAAAAATATGACCAGTCACTTAATTATTGAATCGTTAAGAACATGAAATATATCGCAATAATGCTCATCTTGATTAGCTCTAAGGTTAGTGCACAAAAAATTACCATTAAAGACATCATTACAAAACAAAGGATAGAAGGAGTTAGTATAAGTTCGGGTACTAATAATAATGGGGTTACAAGCGATAGAAATGGAACAGTCCAACTTGAAATATTCAAAGATGAAGACACTCTGCAAATTAAGCATGTATCATATCAAGAATTTAACGTTACAAAAAAAGATATTCAGAATAATATTATCTATATAGTTGTAAAAACTCATACTTTGGATAACGTTGAAATAAAGGATTCAAAGTTAATTTACTTTAAAGAGGCGTCAGTTTTTACAAAAATTAATTCAATTGAAATTGCTAATGTTCAAAGTGCACAGACTAGTGATTTACTAGAAAAGTCTATGGGCTTAAGTATTCAAAAAAGTCAAAATGGAGGAGGGAGCCCGAACTTAAGAGGGATGGAAGCTAATAGATTATTAATAATTGTTGACGGAATAGCTTTAAATAATACTATTTTTAGAAGTGGGCATCTTCAAAACACAGCAACAATTAATCCCTTTTTTTTAAATAGTGCTGAAGTGTTATTTGGACCTTCAGCGGCGGCATATGGAAATGGAGCTATGGGTGGTGCAATTATTTTCACAACTAAACGCCCTAAAAAGAACGGAGGACAACATTTTGCTCAACAGTTCGAAAGTAGTTCGAAAGCTGTATTCACCTCATTAACAACAAATTATCAGTTAGGGAGAAGTATTAATATTAGCGGTTTTTCTATAAAGTCTTACGGCGATTTGAAAATGGGAAAGAATAGAAAGCATGGTTTTGTAAATTGGGGAAATGAAGATAATATAACAGAAAAGAATACTCAAAAAGAAACGGCATATCAACAGGCTGATTTTTTCCATAAAACCCTGTTTCAGATATCAAAAAATAATTTTTTACTTTTTAATACACAATTTTCAACATCATCAAATATTAATCGTTTTGATAAATTAAATGACCTAAAAGATGGGTTAAATAAATATCTACACTGGTACTATGGACCACAAAAAAGAATACTTCAAAGTGTAAGACTTAAAAACTACAACAACACTATTTTGTCTAATGAGGCTGTGTTTACTGTATCTTTTCAAAAAGTTAATGAATCACGACATAAACAAAAGGTAGGAGCTAATTTATTAAGTAGCAGAAATGAATCGCTTCAAATTTTTGATTTGAAAACAGACATTCTAAAACAGATTAATAAGTTAAAAATAAACTATGGATTTGACTCAAGATTACAAAAATTAGAATCTACTGCCAACTTATCATCCAGCTACAACACCTACTACAACACTAGCAGATATCCTGATGGAGGAACAAATGTCCTAAATAATGCTATATATCTACAGTTAAACTTTCAAGGAATAAAAAAAATAAATTTACTTTTAGGGACTAGGTATAATGTTAATTCATTATCCTCTACATTTAAGGATACAGCAACAATAAAATTACCGTTTAAAAAGATCATCGTTGAAAACCATACTTTATCAAACTCAATTCAAGTCTATTATAAGGTAAACAGTTATTTTACTTTTAATGCCTCAGTTTCAAATGGGTTTAGAAATCCAAATACCGATGATGTTGGTAAAGTTTTCTCAAAAGATGATATTTCAGTTATATTGCCTAACGATAAATTATCAACTGAAAAGTCTTTTAATTTTGAAAGCGGATTAGTTGTTAAATTAAATAAATTAATTACTTTTAAATTACAATTATTTCAAACCGAAATTATTGATGCTATTGAAAGAAGGTATGCTCAATTAAATGGAAATGACTCAATCATTTATGATGGTGAAATGATGAGGATAATGAAAAATAAAAATATAGGAAGTGCAACTATTAGTGGTATTAATTTTTCTTATAGAATAAGTCTGGCAAAAAAATTCACTAATAATGGGTCAATAAATATTTTAAGAGGAAAAACAAGTGATAAACTTCCACTAGCTCATATTCCACCCGCAAATATTATAAGTGAATTAAATTATAATTTTAAAAAACAGTTTATCAGCTTTGGTATACACTACAATGGACTTAAAAAATCTGAAGACTATGATATTTCAGGTGTAGATAATATTGAGGAAGCCACGAAAATTGGAAATCCATCATGGTGTACCCTTAATTTAAAATACAAAATAAACATTGATAAAAACTTAACTTTTATATCTGGTGTTTATAATATTACAGATATTCATTATAAGACTTTTGGATCAGGAATTAGCGCAAGTGGAAGAAATTTTTCTCTATCTTTGCAAGCAAAATTTTAAATATTGATTATGAACAGATTACGCTTAACTATTATTTTTTGCTTTTTTAATATTATTAGCTTTTCTCAAATATGGGAAGATGAGTTATTAAAAACAAATCCAAATCCAACAATTCAAGAAAAAAGTATCGCCTTTGAAGAATATCGAGCTACACATCCTTACACTAAAGGAAACGGATTTAAACCTTATGCTAGAGAGATGGATTTCATTTTAGAAAGAAGTTCTGAATCGGGAGGGTTTAAAGCAGATGCTTTGTTTGAGGAATGGGAAAAGATACAAGAGAACAACTCTTATTCAAAAACAATCACCCAATCTAATTGGGTGTCAAAAGGACCAATTAATACACCTATAATACTTGCTAATGGGAAAAAAAGAGGTAATGGGAGAGTGAATTGTATTACTTTTGATCCGGTTGATTCACTTGTAATTTGGATAGGATCCCCAGCGGGCGGATTATGGAAATCAGATGATGGCGGAAGTAATTGGACAACTAACACTGATGGATTACCTGTTATTGGGGTGTCACACATTGCTATTGACCCCCATGATAGTCAAATTATGTACATTGTTACTGGTGATGCTTATGCAACTGACACTTACAGTATTGGGGTTTTGAAATCAACTGATGGAGGAACAACTTGGAATACTACAGGTTTAAGCTATAATATTGATCAAGAGAAAACAGTAAACAAAGTTATCATCAATCCAAATCATACTGACAGCCTTTATGCTGTCACTAATTCCAATATACTAATAAGTACTGATGCAGGAACAAACTGGGTAACTGTTGGGGATATCGGAAGATGGCGTGATATTGAATTTAAACCAAATAACTCTAATGTAGTATATGCTGCAAAACAATCAAGTGGTGGAAGTAACATCTACCGATCATTAGATGGAGGATTAAATTGGGTAGTAATTAATAGTGGAATTATAGGCAGCAGGTATCGCCCTTTAATTGCCGTTACACCTGATAATCCTGAAGTAATTTATGCCCTTTTTTCTGCATCTGATTATAGTTTTCATGGGCTCTATAAATCTTCTAACTCAGGAGATAATTGGATAGTTCAATCAGATTCTCCTAATATTTTAGGAAGAGAAACTGATGGAACTGGATCAGGCGGACAATCCTGGTATGATTTAAGCTTAGGTGTAGCAACAAATAATGAAAACCTTGTCTATGTTGGTGGTATTAATATATGGAAATCTGATAATGGAGGGGTTAATTGGGATATAGATGCTAATAGCGGAAACAACCAGCAACTATATTCATATATGCACGTAGATCAACATGCGTTTGAATTTAACCCTCATACACATGTAGCATATGCAGGTAATGATGGAGGTTTTTACAAATACATGGAAAATCTGAATAAATGGGTAGATATTTCTGATGGATTAGAGATATCACAATTTTACAACCTGGGGCTATCACAATCTAACCCAAATAGACTAGTTGCTGGAGCACAAGACAATGGAACGGAAATGCTTACAAATAGCACGTGGGACGCCATAATGGGGGGTGATGGAATGGAATGTAAAGTAGATCATTATGATGATAATATTATTTATGCAGAATACCAGTATGGTGGCCTAAGGAAATCATATAATGGGGGAAATAACTGGGACAATATAAAGCCAGTAACTTATGAGGGAGGATGGAATACTCCTTATGAAATGCATAGTATTAACAGTGATATAATTGTTATTGGGTATGATGAAGTTTACCGATCCACAAGCGGAGGTGCAGTATGGGACTCTATATCATATAACGTAAGTGGAGGGCAAGCTATTAGGTCAATAGCTTTAGCTCCTTCAGATGAAAACTATATTTATGCTGCATCATACAGTAAAATTAAAGTTACGAAAGATGCCGGTCAATCTTGGACTTATATAAAGCCTGGACTAGCGAATACTAATATTACTGATGTTACTGTATCTAATAGCAACCCAGATAGAGCATGGGTTACTTTCTCTGGATATAATACTACAAATAAAGTTTACGAAACAAATGATGCTGGCAGCAGCTGGGCAAATATTTCAGGAAGCAATTTACCTGGGCTTCCTGTAAACTGCATTGTTTATCAAGGCGGTGCTAATGATGATCTATATATAGGAACAGATATTGGCGTTTATTATAAAAACAGTAATATGTCAGAATGGATACCTTTTAATGACGGCTTGCCTAATGTTATTATTAAAGAGCTTGAAATACATTACAATAAAGGAACAATTAGTGCGGCTACTTTCGGAAGAGGAGTTTGGGAAAGTCCATTAAACAATCTATCAACAAGTTTTTCTAATAACGAGGAAATAAATTTTAAGATTTACCCTAATCCTGCAGAAGACAAAATAACAATAATAACAAGTCAACAAAACATTAATATAGCTATATTTACAATAACAGGCAAAAAAATTATTGCAACAACAACCAAAACAATCAATACGTCTAATTTCGCAAAAGGATGCTACATCATAGAAGTAAAAAGCAAAAATGGATTTTTAAAGAGAGAAAAACTAATTATAAAATAGCCTCTAAAGTTTTTATATAATTTCTTTTTCTTTCATTTGGAGCAAAAATAAGGCCAACCGTTACAACTACTTTATTATTAATAAAATAAGTTTTAATTAAAAAAGGACCCCCCATAAAACCGCTCTTTAATTTCCATAATCCTCTATAAGTACTTTTAGAGTAAATAGGAGGAAACCTATCCTCAATCTTTACATGCTGACCTTTTTTAGACCCTAGTAGATATTTAACAAAAATACTATCTGTTTTTTCCAATACTTGCTGTTGAATACTAATTGCTTTTGGGTCAAATGAAAAAACAAATAAATGTTTAATTTCTTCTTTCTTTTTGGGATTATAAGTGGCCCAAAATAGATTTGTTGTATCCTTAACTATTGTGAACTCTGAAGGTATTAAGGTTTCTATATTAAATTGTTCCTTAATGTGATTCTCTTGCGCTTTTTGAGATGATTTTGAAATACTCTTTCTGAGAATCTTAATTTCTCTAGATTCAAAAACTGCCTTTACTGTATTTAAGTCTATTAATAATTTATTATTTTCATACTTAAACTCCAACTGAACAACTAGTTGTCCATCAGCCCATTTGTCTTTTTTTGAGCTATTAAGCGCATTCTCAGCAATAATTATAATATTCTTGTGTGTCCTTAAAATAGACTTAAACTCACTATGATTAACCTGCACCAACTTAAAAGACGACTCATTTTGCAATAAACCTTCAATAGGAGCGCCAAAAGTTCTCAAAGCAATATCTTTAACATGTTTTTCCCAAAGAAGGTCTTCAACAACAAAAATAACTTCCGATAAAATTCCTGTTGAACTTGGCAGGGTCTTTATACCTCCAGAACAAGCACTCAAAAAAAATAAAATTACGATTAAATGTCTCATCAGGATGTTGGTAATAAAATTGTGGTTCCTGGTTTTAAATTATCATTTTCCATATTATTTAAAGCTTTAATTTTCCAGACACTTAAACCATAATGCTTTTGAGCAATATCCCAGAGTGTATCACCTTTTTGAATCACATATTTAATATTACCTAAAGTGTTTTTTTTACTAATTAAAGTCATTTCTTTTTTTACATAAATAATTAACTTATCACCTATGTCTAGTTTAGTAGACCTTAGATTATTCCATTCTTTAATCTCAAAAATATGCACATTGTGTTCTCTGGCAATCCTACCTAAATAATCACCATTATGAACTCTATAAATAATACGCTCTTCACCAATTAATATTTCCTTATTCTCAACAGCATCAATAAAAGCATAATTAGTGGATTCATTTAGCTTAAAATCGTTAACAGCATTAATTGGGAAAGTTAATATGGCCCCTTTAGGAAAAATTGATTTTTTGTAAGATGGGTTTAAATAATTAATTGTTTCTTTATTCACGCATAACAATTCTGTCAACGTACTTAATTCAACCTCCTTCTTAATAATAATAGTGTCAATATCTTCAAAAGTAATTTTAGGATCTATAATAGCAATATCGTGTTTATTTGAAAACTGCATTGCATAATTTACAGCTATAAAAGTAGGAATATAATTTCTTGTTTCTTTTCGTAGATGAGGGTACAATTGCCAGAAATCAGAAGAGCCAACACTAGAAATTTTACGTTGTAAATAACCTGGTCCACCATTATATGCCGCTAAAACCAAATTCCAATCTCCAAAAGTATCATACAAGCTTACAAAATATTCACACGCAGATTTAGTTGACTTAAGTGGGTCCTGCCTTTCATCATTGTAAGAGGTTACATCTAACCCATACTGCTTACCTGTCAAATACATAAATTGCCACAAGCCTGAAGCACCAGAATGCGAACGCGCTTTAGGGTTAAGGGCTGACTCAACAATAGCCAAATACTTAAGCTCAAGCGGCAAATTATAGAAATCCAATTCCCTCTCAAACATTGGGAAATAATACTGAGACAAACCCTTCATTCTAGAAATTAAAGCTTTATTTCTTCCTAAATAACTATCAATAAAAACTTGGACTTTATCATTATACGCTAAATCCATTGGGGTTTTGTTATCTAGCTGCTGTAATCTCCTAGAAATTATATTATCATCAGTTATAAGAATAGTGTTTTCGTGTTCTAAGCCTACATGTTCAATCAATTCAGTAATGCTATCAAAACCAAGTACATCAATATTTATTAAGCTATCCTGATTAGCAATAGTAAAAAAGGGTGTTATAATAAAAATAATCAAAAGTCTTTTCATTATACAATAATGAGACTAAATAAAAGAACTATTGTGTAGCATCGAATTCAATTATTAACTATATTATGTTAACGAAAATTGACTATAAGCTAATAATTAAATATAAGTTGTTTATTAATTAATGTCATAAAAAATCTAAAATACCTTATCTTTGCAAGTAATCATATGAATAAAAATACTAAATATCCACAAGGACCACTATTAAGCAAGATCAATAGTCCAGATGATTTACGAAAGTTAAATAAAAATCAACTTGAGCAAATATCCAGTGAGCTAAGGCAATATATTATTGATATTGTATCAGAAAAAGGAGGGCATTTTAGCGCAAGTTTGGGTGTTGTTGAGTTAACTATTGCCTTACATTATGTTTTTAACACTCCTTCTGACCAACTGGTTTGGGATGTTGGACATCAAGCTTATGGCCATAAGATTCTAACTGGCAGAAAAGAGCAATTTCCAACAAATAGAATATACAAAGGATTAAGTGGCTTCCCAAAAAGAAGCGAAAGTGTTTATGATACCTTTGGAGTAGGGCATTCTTCTACCTCTATTTCTGCAGCATTAGGTATGGCTATGGCATCTAAAGTTAGTGGTAAAAAAAACAAACAACATATTGCGGTAATTGGTGATGGATCTATGACGGCAGGAATGGCTTTTGAAGCTTTAAACCATGCAGGTGCTGAAAACTCAAATTTATTAGTTATTTTAAATGATAATTGCATGTCAATTGACCCTGCAGTTGGAGCCTTAAAAGAATATTTAACTGATATTTCTACTTCAAGAACATATAATAAGGCTAAAAATAACATTTGGAAAATATTAGGTAAAATCAGTAAATTTGGACCAAATGCGCAGGCTGTAGCAAAAAAAGTTGAGAAAGTGGTCAAATTAACTTTACTAGGTGAAAGCAATTACTTTGAGTCCTTAAATTTTAGATATTTTGGACCAATTGACGGACATGATCCAAAACACTTAGTTAGCGTTTTAAATGATTTAAAAGATATTCCTGGCCCTAAAATATTACACTGCCTAACGGTAAAGGGCAAAGGTTACATCCCTGCCGAAAAAGGAGACTCAACAAAATGGCATGCTCCAGGTATTTTCAATAAAGAAACTGGAGAATTTATAGTTGGTAAAAAGAAAGAAAAACCACCAAAATACCAAGATGTATTTGGGGAAACAATAATAGAACTTGCTAAAATAAATGATCAAATAGTGGGAGTAAGCCCAGCAATGCTTTCAGGATCATCTTTAAGTAAAATGATGAATGAGATGCCAGAAAGAACCTTTGATGTTGGAATAGCAGAACAACATGCTGTTACTTTTTCAGCAGGAATGGCCACTCAAGGAAAAGTGCCTTTTTGTAATATCTACTCATCATTTATGCAAAGGGCATACGACCAGGTCATTCATGATGTTGCCTTACAAAAATTAAACGTTGTTTTTTGTTTAGACAGAGGCGGATTAGTGGGTGCTGATGGGGCAACACATCATGGGGCTTATGATATTGCTTTTTTTAGGTGTATTCCGAACATGATAGTTTCTGCCCCTATGAATGAGAAAGAATTAAGAAACCTAATGTTTACTGCTCAATTACCTAATAAAGGGCCATTTTCTATAAGATACCCTAGAGGCAATGGAGTTATGCTAGATTGGAAAACTCCTTTAGAAGAGATTGAAGTAGGAAAAGGTAGAGTGGTAAATCATGGAGAAGAGGTTGCGGTTTTATCTTTTGGTCATCCTGGAAACTTTGTGGTTGAAGCACAGGAACAATTTAAAAAAGAGGGATTAAGTATTGCTCATTACGACTTAAGATTTGTAAAGCCACTAGACAAAAAACTATTACATTCAATCTTCCAAAAGTTTGATAAAATTATCACAATTGAAGATGGTTGTTTACACGGTGGATTTGGAAGTTCTGTTTTAGAGTTTATGGCAAATAATGATTATCAAGCAAAAGTAAAAATGCTTGGTATTCCGGACATATTCATTCATCATGGGACACAAGAAGAACTGTATAATGATTGTCATTATGATACAAAAGCAATAATTAGTTCAGTACATAAAATTTTAAAAAATAGTCTTATCGCTCAAGTAGGATAATAAGAAAATATTGAAAATAAACCGAGTATGAAAATTAAGGAAATTCTTGAATCTGAAGGAAAAGGACAAAAAATTAATGCTAAGGGTTGGGTAAGGACTAGAAGAGGAAGTAAGCATGTTTCTTTTATCGCACTTAATGATGGCTCGTCAATAAATAGCATTCAAGTTGTTGCTGAAGCTAGCGATTTTGACGAAGAATTAGTAAAAAAGATTACAACGGGTTCATGCATAAGTGTAAATGGTAAGTTAGTGGCATCTAAAGGAAGTGGGCAGGCAGTTGAAATACTAGCAAGTTCTATTGAAGTGTTAGGGACCTCTGATTCAGAAGAGTACCCTCTACAGCCAAAAAAACATAGCTTAGAATTTCTGAGAGAAAAGGCTCACTTACGCTTTAGAACCAATACATTTTCAGCTGTATTTAGGCTGCGCCATGCCTTAAACTTTGCAGTACATAAATTCTTTAACGACAAGGGGTTTTACAATTTACATACACCAATTATTACCGGTGCGGATGCAGAAGGAGCTGGGGAGATATTTCAGGTAACTAACCTTGATTTAGAAAACTTACCAAAAAATGAAGAAGGAAAAATTGACTTTTCAGCAGATTTTTTTGGAAGCAAAACAAATCTTACCGTTTCAGGGCAATTAGAAGCTGAATTGGGTGCTTTAGCACTTGGACAGGTTTATACATTCGGACCAACCTTTAGAGCTGAAAACTCTAACACTTCTAGGCATTTATCAGAATTTTGGATGATAGAGCCAGAAGTTGCATTTGCTGATTTAAATGAAAATATGGATTTGGCGGAAGAGTTTTTAAAGTATTGCATTCAATACTGTATTGAAAACAATGCAGATGACTTACAGTTTTTAGATGCCAGAATGGAGGAGGAGGAAAGTAAACTAAGAAAAGAAGATCGCTCAGAAATGGGTTTGTTAGAAAGACTACAATTTGTTATTGAAAATAATTTTGAACGCTTAACTTATCGAGAGGCAATTGATGTTTTAAGAAACTCAAAACCAAATAAGAAAAACAAATTTCAATACCCAATTAATGGATTTGGAGATGATTTACAGTCAGAACACGAACGCTATTTAGTAGAAAAAAAATACAAGAAACCTGTTATTATTACAGACTATCCTAAAGGAATTAAAGCCTTTTATATGCGCATGAACGAGGATAATGAGACGGTTAGAGCAATGGATATTCTATTCCCAACAATTGGAGAGATTATTGGAGGCTCACAAAGAGAAGAACGACTAGAAAAACTAAAAGCTAGAATGGAAGAAATGGACATTTGCCAAAAAGAATTGTGGTGGTACTTGGAAACCAGAAAGTTTGGCACCTGCACCCATAGTGGTTTTGGATTAGGATTTGAACGACTAATAATGTTTGTTACAGGAATGAAAAATATCAGAGATGTGATTCCCTTCCCTAGGACACCACAAAATGCTGAATTCTAATAGATGAATAAACAAAGGTTACAGCAAAAGCAGTACCAAAACCTAAGCCCTCAGCAAATACAGTTTTTAGGCCTTTTGCAAATACCTATTGTCGCATTAGAAAAAAGGATTGAAGAAGAGCTGGAAGAAAATCCTGCTCTTGAAGAAGAGGAGCAAGAGGAAATAGATCTTTTGGAAAGAGGCTTCCAACAAAATAGCAGAGATGATATTCAATTTCAAATAGAAGATAAATCAGAGAGCTTAAGCGATTACCTCAGTCAGCAACTAATTGCACTTAATATTGATGAAAATCTATTATTTCTTGTAAATTATATTATTAACAGCTTAGATGATAATGGATTTTTAAGCAGAGATTTATATTCAATAACAAGTGACCTGCTCATCAGTAATAATATTATTGTTAGTGAGAGACAACTCAAAAATGCGCTAGCAATAGTTCAACAGTTTGAACCATTTGGAGTAGGGGCAAAGAATTTACAGGAATGTCTTCTGATACAACTTAGACTAATCTATCCGAAGAAAAAATTGGAAAAGGAAATTCTTAGCAAATATTATATTGCTTTTAGTAACAAAAACTTTGAATATTTAGTTAAGCACCTTAAAATTGATTTAAGTAGGCTCAAAAAAGCCTACTCAACTATTGAGTCCCTTAACCCAAAACCTGGCAATGGGTTTTCAAAAAATACTGAAGGTACCGCATATGTCTATGCTGATTTTAGCGTTATAATTGAAAATGGTAAATTAGAATTAAAACTAAATAATAGTAATGTGAAGCCAATAAAGGTAAGTACATACTATAAAAATATGAGTAAGGAAACAAGTGATAAAGACACTAAGAAATTCCTAGCTGATAAATTAGAAAAGGCAAATTGGTTCAAAGATGCAATTGAAAAAAGAAATGATACCTTAAGAAATGTTGTGACCGCTATTTTAGAAATACAAGAGCCTTATTTTATTTCTGGTAACGAAAAGGATCTTAAGCCTATGAAATTAGCTGATATTGCTCAAATTGTAAATATGGATATTTCAACCATTTCAAGGGTAAGCAACTCCAAATATATAGCAACTCATTTTGGGACTTTTAAACTGAAAGAGCTTTTTTCAGAAGCCTACAGAAAAGATGATGGAGAAATTATTTCAACCAAAGAAATAAAAACAAGATTACAGGAAATAATTGCATCGGAAGATAAAAATTACCCTTTTACTGATGAGAAATTAGCAAATCTACTAGGAAAAGACGATTATCATATCGCAAGAAGAACAGTAGCAAAATACCGAGAAAATTTAAAAATACAAATTGCTAAATTAAGAAGAGAGCTATAATGAAGTTAACACAACTTATATCAATCATTTTACACCCAATCTTCATGCCGCTACTTGCATTACACATAACCTTAATGGCTGCCCCTTTACTTGCATTTACAATAAGTAACAACCTAGTGCTTATCTATGGTATTCTTATTTTTAGCACTATAATTTTGCCTTTAACAAGTATTTTTTGGCTTATGCAAAAAGGAAAAGTAAGTTCACTTGAAATGAGTAACCATAAAGAGCGCTCATTACCACTATTTAAAACTGTCATTTGGATGTCATTTGGATATTATTTACTTCAGAACTTACTCTTTTACACCCCAATATTAAAAGCTGAATTATTAGGAGCAATACTAATAATTTTACTTGCCTCTATCATCTCAAAATTTTGGAAAATAAGTTTGCACTTATTGGGAATAGGTGGGGTGGTAGGTGTTTTTATAGCTTTGCAAATAATTTATGGTAATTTCCTTTATCTACTTATATTGTTTATTCTACTTTCAGGTTTGCTTGGGGTAGCTAGGATAAAACAAAAAGCTCATAATTACGCACAAGTATATGCAGGCTTTATAGTCGGACTAAGTGTAGAGCTAATCACTATTCTATTAATTTAACATCAATAATTTCAATTCTACGCTCCAAAATTGCATCTAAACTATATATTGAATTCAAGCTGTCTTCTGGGTTATCACTTACTTTTTTGGTAGAATTACTTTCACCAAAAGGCAATTCAATAATTTTTAAAAATCCTGATTTTAAAAAAGGCAAAAAAGACATGTTTTCATACAGGCCTAAATAGTTTACAAAGCTCTGAATTCTTCTTTTTGATAAATTTATGTTATAATCCCTTTTATGCAAAGGACTAGTAAAACCTTTAACGTGCAATTGTATTGTTTTTCCTAGTTTTAAATCAGCTAATACATAAGAAAATATGCGATTTAGTTTATTAAAATTTCCTTTCAAAGAGTCTTTAAAAAATAGTATTGAGTTAGGTGAATATAAATTATATTTTTCTTCCATTTTGAAGTATGAAATATAAGCATCCTTATAGGTTTTATCAGTTGTAACACTCATAGTACAACAATCAGGCTCATCATTATGGAAATATAATTTTAGAGGCAAGTACTGAGCAATCCTCAGAATACTTTCCGGCTCTTCGATCACGGGTTCATCTAACTCAAAAGAAAAAACATCATTGCAACAAAACTCGTTGGAAGTGTAGAGAGCCCCTTTACGATTAGAAGAAAAATAGCCTTTTGTTTGGGAATAGAAAGAAAGGTACATTTCGTCTTGCTTAGTGTTCAGTTTAATTGCATTAATAGGTTTATCCCATAAATTTAATTTTCCATTTGCAGTGTAAATATCAAATTCTCCTACACCATTTTCTCTGTTGGAGGAAAAATATAAAACTTCCTCAAAGGAATTAAAGTAAGGAGTTATCTCATCAAATTCTGAATTAATTTTGTCGCCAGCATTAATAGGGATGCCATACTTTCCATCTTTATTAATTATACTTAACCATATATCCATGCCGCCAAACCCACCTTTCCTGTCAGAAACAAAATACATCACTTTTTGCTGATTATGAATTGCAATATGCGGTTGAGTATTTGTTGAATTTAGCAAATTTATATTGCTGTTTAATTCTTCAGTTATTTGCTTTTTATAATTCCTAAGGGCAATTTTACAATTTCCTTGGTCATCACAGACACTAAAATAAAAAACCAACTCGTTTTTTGGAAAATGACTATTGGCGGTTGAATAGGAATTTCCTAAATAAATATACTTTCCTTTTTGCCACTTCCCATCCTTAAGCGTACTTGAAAAAATAGCAGATTGATAGGTGTCCTCTTCCAAAGTTGAAGAAGTATAATAAGCTGTATTCTCATCAATTTGAACAAAATTAAGCTCAGGCCCATAGGTATTAACATTGCCTAGCAAATGGCTAATAGTTATCCCCTGGGAAAAGCTAAGTATTGGAAAAAATAGGATGATTATTCTTTTCATTATAAATATTTTGGGCAAATTTCCTGTTCAACAATTTTTATCTTTTTCTTACTCTTCCATTGGAATACCAATGCAAATTCAAAGCCGCCTTTATTATTACTTGCATTGTTCAAACTAGAAGTGTTTACATCATAACTCACAACACAAGATAAACCATCAATTTCAGCTCCAAAATAAAGTATTAGAGCGTCATTAAACCGATCAGCAATTCCTGATTTTAAAAGAATATCTTTTTCGCCTTTCAGCAAATAATTAACCACACAACCCAATAAAAATTCTTTGTCAGTATCCTGATTAGAAAACACTAATTTAGGTTGAATACTCAAGTTATCCGTATAGGCATAATTAAGAGCCGTATGGAAATTTATTTTTTGATGCAATCGAACATCATCATCATCAGTAAAGGATTGTTTGGGTTTATTAATATGGAAAAATGCTATCCCCGTTTCTAATAATAAATCTTCATTTAAATAATTCTGATTAGCAACTCCAACAGAGATATCAGGAAAAGTAAAATTAAAATTACTTAAATTTTCAGGACTGTTAAATACTAAATCATCAACAACAATCGACCGTTGAAAAAGACCAAATTCTGCCCCAAAACGAAAAGTATTTTCCTTACTAGTTGCTACACTTTTTACATACGTAAAATTTAATCCTGAAGTTTTAAAACGAGAATCACCAGCAATATCGTTTAGAAATTGTAAACCAATACTGTGGCTAGGAAGAATATCTTTTCTTTCCAATGCTAAAGTAAAAGTAGTAAAAGGAACACTGACACTTGCCCATTGTGATTTTCGGTGAAGGGTAGCTTTATAATCATTTTTTTGCACCCCAACCATTGCAGGGTTTAACACGAAACTATTGGCTAAAAATTGAGAGAAATGCACATCCTGTGCCCAAGCATTTACTGCAAAGGATAATATCAATATTAAGGCAATCTTTCTCATCTGATAAGAGTGATATTTCCCTTTTTAAAGAGCGTTTTATCATCCACACATTTAAGTTCCAAATAAAAGTCGAACACCTGAGGGTTAAGTTTTTTACCAAGGTAAGTGCCGTCCCACTTGGAACTCTTATCTGTTGCTGCAAATACTTTTTGCCCTAAACGATTAAATATTTCAAGTTTGAAATCAGTAACTACTCCATCATTATCCATAATAAAATAAGTGTCGTTTACTTCGTCCTCATTAGGGCTAAATGCGGTTGGTATCGTAATTCCATCTTCATTGCAAAACACATCCAACACCACAATACAAACGCTATCCAAAACACTACAAGTATAGGCGTTAAAAACCTCAACAGTATAACACTCATTTTGTATCGGTTCAACCAACACTGAATTGGAGGTGCTAGTAAAGTTATACCAAACAAAACTATCATCAGTTTTAACATTTAAATAAGCCGATTCCCCTCTGAAAATTGTATACTTATTCAACCATAAAGAATCCAAAATTGGATTGTCAAAAATTTGAATAAAAATGGAATCTTTTAAAATACAACCATCCACATTAATAGCCTCTACGCTATACCAGATTGAAGTGTCGGTATAACTACTAATACTTGAAGAATCGGTATTGTAAGTTATTGCTAATGGCTCCCATGAATAAGCAGTTATTGCTACACTAGGCATTAGGTTTTCAACCAACAAAAAGACACTATCACCTTGACATAAATCTTCACCTATCAAATTAAAATTAATGCTTTGTGCATTCACCCGAACACTATCCACCTGCTCGCAGATTCCATCAGTAACTTTTACATAAAATTGGGCAATACTTGCAATCGTTAAGCTATCGGTAAGGCTTAGTGTATCAGTAAAATTAATATTAGAGGACCAAAGTATGTCAGTTCCACCACTATAACTCGCTCTTAATGTTATCGGGGTATTACAGTAAGCAGTATCCTCACCAGCATCTAATAAAAAATCAAGAACTACAATTTGTTGTAGTAAAGTATCCGTACAGCTTCCGTTTGAAACAAGCAATTGATAAGTTGCATTAGCTGAAGAGCTGCAAAAAGGATTGGAAACATTAGCACTACTTAAATCAGTTGCAGGAGACCACAAATAAGATATTGTTGGATCGTTAACAGGAAGTAAGCCAATTTGAATTAGGTCGTTTTTACATTTTACAATACTCGGAATCGTATCGGAAGCATTAGCTAATATATACACCTGTTTTGTTATCGTATCTGAGGCATTACAAGCTCCTGAAGAAGTAGCAATTAAGGTAACACTATAATTGCCTGCTTGAGCGTAATTATGAGTTGGATTTTCCAAACTTGAAGTAGTAGCATCTCCAAAATCCCATTGATAAGTTATTGGTGAGTTAGAGATACTTAAATTTTGAAAACTGACATTAGTATCGCAACCAACCCAAGAAGAATTAAAGTCAGCTATTACCATTGGGAAATCAAAGTTGAATTTAAAGACTCCATTGTTACAATTTGGGCTATTATTGGTTACCGAAACGGCTCCTGGATTAGGTTCTATCGGGAAATCAGAACTACCACCACAACCTGCACAAACGGATTGGTAGATGATTCCTTTTTTATCAAAACGACTTGTCCCTCCATCCACATGTTCATTGCTTTGGCTTCCTCCGAAATAGGTAGCATAAACCATGCTACTTAAAGCATCATCAACTACCATTAAATAAAAATCATTTCCATCAGTAGTTGATTGAAAAGCAGTAGAACTTACCGGCAAATTAAGTGTTGACAATGGTCCTCCTAAATTTGACCCCCATCCCGAAAAATAGATCTTGTCGCAAACATCAACCAAAAAAGCGGTTGGAGAAATATCAGGACTACCTTTACCTGTCCCCACAACAGTTGCCCGTAAAATACTTGCTAAATCCTTAGTAAATACCGCAATAAATTGACCAGCTCCACTTTCAAAATAAGTTGCATTCTGCACTAAAGTAGTGTCACTCGCTTTTGTTTGTCCAAATAAATAAACTGCATCTGTACTCCCAATTTCTACAAAATACGATTGGTCATATGCTGGCGAACCATAGAAGGAAGAATAAAGAATCTGACTTCCATTTGAACTAATTAAACTTATAAAGGCATCTGCCTTTAAGGTGTCCTGATGGCCAGTTTGGTAAGCATTAGCTGTTGTTGGGAAAAGAGCAGATGCTGTTCCTCCTGTCACATAAATATTATCATCTTTATCCAATGCTAAAGAATAGATAGCATCATCAGCATTTTCTCCTAAATAAGAACTCCAAATTATTGAAGAAAGTTGATTATCCATTTTAACAATACAGCCTTCTTGACCCCCTTTATTTGTATTTTGAAACCCACCAACAATTGGAAAATCAATAGACTGTGTACAAGTAGCAATATAGATATTATTATTCTGATCAATATCAATTTCACCCCGAACCTCATCAGCATAATTAAACTTTAATTTAGGAGCAGTATTTAGTCCATCATTATCTGATCCTCCTAAAAAAGTAGAGGCCAATAAATTCCCACCATTAGTACTTAATCTTGAAACAAAAATATCAGAACCATCTGGGAAACTCACCCCAATACCTGACGGAGAAAATCCTGGCCCTCCATTAAAATTTGGCTGAAATGATGAGGTTGTAGTCGGGAAATCAGCAGAGCCAGTTGTTCCGAAAATAAATAATTCATCAGCACTATTGACAATCATACTATGGGGTAACTCATCTTTTGTTCCGCCTAAATAAGTAGAATAAATTCTGATTGTACCACTAGTATCGTACTTAGTTATTGCTACATCAGTACCACCAGCAGTATTGGCATAGTTAAGTTGGTAAGCCCCTAAAGTGATAGGATATCCTACTCCAAAAGAAGTACTTCCACTGTACAAAAAACCAAAATCATCATAGGTAGCGGTATATCCGAAATTATCCATTGTAGAACCAGAATATGTGGAGAATTCTAAAACAGGGTCAATTACTAAAGGATAATTTCTATTATAATCATTTGGGAAATCAAACGAAAGGATATTATTTTTTAAATGATAGACACAGGCTACCTCAACTTCAATACCCTCTATAATCTGGTAAGCATAAGGGCGATATTCAGAAATACTATTTACAGTAGTATTTACAACCAAATTTCCATTTCTAATTTTAACCTCAGTATGTCCTTGATACCGCAACTTAATTAATTTTTCATCAGCTGATTTATCAAGATAAAGTTCGTACTTTAAGTTGTCTTTATCAACAAATAAATATAGATCAACACCTTTATAAATATTTTTTTGGGCTTGACGCTTATATGATTTAACACCAGATGCCCAGGTTAATTTACTGCCTAAATAATAATTTTCAAAGAACATACTCTCCTCTTCCAACTCAATATTAGGGTCAGTATTTGCGTTAATAAATGATACAGAATAAGCGTGAGCATTAACAGTATTGTTAGCTGCTAAACCATCATGTATGTCCGCAAGCTGCTTACCGTTATAAAAAGCGTAAGTGAATTTTGCCTTTTCGATATATAAGGCACCAGAAGGAAGGTTTGTTTTTGAGATTACGGCTTCTGGAAATTGACCTTTATTTTCAATAAAAGTATTTTGTGCATTTACAAGGAAAAAAAACATAACAAAAAGTATGCTAAACAACTGCTTTACTATACTTTTTTTATGATCCATCACCTTTTTAATTCATTAAAATTTTCATTAAACTATCTTTAGCTAACATATACGCCTCTCTATTTTCCTTTTTTATAGGATCGCCAGGTGGAAGTTTTTGTTTAAATGGATCGACCTGTTTATCATTTTTCCAGAAACGATAACAAACGTGAGGACCAGTTGCTAATCCAGTGCTTCCTACATAACCAATAATATCGCCCTGCTTCACGTATACGCCTTTTCTTATTCCTGGCTTTATTTTTGACATATGTAAATACTGAGTTGTGTAAGTTCCATTGTGCCTGACTTTTACATAATTACCATTGTTCTTTGTGTAAGATGCAGCAATAATTGTTCCATTAGCAGTAGACCAAATAGGAGTGCCTCTTTCAGCTGCATAATCAGTGCCAAAATGCCCCTTCCATCTTCCTGTTACCGGATGTTTTCTTCTTTTACTATAACGAGAAGAAATACGTTTATAATCTACGGGTGCCATTAAAAATGCCTTGCGAAGGGTATTACCTTTTTCGTCATAATAATCTCCAAAATTCTCGCTCTCTTTGTAATAAAAAGAATAAAAATCTTGACCCTTGTGTGTGAACTCTGCAGCTAAGATCCTTCCTATACCAATGTACTCACCATCAATATACTTATTCTCATAATACACCCTAAATCCATCATTTTTCTGAATCTTAAAAAAATCAATTGTCCAGGCATAAATTGTTGAAAGTTCAGCTGTTAATTTAGGGCTTAGTTTTTGCTCTTCCATAGTTAGCCACAGGGATGACTGTATTATTCCGGAAGCAGTATTTAATTTAACTGTTACTGGCTTTTTTCCTTTATATACATCTATCTCCCCTCTTAAATCAAAAACAACATAGTTAATTGCATCAATTTCATAGATAAAATATTTCGCCTTTTTAGTAGAATCAGAAGCACAAATAACGGTATATTTTTTTCCTGTATTTACTCGTCTGACATCAAATATTCCTTTTGATTTTTCAACAATTTTATTAATTTCAAAATGATCAATATGGTTCAAATAAAGAATCTCCCCCATAGTTTGGCCCCTTTTTACAGAACCTTTTATAACATTAAACGAATCTACAAGAATGTTATATTCATAAGAAGGTTCAACTATTTCTTGAATAAACTCCAACTTCTCAACCTCTTTTTTATCTTTATTTATGTTGGTTAACATAAACAGTAATGCTGTTCCCATTACTAGTATTCCGAACCATTTTTTCATCCTGCTAATTTAATGTTTAAATGATTCTGTAATCATAATTATTCTTCAATTATTGACAAAGGATATTTAACATGTTTATACTCTTGTAAAACTGCTTTTATTAAGCCTGTCCAAATCTTAGTTTCTACTCTTAAAAGTAAATGATTTTTATCATCAGAGATCCATATTTTCATTTCTTCTCCATCTTCAAAAATCCTACCCTCTTGCATTTTAGGCTGAAAAACCATACAATCAACTTTCCCCCATTTAGTGTTAATGATTTCATTCTTTAAGTACTTAATCTCAAGAAAATAATTTTCATCATCCATAAAAATAGGGACATAAAAAGAGCCTACATTTAAGACTCTATCTTTTTTAAAAGTTCTGGCATAAAAGAAAGCCGATAACATATCTTGCGTTTGAATAGGAATCTTGAATGTACTATCCTGAGTAACTACATTTTCGTTATTATGGTTGAAATTATACTGTTGACTTACTACATGACGCCCTTCTCTTACTTCCCTATTAAACACAAGAGGGAGTAGGGTTGCGGTGTCTATAAATGTTTCATAAACGTCTCTAACCTTAAAAACCCAATCAAAGAAGGGAGCTGTCCTACCTTTTCCAATAATATGAAAACTCGGCTTATTGTTTACGGATGTAATTTCTTTAACCTCCAATTCAGCATATCCAACATTAATTGCTCCAAAAGATATTGTGTATGCCGCATACTCGCCTACATCATAGGGTAAATTAGTTTGTGAAAAACCTAAAAAAGAAAACGAAACAAAAGCTATGATTAAAAATAATCTCATAGCACAAAGATAGTAATTATCCTTCCTTATTCATGTATTTAGAAAAAGCTAATAAATCAGATTCCTTAAAATTATCAGCCATTATGTGTAGTCCAATTGACATTCCATTAGAATGATTTTCAATAGGAATGGAAATAGCAGGATTACCAGCAAGGTTTGCTTGTACAGTAAAAATATCTTCCAAATACATTATTGTTGGGTCAGTATGTTTTGTCCCTATTGAAAAAGGTGTATGGGGGGTAGTTGGTGAAATCACAAAATCATAATCCTTAAACATTTCATTGGTTTTTTCTTGAATTAGACGTCTAATTTTTTGTGCTTTGGTAAAGTAGGCATCATGATAGCCTGCACTCAAAACAAAAGTACCTAACATAATTCTTCTTTTTACCTCCTCACCAAAACCTTCGGTCCTACTATTTATGTAAGTGCTTTCAAGATTAGTAATATTTTTACTTCTATATCCATAATGGACACCGTCAAAACGGGCTAAATTAGATGATGCCTCAGCAGTTGTAATTACATAATAGGTAGGCACCAAATAATCTAAATAGGAAAAAGAAATTGGCTCAACTATATGCCCTTCTGCTTTTAATTCTTCAATTTTATTTTCAATAACTTGTTTTATCTCTGGGTCTAACCCCTTACTATCTAAGCATTCTTTAATATAAGCAATGCGCTTAGGGCTATTGCAGAGTGGTGCTTTAGTATATTGTTCAACCTTCCTTGTGGAAACTGTACTATCAAAATCATCTTCTCCAGCAATAACTTCAAGTAGTAATGCTGAATCCTGAACTGTATTTGTTAAAGGTCCTATCTGGTCGAATGAAGATGCGTATGCAATTAAACCATAACGAGAGACACGAGAATATGTAGGTTTTAAACCAACAATACCACAAAATGCTGCTGGCTGTCTGATTGACCCTCCAGTATCACTTCCTAATGTGGCTAAACAAAGCCCTGCTGCAACTGCAGCTGCCGAACCACCTGAACTTCCTCCAGCTACTTTTGTACTATCTAGTGGGTTTTTTACAGTTCCGTATATTGTATTTTCATTAGCTGAACCCATTGCAAACTCATCACAGTTAAGTCTACCAATAATTATCGCATCTTCAGCTAATAATCTGTCAATAACAGTTGCGCTAAATAAGGATTCAAAACCATCTAAAATTTTAGAAGAAGCCGAAACTTTATGACCCTTATAGCAAAGATTGTCTTTTATTCCAATAACCATTCCTGCCAATTTACCAGCATTACCACTTTCTAATTTTTTATCCACAGCTAAAGCCTGACTCAAAGCCTCATCGGTATACACCTCAATAAAAACATTTAAGTGATTATGCTCTTCAATTTTTTGCAGATAAGAATTGGTTATTTCAACACAAGTAGTTAACTGGTTTGAAAGAGCGCTTTGCACTTGTTTAAAGGAACGGAAAGTTGTCAAATTAAATAAATTTAGTCTTCCTTCTTTTCTTCACCTTCATTTTTCCCTTTTTTAAATTCACTAATTCCCTTTCCTAACCCTTTCATTAATTCTGGAATTTTTTTTCCACCAAATAATAGTAGAATCGCAAGAGCAATCAAAATTATTTCTGGCCCACCAAAGGAAAATAGTAAAACTGGTAAATTCATAATTATTTATTTTTGATTAATATGCAAATCTATGCATTTTGATTTAATAAGCCTTAAATAACCATTGAGAAGGATCTTGTTTGTCATAACCCTTCCAAATTTCAAAATGGAGCTCTGTTTTTAATTCTATTTCTTGTGTAAAAACTACTCCTATTTTATCCTTAGCTAGAAGCTTATCACCCACCTTAACACTAACCTCTTTTAATCCTGAGTACACACTAAAGTATTCTCCATGATTTAATAAAATTGCCTTTACCTCTCCTTTAATAAAGAATATTCTGCTAACGGTTCCATCAAAAACAGCCCTGACGTTCATGTTTTCATCCGTGACAATATCAATTCCATTATTAAATGTTTCAACTCCAGCAAAAACTGTATGCTTTTGCTTACCATATCCCTGAACAATAACTCC